>JBCCAR010000042.1:0-27546 GCA_039814715.1 Pseudomonadota bacterium
CTTGGCGGCCTGCATAAATTTATGGACTGGGATAAACCGATCTTAACGGATTCGGGTGGCTATCAAGTCATGTCCCTGACAGATTTGCGCAAGATGACGGAGGAGGGCGTCACCTTTGCCAGCCATATCGATGGCAGCAAGCATCTTCTCACGCCGGAAAGCAGTATGGCGATCCAGCGCGACTTGGGCAGCGATGTTGTGATGGCGTTTGATGAGTGTACGCCTTACCCCGCAACGCACGCGCAGGCCGAAACATCTATGGAGCTTTCCATGCGCTGGGCTGTGCGCTCGCGTGCTGGGTTTGATGGCGGCGGCGCTCATGCCGAAGCGGCGTGCCTATTTGGTATTCAGCAAGGCAGTACGTTTGAAGATCTGCGGCAGCGCTCCAGTGATGCTCTGCGTGAAATAGGGTTCGATGGCTATGCCGTCGGCGGCCTCGCCGTGGGGGAGGGGCAGGCAGAGATGCTGCGGGTGCTCGATTTTGCTGCGCCCATGCTGCCGGTGGACCGGCCGCGCTATCTCATGGGTGTTGGCAAGCCTAGCGACCTCGTGGGCGCCGTCGCTCGCGGCATTGATATGTTTGATTGTGTGCTCCCCACGCGCTCCGCGCGCAATGGCCAAGCATTTACCTGGGGCGGCGCTATCAATATCAAAAATGCACGTCACCGCGATGACCCTCGCCCGCTTGATGAGTCCTGCCAGTGCCCAGCATGTCGTCGCTTCTCACGCGCCTATCTGCACCACTTGATAAAGTCAGGAGAGATTTTGGGCGCAATGCTGATGACGCAGCACAACCTGCGTTTCTATCAGGATTTGATGGCCGCGATGCGCACGGCTATCGCTCAAGGTCGCTTTGAGGCCTTCCAAAAGGACTTCGCTGCTAAGCAAGAAGCAGGCGACATTCCGCCGCTCTAGGTGGGGAAAATACATTTTAAGGCGAAAGACACTTGAATGGAGCAAGCTGCTTTGTCTATATGCACGCCTGCGCAGGCGCTTGGTCGCCGTTGTCAGCCCAAAAAATGCGGGTCCGTAGCTCAGCTGGTAGAGCAACTGACTTTTAATCAGTAGGTCACAGGTTCGAACCCTGTCGGACTCACCATTTTCCCCCGCATGTTGATAGTCGATGCATCTCCTTGGCAATTAACCAGCTATTGGGACTGTTTTGTTACGTTTGCTGTGGAAGTAGTGCAGATAAGGCATCAAAAAAGCCATGCTCGACACGGGAACGCTCCATACGGTTATGGCGCTGGCACAATTCATGATGGGTATTTTCCTCATCATATTGTGGCGCGATAATAAGAGTGAGAAAGCCCTCCTCATCTGGGCCACTACAAATCTGTTTTGCTGCTTTAGCACATACATGTTCGTCCTGCAGGGACAGCTGCATCCCTTGTTGACAGTGGTGTTGCCAGCCTGGGGCTTCTTGGGGTTCGTGATCGGCTATTGGATGGGCCTGCGGCGTCTGTTTGATTGGCCTCAGCGCTGGGGCGTTTTGCTAGCAGCCGCCGGATTCCAGAGCGCCGTGGTGGTCTATTTCGCCCTCTTTGAACCGTTGCTATGGCCTCGGTTCGTCACCAACGCACTGGTTGCGGCGGTGCTGTGCGCGTTCTTATGTGTCGATATTCGCCGCGCCTGGAAACGCACGCGCTTTCTTGCCTTTCACTTGTTCATGTTTGTCTTTGCCGTGCATGGCTCCGTTTTTCTGGTTGCAGGCATTGGCGCGCTGATCACGCGTCCGGCAGGTGACTATTCTTCGCTCAATGGCGGCCTATCGGGCATCGCGATTTTGGAAGGGCTGCTGATGTTCTTCCTCGCGAGTATCTGCGTTGCCATCCTCATCCCCGAAAAGCTCAAAGCCCGCCTAAAAACGACCGCGATCACAGATGCGCTTTCGGGTCTTTACAACCGCGCATATTTTATGGAGCAGCTCGAGGTGGCGCTGGAAAGAGCAGATACGCGCGATGACGAGCTCGCAGTCATGTATCTTGATTTGGATGGGTTTAAGGAGGTCAATGATCAATACGGGCACCATGTTGGTGACGTGCTCCTCATGCAAGTCTCCGATATTCTGGCAGATGTTAGCGGCGCCGGCACTTTGGTGGCGCGCATGGGCGGTGATGAATTTGCAATCATTGTGCGTGGCCGTAGAGCCCTGCGCCGCGCGAGAGACCGGGCAAGCGCCGTCATCACAAGCCTGTCCCAGCCGTTCCATCTTCAATCCGTCAGCGTACTCGTGAACACCAGCATCGGCATTGCGCCTTCCACTGACAGCGCTGAAAGTGCGCTTGAGCTTGTTCGCCGCGCTGATATTGCCATGTACGCCGCCAAGAGTGCAGGGCGCGGGCAGTATACTGTTTATTCAGACGCCCTAGATGCAGAACTGCACGAGACGAATTGGCTCAAGACGCAGCTATCACGCGCGCTGGACATGGATGAGATCAGCGTACTCTACCAACCGAAATTTGCGATGCGATATGGTAAGTTTCCAGAGCTCGTCGCCGTTGAAGCGCTGGCGCGCTGGGAGCACGCTGAGCGTGGTAAAATCTCGCCGAGCCAGTTTATTCCCGTTGCAGAGCACAGCGGCCTCATCTTAGAGCTTGGGCACAAGGTGTTGCAAAAGGCGTGCGAAGATGCGGCGGCATGGCACGACATCGATTTGTGCGTGAATATCTCCCCAAGGCAGTTCAAAAATCCCGATCTGGTGGATGGTATCTTGAAAACCGCAGAACGCGCTCATTTCGACACGCGCCGTCTTGAGCTAGAGATCACGGAAGGGGTGCTGCTCTCAGCTGGCCATGGGTTGAAGAATGTGATCCCTAATCTGCAAGCCGCTGGCGTAAAGCTTGCCGTTGATGATTTTGGGACGGGATATGCGAGCTTTAGCTATCTCCGTGACTATAAGTTCGACACATTAAAAATTGATCGTAGCTTTGTGGCCGCCATGGAAGAAAACGAGCAAGCCATGGCAGTGACCCAAGCTGTGATTGGCCTAGCACACGCGCTGCAGCTGACCGTTACGGCAGAAGGCGTTGAAACCCAAGATCAGCTCGATATTCTTGTGGCAATGGGCTGTGACCTTATCCAAGGCTTTTATTTGGCCAAGCCCATGTCGGCGGCCGCAATTTCCGATTTGCTGGCGCAGGATCGTTTTGCGCTACCTCTTGCCGCCTCGGCGTAACCTCAGGCGCTAAACAAAAGCGGCACCAAAACATAACTGAGCCCCGTTAGTAGGATCACGCCCACCAAATTCAGGCGAATGCCCGCGCGGGCCATTTGGGCAATGCTCACCTGACCGCTTGCGAAAATAATGGCATTTGGTCCCGTCGCCATTGGCAGCATAAAGGCGCAGCTCGCGGCCATCGCAACGGGCATGGCCAAGGCTATGGGATCGCTCCCCCCTGCAGAGGCAATCGCGCCAATGATTGGGAGGAGGGCAGAGGCCGTTGCGACGTTGGACGATATTTCCGTCGCGAAGATCACAAAGGCGGTGAGGGCGAGCATGATCACGATTGGAGATAAATCTGTGAGCGCGGCAAGTTCCCCGCCCAGCCACGCGGCAAGGCCGCTGCTTGTAATGGCGCCCGCAAGGGATAGGCCGCCGCCGAACAACAAAATAACGCCCCAGGGAATGGCTTGGGCAATCTCCCAATTGAGGAGCGGTACTTTTGGCGACCCTTTCGCGCCGGACGGGATCATGAAGAGGGCGATCGCTCCAGCAATGGCAATCAAGGGGTCAGACAAACCTTCAAAAGGCCGAAAGCCTGAAAAAGCCAATGTGTTGATAGGCTTGCGAATGATCCAGGCGAGGGCAATCAACGCGAAGGTGACCATCACGCGTTTCTCAGGAACGGTGATCGCGCCCAAAGTCAGCAACCGGTGCTTGATGGCTTGAGCGCCTTGGTGCGCCGTATCCGTTTCTATGGGGAAAGCAAATTTTGTCACCACAATCCAAGCTGCTGGCAACATGATGAAGACAGCGGGCAGGCCGATCAGCATCCATTGCGCGAAGCTGATCTCCTGGCCGGTTTGTTCGGCCAAGTAACCGATGACGATAAGGTTGGTTGGTGTACCGACCGGTGTCCCCAGCCCGCCAATAGAGGCTGCATAAGCGAGGCCAAGCAGCAACGACAGCGTAAAGGGTGCGCCTTTGACATCGCCATTGCCGAGAACGGCTGCGGCCACGGAGATGGCAATCGGCGTTAGCATAATCGTGGTTGCGGAATTGGAAATCCACATACTCAAAAACGCCGCGGCGACCATGAAACCGCCCACAAGCGCGGCTGGGTGATTGCCAGCGCGCACAACAATGTGCAGCGCGATCCGCTCATGAAGGTTCCAGCGTTCAATGGACTTGGCGATGATGAACCCACCAAGCAGCAGCATCACGATGGGGCTGGCATAAGGCGCGGCCGCGGCCTTCATAGAGGAGATGCCAGCCATCGGCAGCACGACCATGGGGAGCAGCGAGGTGACTGGAATCGGGATCGCTTCGGTGACCCACCAAATCGCCATCAAAGACACGAGCGCTGCGACATGCCAAGCCGGCTCGCCGACTGTTGATGGCGGGCCAATGAGCAATAGAGCCGAACTGACGGCGAGGCCGAGCCAAAGCCCAAGCCGCTGGGCTAATCGCGGGGGTTTAAGAGCGCCGGATGCTTCAGCGTCCATGGAGCATGTCTCTGGGTGTTCTATGCCAGGTCATCATGCCCCTCCAATGTATGGCCCGGGCCGTGCATGCAACTATTTTTCAGTTTTTGCGCAACAAATGAGCGCAATAATCATTGCAAATTTGCCCATACCTTTTAGGCCTTGAGCTCCATTAGCCGGGCCAGCTGAGAAAGAGCTCTTCCATGTCGATACCGTCATTGTCTGAACTGTCAACTGCCATGCGCGCCGCGCGAGACACTGGTTTGGTAGACCTGTTCGCAGGCGATGAAAGCAGGGCGCATGCGTTAAGTTTTCGGGCTGCTGGCCTGTTGTTTGATGTCTCCAAGCTGCATGTAACGCAAGATGTCCTGAGCGCTGGGGCGCGCCTAGCTGAGAGTATGCAATTTGAGGCAGCCAGGGCAGCGCTATTAAGCGGCGCTATTGTCAATGCCAGCGAAAAACGCCCCGCCGTTCATGCCGCCATGCGCGGTGATGGCGCGGACTGGCTCAGCGATCAACAGCTCGCCAGCCAAGTCAAAGCAGCAGCGCGCGCGCTCGAAGACTTTGCGCAGGCGTTTGAGAGCCGGCAGGTGCGCACGCCTGAAGGCAAGCCCTATACATCCCTCATCCATCTTGGCATTGGCGGGTCGGCCCTTGGGCCGCAGATGTTGCTGGAGGCTTTATCCGGTATGGGTCTGGCGCCTGCGCTAAAAGCGCATGTCGTGGCCAATATCGATGCGGCAGCCTTGATGCCGGTGTTAGAGCAGTGCGATCCCGCCGCGACCCTTGTCGTGTTGGCGTCAAAATCGTTTACCACAGCAGAAACGCTTACCAACGCAGCCACGGTAGAGGCTTGGATGACGGGCGCCGGCGTCACAGACCCGCGCGCGCAGATGGTTGCGGTAACAGCATCGCCGCAAAAGGCGGAGGCATATGGGCTTCCAAAGTCACAAATCCTTGCATTCCCTGAAGCAGTGGGCGGGCGTTATTCCATCTGGTCTGCCGTCAGCGTGCCTGCCGTTCTAGCCTATGGCTATGAGGCCTTCGCCGAATTTTTGGCAGGCGCAGGGCAGATGGATGCACATTTTCGCGAGGCGCCGTTCGCGCAAAACGTACCAGCAATTGCAGCGCTAATGGACTTAGCTTACGCCAATGGGCTGGGCGCACAAAGCCGGGCGACATTTGCTTATGACCAACGGCTTGCGCTGCTACCGTCTTATCTTCAGCAGCTGGAAACAGAAAGCAATGGCAAGCATGTTGGGTCCGGCGGGGCGCTGCTCGCGTGTCTGTCGAGCCCGGTCGTCTGGGGCGGGGTTGGGACAGACGCGCAGCACGCTGTGTTCCAGCTGCTACATCAAGGCACGCATGTGGTGCCGACCGAGTTTATAGTCTGCGCGCGGCCGCAGCACAGCGAGATGTATCATCACCATTTGCTGCTTTCCAACTGCTTGGCCCAAAGCGCTGCTTTGATGACTGGGCGCACGCCTGAGCAGGCTGCGCAAAAGCTCGGCGTTGCCGCTGATGACCCATTGGCCGTAGCGAAATCTTTCCCCGGCAATCGGCCGTCGACCACAATACTGATGGACGCGCTAACCCCGGCGAGCCTGGGCGCACTGATTGCGTTTTACGAACACCGGGTGTTCACGTTTGCAGCCCTAATCGGCATCAATCCCTTCGATCAAATGGGTGTTGAGCTCGGCAAAGAAATGGCGAAAGCGTTAGAAAACAGCTTCGGCAATGATGCGGTTACGCCTGCCAATGCCGATCCATCCACGGTTCATCTACTCAAGTACATCAATGCAGCACTAAACCAAGGCTAGCGCGCCTAGCCAATCCAGCCATATTGCAAACTGTGACTGCCGTGTTACAGTGAAGCCAAGTCCGGATCACAGAAACGTACCGTGGTCTCAAAAAGCGTAATAAGGCTTGATTGATTATGTCTGTGTCTCTTGATGTCCGAAATCCGTCCGGCGTGCCGGAGCGGACGCAGGCTCACCAAGGCGCCAGTGGATACCGACGAGGCCGCTTTCGCGGTACGCCGTTATACTCCGCTCTCGACCTTGGCACCAACAACTGCCGTTTGCTCATTGCAAAGCCCGATGGTGATAGCTTTCGCGTGATTGACGCCTTTTCGCGCGTTGTGCGTTTGGGCGAAGGCGTGGTCGAAACCGGACGCATGTCAGACGATGCCATTGATCGTACTATTGAGGCTTTAAAGGTCTGCGCAAATAAAATTGAACGTCGCCGTGTGTCGTTATCGCGCCACGTGGCGACCCAGGCCTGCCGGATTTCTCAAAACTGCAATGATTTTGTTGAGCGTGTCTTCGATGAAACCGGCCTCGCACTCGACATTATTTCCCCCGCTGAAGAAGCAAGGCTGGCGGTTCTTGGCTGCCAGACGCTGCTGCGCAGGCGGGTGGCAGATGCCATCGTGTTCGATATTGGCGGCGGCAGTACAGAAGTCATCCATGTGCGCCAGCGCGGGGAAGGGGACGTCTCCATTGGCGCATGGGTCAGCTTGCCCTACGGCGTCGTGAATTTGTCTGAAGAATATGGCACTGGCGCCCTTGGTTGCAGCATTTATGACCAGATGGTCGGCAAGGTCAAAGCAGCGCTGACGGCCTTTCGCGCGCGATGCCCTGAGGATTTAGGCCAGGATCAGGAGCATTTTCAGCTGCTTGGTACGTCCGGAACAGTGACCACGCTTGCCAGCGTGCAGCTCGGCCTTGAACGTTATGACCGCAATGTGGTGGATGGGTCGTGGCTTGATTGTGGACAAACCCAGCGTATTTCGCGCCAACTTGCCGAACTCTCCATTGAAGAACGTGCGAGCTGGCCCTGTATTGGCGAAGAGCGCGCCGATCTAGTCGTCGCTGGCTGCGCAATATTAGACGCAATCCTAGCGCATTGGCCGGTCGATCAATTGCGCGTTGCTGATCGCGGCATTCGTGAAGGCATCTTGCGTACCTTGATGCAGCAAGAGCTGCGCTAAGCGGGTGAGTAAGAAAAAAACCACAACAAACGTTGCGGGCCGGAACCGCGGTCTGAAAGTGCGCGTGAAAACGGCGCGCGGGCGCAAAATATCGTCCACGCGCTGGTTGGAACGCCAGCTCAATGACCCCTATGTGGCCGAAGCCCGGCGCGTAGGCTACCGCTCGCGCGCCACATTCAAGCTCATTGATTTGGATGAGGAGTTTAATATCCTCGCCGGCGCAAAACGGATTGTGGACCTTGGGGCCGCACCCGGTGGTTGGTCTGAGTATATTGCGACGACCAAAAAGGGCACCGAATTGGTCGCCATTGATCTGCAGGATATTGAGCCCATTGCCGGCGTCATCTTCAAACAAATGGATTTTATGGACCCGGGCGCGGATGACGTGGTGAAAGCCATGCTTGGCGGCCCCGTCGACCTCGTGCTCTCCGATCTGGCCCCATTTACCACTGGCCATAAATCAACGGACGCGTTGCGCACTATGGCCCTGTGTGAGGCTGCCTTTATGTTCGCTTGTGACACGCTGAGGCCAGGCGGAAACTTTGTAGCAAAAGTCCAGCGCGGGGGAACGGATCACGCTCTGCTCGGCCAAATGCGCAAGACGTTTAAGACGGTCAAACATGTCAAACCGCCAAGCTCACGCGCTGACTCATCGGAATGGTTCGTCGTCGCGCTAAGCTTTCGTGGATAGGCAACCAGTCAGAGTTGGAAGTGCTATGACCATTGCCGACGAAAACAACCAAACTGATTTCAGTGAGTTACCAAATCTATGGCGCGAAAGGCACGCTAGCCATCGGTCTTTTGTAAAGCTCGAATTCAATATGTGCTTTCCGAAGCTGCTCACTGCGTACGGCTCAGTTTGGTCATCGGTTGTCTCTTACCAACACAGAATTCAGGGGATAAAATATACCGACAGAAATACTGATTATCAAAAAGCGCTATATTTTTGCGCACAATTTGTGATGGGTGTGGAGCTTACTAGTACGGCAATAATGGAGGGTCTTTACGCTCAGTCAGCCAACTTACTGAAACAGGAATTGGAACTGCTCGTTGCCATTGATGAAATACTTCGTAGTGACCGGCAAGAAGGTAAAATCCCTCATGTTAGCAGGAGCCGTCTTTACTCCTTTGGTAAGAATTACGGCCAATTCAACGACATAGCGCATCCGGCTAAGTCTGACTTAGTTAAATGGTTCACATATTTTGAAAAGGATGATCGTAGCGGCCCAACAGCCGTTCCGATTTTTCGTAAAGCTTCAGCAAGATTCTGTTTCTCAAATCACTGCCAGTTTCTTGCAATTCAATTTGCTCAAATGTCAGACGTTTTTAAAGCAGTTTTTCAGGTGGAACCCAGCGCCGAAGAAGTAGAAGCTGTGAAGCGTTGCTTGAACATTCTGGCCGACGAAAAATTGATCGGTTCGATCTAGTCGACTTTTCTTGATCTATTGCAAGTTTGCTATAGCAATCACAGCAATTCCTTGCTTCCCTTCAAAGCTGCACCATGCCATAAGGCGCTGCAATCGAAAGACGGCCCGCGCGAAAGATTGCCCCTCATGGACTTTAATGCTGATCTACCTCTTGGCTTAACATTTGATGATGTTTTGCTGATCCCTGGCGAATCCGACGTCCTGCCAGCGCAGACCAATATGGCGACGCAGATCACCAAGTCGATTACACTCAATATTCCGCTGCTTTCGGCTGCGATGGACACGGTGACGGAAGCGGATATGGCGATCGTCATGGCGCAATCGGGCGGTATCGGCGTGCTTCACCGCAATAACGATGTAGCCGAGCAGGTCGAGATGATCCGCCAGGTCAAGCGCTTTGAAGCCGGCATGGTCGTCAACCCCGTAACCATGGGGCCGGACCAGACCCTGCGTGAAGCCTTGGAGCTCATGTCCTACCATAAAATCTCAGGTATTCCGGTTGTGGAAACCGCTCGAAATGGATTGCCAGGCAAATTGATTGGCATTTTGACGAACCGGGATGTGCGTTTCGCTGAGCAGCTCGATCAGCCTGTTAAAGAACTAATGACAAAAGAAAATCTGGCCACGGTTACAACCGGTGTCACGCAAGAGGAAGCGCGCAAAATCCTGCACCAACGCCGGATTGAAAAGCTCATCGTGGTCGACGATCACTATCGCTGTGTTGGGCTTGTGACGGTGAAAGATATTGAAAAGGCTGTCGCCTATCCTGACGCGACCAAAGACAGCGTTGGCCGCTTACGTGTCGCAGCAGCGACGACCGTCGGTGAAGACGGTTTTACCCGTTCCGAAGCGCTTATTGATGCAGAAGCGGACGTGCTGATTCTAGATACTGCGCATGGCCATTCCAAGAGGGTGAGCGAAGCGCTGCGACGGATCAAGCAGCAATCCAACTCCGTGCAGGTGATTGCGGGAAATGTGGCGACCGGTGACGCCGCTAAGGCGCTTATGGATGCTGGCGCGGATGGCATTAAGGTGGGCATCGGGCCAGGCTCGATCTGCACCACGCGCATTGTCGCCGGTGTCGGCGTTCCTCAACTTAGCGCTGTTCAAAACACGGTCGCAGCGTGCCGCGAGCAAGGCGTACCAGTCATTGCTGATGGCGGCATACGGACGTCTGGCGATGTTGCCAAGGCGATAGCTGCCGGTGCGTCAGCGAGCATGATGGGCTCGGTCTTAGCGGGCACAGCCGAAGCACCGGGCGACGTCTTTTTGTATCAAGGTCGCAGCTACAAGGCTTACCGCGGGATGGGCTCCGTCGGCGCAATGGCGCGCGGGTCTGCAGATCGCTATTTCCAGGAAGATATCAAAGATACAATGAAATTGGTGCCGGAAGGCATTGAGGGACAAGTGCCGTTTAAGGGCCCTGTCAAAGATGTCCTTCACCAAATGGTTGGGGGATTGCGCGCAGCGATGGGCTATGTCGGCGCTGGCACGATTGCGCAAATGCATGAGCGTGCGCGCTTTATTCGCATCACCAACGCAGGGCTGCGCGAAAGCCATGTCCATGACGTTGCGATCACGCGGGAAAGTCCTAATTATCCCTCAAACGGTTAAAGCGGGTCCATGACCCCCGATGCACGCCTGCAGGCGGCGATTGAGCTGCTTGATGAGGTCGATGAAAGCAACCGCCAGAAAGGCTTGCCGGTTGATGAGTTGATCCGCGGCTATTTTCGAAAGCGGCGCTATGCCGGCAGCAAAGATCGCCGGGCGGTCCGCGCGCTTTTGTTTGATATGCTCCGCGACTGGGGCAGGGCACGCTGGCTTGCCGAAGCTGTTCATTTGCCGCCCGTGGCTCGCAGCCATGCGTTGGGCTTTGCTGTGCTGAACGGGCAGGGACTTATTGATCTGTTTGGCGCGAGCACCTACGGGCCGCACCGATTGGATATTGACGAAATGACAGCGGTTGGGCGCATGGACGCAGCGCGCGCAACACTGCCTGATTATGCCGTCCAAAACGTCCCAGAAGATGTCTTTCAAGCGCTTTGTGAACGTTACGGCGATGCCTTGGAAACGGTATTGCCAGCACCGAATGAACGCGCGCCGCTGACGCTGCGGACCAATGAAAACACCACGCAGGCCGATACCCTTCTCGGGCTGATAGAGGAGGCCGGGCATGCGGCGATCCTTGGGGCATACGCCCTGGGCGCCGTGGTGCTGCCGCAAGCTTATGAAGTAAAACAGATGTCCTGGGTGGAGGACGGTCTTGCCGAAGTGCAAGATGAAGCCAGTCAGCTTTGCGCTCTCATGGTTTCCCCGCCGCCTGGATCGACGGTTGTGGACTTATGTGCAGGCGCTGGCGGCAAAGCGCTCGCGATTGCAGCGCGGCATCCAAAAGTCAAAGTGGTTGCCTGCGATGTCTCTGAAAAACGCTTGGCTGAGCTAAAGCTAAGGGCTGAGCGCGCGAAGCTGGACAATATTGACGTCATCACGCTGCCTTCAGCCTACCCAAACCAGGACGCGCCAGACCTAGCGAAAATCGCTGGCGCAGCGCACTGGGTCTTGGTGGACGCGCCGTGCGGCTCGAGCGGTACATGGCGCCGCCATCCGGCACTGCGCTATCGCTATTCAGTTGAAGACATACAAGGTTTTGCGCAGAAACAACTCTCCTTGGCGCGTGCTGGTGTGTCGTTGCTGCGGCAAGGGGGGCGTTTGACGTTTGCAACATGCTCAATCTTGCCGCAGGAAGGCGAGGGCGTATTATCTGCCTTGCTTAGCCAAGAAAATGGCCTGTCGCCAATCGCCTATGAAGCGCTGCTGAGTGGGTGCGTCAAAAAAATGCCTGATACGCTTTCCAATATTAAGGAATGGCTGCTATTGTCTCCGCCAATGCACGATTGTGACGGTTTTTTCTGCGGAACCATGCGGTTTCAGCAATGATGAATTGAGTGGGCTCGGGAGTGAATATGAGAGTGTTGTTTGTGATTGCAGCTGCGATAAGCCTCGCTGCGGCTCCCAGCGTTGCGGCAAAGCCGCCGGTGCAAATCTCCCAGCAGATGGTCTCCGAAGCTGAAAAGACAAGCAAAAACGGTGATTTAGAAGGGGCTGCCCGGCTGTATGAAGCCGCAATTGTCGCTGATCCGGCCAGCGTTGATGCTTATGTCGGCCTTGGCCAAACACAAGCTGCTCTCAAGCGCCCAAAGTCTGCCAAGCGCTATTTTGAGACCGCAGTCAAAATCGATCCAAACAACCTTTCTGCCCTTGAAGCGCAGTCTGTTCATCTCATCACACTCGGCGACCTGTCTGAGGCAGAGAGAAATATCAACCGACTGAGGCGCTTGTGCGTGAATGGGTGCACAGAACTCTCAACGGTGTTGAAGGCCTACGATACGGCGTTAGAAGAGACGCGTACGCGCGTCCTCGGTTCTGGACCTGATGGGCGATAAGACGTCTGAGCATTCTCCAGCGTGCGAGGCAAACAGCCACATGGTTCTATGTGCCTTGCCATCTTACATGTGCGCTGCGTGTAGGTGTTTAGTAACGTCAAATGACCTAAATAACTCATAGCGAGAAAATCAGTTTAAAAGCAGCGCGGCAAAAGGGGTATAGCCAGCGGCGGATATGGTGGCAATTGGAGGCGACCAGTGCCTTTTGGGCCGGACGGGAAACGACATGAAGTTTCAAACCTACTTTGACGCAGCTGTAAAGCAGCTCAAAGACGAAAATCGGTACCGGGTCTTTGCAGACCTTGAACGCCGTGTCGGCGCGTTCCCAAACGCCGTTTTCCGGGATGGTGATGACGCAAAAGACGTCGTGGTTTGGTGTTCTAATGACTATTTAGGCATGGGCCAGCACCCTGATGTTCTACGCGCGCTGTGCGATACGGCAAAAACAGCGGGCTCCGGCGCCGGGGGGACCCGCAATATCAGCGGTACAAGTCATCCACTTGTCAGCCTTGAAAATGAGCTGGCAGATCTTCATCAAAAAGAAGCGGCGCTTGTCTTTACCTCTGGCTTTGTTTCAAACGAAGCATCGCTATCCACCCTGGGTAAGCTTCTACCCAATTGCTTGATTTTGTCAGATGAGCTCAATCATGCGTCAATGATTGAAGGCATTCGCCGTGCAGGATGCGAGAAAAAGTTGTTCCGCCATAATGACCTAGCGCATCTGGAGGCGCTTTTAAAAGAGCAACCGTTTGATCGCCCCAAGCTAATCGCCTTTGAGTCCGTTTATTCCATGGACGGCGATATCGCTCCGATAGAAGCGATCGCTGATTTAGCAGACCAGTATAACGCCCTGACCTATATTGATGAGGTTCATGCGGTTGGCATGTATGGCCAGCGCGGCGGCGGGATGACAGACGCACTGGGACTTTCACACCGGATCGATGTGATTGAAGGCACGCTTGCAAAGGCGTTCGGAACGCTTGGTGGCTATATTACTGGCAGCGCTGCTTTGGTGGACGCTATTCGCTCCTATGCGCCTGGCTTTATTTTTACGACCGCACTGCCGCCTGCCATTACAGCCGCGGCGACGGCATCCATTCGCCATCTCAAACGATCTCAAATTGAGCGCAAAGCGCAGCAGCGCCAGGTCGCAGAAACAATAGAGGTGCTGACCGCAGCAGGGCTGCCCGTTATGCCGACGCAGACCCATATCGTACCGTTGTTGGTTGCTGATCCAACTGCCTGCAAGGCTGCAAGTGATCGGCTTTTGGAAAAGCACGATATCTATATTCAGCCGATCAATTATCCCACAGTGCCGCGGGGCACCGAGCGGCTGCGCATTACGCCAACACCGTTTCATGATGAAACGCTGATCTTAGCGCTTCGCGATGCACTGCTAGAAGTGTGGTCTCACCTTGGGCTAAGCCTTGCTGGTGGCGAAAACGTGGATGCTGACCTTGCTATAGCTGACCGCATTGCGATCCACAGGTCCGGTGGCTGACGCTCCAAGCATTGGTAGAGGCATAGCGCCGGATCACATTGTTGATCCAGCCTATCAAGGTGCGTGGCGCGCTGACCTTGGCACAATCCCGACCTCCCTGTCGCTCGAAAAGCCGCTATATGAAGAGCAACTCAAGGCGCTGCAGACCGATTTGATGGTGCTGCATAACGCGCTGATGGCGGAGAAGCGGCGCGCGATCATCGTCTTTGAAGGCTGGGATGCAGCTGGAAAAGGCGGCGCTATTAAGCGTTTAACTGCCCGTTGGGACCCGCGCGGCTATAAAGTTTGGCCCATCGCTGCGCCGGATGCCCATGAGCGTTCCCGACATTATCTTTATCGTTTCTGGAAGCGTCTTCCTGGCAATGGTGAAGTCGCCATTTTTGACCGCAGTTGGTACGGCCGTGTTCTCGTCGAGCGCGTCGAAGGGTTCTGCGATGAAGCGGCCTGGCAACGCTCTTATGAGGAGATCTGTCAGTTTGAAAAAACGCTCGTCGATAACGGGTCGCGCATCATCAAATTCTTTTTGAATGTGAGTCCTGACGAACAAGCTGAGCGCTTTTTAGGCCGCCTCGAAGTGCCGCATAAACGCTGGAAAATCACTGAGGATGATTTTCGAAACCGCGCTAAGCGGCCAGACTATACCGCTGCGATAGAAGATATGCTCGCTAAAACGCATACAGACTACGCGCCTTGGATCGTTGTTCCAGGCGATCAAAAGCGCTTCTCGCGGGTTGCGGTTTTGTCGGCCATCAAAGCTTGGCTTGATGATTTTGGTCTTGATCAAGACCCGCCTTTATCTGCTGAATTAGCAGACCGTGCAGAAAAACTAAAAAAATAACGTGTCCGAGCGAAGGGTTTTGTTTGCCAAGCACGTAGGAGGGGTAAGGCCAACGCACTGCACCTTTTTACGTTTGGAGACATAAACCAATGCAAAAATCCCTGACCATTGCGCTTTTAAGCGCTACCGCTATTTTATTTACTGGCTCAACTATGGCTCTTGCTGCCTCTGGTGACCGCGAAGCTCGCTTTGAGCGAATGATGACTCACCTCGACACGGACCAGTCTGGCGCTGTGAGCTTTGAAGAGTTTGCAAAAAGCGGCGATGAACGTTTTGCCCGCATGGATGTCGATGAGGATGGACTGGTGACGCCTGAAGAGCGCGAAGCTGCCAAAGCTGCTGCGATGGAAGAGCGTGAAGACAGAGGCGGAAAAAAGGGCAAGCGCAGCCGTAAACGCGGCGGCAAAGGCCTTGGCGAAGCGCGCCTTGACCGGGTCGATACAGATCAAGATGGCAATATCTCTCTCGCAGAACACAATGCCGCCCAGCAGCAGCATTTTGCTTCCCTGGACGCCGATGGCAGCGGCGCTGTGACAAGCGAGGAATTTAAAGCGCAAATGGAAAACCGCCGGGCGCAAATGAAAGAACGCCGCTGGGAATAATAGCAGCACGCTCTCCCTGACCGGCCATTCGCCGGTTTCTTGCAAAAAGGTCTCTCGCTTCCCCCTGCGAGGGAGCTTTTTTCGCTTAGCGGCCGCCTGCCACGCCCGCCGTGCTGCCGACAATGGCATGCAGCGTTCGCGCATTTTGCGGGCTCAATTTGTCTTGATAAATAACCAAAGCCTCTAGCACTCGTTGTACGTAATTGCGGGTTTCGCTATAGGGGATGCGCTCCATCCAATCGATCGCATCGACATCTTGATCCTGCGGCAGCCCATAGTCCCGCGTCCAGCGCAGAACAGCATTCTCCCCAGCGTTATAACCTGCCACCATGAGCGGGACGGTATCGTCAAAGGTCTCCGCCAAAAAATTTAGGTAGTGGCTTGCCAGCTGCATATTATAGGCGGGGTCTTCTGTGAGGCGCGAGAACCGGTACGGTAGATTATGCTTGCGCGCTGTGCGCTTGGCGGTCGCAGGCATCAGCTGCATGAGCCCCTGCGCTCCTGCCCGGGACACAACAGTGGGGTTGAACACACTTTCTTGCCGGGCAATCGCGTGCATGAGTGGGGCGAGCTCTTTCAACCGTTTGCTCAGCGCAATCGTCGGGTAGCCCGCATCTTGATAAACAATGCCCTGCGCTTCCAGCTTCTTGGCCACTTTCAAAGGCAGGTCGGGCCGCCCAAGAGCTGCGCCGAAGCGCGATAAGAGATACACATCCTCCGGAGCGGTCTGCTTCCAGGCGATGTCTGAGATAAAAACGCCGACCAGATCATCTCTGCCTGCTTCCTTTAGCAGCCTCAAATAGACCGCATCCTCGCGGTCCAACAGAGCGGCGTACAAAGCATCGGCTTCTGCTGGACGTACATCTTCAACGCGAAGCGCCATAACGCTTGGTGGTTCATCGAGCATCTCAGCGGCAAGGCGGCCATAATAGCGGTGCGGCATGCCCGCCGCGCGGCGCAGCCAATACCGGGCCAGGTCTTCATCTTGAAGCGCAAGTGCGGTTCGGCCTAACCAATAGGCGCCGCGCGTCCGGCTGATGGGTGTTGTCACGTTGTTAAACATCGTTTGGAAATGACCATAGGCTGCCGCGGGGCGATCTAAAAACCTTAGTGCCAGCCAGCCTGACAGCCATTCCGCTTCTGCAAAAGCGACACGCAAAGCGCTCGGTGTGGGCGTGCCATCAGGTAATTGAGCAATCAAATTATGGTTGCTGGCCAGGGCGTAGGCCCGCTCATACTTTTTTTCCTTTAACAGGCGGCGTGCCCAAAAGTGCCGCTCTGTCCAAAGCCTTTGTGGGCGTTCAAGCGCCATGGCATCGAGATCAGGTTTTAGCAGCAACATGGCTGCATCATTGAGCTTACGTTTGCGGCGCCAATAGGCGCGGTCCAAGGTGAGAGCTGGGTCGGTTTGCAGGGCTGCTGGAACTTGCTTGACCGCTGCGTCAACGCCGGCCTGAAAGCCCCGCAGTTTCAGGCGCGCGTTTAGCAGCTTTGCTTCATCCGCTGGCAAGCGGGCGACCATGCGCCTTGCTGCACTATAGCCTTCATAGGCCATTAAAAACCTTGCTCTGGCGCTATGATCTTCAGGGCGAAGGCGCGCGCGGTGGCGCGCTAAGAAAGTATCTTCCTCGTCATAATCAAGCCAAGCGCGGCGCCAACCGGCTTGTATCTTTACCGTTTGTTCGGGCACGGCCACATTGCTGCGAATAAGTGCATCTGCCTTTAAAAGCTGTCCCTTACCGGTTGAGGGTGGGGTGATCGCAAACCAGCCCAAGATCGTGTCTGGCGGATCGTCAAAGGATAGCTGGTTTTCAACGCGCCGCTTTGTTGTTTTAAAGCGCGGCAGCTCTTGAAGGCGCGTAGCAGACGCAACAAGGGCTTGTGGCTGCAGTTTATCAACGCGGTTATCTTGAAACAGAGCCCAGCTATGCAGTGTCTCAATCGCTCGGCCATGGGGCGACTTAGCAAGCGCTGCGGGCAAGCGTTCGCCAGGCTTTGGCTGTTTGAGATATGTTTTGGCCGCGCTTGCCTCTGCGGGTGAAAGCAGCGGCGGCATGGTTTCAGCACGGGCTGGCACTGCGCTAGCGATCAGCACAAAGAGGAAAAAGATATGCCAGGTCAGCCGCGCCATTTGGCCCTTAAAGTATTTGAATTGTTTGAATATTGCCTAAATCATGCCTACTTGCGCAGCGATAGCAAGAAACATTGTGTAGTGGGAAATTTTGGCGCTCACATGGCGAGATGCTTGCGCACCTAAGCTGAGGCGACTAGGTGTCCTCTAGTCTTTAGCGAAACACACGGCAGCATAATAATGACTGATACCCTTCGATTGACTGGCAGCATTCCAGCGCTGGTAACGCCCTTTAAGGGCGGCATGCTGGATACTGTGGGTCTGCGCCGCTTCGTGGATTGGCAAATCGCCCAAGGGTCGAGCGCTCTTGTTCCGGTTGGGACCACGGGCGAATCCCCAACATTGTCGCATGATGAACATCGCCAGGTTACTGAGATTGTGATTGAAGCAGCAAGCGGGCGTGTGCCCGTTATTGCTGGGTGCGGTTCCAATAGTACAGCCGAAGCAATTGCCCTTACGCGCCATGCGGAAGGTGCAGGGGCGGACGCTGCCCTCGTGGTGTGCCCCTATTACAATAAGCCAAGCCAGCAAGGCCTCTATGATCATTTTAAGGCTGTCGCTGATGCCAGCCCGATACCGATCATTATCTATAATATTCCAGGTCGATCCATCGTTGATATGACGCCTGAAACGATGGCGCGGCTTGCGGAGATATCGACGGTTGTTGGCGTAAAGGATGCGACGGGCGACGCTGGCCGGGTCGCGGCAACACGCGCCGCCTGTGGGCCTGATTTTATTCAGCTATCAGGAAACGATGACATGACCCTTGGCCTCATGGCCATGGGCGCGCATGGCGCAATCTCGGTCACCGCGAATGTCGCGCCTGCGCTGTGCGCCCAGTTTCAAGCGCTTTGCGCTACTGGCGACTTTGCGGGCGCGCTTGAGCTGCAGGATAGGCTATATCCGCTGCACCGCGATTTATTTTGTGAGCCGAGCCCAGCGCCCGCTAAACTTGCGTTGTCACTGCTTGATATGTGCACACCTGAGGTCCGCCTGCCGATCACGGCGATGACGCAAGACGGCAAAAAACGTATTGGCGCTGCCATGTCTCATGCTGGCTTGCTGTAGGCACATCTATGAGTAAACCGCCGCTGCCGCACAAAATTGTCGCCGAAAACCGCAAAGCCCGGCACGAATACGCCTTTGAGGATATGATTGAGGCCGGTATTGCTTTGCAAGGTACGGAGGTGAAATCCCTGCGCTTTGGCAAGGGCAATATTGCAGAATCCTATGCGGAAGTACGCGGCGGTGAAGCGTGGCTTGTCAACGCGCACATTCCAGAATTCACGCACGGCAACCGGCATAACCACGAACCCACGCGGCCAAGAAAGCTCTTGCTTCGTAAGCGTGAGATTAACCGCCTGTCCGGCGCCATTGCCCGCAAGGGTATGACCCTCGTGCCGGTGAAGCTATATTTTAACGATCGTGGGCGCTTGAAAGTTGAGCTTGCTCTGGCGAAAGGGAAGACACAGCAAGACAAACGCCAAACGATCAAGGACCGTGATTGGGCACGGCAGAAGTCGCGCTTGATGAAAGATTATAGCTAGGCATGTCTAACAATGACGACATTGGATCAGGTAAGATCCGTTCTAAGCTCATAAAAAGCAAAGAAGACTGGGCCAAAGAAGGCCGCTTGCTGACAGGCGCGCAGGCTAAGCGATCTGACCGTTTGCCGCCGGGCCAGCGGCTTGTGAAAGACTGGCCGGTCCTAGACCTTGGCGTTCAGCCCCACGTACGGCCCGCCGATTGGGCCTTAACAATCGACGGCGCCGTTTTGTCACCGCTCACGTGGGATTGGGACACGTTCATGGCTGCGCCCCAAAGTGAGAGCGAAAGTGACATTCACTGTGTCACCTCTTGGTCACGTTATAACAACGTGTGGCGGGGCGTTTCTACCAAAGCTTTGTGCGAGATGGTTGAGCCCCTCGACAGTGCAAACCACGTGATTCTGCATAGCTATGATGGGTACACCACCAATGTATCGCTTGACGTGTTCCAGGCCGATGACTGCTTGATCGCGCATAGCCATGACGGCGCGCTTTTGACCCGGCAACATGGGGGGCCTGCCCGCCTTGTCATCCCCCAGTATTATTTTTGGAAGTCCGCGAAATGGATACAGCGCATACACTTTAGCGCCGACGATGCGCCTGGCTTTTGGGAGCGGCGCGGATACCATAATGTAGGGGATCCTTGGCGCGAAGAGCGTTACGCGATTGCAAAACCAGAAGAGTATAGCCCCGATTGACCCCGCCATGTTGCCACGCTGCAACAAGTGGGGCTTGATTTTGCCATAGTTCATCGTCACATGCACGGCTATGACCTTGAAAATCTTAGATAAATTGAAAGGTTTTGTTAACCTTTCCGTCCGCTTGGCGCTCCTAGGAGCAGCAGCAGGGTTGCTTGCGGTCGCCCCTTCACAGGCACGCGAAGGCTCGGCCAGTCCATCAGCCGACACGTCTTTTGGCGCTCCCACTCAGCGGGATGCATCCATCTTGCTGGCGCAGGGGCAAATCAAGGACTCGTGGAAAGCGGCGCAATATGCCCTGACCCAGAGCGGTCCGTCAGCGGACTTGCTCGTGACGAGCGCCAAAGCGGCGCTTGCGCGGGCGAAATCAGCGCCTCTGTTAAGTAAGAAGCGCTGGGCAAAACGCGGGCGCAGTGCTTACGCTGCCGCATTAGAGCTTGATCCGTCAAATGAGGAGGCTCTGCTCGGGCTGGCAACCTTTGCCTTGCGCGCGCCTGATGACTTGGGCGGAGGTCATGAAGCATTGGCGCGGTATCGTGAGCGTTTGCTGGAAGCTTCACCCCCACTTTCCATCGTCCTAGCGGCCCGAGCAGCTGCGCAAGATGATCTAGAACTGGCGCTCGACCATTACGAAATTGCGCTGTCCCAGCTACACGGCGATGGCTATATCGCCGAATATTTGTCTGCAGCGCATCGCTCGGACAATAAGCCTCGCGCCTATACTTTCATTACGGCCGCTCCTGCTTTAGGACCGTGCGCGCAGTATTACGCTGGCGTGCTAGCGGGGCATACAGAGCAGAGTGTTGATACGCAACTTTCGCACTACATGGCGTTTCTGGTCAACGACACACAATATTGTAATCGCAGAGATGTGTTTGAAGGTGCAGTGGATACAGCGCTGCGCCTGGCCGGATTGCTTCCTCCGGCGCGTTTGGATGCTGTGAAACAGCAGCTGGCGCAAATACAGCGCGGCAAGTTACCAAAAAGCGCAGACGAAAGCTCGCGCTAAGATGCTGAACTGAAATACAAATTTCCAAAACCCTATTTGAAATAGTGTAGCGATAAGAAATTCTGGCGCTATTTCCAGTTGCCCGGTGCGTTTGATCGCCTTATCTCCGTCACACGTTGCCTTATGAACGAATTTCGCCCGAAAGGGGCCTGCATTTTATGACGTCATCTACCGCCGCAAGCATAGACGCTGTTCTAGAGCCTATCGACGAAGCAAACCTGCCAGGGTCAGTCACCTGCGAGACCGTATTATCCGTTCATCATTGGACGGACACACTCTTTCATTTTCGCGTGACGCGGCCTGCTTCATTCCGGTTCCGCTCAGGTGAATTCGTGATGATTGGCCTGTTAAAAAACGGCAAGCCACTGCTGCGGGCTTATTCCGTTGCGAGTCCGGCATGGGATGACGAACTGGAGTTCTTTTCGATTAAGGTAGACAACGGTCCGCTCACATCGATGCTGCAGACCATTAAACCTGGCGACAAGGTTCTCCTTGGCCGCAAGCCCACGGGCACATTGGTTTTAGATGCTCTGACGCCAGCGAAGCGCGTCTATATGTTCTCCACAGGCACTGGCCTTGCGCCCTTTGTTAGCCTGATCCGCGACCCGGAGACATATGAAAAGTTTGAAGAAGTGATCTTGACCCATACCTGCCGGCAAAAAGCAGAATTAGACTATGGCAAAAAGATCGTTGCCGATCTGCTCGATGATCCCCTCGTTGGCGAAATGGCGCAAGGACGTTTGCGTCATTTTACAAGTCTTACGCGCGAGGATTACCCTGTCCAGGGCCGCATCACGACCCTGATCGAAAATCATGCGTTATTTGAGCACCTGGGTGTCGCGCCCCTTAACCGCGAGAGTGACCGGGTGATGATCTGCGGCTCCATGGCGATGCTGAACGACACCAAAGACATGGTTGAAACCTTTGGCTTAGAAGAAGGCTCCAATGCCGCCCCTGGCGATTATGTGGTTGAACGCGCTTTCGTGGGCTAAAGATGAGCGCTGGTTGGGCGGTCGTTGCCGGAGCGCACTGACGCAGTTTTTGCAACAATAGTTTTACCCTTTGTTAGGGCTGATGGCTGAGTGTGATACTTTGGCTGTGAGTCTATTGTTCTCTGTATGGTTTCAGAGGCGGAAGCACAGCTGGCCAGCCAGGTGGACGCCTTAGAAATATGCGAAGTTTAACGACGAGAACGCTGCTCCTTCTGCTTTTCGGCGGACTTGTTGCAAGCTTCTTGTCCGCCTTTCTAATCTTTGTCGTTAGTGAGACAAAAGGGCAAGACAAGGCCATTCGTGGCCTAGAGGGCTATGCCGACCTGATTTCGAAACGCGAAGAAGAGCGTTTTGAACAAATTGGCGCCGCGCTCAGCGATGCCAGGCAAAACCTTGAGCGTGCAGCGCCCGAATTTGTTCGAGAGGCGCCTTTAACCCAAGCGGACGCAGCCCTTTTTGATCGATTGTTCCCAGCGGCAGGTGATGGGACGAGGCGCAGCAGTGATGCTGTGTTCGATGGAATGATGTTACCGTCCGGGCAGTACCTCGCTGGTTTTGCGGCCTTTATTCCTGGCGGGAACGCTCTTTCTAATCAGCGAAAGCGCGTTCTTCTTGCTGCATTCCGAGCGATCAGGGCCAATACAAGCCGCATTCGCCAAGGCCTCGGCAACATGGTGTTTGTCTCTGGCGAGGGTGACATCATCGCCTATGGGCCCGGCTATCAGCAGGCGTTGATGGTGTACAGGCGCTATGCCAAGAGCGATTTTGATATTTTCCAGTCTGGCTATATTCGGCGGCCAGACGCAGCGCCAGATGGGCTCGGTAAGCTCACCTGCAGCGAACTCCTGCGTTTTTCTTCGCGCGGAGCGGCCTCTAATTTAGCGATCAGCTGCCAAACCTCAGTCGCGCTGCAAAATGGAATTGTAGGCGCATTTGGCGCAACGGTTGTCACAAAAGATGTTTTTGGTCAGGTCTATGATCATGCCGTTCGAGCCATTGATGTTTTTCTCGTTTCTGGCGATGGCACTTTCATTACCGCGCCGCAGACAGCGCTTCAGCAAAAACTGAATGTTGTTGGTGAGCCGGTCGACGCCTTTTTAGACCCATCAACCTCTTGGCTATTGCCAAACCGGGACAAAACGGCGCCTGTTAACTCTGCGGCGACGGCACGAGATGCCGAACAGCCCTATTTTACGGCGTCTAGGCGCCTAGACACACCAGGCTGGACGCTTGCATTCACGTACCCTGTTTCAGCCCCTCGATTGGAAGCCCTAGGTCAGGCCGGGCGGCTGTTGGGGAGCGGTATTTTGGTCACCCTCTTTGCCTGCCTTTTGACGTCCGTAGCACTTCGCCTGGGCGTATCGGCACCGCTTAATTCGCTAGCAGCACAGGCAGATACGTTAGCGTCCTCGCTGCGACGATATGACGGTAAAGCGCCTCGGTTTGATTTGCCAACGCAGCGTAAAGACGAAGTTGGAGCATTGTCGCGCAGTTTTGAAGTTCTAGCCCGCTCTGCCATGGCAGAGAAGAAAATCCAGCAGGACCGATATGAGAAACGTACACACCAGCTGGAGAATCAGACGCTTTCCGCGCATGAGGCGCATGCCGCTTCCCAAGCTCTTCTAACCCGGCTTAGCCAAGATATTCGCACGCCAACAAACGCAATTGTGGGGTTTGCCAATATGCTCAAGACAGAGCTGCCCGGCGACATATCCGTTGAGATGCGGCAGCATTTTGACCTTCTTGCCGATAATGCCGAGCATTTGGCGCGCTTGGTTGACAGCCTGCTAGAGAGCGAAGAAGAGCCACACGCCGCCGCGACGAAAATGAAGGGCGACGAGGCTGCCTAAGCAGCTTTAACGGTCGTTTTTTTTAAGGCTCGTTTGTCTTTGTGAAAGGGTCCGCGCAGGGCCTCAAAGCGCGCCATGACGTGATCCGCCCAAAAATGAACATCCCAGTTTTCGACATTTCTGCGCAATGCGTCCATGCGTTTGCGGCGCTCCTCCAGCGGCATATCCAGGGCATCATCAATGGCGCGGTCCATGTCGTCGTGCGAATAGGGATTGGTCATGATCGCATCTGGCAACTCTGCCGCTGCGCCGGCAAATTCAGACAGGACCAGCGCGCCGGGCTCCCCATTTTGGGCTGCGATGAACTCCTTGGCGACAAGGTTGAGACCGTCGCGCAAAGGCGGCGTCCAGCATACATCGGCCGCGCGGTAGTAACACACCAGTTCATTAAACGGCACTGGCCGCGTTGACAGCATAATCGGCGTCCAGGTGAGATTGCCGTGTTTACCGTTTATGGCGCCGACAAGCTGTTCGACTTCCTCTTGCGCCATCCGATACGCATCGGTGTTCATGGCGGGTGCAACGCAAATCAAAAATAACTTTATCTTGTTTTTAAGATCTGGGCGCCGTTTTAAGAGCCGGTCGAAGCCTTCAAGCAGCTGTTTAGAGCCTTTGACATAGTCAACCCGGCCGACAGAAACCAATAGCTTTTGATCGCCAATCTCATTGCGAATTTCGAAGACTTTTTGCCCAGCGTCGAAGGTTGAAAGATGTTCATTGATGACAGCTGGATTTGTTCCGATAGGCCAAGCATCGATCTCAATGGTGCGGCCTTCATGCTCGATCGATTGGATGACGGTTGGTTCAGATAAGGCCGCGCCTTTATCAACGAAGGGCGGGCCAACGACGACGCGGTCACCCAGTGTCACGCCGCGCAGTGAGCGGGCGACGCCAGCAAAGTTTTCTGCATAGCGGGGGATATGAAAGCCAAGCAAATCGCAGCAAAGCAGGCTGTCGACGATCTCTTCACGCCAGGGAAGAATGTTAAAGATGTCAGCGCTGGGGAAAGGCGTATGATGGAAAAAGGCAATGCGCGCATTGGGCTTTTTCTGGCGAATATAGGATGGCACCAGCCAAAGGTTATAGTCATGCACCCAGATAATGGCATCGTCGGCAGCTTGTTCTATCGCCGCATCAGCAAACTGCTTGTTGACCTGCCTGAATGTCTCCCAATCAACAGCGCCATAATTAAACATCCATGGGAAGGAATGCAAAATTGGCCACAGCGCTTCTTTAGATGTCACATGATAAAACGACTTGACCTGATGCTCAGTCATAGGAATGCGGAATACTTCATACTGGCCGAAGGAATCATCGATTTCGATGCGCTGCTGGAAGTCGGCGATACCTTCTTCCTTCGATTGTTTCCAAGCAATCCAGCAGCCTTTGTCGACGGAGCCGAAGAAGCCTTTGAGCGCCGGGACAACGCCGTTGGGGCTTTTGTTTTCGCGGAAAACGATGTCGCCGTCCACTTCCACTTCTTCATAAGGTTGGCGGTGGTAGACGATGACCAACGAGGATTTCGTCATAAAACGGGCTCCGGTTTCACGTACATTTTAAAGTGGTGCAAGGCTTCTAGAATGCCAGCAGCGCCGTGACCATCTGCACGAAACACATGTGCACCGTCCGGCAACGCAGCCTCTAGTTCTGTTTCTCGGTTGCCTACAGCCACGCTTGGCAGGCCGGTGCGGAACAGGGACAGATCATTTAAGGTGTCGCCTGCTGCGATGACCTTACGCGCTTCGAGGTTTAGCATTTCAATCAGTTTTAAAAGGGTAGGGCCTTTTTGGATGCCGCGCGGCAACACGTCGAAAAAGCGGTCGTCGGATACAATGCCGTCATAGCCTGCTTTCTCAACCGCTGCCTTGGCCTCATAGGCTTTGGCGCGGTCTGAAATAAAATAGGACCTGCGGCGACCGCCATACACGTCTTGAAGCGTTAAATGGTGCTCGTGCTCTTTTAGCGCTGCGCGCGCGTTTTCATCCCCTGGCCAGTGGCTGTCTATCCAGGCTTCAATAGGATCAACGGGCAATAGATCATCGCCGTCCAAAACAGACGTTCCAACGTCACCTATGACAAATTGCGGCCGCGGCACGCCTTCGTCTTCAATCAAGTGCTTGATGTGGCTTTTATCGCGCCCTGTTACGAAGATGAGAGCGGTGTGCGTTTGGTCTGTCAAATAGCTGTAAAGCGCACGGCGTTCAGCCTCCCTACCACCCAGAAATGTTCCATCGAGATCGGTTGCCAAGACTGTTTGCGCCCGTTGGACCTGCTCTGCCAGGCGGTGCTGTTTCGGCGATAACATGGTGGGCGGCGTTGGCTTTCTCTAAAAGGAATTTGCTGCAGTGCACAAAGGTAGCGGTTTATGGTAAAAAAAGCAACTTTGTCTATTCAGCGCTCCTCAGCAACAAAGGTTCCCAAAAAAGACTGATGTGCAGGAAGATTGATCACGCCGTTTTTTAAGGTTCCCGTCAGACCGTCAAAGCGCAGCGAGCGGACATTGGAAAAGGGGCAGGGCATGGTTGTGTCCGTAGGGCCAAAATTTTGAGCAACAAGAACGGCCTTCCCCTTGTGGCTGCGGCTGAACGAAATGTGCCGATGGCCCACTTCATGGAACACCATATCCCCCAGCCGCAGCGCCTCATGGGCCTTGCGTAAGGCCAGAAAATCGCGTGTGAACGAGAAGATGGAATGGGGGTCATTTTCCTGCGCCGCCACAGACTTCAAAATGTGCGCATTTGGGATGGGCAGCCAAGGCGGCACCGTCGTAAAGCCAGCGCGCGGGTCCGCATCTGTCCAAGGAAAAGGCGTGCGGCACCCATCGCGGCCGCGAAATTCGGGCCAAAAGTTGAGGCCGTACGGGTCCACAATCAAATCATAAGGGATGTCGACTTCCGGCAAACCAAGTTCTTCGCCTTGATACAGGAACACAGTGCCGCGCAAGGACAGTAGCAGGATAATCAAAGACTTGATGAATTCCGGCGGCGCGCTTTGGCCGCCCCATCGGCTGGCGACGCGCTCGACGTCATGATTGGAAAAGGCCCATGCCGGCCAGCCTTGCTGTTCGTCGGCGCTGAAGGCGTCAATATTTTCGCGCATGACAGAGAGATCAAAGTCATCCTTCAGCATGGCAAAGGAATAGCCCGTATGCAGCGGGCCACCTGGCCCTGCATATTCAGCAATGCGCTCAATGGAATTATCGCAGGCCACTTCGCCAAGCAGCAAAATGTCTGGGTAAAGTTCCGCAAGGTTGCGCAGGCGCTCTAAAAAGCGGCGGGTCTCTGGCTGGGATTTGTCATAGAGATGGAGTTGCCGATTATAGGGGTTTTCCGGTTTGACGCCGTCGGTGTCAGGATGGTCGGGCGGGCGGGCCGGATTATCACGCAAGTCTGGATCATGGGTCAGGAAATTCACAGCATCGAGCCGAAACCCGTCAACCCCGCGGTCAAGCCAGAACTGACATTCCGCTAGCAGAGCGTCTTGGACATCCCGGTTGTATAGATTGAGGTCTGGCTGCTCGGTTAAAAAGTTATGCAGATAATATTGCTGGCGCCGCCCTTCCCAAGTCCACGCAATGCCGCCAAAGATAGAGAGCCAATTGTTAGGCGGGCTGCCATCTGGCTTAGGATCAGCCCAGACATACCAATCTGATTTGGCGTTGCTTTTCCCGCGCCGACTTTCTTGAAACCAGCTATGGCGAAGAGACGTATGGCTCAGCACCATATCGATGATGACCTTAAGGCCTAACCGGTGCGCTGTCGCAATCATCTCATCGGCGTCTTCCAGCGTGCCAAAAAGCGGATCAACCTGGCGGTAGTCTTCCACATCATAGCCAAAATCAACCATTGGAGATTTAAAGAAGGGAGACA
>JBCCAR010000018.1:0-74521 GCA_039814715.1 Pseudomonadota bacterium
TTCAGCGCTTTGACCGCTTGCGTGCCCGAATAATCAAATTCGCAGGCCTGGCCGATGATGATGGGACCGGCCCCGATAAGAAGGATGGAGGAAATATCGTCGCGCCGTGGCATCTTAAGGGCCGTCTCCGCTTGGTGGTTCAAGGGCGGCCCATCGCAGCGCTTATGTCGCTAGTCCGGACCTGCACGGGGATAGCCCAGCGTCCTGCCCGGCGCAAGAGGCGCAGCGCCAAAAACTGTGAATTTCGCAGCAAAAAGGACTCAGCTGGCCGCATGGTGTGCTGTAAGTCGTGCAACCATGTTCGTTTTATGCTGTGGCTGGCCGAATCTCTAACTCGCGCGCTGCAGCCTGGATGGCTTCAAGGCGGGTTTTGAATGTTGTATTATCAGGAAGGCAGTCATCGACCTCCAGGCCTACCAAGACGTCGTTCACATCGTCGCTAATGCCGGACAGATACACGGTTTTGCCCGAGGCTTTTGCATCACGGCCAATGGTTTCGACGGCGCGGGCTGCTGAGACGTCTAAAAACGGGACTTTGGAGAAATCTAAGATAATCGCGCTGGTATGCAGTTTTACACGCTCGCGCACCTGGTGACCCAAGTCAGCGGCAGCACCAAAGCTAAGCGGGCCGCCAAAATCAAAGATCGTAATTTTCCCTTTCGACGCTTGGATCAGCGCATCTTCTTGCGGCGTGACGATTTGCGTCTCTTGATCACCAATCGTTTGCAGCTGGCTATCAGCGAGGCGTTTGACAAACGCTAGCGCTGCGAGGGTAACCCCAACCCCCACTGCTGTAATTAAGTCGACAAAGACCGTTAGGCCAAGCACGATCGCCATCAATGCGAGATCCCAGCGCGGGCCTTTGTGGCCGCGCGAAATATACGCAAAATCAATAATGTCGTAGCCGACCTTGATTAAGATGCCAGCGAGGACCGCGTGAGGAATTTGCGAGGCAAGCGGAGCTGCAGCCACGACGATGACGAATAGCACCGCGCTATGCAGCATTCCTGAAATTTTGGTCGTTCCGCCCGTGCGGATGTTAACGACGGTCCTCATAGTCGCGCCGGCTCCCGGGATGGCGCCAAAAAAGCCGGCAACTGTATTGCCAATCCCTTGCCCGATCAGTTCTCTATCTGAGTTGTGGCGTGTGCGCGTCATATTGTCGGCCACAAGAGATGTCAGCAGGCTGTCGATTGCGCCAAGCAACGCTAAAATAAACGCTGCTTCTAAGACGATGAGTGCGGTGTCAGATGAAAAGCCGGGCAGAATGAAATTTGGGAACCCGGTGGGAATATCACCAAGGATGGGCAGAGCGCCGGGGAAAAAAAGGCTCAAACCTGTGCCAGCCAGGAGCGCCGCAAGCGGGCTTGGAATCCATTTGCCGAGCTTGCTGGGCCAGAAGAAAATAATGATGAGGGAGAGGAGGCCGATCCCAAAAGCAATGAGATTGGGGTCCATAACAGCGCCAGGGATGGCTGCAAGAGCCGGGATTGTGCCGCCTCCATCGGGTTCATGGCCGAAAAGGCGCGAAATTTGCAACGCTATGATGATGCAGCCAATGCCGCTCATAAATCCTGAGATGACAGGATAAGGGACGAGCCGAATATACTGGCCGAAGCGAAACACGCCGAGCAAAATTTGCAGCACACCCGCCAAAACAACGATGGCAAAAACCAAGGCCGGTTCGCCTTGCAAAGAGGCGTAGACCCCAGCAAACACCACTACCATGGGGCCTGTTGGCCCGGAGACTTGTGTCTCGGTCCCGCCAAAGAGAGCAGCGAAAAACCCGACAAAAATAGCGCCCCAAAGTCCGGCAATAGGCCCTGCACCAGATGCTTCACCAAAGGCAAGCGCGAGGGGAAGGGCCACAATGCCTGCGGTCAAGCCGCCAAAGACGTCGCCTTTCAGGTTTGAGATATCAAAAAAAGACGACCGTTGCTTCGTGGCTGTCTCTTGCTGGTTATAGTCTGGACCCGTCGGCGGGTCGGTTTGCGTCACAGTCACGCATGGCTCCTGACGCCGCGCGTCGTTTCGGCCTTAGACCGCTCTGTCAGCGGGCAAAAGATGCTTTCGACTTCAACAGAAAACCGCATCTCTCTCTTGGGATTGTCGTCGGCCCAGCCATGGCGTTTAATGTCTTTCTTCGCAATGCGCGCGGCAACTGCTGCATGTGTTCGCAAGTGCGCCAGCTGTAGCACCGCATTTTGCTCAATTGGTGCAGTGTCGCGAACCTCATCGCTCGCATCTGGGTGAAGGGTGTCGACACTTTCAATCGCTGCGCTGGAAGAGCCAAGCCACTCCTTCATTTCAGGAAAGACATCAGACTGAAATTTTACAACGCCGCTGCCAAAACTAGGCATATTCTGGTCCTTTCAATACGTCGCCGAACATCAGGTCATGTCAGGCAAAAGCGCGTGATAAAGGAAGACCAGAGGAACCTTGTCGGGAGAAACATGGACAGTTGACACTGCCGGATGCTTCTGCCGCCTGCCAGAACGTCTTTGCACTTTATCGCGCTTGTTAGATCAGTTCTAAGCTATACTAGGGTGTAGTGAAGTGCAAACAAGACTATTACATGCGGCAAAAATATCTATCAGACAGCGGCAGGCGCTGGCGCCCGCAACGTCATGGCATCCATGAAACGTTCAAACAGATAAAAGCTGTCTTGTGGCCCTGGGCTGGCCTCCGGATGATGCTGTACTGAGAAAATCGGTTTGCCTTTCACCCGCAAGCCGCAGAGCGTGCCGTCAAATAACGACCGGTGGGTTTCTTCCAAGGTGCTGGGCAAGCTCTCTCTGCTGACCATGAAGCCGTGGTTCATGGAGGTGATCTCCACTTTATTCGTGGTTTCATCTTTGACGGGATGATTTGCACCTCGGTGGCCTTGATGCATCTTCTCTGTCTGTGCGCCAAGGGCGAGGGCGAGGAGTTGATGGCCCAAGCAGATACCAAATATAGGCAAATCAGAAGCAACAAGCTCTTGCAGGATTGGCGTTGCCCAAGTTGCCGTTGCATGAGGGTCGCCAGGACCATTTGATAAAAAGATGCCGTCTGGCGCCATCGCCAAGATGTCTTTGGCAGGCGTGCGCGCCGGAACAACTGTGATGCGCGCGCCAACACTGGCTAAATTGCGCAAGATGTTGCGCTTAACCCCGTAGTCTATGCAGACCACATGCGCTTTTTCATCCGTGAGCGTTCCATAGCCGCTGCCAAGCGTCCACTGCGTCTGTGTCCATTCATAAGGCGCGCTGGAGGTCACATCGCCTGTTAGGTCCATTCCTTCAAGGCCGGGAAAGTCCTTGGCCATGGACGCAGCGCCGTCGGTATCAAGGACGCCATCGGGGGCGTGTACGACGACGCCATTTGGCGCACCGCCGGAGCGGATATGGTGGGTCAGCGCGCGCGTGTCGATGCCTGTTACGCCCACCAGTCCGACCTCTTCCAGCCAGTCCAAGAGAGGGCTTTCAGCGCGGAAATTCGCTGATGGCGTAATGGGTTGGCGCAGCACAAGTCCGCGCGCATAGGGCGACGCAGTTTCGTGATCAGCCGCATTGGTGCCTACATTTCCAATATGAGGAAACGTGAAGGTGACGATTTGCGCGGCATAACTTGGGTCTGTGAGGATTTCCTGGTAGCCCGACATCGCCGTATTGAAGCATATCTCGCCCACCGCCATGCCTGGCTTGCCGATGCCGTAGCCCTTGAAAACCTTGCCATCTGCAAGGACTAAGGCAGCCGTTGGCTTCAGCGCGGCGTGTTGATCAAACATGGATTGAGGCGGTGTCGTGGACATTATAAAATAGGTCTCCTTTGCGCAGGGCTGCTGCCGCATTGCAAAGGGGGCAATGGCCTTGTTTTGGGCTTGCAAACACCCAACATGCTGGCTATACCGCCGCGCTCTTGCATGGCAGCGAATTTCGCTGCAAGCTACGCGATGATACGCGGATAAATCAAGCAAACATGCTCAAATAAACGATAACAAAAAAACTGACTTTTCCCGTCTACTCAAAAACATAGACGGCTGCAGAGCACTTTAGAAGGAATGGCAGAATGTTGCGCGATGACCTGAAAGAAGCAATGAAAACAGCCATGAAGGCGAAAGACACGCGGAAATTGACAACGATCCGCTTGATCCTGGCTGCTGTAAAAGACCGTGATATCACCTTGCGGACGTCTGATTCGGCGCCAGATGACGATGCGATGATCTTAGATATCTTGAGCAAGATGATCAAACAGCGCCGTGACAGCATTACCGCCTATGAGGAAGGTGGCCGCTGCGAGCTAGCAGAACAGGAGCGCGCAGAAATCGCCGTGATTGAAGAGTTTATGCCGCGGCAACTTAATGAAGACGAAGTGACCGCAGCGGTCACGGAAGCTATGAGCGCGACGCAGGCACAGGGCCTGAAAGACATGGGCAAAGTCATGGGCGCCTTGAAGGCGAAATACGCGGGCCAGATGGACTTTGGCAAAGCGGGCGCAGCCGTACGTGCGCAGCTCAGCGCTTAAACATATGCGAAGGGGGCAATAGCGCACCATGGCTTTCCCGCCAGGCTTTCTTGATGAGCTGCGCGCACGTGTCCCTGTGTCGGAGGTGGTCGCCCGCTCAGTAAAGCTGGTGAAGCGCGGCCGTGAGCATGAAGGACTATGCCCCTTTCACAATGAAAAGACGCCCTCATTTACCGTCAATGACGACAAAGCATTTTACCATTGCTTTGGCTGCGGCGCGCATGGCGATGTCATTAAGTTCCTCATGGAAAATCAAGGCTTGGGGTTTTTAGAGGCTGTCGAGCAGCTGGCGGGCGAAGCGGGCCTCGAGATGCCTGAACGATCGCCGCGTGACCTTGAAAAAGAACAACAAAGCCGCCGCCTGACGGACCTCATGGAAGATGCCGCGACTTGGTTTCAAGCGCGCCTCCGTGACGAAAGTGGCCGCGCAGCCCTTGGCTATGTGCAAAAGCGGGCACTGACGACGCAGACGCTCTCAGCCTTCGCGCTTGGATATGGCCCCGATGGGCGCCAACGGTTGCGCCAGGCGATGACCGCAAAAGGCTGGCGCGATAGCGATTTGATTGAAGCGGGGCTGGTTATTCTGCCTGAGGGGGGAAACGAACCCTATGATCGCTTTCGCGGCCGGCTGATGTTCCCCATTCGTGATGCCAAAGGGCGCTGCATTGCCTTTGGGGGCAGGGCGCTCTCAGCGGATGCAAAAGCAAAATACTTAAATTCGCCCGAAACGAGCCTCTTTCACAAAGGTCGCACACTTTACAATATCGATAAGGCCCGCAAAGCTGCCTATGATAGCGGCCAGCTTATTGTTGCCGAAGGATATATGGATGTCATCGCTTTGGTACAGGCTGGTTTTTCAGCCGCTGTTGCGCCTCTGGGAACAGCCCTCACGGAAGATCAGATTACGCTGCTATGGCGCATGGTCGATGAGCCTATCTTGTGTTTTGATGGTGACCGTGCGGGCCGCAAAGCAGCGCAGCGAGGCCTTGAGCGGGCTTTGCCGCTTTTAAAACCTGGAAAATCACTCCGCTTTGCCATGCTGCCGCAAGGCAAAGACCCTGATGACCTGATCCAGGCGGAAGGCAAGGGCGCGATGGCGGCGGTGCTAGAGGCTAGCCAGCCATTATCCGCCTTGCTGTGGGATACGCTAGTTGAAAGCGGGGATACATCGACACCAGAACGCCGTGCTGCGATGCAAAAATCAGCCATGGACATCGCTGGAACCATTGAAGATCAAAGTGTGCGCAGTTTCTACCAAAGCGACCTACGCGCACGGCTGAAGACACTATTTTATGGAGATCGCAATACCGGCTTTTCTGCATCAAGTCGCCGGCCAGGGGGCGGCCGGGCGTGGGCGCCGCCGCCAAAGGCGAGTTCTTTTTTAAAATCTTCGCCGCTGGCCCAAAGCGATTCGGTCACAAATGTGGGTGAAATCATCGTCCTTACTACAATTTTAAACCATCCCAGCTTAGTTGTTAGCCATTTGGAAACGCTAGCAAACCTTAATTGTGCCCGAAAAGACATACATTCTGCCCTCGAATCAGTTTTGGATGCCGCGCCGACGTTAGAAGGACTTGATTCGCAGACGCAGAAGAACACATTAAGAGAATGCATGCCGACGCGCCTGGTTAGCGAGGTCGATCGCGATATATTTGTGCGATCTTTATCCTTCACGCGCCCCGGGGCGGAGCTATGGCAGGCAGAGGCGGGGTTGACACATACCTTGTCAATGCTGCGCCGGGTGACGGATTTGGAGGAAGAATGCCGCGTTGCGGAACTTGAAGCCGAAAAGGGCGATATGCGGGCCTTGGAACGATGGAAAGGGCTGCGCGCGCAATTGGCACAACATAATAAGGACCTGTCGAATTTTGATCGCGGATTAGAAAATGGCCTGGCTGGCCAATAAATCGCGCCTTTAAAGATGGCAGAGACAACAAGACGTTAAGGAATAAAGCGACGATGGCCACCAAAAAATCTCAGGTGATGCAAGCAGATACAGACGGCGAAGAGGGCGGGGATTCGCCTGTGCTCGATATGTCTGAAGCGGGCGTGCGCACAATGATCGCCAAGGCCAAAGAGGTCGGCTACATCACATATGATGATTTGAATAAGGCCCTGCCGCAGGACCAGATGTCATCCGATCAGATTGAAGACATCATGTCCACCATGTCGGAAATGGGCATTAATGTCGTTGAGTCCGCCGAGGACGAGGAAAGCTCGCCCGCAAAGGTGGCCAAAACCAAAACAACGAAAAAAACCAAAGCTGAAGCCAAAAGCAAAACCAAAAAAGACGACGATGGCGAAGACGACGAGAGCGAAGATGATCGCCGCGATGAGAAGTTTGAGACCAGTAAAAAGAGCGATCTAGAACGTACGGATGACCCGGTGCGGATGTATCTGCGCGAAATGGGTACTGTCGAATTGCTCAGCCGGGAAGGCGAGATTGCGATCGCCAAGCGCATTGAAGCTGGCCGGGAGACGATGATTGACGGGCTATGCGAAAGCCCAATCACTTTTGATTCCATCATCAGTTGGAGTCAGGCCCTTGCCAATGGCGAGATGCTGCTGCGCGAAATTATTGATTTAGACGCGACCCTTGGCAAAGAGGTCGCTGCAGCGCAAAGCGTGAAGGAAGAAGAAGAGGCTGCAGAAGAGAAGACTGAGGGTGAAACTGAAAACGCAGCCGATGAGAATGCTGAAGACGAAGACGGCGAAACCACCGAAAATGACGGTGACAGCGACGATGATGACGATGATGATGACGAAAACACCATGTCGCTCGCGGCCATGGAAGAACATCTCACGCCCGATGCGATTGCCAAGTTCGACAAAATTACCGATGTCTACAAGAAGTACGCGAAGGTTCAGCAAGCGCGCTTAGAAGCTGCTGCCGCCAATAAAAGCCTGCCCACCGCGCAGGAAAACCGGTTTTGGAAACTTAAGCATGAGCTGACAGAGCTCATCAAAGACATGCATTTCCACAATAACCGCATTGAGCAGATGGTCGATCAGCTTTATGGGCTCAACAAGCGCCTTACCTCACTGAGCGGGCATTTGCTGCGTTTGGCGGAAAGTAACCGCGTGAATCGGCGCGCATTTCTAGAGCACTATCTCGGCAATGAGTTAGAGCCTGGCTGGAACGAACGGGTGGCCAAGCTTGGTAAGAACTGGGGCAACTTCATTGATAAAGAAGGTGAACAGGTCACCAATATTCGCGATCAAATTGCCGAGATTGCAGAGAAATCAGGTCTACGCCTCAACGAATTCCGCCGCATCGTGTCCACCGTGCAAAAAGGCGAACGAGAAGCGCGGATTGCCAAGAAGGAAATGGTCGAAGCCAATCTGCGTTTGGTGATTTCCATTGCGAAGAAATACACCAATCGCGGCCTGCAATTCCTTGATCTCATTCAGGAAGGCAATATCGGCCTTATGAAGGCGGTGGATAAGTTCGAATATCGCCGCGGCTATAAATTTTCAACCTATGCCACATGGTGGATTAGGCAGGCGATTACCCGCTCCATCGCGGACCAAGCGCGCACGATCCGTATTCCGGTGCATATGATTGAGACAATCAATAAGTTGGTGCGTACCTCGCGTCAGATGCTGCACGAGATTGGCCGCGAAGCGACGCCGGAAGAACTGGCCGAACGCTTGTCCATGCCACTAGATAAAGTGCGCAAGGTGATGAAGATCGCCAAGGAGCCGATTTCACTGGAAACGCCAATTGGTGACGAAGAAGACAGCCATCTGGGTGATTTCATCGAGGATAAGAACGCGGTTCTGCCAGTGGACGCGGCCATTCACTCCAACCTGCGCGAAACAACGACGCGGGTTCTGGCATCGCTGACTGCGCGCGAAGAACGGGTGTTGCGCATGCGCTTCGGCATTGGCATGAATACGGACCACACGCTGGAAGAAGTCGGCCAGCAATTTTCCGTGACGCGCGAGCGTATCCGCCAGATTGAAGCGAAAGCGCTGCGCAAGCTCAAGCATCCAAGCCGTAGCCGTAAATTGCGTAGCTTTTTGGATACGTAGAGGTTGGCGGCGCCAAAAAAATGCTGAATGAAGTTCAGCATGACGATGGCTGAGAGCCCTTCCCCGTCATTGCGAACGCATGTGAGGCAGTCCAGGTTGTTTCGGCCAGAGAGCTGCTGGATCGCCGCGCTTCGCTCGAGATGACATTTGCGTTCGCCCCTTCCCCGGCCTTGAGCCGGGGTCTAGTCTGTCCCCTTGAGCCGCTGGGTCCCGGATCAAGCCCGGGACTGAGGGCAAGGCAATGGCAGCCCCGTCCCAAAGGTGGATCTAAAAAAAAAGACGCCAGATGGCGCCTTTTTTAACGTCGCAACACTCGCAGGCTATTTCTTGGTTTTAAGACCTGAAAGACCGCCAAAGCGTTTGTTGAATTTGGAGACTTGGCCGCCTTGGTCAACGCGGCGTGTGCCGCCGGTCCAGGCAGGATGGGATGTAGGATCGATATCGAGATTGAGGGTGTCACCTTCCGCGCCGTATGTGGAGCGCGTCTTATACTTGGTGCCATCGGTCATTACGACTTCGATCAAGTGATAGTCGGGGTGCGTATCCGCCTTCATGATGCATGCCTTCGAGAAATCTGAAAAATGATGCGCGTGCATACAAGAAGCGCGCGGGCTTTGCAACACACGTCGCCAGAAAAACGGCTTTTCGGCAACCGAAGGGTCAAATTGTGCGCGCGCGGCGACAAGAGGGCTTGCCAATTGAGCCCCTTAGCGCCATCACCACGGCACGTAAGAACTGGTTTAGGCCTGTATATTCTGTGACTGAAAATGCTTCCCCGCCGCCTGCAGCCGAAAAGCTGAGTCAAATTAAGCTGCTATGGGCGTTTGTTCAGCGCTATCCATGGCGGCTTGTTGGCGCCCTTGCGTCCTTGTTGGTTGCGTCTGTGACGACACTGGCCATCCCCTTAGCGCTGCGGCAAGTCGTTGACCGCGGCTTCTCCGCCGATCAGCAAAGCGCCATTGATATGGTGTTTTTACTGCTCCTCGGCCTTGCCATGTTGCTGGCCATTTCAACCGCCCTTCGCTTTTATTTTGTGACCTGGATTGGCGAGCGCGTTGTCGCAGACATTCGCATCGCGGTACAAAGCCATTTGCTTACGCTCTCACCGGTGTTTTTTGAAGAAAACCGCCCCAGCGAGATTTCATCGCGGCTGACCACGGACACCACGCTCATTCAATCTGTCGTTGGCTCAACAGCGTCCATCGCACTGCGCAATGCAATTACGGGCCTTGGCGGCATTGGGTTGCTCGTATATCTGAGCCCTGCGCTCACGGGCCTGATGGGCATTGTTATTCCGCTGGTTGTCTTTCCCATCGTTTTCCTTGGCCGCCGCGTGCGAAAGCTCAGCCGCTCTAGCCAAGACCGTGTCGCTGACATCGGCGCGATGGCTGACGAAGTGCTTGGCGCGTTGCGGATCGTCCAATCTTTCACCCAGCAAGATCGCGAGCGCGCCCGCTTTGGCAGTGCCGTTGATGCGGCGTTCGCAATCGCAAAGAGACGTATTCTGGTGCGCTCGTCTATGACGGCGATCATCATTTTGTTCATTTTCTCAGCGATTGTCTTCGTGTTGTGGCAGGGCGCCCGCGCTGTAATTGCTGGCGATATGACCGGCGGTACGATTGCAGCGTTTGTTTTAGTGTCTGGCCTTGTTGCTGGCGCGCTCGGCGCGCTAAGTGAGGTTTACGGCGAGTTGATGCGTGCTGCTGGCGCGGCTGGGCGCTTGTCCGAACTGATGCAAGTTATTCCGGTGATCAAATCACCTGCAAATCCGCTTCCCTTGCCAATGCCAACGCAGGGGGAGATCGTTTTCAGCGGCGTGTCTTTCAGCTATCCTAGCAAGCCTGATATTCCCGCCTTACACGATGTTAGTTTTCGCATCGCGCCTGGCCAAACCGTCGCAGTCGTTGGGCCGTCTGGCGCGGGTAAAACCACGCTGTTTCAATTGATACAACGCTTTTATGATGTGCAGAAAGGCCGTATTACCTTTGACGGTGTTGCCATTGATGGCTGCGACTTGGACGCTTTGCGTGAGCGCACATCGCTTGTGCCCCAGGAAGGGACCATTTTCGCTGCAACAGCCTATGAGAACATTTTATATGGTCGTCCAAATGCGTCTGAAGATGATGTTTGGGCCGCCGCGCGCGCTGCGGCGGCGGATGATTTTTTGACCCAGCTGCCCAGCGGCATTCATAGTTACCTCGGCGAAGCAGGCGTACGCCTATCCGGCGGGCAGCGCCAGCGCCTTGCCATTGCCCGTGCGTTGCTGCGAGATGCGCCGGTATTGCTGCTGGATGAGGCAACGAGCGCGCTGGATGCGAAATCTGAGCGGCTGGTACAGGGCGCACTGGACCGGTTGATGGAGGGGCGTACCACGCTTGTTATCGCGCACCGCTTGGCGACCATTCAGCGGGCCGATAACATCTTAGTGTTTGATCACGGCGAACTGGTAGACCAAGGCACCCATGAGGCGCTTCTGGCCCGCGGCGGACTGTATGCCTCCCTCGCTGCCCTGCAGTTTAATGCTGAAGGCGGCAGCATTGAGGCATCAACTTCGCCGCTGGTTCACTAGTCCCGGGCTTTCACGCCAGCCGTTTCTTCGCTCCTGCCCTTATGCCTGGTGAAGCAAATATAGCGCCGCCCCTGCCAAAAAAAGCTGGATCACATTCAAGATCACACTGCTGCGATGAAGCAGGTTAAACCAGGTTTGCGCTTTTTGATCGCCCGCCAGCATCGCGTCGCGGAAGGTATTGATGCGCGGCAGCAGAACATAGCGTGCTTTTACGCCCAGAACAGCAACCAAGAACATCACTAAGCTGGCGGTTTGTGCGCCAGGCGATACAGACAGTGCAAGTCCGCCAATGGCAGCAACCAGTGTCAGATAGACATAATACCAAGGGAAGATGGCGCGAATGAAAGTCGCTGCCGTTTTCGCCTCCAGCGTGCGAAAGACAGTCGGTGCGACGATGACACTAAAGAAAAGGATTGCACCAAAAACTAGCGACGTTGCGCCTAATCCCAAAAACCCGGTGATACTCTGCATGTGCTTTGCTTTCACTACCGCTGCTCGTACATTAAGCAGATAGCGGGCTTTAGAGGGCGAGCAAGGTATGTAGACTAACGCCTAGCGAAAAATCAGAAATTTCGATGCGCAATAGGCAATGATCATCACCAAGATGTCTGTCGCAAACCGCAGCAATCGCACATCCTGGCTAAATAGCGAAAGTATGATCGCATAAGCAGCAACTGTAATGGCCATATTAAAGGCAAGTAGCCCAAGATATTGGCTGAGCTTAACAGCATGCCTGGTGTCATTGCTCTGCTGGCGAAAGGTGAAATGGTTGTGCATCAGATAGCCGACTGGCGCGCTGGCAAGGCGGCCAATAATGTTGGCAATTTGCGGTAGACTTGGGATCAGATACGTTGCGCAAAGGAAGAAGGTCAAATAGTCGGCCGTGAAGACAACAATGCCGGATATACCATAGCGTAGGACTTCTAGGAGAAGCGGTGTTTTGCCCTTCAGCCAGGTTTGCACAGCGCGCTAGTGCCCGCGTGATTGCAGGGAGCGGCGCGGCTCGTTGGACATGTCATAGGAGAGGAACTGCAAGACCATCTGAAAGCCTAGAATGATGGGCAGGACAGAAAGCATAACCGTGCCGATGCTCGCATAGGTGCCTGCTTGACTTGCCTTCACCCAAGAAAAACCGCCGAATAAGACGCCGATTAACAAGAGTAACGTGCCGAAAAAGAGATTGACGGAAGCGATGGAGAAATCACGTAAAAAGTACGTGTAAACAATGCGCCGGGCAATGGCGCGCAAATGCTTGCCAAGAAACTCAAACAGCACCTGGCGAACATGCAGATTGCTCGTCTCTTCGCCATAGACCGCACTCATTGGGTAATCTGCGACCACAGCGCGCATATCGCCAAGCTGGATCAGCATGTCGGTTTCAAAGAAATAGCGCTTGCTCAGCTTCGACATATCAAGCTGTGATAGCGCAGTTTTATGGATGGCGACAAATCCATTTGTCGGATCAAAGATAGACCAATACCCGCTTGAGAATTTCGTCATGAAGCTCAGCATGGCATTCCCAAATAACCGGATAGCGGGCATGGTTTTGACGCTGTAGAAAGAATGGAAACGGTTGCCTTTCGTGTAATCAGCATCGCCATCGACAAGAGGCTGGACCAGGTCTGTAATTAATTTTGGGTCCATTTGCCCATCGCCATCCACCTTCACCACGATGTCGCAGCCGTCTTTCATGGCTTGCTGCATACCGGTCATAACTGCGCCGCCAACACCTTGATTGACGGTGTGTCGCAGAGCGACCACGCGCTTGTCGTTGCAGTGTTCTTCAACAAAGGCTCCAGAATTATTGGGGCAGCAATCATCGACCACATAGACTTTATTGACGTCAGGACCGATGGAGGAGATCACATCTAGGATGAAATCAGTCACCTTATAGCTAGGGATAACAACGGCTATGGTCATTGAGTTACATCCATTCGGCCTGTCTGTGCTGGCCTCAAACACAGCAATAATTTAACCATCATATCATACACAGCAAGGGCGCAAGTGCGACGTCGCTGCGGCGAGATATGTTGTGTCTCTGTTGGAAAGAAAACATGTTTTTTCAATCTATATCAAAGCCTACATGGCTCATTGCGATGCTTGTTTTAGCGAGCGTTGCTATCCATGGCGTTAACGTCGATGGGGATGTTGGATGGGGGGGAGGCGACTGGGCCACCTATATTTGGGGGGCTGAAAACCTCCTAGGTGCGCGTCCTTGGGGCGAGGCGCCTTATCTCGTGAACCCATTTAAAGATGCCGGCGTAACCAAAGTGCCGCCGCTCTATCCTGCCGTCCTCACTTTGCCGGTCAGCATCTTTGGCCGGGATTTTCTGGCGATTGGCCTCTTCAATGTTGTGCTTTTCGGTCTCGGGCTGGCCACGTTGTTGGTGTTTGCGCGGCATCGTCCACTGGCCGGGGAGCGCATGTCTAACTTTGCGCTCGGCGCGCTGTGTCTGGCCTATGCCGGAAGCCCTATGCTCTGGCGTTGGAGTGGCGCTCTCTTTTCAGAAAATCTCTTTTTGCCAATCATCTTTCTAGCGTTCATCGCCTGGGATCGGTTTGCCAAACGCAGAACGAAGGCCAGTTTACTCCTGGTATTTGTTTTCTGTGCCTTGGCGATTGCAACCCGCGTTGTTGGCATCGCTCTTATTCCTGCATTAGGCCTCGCTCTACTGGCCCAGGATCGTGCTCTCACACTGAGGGCCGTCGCATTGCCAGCCGCGCTATTGCTCGTAGGCTTGCTCGTATTTTTATCCTTCGGCGTTTTAGATCAATATCTAACGGTCTTCTCTTCAAACGCAGCCCTAGACAGTGGGGCTGAGCTAACAGCTCCAGACGTACGAAGTGCCGGCGGAACTGTTACATCGATTTTGGGCGAGTTGCCGTCAAAATTGGCTGACGTTCCTGGCAAGCTCTCTGCCTTCTGGTCGGATCGATTAGGCGGCGCCTCGCCAGCGATCAAGCTAGGCGCGCGTTTCATCACGCTGCTTGTTCTTTTGCTATCGACCATTGGTTTTATGGTGTCTTTGGTGCGCCGCACGAGCCTCGCGGAGGGCTTTATGATCGGGTACCTCGCCATGATGCTCATTGTACCCGGCGCGATGAATGGTGCGCGGATGTACGGCCCCATTGGTGCATTGATGATGTATTATACTGTCGCCGCGCTGCAGTGGCTCGGCGAACAACAACAGCGCTTTACTCCGGTTCATACGCCTCTGGTTGTTTTCATCGTTTTGCTCTTAGGGTCCTACGCCTATTTCTTTGCCCAGGAGCGTCCTTCAAATCTAGCCTCACCATATAGTCCATCAGCGCAAACTTTTTTTGAGTTCGTAAAAGACAATACCGACGCGAACGACATCTTGGTTGGTCATCGGCCCCGCGGTGTGGGCTTCTTTACCGGCGTGACGTGTATTGAATGGCATACCAAAACGGCTAGCGATGATTTTGTCATGTGGATGGCGGATTTGGGCGCTGAGTACCTTTACGTGGACCGTTACTCAGCCCCGCTTGAGAAGATCATGAACGAAAAGTCTGGGTCTTTCCGCGACGCGGCTGATGCCTATATTGCGCCCAACGCACATCGGTTTGACCGCATTTTCGCGAACGACCGATTTGTGATGTATCGCTTCATTTCAAGCCCGGCGTCTCGCTGACGCTGCGATAGCTGCGTTAAATGGATGGTGGGCGGTACTGGGATCGAACCAGTGACCCCTTCGATGTCAACGAAGTGCTCTCCCGCTGAGCTAACCGCCCTTTAGGCCCGTCGTGCCTATAGTGGACGCGGACATACACTGCCCGAATAAGGCATGGCAAGCGCAAAAACGATGCAGCACTAAGCACTGCGATTGCGCGGCCCGGTGCGAGTTGTTACACAGCAGGCCATATAGATACTTTGGCAGCCAATTCGCGCGCCTGCTGAGAAGACCTTTAGAAAGATAAGACCCATGAAAATTGACGGAAATGCCATTCGCCCCGGCAATGTGATCGAGTATGAGGGTGGGCTATGGCGCGCTGTTAAAATCCAGCATACGCAGCCGGGCAAGGGCGGGGCTTATCTGCAGGTTGAGCTAAAAAACCTGATCGAAGGCACGAAGAAAAATGAGCGCTTTCGGTCCTCGGCAAAAGTCGAAAAAGTCAGGCTGGATCAGAAGGATTTTCAGTTTTTATTCGGTGATGGCGATACGTTCACCTTCATGGATCAAGACACCTATGACCAGATTGCTTTGCCTGCTGAAGACGTTGGCGAACAGGCTGTCTTTCTGCAAGACGGCATGGTGGTGACCATTGAAATGTATGAGGAGAAGCCAATTTCGGTTGCTTTGCCAGAGCATGTTACGTTGGAAATAACCGAAACCGAACCCGCCATTAAGGGGCAGACGGTGACCTCTTCCTATAAGCCTGCGATGACAGACATCGGCGTGCGCGTCATGGTCCCGCCGTTTATCGATCAAGGCACAAAAGTGGTCGTGGCGACGGAAGATTCGACCTATGTAAAGCGCGCGGAATAGGTCGCTCAGATGCCCTTTCAATCAGCGCTTATTAACGTCATGACCCAGGCGGCCCGCAAGGCCGCTTGGAATATGACACGTGACTTTGGCGAAGTAGAACAGTTGCAGGTCTCCAAAAAAGGCCCAGCGGACTTTGTCAGCCAGGCGGATCGGCAAGCCGATGAAATTTTGCGCGAGGAGCTGACGCGTGCTCGCCCTGATTTTGGTATTGTTCTGGAAGAATCAGGTGCAACAAACGTGCGTCCAGACGGTCCGCGCTGGATTGTGGACCCCATCGACGGGACCAGCAATTTCCTGCACGGCATTCCCCATTTTGCCATCTCGATTGCCGCCGAACAATATGGCGAGATCACCGCTGCGATCGTTTATGAGCCGCTGCAAGACCAGCTTTTCTGGGCGGACAAAGGGCGCGGGTGCTATCTCAATGAGCGCCGCCTGCGTGTCTCTGGGCGCCGCAAGCTTGACGAATGTTTGTTTGCAACGGGTATCCCTTTCAAAGGGCGCGGGGGTTTCGGCCGTTTTAGTCATATCCTAGATGAAGTGATGCCCCAGGTGGCTGGTATCCGACGCTTTGGTGCAGCGTCGCTGGATTTGGCCTATGTGGCCGCTGGCCGCTTTGATGGGTTTTGGGAAGAAGATTTAAAGGAGTGGGATATCGCTGCCGGAATGTTCCTGGTGAGAGAAGCCGGCGGCATTGTGACAGATATCCGCGGCTCTGATCAGATGCTGAAGACAGGCGGCCTTGTCGCCGCCAACAGCGCGATCCATAGTCAACTCCACAAGTTGATTGCGCGGGGCATTAAAGCCCATAGAGATGCCCAAGAGGATTAGCTGTTTTTGGGCGAGTATGGCCACCGACTTAAGGGGAGGGAACCAGTGAGCCTTGAAGATCTAGCATTTGAATCCACGTCAAACCTGGCGCGTCATATCGCAAAAGGCGATGTGACCAGCATGGAGCTTGTTGATCTTTTTGCCGGGCGGCATGATCGTTTCGGAGGCACGGTCAATGCCGTGGTGCAGACTGATTTTGACCGCGCCCGCACATTGGCTAAAGACGCAGACCAAGCCCTTGCGGATGGCAAAGAAATCGAACCGCTCCACGGCGTGCCCTTCACGATCAAGGAATGCTATGAAGTCGCTGGCTTCAAAGCGACCGCTGGCGCTCCAGAGCTGGCGGGCCATACCCCAGGAGAAGATGCAGACGCTGTTAAAAACCTGCATCAGGCAGGCGCCATTTGCATGGGCAAGACGAACGTCCCTTATATGGCATTCGACCTGCAGAGCTTTAATGATGTCTATGGCACTACAAACAATCCCTGGGACGTGACGCGGACATGCGGCGGCTCGTCCGGCGGGTCGGCGGCAGCGCTTGCTGCTGGTTTAACTGGTGGTGATATCGGCAGCGACATCGGCGGTTCGCTTCGTAATCCAGCCCATTACAACGGCATTTATAGCCACAAACCGACGTTCGCTTTGGTGCCAGAATACGGACACATCCCACCAGCGCCGGGCACGGTGTCCCGCACGGACCTCTCTGTTATGGGGCCCATGGGCCGCAGCGCAGATGATTTAAAACTGCTCCTGGATGTTCTTATGCGCCCCGTTGGCCTCGAGCGTAACAGGCAGATAACGCTGCCAAAGCCTAGAAAGACACAACTTGAAGACTTCCGGGTTGCGATTTGGCCGGGCCATCACAGCAATCGCCCCTCTCGCGCTATAGCAGAGCGTATGGATGCCTTGTCGGCTGCTCTAACTGGGAATGTGGAAAAATTCCAGGAAGCCTGGCCGCTTGATGCCAGCTATGAAGAGCTCGTATCGGTTTATGCCAAGCTGTTGCTTGGCGCAGTGTCTAGCGGAACGCCCGCGCTGCAATTTGCCATTGCGCAGGCTGCAACGCCATTTCTTAGCGTGCTCAAAGCGATTGGCGTTCATAATGAAAAAGGGGTGACAGGGCAGCTGCTGAGCACCGCCCAATCCCATAAAGCCTGGGCGCTCGCAAATGAGACACGCGCGCGCATGCGCCGCGAGATTGACAGGTTCTTTGAGCAATTTGACGTGCTGTTAATGCCTGTTATTCCTTGGACTGCGCCAAAGCATGATCATAGCGGTACGATTTTATCGCGCACCGTGATGGTCGATGGTAAGAGCAGGCCCTACACAGACGCGCTCGATTATATTGCGCTTGCGACTGCTCTTTATTTGCCGTCTACCGTCGCGCCAATCGGTCTGGCAAGTGATGGCCTGCCTGTCGGCGTGCAAATTGTCGGGCCGTATATGCATGATGCGACAACGATTGCCTTTGCCCAGGCACTGGGCGAGGTGATCGGCGGGTATGTGCCGCCGCCTGATTTTAAAGATGCATCTGCCCCAAAATCGCCTTAGGGTTGACCAATCAACGAGCGAGGCGAAGTGACATCAAGCAGGCTGAGGACATGACCCGACCACTCAGATTTTTGCTGCCCATGGCAGGTTTTTTGCTGGCTGTGGTCGCAGTTGCCGTGATCTTGTGGCCGCGGCTTGAAGCGGCCTTCCGCAGCAATCTAGTGATCAATGGCGTGATCGTTTTTGTGCTTGCTGTCGGCTGCCTCTATATCCTCCGGCAGGTCTCCCGCTTACAGCCTGATATAGATTGGATCGCCTCATATGAAAAAGGCGGGAAAGCCGACGATCAGCCGTCCCCGCCGCTACTTGCGTCCCTTTCCAGTCTGTCGCGGTCGGGTCCGCTGGCGCTGAACCCGATCTCTCTGCGGTCGCTTGCAGACGGCATTGCTGCCCGCCTCGATGAGCGCCGCGAGCTCTCGCGCTATTTGGTTGCTTTGCTTGTTTTCCTTGGCCTTTTGGGCACCTTCTGGGGGTTGCTCGGCACGATTTTGGCGATTGGCAACACCATCAATGGGCTTAATGTCGATTCAAGTGACGTCCCTGCGATGTTTGAAGGCCTTAAGGCAGGCCTGCAAGCGCCGCTCTCTGGCATGGGAACGGCTTTTTCATCCTCGCTGTTCGGCTTAGCCGGTTCGTTGATCTTAGGGTTTTTGGACCTGCAGCTGGGCCGGGCGCAAAGCCGGTTTTTCAATGAACTTGAAGACTGGCTGTCCGCTCATGTTATTCCGCTGGAAATTGGCGGCAAAGAGCTTGATGGCGTGCAGCCTGCGAGCGGCCCGAGCGCATATATGCGCACGATCATGGCGCAGTCCGCGGATTCGCTGGACGCCATGGAACGGCGCCTGTCGAAAGCCGATCAGGAGCGTGACCGCTTGATCCAAACACTTGGCGCTCTGCAATCAACGCTAAGCAGTTTAGAAACCCGCTCTGAGAAACAAGCCGAGGCCTTGCTGCAGCTCGCGGCCGCCACGCAAAAGACAGCGAATAAGACGGATGATGCAAGCGTACAGGCCCTAAAGGACTTACGCGCAACCGTCGCAGGCTTGGCCGATGCCCAATCGGCAGGGCGGGCGCAAGTGTCGGACGACATTAATGCAGCGGCGACCCGGCTAGGGCGCACCATTGCCGCCATTTTGGATGACCGGGAACCAGACAAGCCTGCTGCTCCTGGAAGCGCGCTCTAGTGGCAACGCGGCTCGGACGGCGGGGGCCTCAATCAGGGGCGGATTTGAGCTGGCCAGGCTTTGTGGACGCCTTGTCCAGTTTGTTGCTGGTTGTCATCTTTGTCCTGCTTATTTTCTTCTTGTCGCAAACGTTTCTATCCGTCGCGCTGTCGGGACGGGACGAAGCCTTGGCCGCGTTGCGCGCTGATTTAAATGATCTCTCGCGCCAGCTCAGCATGGAGAAAAGCACCTCGTCCTCCTTACGCGACGAGATCACAGCCTTGAGCGCGAGTTTGTCGACGGCGCTGCAAGACAATGAGGGGCTGAAGACGCAAGTGACAGGTCTATCCAGTCAACTTGAGGAAGCGCAGTCCAACTTGGCGCGGGCTGCGGAAGATCAAGCATCTGCTCAGGCGCAGATAACGACGCTCACCGTGGATTTAGAAGAGCGCGCAAAGCAGCTCGAGGCAGAGCAGGCGGTAACCTCCGCTGCCCGTGATGAGATTGCTCTGCTCAACCAAAACCTGTCAGCCCTTCGCCAGCAGATTGCGGCACTAGAACAAAAGCTTGATGCCTCTGAACAGAAAGACAAACGACAAGAAGCCGTCATCAAGAACTTAGGAGAGCGTCTCAACGCTGCGCTTGCCAGCAAGGTGGCAGAGCTGTCTGACTATCGCTCTGAGTTCTTTGGGCGCTTAAAGGCGCTGCTGGGCGCGCGGCCCGATATTACAGTTGAAGGCGATCGTTTCGTTTTCCAGTCTGAACTGCTGTTCGCTTCGGGCTCGGCGAGTTTGGGCGCGGAAGGCAAACGGCAACTGGCCACCATAGCCGAAACGCTGCTCACCATTGCGAGTACTATTCCTGATGACTTCAACTGGGTTTTGCGCGTGGATGGGCATACCGATGTGTTGCCTATCAATACAGTCCAGTTCCCCAGCAATTGGGAATTGTCGCAGGCGCGCGCTCTATCGGTCGTTAAGTTTTTGATCAGCGAAGGTGTGCCTGCAAAGCGTCTTGCTGCGGCAGGCTTTGGGCCGTATCAGCCCCGCGATAAGCGAAATAGTTGGGAGGCCTACCGCACTAACCGGCGTATCGAATTGCGGCTGGACCAGAGCTAGCCTATGCGACCCAAAGCGCACATTGCCGCTGACCTGAGCTTAATTGAAACAGGCAGCTTGGCAAACAAGGCAGCCACTTTGCTCGACGAGGCTATGCAAGCGCCGCGCGGCAAAGTGCTTGGGCTGACGGGCCCGCCCGGCGTTGGCAAAAGCTCGCTCACGCAAAAGCTCGTGGAACACTGGGTAGGGCAGGGGCTACGGGTTGCTGTTCTGGCGATTGATCCGTCCTCAAGGCGCTCTGGCGGCGCCCTTTTGGGCGACCGGACGCGAATGAACCTCTCCAGTCACGGCGAGCTCGCATTCATTCGCTCTATGGCGGCTGGTCGTCGGCTTGGGGGTCTCAGCGATGCCGCCTTTCCAGCATGCGTTTATTTGCGTGCGCATTTTGACCGCGTGATTTTAGAGACGGTGGGTGTTGGCCAATCTGAAACAGAAATTACAGCTGTGGCTGACTGTGTTGGCCTGTGCATTCAGCCGGGCAGCGGCGATAGCTTGCAGTTCATGAAAGCGGGTATAGCTGAAGTGCCAGGCATTGTGTTTGTCACAAAAGCCGACCTTGGCCAACTGGCGCGGCAAGCTGCGGCGGATGTGGAAGGCGCTTTGTCATTGTCGCGCAATGAAGCATCTCACGCGCAAGTATTGCTCGTGTCGGCCAAAACGGGCGAAGGGCTGGCAGAGGCGGCGGCTGCGCTTGATGAGACGCTGCACACACCCGCTGGCGCAGTGCTCGCGCAGCAATTTCATGATTATGCCCGTGAAAGCTTGCAAAAGCAGGCTGGCGCGCTCGCGCTCTCAGCTCCTGGGGCAAGCAAACCCGTTGGATTTAGGGACCTAGCGCAGCTGCTTGGCCGCCTGCGCGTCTCATTGGCTAACGAACACTAGGGCTGTAATAACCAGCGCCGCCGCAAACCCAAAGGTGATGAGGAGGCGTTTGTCAGACCGCTTCTTTCTTTTTGCCATTGTCTGCTTCTTCTTGTGATTTGATGACGGTTGCTTCTAGCCAGTCCGGCAGCCAAGGGGTCAGAGACACATCTCCCGCCATAAGCGGTGCTTTTGAAATGTCTTCTACCTTTAAGTTCGCAAGGGCTTTTTGACCATTGGTCGAGCGCACATCGCCGATCTCGCGTTCGCCGAACTTAATTGGCGTCCCTGGCGGAATGTCTGCCTTAGCTTGCACCGGAATAAGCCTGCGTCTTACCTTGCCGCGGTAGCGCATGCGCGCTGTTAGCTCTTGGCCGACATAGCACCCCTTCTCAAAATCAACGCCGTTTAGAAGGTCTGCATTGGTTTCGAGCCACAGGGTCTTGTCCTGCAAGAAATCCGCCGGGCCATCGGGGATGCCATGGGCGAGACGGTGCGAGAGATAAGCGGCGATATCCGCCGTTGGCGTTCCATCCAGGCGTCGGCTGCCCATGGCAGGATGCCGGGGGTCTTGCCATGCCTCAGGCGTGTCATCCAGATGAGCGAAGATGGTGTTGTCACTGTCGCTAATCTCAACCTTGGACCTTAGCTTATACATCATCAATTTGCGCTTGAGCTCTGTTAAATGCACTTCGCTACAATCAAGCAGCAACGCGTCATCCACCTCGGTGATGAAAAAATCGTAGAGATACTTGCCCTGCGGTGTTAGCAACCCAGCGTAAAGCCAGCGCTCTGGGGCAATTTTATTCACGTCATTGGTGATGAGCCCCTGCAGGAAGCTCTTTCGTTCTTCACCAGACAGTATGAGCACGCGGCGATCAATCAATTGAATACAACGATCAGACATTCTGCGAGACGTCCCTTCAATTGGCGATATACTAACTGCTATATAGGCGCTGCGTCGGCGCTTTGCCAACCACGCTCTAACTCTTGGAGAAACAATCGTGCCCAATTTTGACCTTCTTATCAAAGGCGGAACTCTTGCCAATCACATGGGCCAGGGGGAAGGGGATGTTGGCATTGTCGACGGGCGCTTTGCTGCAATCGGCGATTTGTCGACTGCCAGCGCAGATAAAGTGATCGATGCCAAGGGTCTCCATGTGCTGCCTGGCGTTATCGATACGCAGGTCCATTTTCGAGAACCCGGGATGGATCAAAAAGAAGACCTTGCCAGCGGCTCGCGCCAAGCGGTGAAAGGCGGCGTTGTAGCCGTATTTGAAATGCCCAATACAGACCCGCTGACCACCACGCCCGGGGCCATCAATGATAAACTGACGCGCGCGCAGGGGCGCATGTTCTGCGATCACGCGTTTTATATGGGCGCCACGGCAGAGAATGCGGACCATTTAGCTGATATCGAAAATACGCCTGGATGTTGCGGCATTAAGGTCTTCATGGGTGCGTCCACTGGGAACTTGTTGGTGGAAGATGATGCAACCCTTGAGCGGGTGTTTAAGAGTGGCCGCCGGCGCGTTGCCATCCATGCTGAAGACAACATGCGCATGGATGAGCGCGCGCATCTGCGCGAGACGGGCAGGCCGCATTCGCACCCTGTTTGGCGCGATGATGAAAGTGCTGTAATGGCGACCAAACGCGCGGTCACGTTGGCGCGCAAAACAGGGCGCCGGGTGCACATTCTCCACATTACGACCCCGCAGGAGCTAGAGTATCTGAGCCAAAACAAAGACGTCGCTAGCGTTGAATGTACGCCGCAGCACCTCACGCTGGGTGCGCCAGACTGTTATGACCGGCTTGGCACTTATGCGCAGATGAACCCGCCTATCCGCTCAAATGCGCACCGCGATGGCCTTTGGATCTGGCTTGCTCAAGGCGTTGTGGACGTGATCGGCTCAGACCACGCGCCCCACTTGAAGGAAGAAAAAGACCGGCCTTACCCTGCCTCTCCATCTGGCATGCCTGGCGTGCAGACTTTGCTTGCCCTATTGCTAGATCATCACGCCCAGGGCCGGCTGCCGCTCGCGCATTTGGTAGATCTGACCTCTCATGCCGCCAATCGCTTGTTCAACTTTCAAAACAAGGGCCGCATGGCACTTGGCTATGATGGGGATATCACGCTGGTTGATTTAAAGAAGCAGTGGACGGTGTCCAGTGATTGGCTAGAAGGCAAATGCGGCTGGAGCCCGTTTGAAGGCATGACGCTCACAGGAAAAGCCGTGGGGACAATCATCCGCGGGCAGCAGGTGATGGCAGAGGATACCATCTTAGGAGAGGCGCAGGGCCAGCCAATCGCTTTTCAGGAAACCATGCGCGGCTAATGCACCAAGCAGCTGATGGAGTTAGCGGCCAATGTGTCTCTGTCCACATCTTCGCGCGGCACCACCTCGACATGGTCGATGGGCGGGTTACCGTTTGCCAGCCAATTGCGCAAAATCGCGCGTAGCACTGGGTAATCCGGCGCGAGATCAAACTCTTCTAGCCGCAGCGGGCTTTTGGATTTGCGCTCGTTCTCAGGCCTAAGAAAAATCTTGGCGCTAATAGGGCGGTACCCTTGTGTCCACAAATCGCTTGGCATATCAGAGCACGACATAGGCGATTGTTCCTCACTATGGGCGCGCCAACCAAGCAGCGGGCAGTGCCCGGGTGTATGAAGGTGAGTGTGCGCAAATTGGTCTTAAATCCTGGTAAACAAGGACTTACGCGCCACCTTCGGAGCAGCGCGGTGCCATGAACCTTCTGTTTCTTCCTATTGGTGTTCTCATTGGTCTTGCTGTGGCAGCGCCGGTTGGCCCGGTTAACTTAATATGCATAAATCGCGGACTGGCCTATGGCGCGCTGTCTGCCATGGCGGTCGGCACCGGCGCGGCCTTTGGGGATGCAATTTTTGCTGCACTAGCGGCCTTCGGCTTTGGGACGTTTACCGAAATGATTGCGGCAAGCCGTGATCCTATTCGGCTCATTGGCGGCATTATAATGATTGCCTTTGCCTATTTTGTGTGGCGCGCGCAGCCCAGCACGCTCGCGCACAAACAAGATTTCACGCCCGCTTGGCGGCAGTCTATCGCCACTTTTTTTATGACGATCTCAAATCCAGCAACGCTCATGGGTTTCACGGCTATTTTTGCAGGCACTGGCTTTAAAAACCTAGGCGTTCAGTCGGCGCAGCAGGTTGCCAACTCCGGTGCTTTGGTCGTCGGCGTATGGCTTGGCTCCATGCTATGGTGGGCAGGCTTGTCACTTGTGGCCGGGCGTTTTAAGCGCAGTATTTCCAACCAGGCGCTCATCCGGATTAATCACATCTCGGCCATTGTCCTCGCGCTCTTTGGTCTAGGCGCCATGATCGCTGGGGTGCTTGACTAGCTGGCGGGCTTTAGCAGCGCGTGGCCTGTGTGCAGCAGCTGCTTGCCAGCATTTTCAAAATTGACGGTGACACGTTCGCCAACAACGGTTTGTACTTGGCCCATACCCCAATCGTCTTGGCCTTCGAGAGTGACCCAGTCACCGGGCTGAAACCAGCGGGCTGGATTTGGTGTGTTTGCGGAGTTCATCGTGCGTTTTGCGGCCTGGTTATCGAGACTTTGCCTCATATGACCCGAAATAAATGCAGGACAACGAATTTACTTCACGTTAACGAAGGTAAACGCAAAAGAGCTATGCTCTTTGCCGCCAATTTTAAGGACCGCTCGCTATGTCTCAAGTGCTTGATACCGATCAGATGGATTTTGCTAGCCAGATGTGCTCGCGGCTCTGTCATGATCTGATCAGCCCCGTTGGCGCGATTGCCAACGGCCTTGAAATCTTGGCCGATGAAGATGATCCAGACATGCAAAAGCAGGTCATCGATCTGCTCAACCAAAGCGTCCAAGTCACGTCTGCAAAGCTACGGTTTTTCCGCATGGCTTTTGGCGCGCCTGGCGGTATGGAAGGTAATGTCGACACGCGCGAAATGCGCTCAGCGGTCAGCGATTTTATGCAAGCCGGGAAGACCTCGTTGAATTGGCAGATTTCCGCTAGCCAATTGCCCAAACCGCACGCAAAGTTGATCTTGATTGCGGCAATGATCTGCGGTGATGCGCTTGTGCGCGGCGGGGAGGTCGCTTTGTCGGGCAGCGCTGAAGGTGGCTTTATGATTGAAGGCGCAGGCGATAAAGTTGTGATAGACGAGCAGATTGTCTCGCTGCTAGACGGCGCGGCTGTACCAACGCAGCACACTAGCCGCTATGCGCCCTACATCTTATTCGTCAGTTTGCTGAAAAATCTAGCCATACAGCACAGGCTATCCGTCACCGACGAGCGTATTATCGTCACCATCCAGCCCTAGCGCGATTGTATTTATCTTGCATTCTATGAGCCTGCTTTAGCGGTTCTTAACCCTTGTCAGCGACAGTTCGCTCTTCATGCCGCGCAGCCTGCCAGGTTGCTGCCGGTATGGTTGCAACAAGACGCCGAACAACGGGCAAGGGCAAGCAATGGACGATCTGCTAAGCGAATTTTTGACGGAAACCAACGAAAGCATTGATGTGGTCGATGTAGAATTGGTTCGGCTAGAGCAAAACCCGAATGATAGCGAGGTTTTGGACAATATTTTCCGCTTAGTGCATACGATCAAAGGGACGTGCGGCTTCTTGGGCCTGCCGCGTCTTGAAGCAGTCGCACACTCGGGCGAAAACGTGCTGGGCAAGTTCCGGGATGGAGAGTTGTCGGTCACGCCCGGTGCCGTCACGCTGATCCTCGCCTCTCTTGACCGGATTAAAGAGCTTCTCGCTGCCCTGGAAGAAAATGAAGTAGAACCAGACGGCGACGATAACGATCTGATCGAACAGCTGGATGCTTGCGCTGAAGGCAAAGGCCCGGCAGCGGAGGCTGCGCCTTCAAGTGTGCCGGAGCCAGGCGCTGCAAGCGAGCCGGAAGACACAGCCGATCCAGGACTTGGGCGTCCCTTAAAAGCAGGCGAAGTCTCGCTTGATGAGCTGGAAGCTGCTTTTGCCGCTGCGCCAGGTCCTGACGATATACCTGCGCCCACGGTGAGCGAAACGCAAGCATTGGCAGCTGAGCCAATGACTGATGCATCAGACGTTGACGACGCTGTTCTGCGCGACTTTGGCGGCTTGGCCGGCGTGATCGGCGCTTATGAAAGCGCGCTTGAAATATTGGTTCAGAGCGGCAAATGCCCAGCGCTGGCAGAGCCGGAAAAAATGGCGGCGGTGAGCGACAATCTCGGCCGCCTTACCCTCTCCGCGATGCAGAAAGACGAGGCCAGCACAGCAAACTATGCGCAACTGGTCCAAACCGCGATGGTTTGGGATGTGGCAACACTCGCGTCCGTTTCCTCAGGCATGCGCGCGGAGCTCGCTGGCTTTGGGGTGTCGAGCGATGAACTTGATACGGTGCAGGGCGCACTGGAGAAACAGGCGCATCTCATCGTTCCGCCCGCGCCGAAAGATGATGCAAAAAAAGCTGACGCAGACAAAGGCGGCCAGAAAACCGGCAGCAACCAAAGCGTTCGCGTGAATGTGGACTTGCTGGAAGATTTGATGAACTTGGTGAGCGAGCTTGTTTTGACGCGTAATCAGCTCAATCAAATGGTTCGCAGGCTGGAAGATAGCGAATTTGCCGTCCCACTGCAGCGCTTATCGCAATGCACGACAGAACTGCAAGAGGGGGTTATGAAAACCCGGATGCAGCCAATCGGCAATGCATGGTCTAAGTTGCCGCGTATCGTACGTGATCTAAGCCTGGATCTAGATAAAGACATTGAACTGGAAATGCACGGCGCTGAGACCGAGCTTGACCGGCAAGTGCTGGAGCTCATCAAAGACCCGTTAACGCATATGGTGCGTAACAGCGCTGACCATGGTGTTGAAACGCCGCAAGTGCGTGAGCGGTCAGGCAAGCCTGCGCAGGGCACAATTAAGCTGGATGCCTATCATGAAGGCGGCCATATCGTCATCACGATTGCCGACGATGGCGCAGGCATCAATGCTGAAAAATTAAGAGAAAAAGCGCTGGAGAACGGCTTAGCCAGTGAGGCTGAGCTTGATGCTATGAGCGAAAACCAAATTCAGCGTTTTATTTTCCATGCAGGTTTATCCACTGCGCAAGCTGTCACCAGTGTCTCTGGCCGCGGCGTTGGAATGGACGTTGTGCGCACCAATATCGAGAAAATCGGCGGGACAATCGACATGACGTCGACTGTCGGGAAGGGCACGACGTTCTTTATCAAAATTCCGCTGACCTTGGCGATTGTCTCTGCGCTTATTGTTGAGTCCCATAAAGAACGATTTGCCATTCCTCAAATTGCCGTGCTTGAGCTCGTCCACGCTGATAGCAAGGGCGAGAATGCGATTGAGCATATCAACAACACACCGGTGTTCCGCCTGCGCAACCGGTTGCTCCCATTGGTTCATCTGCGCGATGTACTAGGCTTTGAGCGCCGTGAAGATGAGCGCGAGACGTTTATCGTCGTCACACAGGTTGGCTCCTTCGTGTTCGGCATTGTGGTTGATCAGGTCTTCGATACTGAAGAAATCGTCGTGAAACCTGTCGCGCCTGCCCTTGCAAACCTGAACACGTATTCCGGTAATACGATTTTGGGCGATGGATCGGTGATTATGATCTTGGATCCCAACGGTGTTGCTTCCAAGGTCTCCACAACCAACACGGAAGCAGAACAAGATGGCGCCGATGGTAATGCTGCCGATGGCCGCCTATCTGACCGTGAGACAATGCTTCTGTTTAAAGCAGGCAACGACACGCCAAAAGCAGTGCCGCTCTCATTGGTGGCAAGGCTTGAAGAAATCGAAGTTGAGCGCATTGAAAACCGCGACGTACGTCCCACCGTTCAGTATCGCGGTCAACTTATGCCTGTCCTGACGCTGAACGGCGGCAAAGCTCTTCAAGAGGAAGGCAAACAGCCCATCTTGGTGTTCACAGATGATGAACACTCTATGGGCATTGCCTGTGACGAAATTCTGGACATTGTTGAAACTGATTTGTCGGTGGAAATCTCTACGCAGCGCGATGGTATTTTAGGCACGTCAGTGATTGCAGAAAAAGTCACTGATATCATCGACGTGGCCTATTATTCTAAGACAGCATTTAGCGATTGGTTCTCTTCTGACAAAAAGGCCATCGGAACCCAAGCGGCCGGCATGCAGGCCAATGCAAAGGTTCTCGTCGTGGAAGACAGCGCCTTTTTCCGCAATATGCTGCGTCCTCTGCTCACGGCTGCAGGCTACGCCGTTACGGTCGCGCAGGACGCGGAAGAAGCGCTGGCGATGCGTGAACGTAGCAGAGACTTTGACCTCATCGTCTCCGACATTGAAATGCCTGGGAAGTCTGGATTTGAACTGGCGTCAGACATTCGTGCCGGTGGCCGCTGGCAGGGCGTGCCGATGATTGCTCTATCTTCCCTAAGTGACGCAAAAGACTTTGAGAAGGGCCGCAAAGCTGGCTTTAACGATTATGTCGTCAAGCTGGATCGCGACGCGCTGCTGGAGACTATGGTTGAGCAGCTCAATGCCCATGCAGCGCGTAAAGCAGCGTAGAGGAGGCAGACCGTGAGCGATACAATCAACGCATCCCAAGAATTTGTGACTTTAAGGCTTGCAGGTCAGCTGCTGGGCATCCCCGTGCTACAAGTTCATGATGTGCTTAAAGCGCAGAATATGACCCCTGTACCGATTGCACCCAGCTGGGTAGCAGGCCTGATCAATCTGCGCGGACGCATCGTGACGTGCATTGATTTGCGTGCGCGCCTTGGCCTGCCGCCCGCGACGGATGAAGACGAGGTGACCGGCATGAGCGTGGTCGTCGAACAAAATGGCGAGCCCTATAGCTTGCTCATTGACCGGGTGGGCGATGTTCTCAAGCTGCCGATCGATGATTATGAGCGCAATCCGGTGACACTTGAGGCCTCCTGGGCAGAGGTATCAGCAGGCGTTTACCGCCTTGATGGCGAGCTTTTGGTCATTTTAGATGTGGAGCAACTGCTCGATTTTGTTTCTGTTGCTGAGGCCGCCTAAAGCTGAGCGAGGAGGCGGACAATGCCAACCTGTCTAGTGGTAGATGATTCGAAGATTATTCGCCGGGTCGCAAAACGCATTTTATCGGAAATGGCCTTTGACGCGCAAGAAGCCAGCGATGGCAGCGAAGCGATGACTTGTTTGGAAAAGAGTCAGCCCGACGTGATTTTACTCGATTGGAATATGCCGAAAATGGATGGTCTTGAGTTCTTGCGCCAGCTGCGCAGCCAGGATCGCCGCCAGCCGACGGTTATTTTTTGCACCGCAAACAACCAGGTCAAACAGATTGAGCAAGCGCTTGAGGCCGGAGCCGATGACTACATAATGAAGCCTTTTGACCGCGATATTCTAACGTCGAAATTTGAACAAGCAGGACTTTGTTAATGGCGACAGCGCCCACACTCTTGCGCTCCGCAGATGCGGCAGCGATCCAGGTTCTGCTGGTTGATGACAGCGCGGTTATTCGCGGCATGCTGCGACGCTGGCTGGAAGAAAGCCCAGCGATCTCTATCGTTGGTACCGCCGCCAATGGTGAAACAGCGATCCACGAAGCCAAGACGTTGCAGCCTGATATCATTATTCTCGATATCGAAATGCCGGTGATGGATGGAATTACCGCACTACCAAAACTGAAGGACGTGGCCCAAGGCTGCCATATTATCATGGCGTCCACGCTCACGACGCGCAATGCAGACATTAGCTTGCGTGCCATGCGGCTCGGCGCAACGGATTATATCCCAAAGCCGGAAAGCCGCACAGAGATGACGGCCGGTACCAGCTTTAAAGACGCCATTACCGACAAAGTGATCGCGCTTGGCAACGCGCGGCGCAAGCGCCTGGGTAAGCCGGTTGTAGGTTCAGCTAGGCCTTCGCCCGCCCCCAATCGGTCCGCTCCAGCGCCAGTCCGGCCGCGTCCACGGCTCGGAGCGGCGATCCCACAGCTCGTTGCCGTTGGCTCCTCGACTGGCGGACCGCAAGCGCTGTTCACGCTTCTTGAGGGGCTAAGGCCGAGCTTTCAGCTTCCGATTGTTATTACCCAGCATATGCCTGCAACTTTTACCGCCATTCTGGCTGGCCATTTATCGAAGGTGAGTGGCCGTGATTGCCAAGAGGCGCAGCACGGCGATATCCTTGAAAAAGGCAAGGTTTATGTTGCGCCAGGTGGCTATCATATGCTGGTCAGCGGAACCGCGGCGCGCCCTGTTGTCGAGCTTAGCGATGGCCCTGAAGAGAATTTCTGTAAGCCCGCTGTGGACCCGATGTTTCGCTCTGTTGCGGATGTCTTTGGCAACCGGGCCCTCGCTGTCATTTTAACGGGCATGGGCTCAGACGGTTGCCAAGGCGCAGGCGTCATGCGCAACACCGGAGCCCATGTTTACGTCCAAGACGAAGCGACCAGCACAGTGTGGGGCATGCCTGGCGCTGCCAGCAAAGCCGGTCTTGCCGATCAAACCCTTCCAATTGAACGCATGGCTGAGGCCATTATGCGTGCTGCGAAAAGCGAGTAGCCTTTATGCGTGACCAAGACTTTGAGCTTTTCGCTGACCTGCTGAAGCGAACATCGGGCCTCAGCATAGGGCCAGATAAGCAGTATCTTCTGGAAACCCGGCTGACGCCGCTTGCGCTTAAAAATGGCCTGGCGGGCCTTGACGCGTTGGCTGATGAAGTGCGCTTTAGAAAACCAGCGCAGCTCATTGATCAAATCGTGGAAGCAATGACGACGAATGAAAGCTTTTTCTTCCGCGACACGACACCGTTTGATATTTTGAAAGCCCAAATCCTGCCTAAGCTTCATGAAGCCCGCGGTGATAAGAAAAAGCTCAACATCTGGTGCGGTGCAGCCTCGACGGGTCAGGAGCCGTATTCGATTGCAATGCTTCTGGCAGAAGATCCAGCGCGCTGGGCTGGCTGGGACATTAATATCTTGGCGACCGACATTTCAAAAGACGCCTTAGCGAAAGCCGAAGAGGGCAGCTACAGCCAATTTGAAGTGCAGCGCGGACTGCCCGTTAATCTCATGCTCAAATATTTTCGCCAAGAGGGTGAGCGCTGGCTTATTTCAGACGATATTAAGCGCCGCGTCACATTTAAGCCGTTTAATCTCCTGCAATCGCCCAGTGGTCTTGGACGCTTTGATGTCGTCTTTTTGCGCAACGTCTTGATTTATTTTGATTCGCCCACCAAAGCCGTCGTGTTCGAAAAAGTACGCAGCGTCATGGAGCGTGATGGTGCCTTGTTCTTAGGGGCTGCTGAGACAGTGCTGGGCGTTACCGAACAGTTCCGTTCCATCAAAGGCCTGCGCGGACTTTACGTGCCGACGGAACATGCCCATGAGGCAAGCTTGCGCTTTGCGGCGACGGGTTAAGCCGCGCGCAGCGTCACCCAGACAGGAGTGTGATCTGAGGATTTTTCCTTGCCGCGGGCCGCACGGTCAATACCGCCGCTTTCGAGCAAGTCAGCGGCTTGCGGGCTCATCATGATGTGATCAATGCGAATGCCGTGGTCTTTTTGCCAAGCGCCGCGCTGATAGTCCCAAAATGTATACGCTTCGCCCTCGGGCTGGATAGCGCGTATGGCATCTGTAAAGCCGAGATGCTCAAAGCGGCGGAAAATCTGGCGGGTTTCTGAACGAAACAGAGCATCATCAACCCAGGCCGCAGGGTCATAAGCATCGATCGCTTGGGGGATAACATTGTAATCGCCAGCGAAAATAGCTGGGCCTTCCTGCGCTAATTTCGCTTCCGCAAAGGCGTGAAAGCGCTCCATCCAGCCCAATTTGTAATCATATTTCGGACCAGGGCAGGGATTGCCATTTGGTAGGTAGAGGCACGCGATAAAAACCCCCGCAATGTCGGCATAGATGAAGCGCGCTTGTTCATCCTCATCATCGCCGGGCAGCCCGCGCCCGACATTGTCCATCGGCAGTTTCGACAGCAGAGCCACACCATTGAAGGATTTTTGGCCATGCGTTTCCACATGATAGCCCAGCGCTTCGATCTCTAGGCGCGGGAAGTTGTCATCAATGCTTTTGATTTCTTGCAGGCATGCAACATCAGGGGCGCTCTCTTCCAGCCATTCTAAAAGCCGGGGCAAACGCGCTTTAATGCCATTGATGTTAAAGGTCGCGAGCTTCACGCCTTATACGGAGAAAGACGTGCCGCAACCGCAAGAAGACTGCGCGTTGGGATTTTTCACTTGGAAGGCTGCGCCAACCAAGTCTTCGACAAAATCAAGCTCAGCGCCCGTCACATAGAGCAAGCTCATATCGTCGACGAGAACTTTAACGCCGTCTCGTTCAATCACAATGTCGCCGTCGCCGACAGTCTCGTCAAAGGCGAAGGTATATTGAAACCCTGAACACCCACCGCCGGTCACGCCCAGACGCAGCTTGAGGTCGTGATTGCCTTGTTGCTCAATCAGCTCGGCAATGCGCCGTGCGGCGCTTTGGGAAACGGACATGGGGGCTGAAGCGGTATTCATCACAATTAACCTTTACCCGCGCGGTTTTTCGCTCGAATTCGTTGCCTCTTAGAGATAAGCAGTAACCGGGCTGAGTCAACGCCCGAAACCAGGCCTAGCCTAGATGGGCTTTATAGTGAGTTAGCATGGCGCCATTTTGTGTGTTTGAGCCAAGTCTTGTTTTGGCGCCCTATGCCTGTGACCCTTCGCAGTCACGTGGCCGTTTATTTGATGAACCTGCCAGCCGTACGCGCAACGGTTTCGCGCGCGACCGCGATAGGGTGCTGCATTCAACAGGGTGGCGCCGGCTAAAGCACAAAACGCAGGTCTTCATTTATCATGAAGGGGACCATTACCGCACGCGCTTAACCCACTCACTCGAGGTTGCCCAAATTGCGCGCTCTATCGCCCGTGCGCTTGGACTATCTGAGGATCTGGCTGAAGCCATTGCCTTATCGCACGATCTCGGCCACCCGCCCTTTGGTCATGCGGGCGAGGACGCACTGGACCACGCGGTCACGGACTATGGCGGCTTTGATCATAATGCGCAGGCGCTTCGTTTGGTCACGAAACTCGAGCAGCGCTATGCGAGCTTTGATGGACTAAACTTAACCTGGGAGACCTTGGAAGGTTTGGTGAAGCACAATGGTCCAATGGTGGGCGATGCGGTACCGCTTCCGATTAGGCGTTTCGACGAACAATTCGCGCTCAACTTGAACGAACATGCGAGCTTAGAAGCGCAGGTCGCCGCGTTGGCGGACGATATCGCCTATAACGCGCATGATATAGATGACGGTCTGCGGGCCCGCCTGTTTACGCTTGAGGATTTGAGCCAAATACCGCTGGTGGCGACCATCGCTGATGAGGTTGCCCAGCGCTACGGACATATTGAACCACACCGCCAGGTGCATGAAATCGTCCGCCGGGTGATCAACGTGTTTGTAGAAGACGTGCTGTTGACCACGCGGCAGAACTTGATTGAGCTCGCCCCCCAAAGTGCAAGCGATGTGCGCCAGGCGGGCAGGCAGATTGTTGCGTTAAGTGAGGACGTGCGGCGCGATGAAATGGACCTAAAGCAGTTTCTGCGCAGCCGGATGTATAGCCACCACCGGGTCAAACAAATGACCCAGCAAGCCCAGCGCATCGTGCGCGCATTGTTTTCAGCCTTCATGGAGCGGCCACAGTCCATGCCGCCAGACTGGGCCAGCGTTGCAGAAGCGGGCAATACCATGGTATGCGCCCGCGCAGTTGCTGATTTTGTTGCGGGTATGACCGATCGCTATGCCATCAGTCAGTATCATCGGCACGTAGGGCCTTTGGCACTCGATCTTTAAAGGCATCTGCGGCGGCGCTACGTTTTTTGACGGACATAACCGATGGATATTTTTGCAAATTTGCAAGCAAAGCTGACGCAAGACGTCAAAGCCCTGATTGCTGATGGGGCCCTTCCGCAAGAGGCGAGCAAGGCCGCTGAGGGGCTCATCCTGGAGCCGCCGCGCGATCCAAGCCATGGTGATATGGCCACCCCGGCGGCCTTGATGCTCGCAAAACCAGCCAAAGCAAAGCCGCGTGACATCGCCCAGCTTTTACAAGCCAAACTGCTGGAATGGCCTGAGGTGGCAAGCGTTGAGATCGCTGGGCCTGGATTTTTAAACCTGCGCCTAGCGCCAGCTTTTGTGCGTGATTTAATCCCCAACGTGCTAGCGTCGGGCACAGATTATGGGCGCCAGCCAAGTGTCGGCACTAAAGTGAATGTTGAATATGTCAGCACCAACCCCACTGGGCCCATCCACATGGGCCACTGCCGCGGCGCCGTCTTTGGCGATGCACTGTCGGCGTTGCTCGAATTTGCTGGCTATGATGTGCTGCGGGAATACTACATCAACGATGCAGGCTCTCAGATCGACACGCTGGCGCGCTCTGCCCACCTGCGTTACCGCGAGGCGCTAGGGGAGGATATTGGGGAAATTCCAGAAGGGCTCTATCCTGGCGACTACCTCGTACCAGTGGGAAAAATGCTGGCGGATAAGCATGGCAGCCAGTTTAAAGACTTGCCGGAAGCAGACTGGCTCGATTTCTTTAAGCGCAAATCCTCTGGCGCGATGATGGAGATGATCCGTGATGATCTCGCCCTGCTGGGCATTCATCACGCATGCTTTTTTTCAGAGCGCACGCTGCACGAAAACGGCGGGATTGATCAAGCGATCGAAACTCTACGCGCAAAGGGCCATATCTACGAAGGCGTCTTAGAGCCGCCCAAGGGCAAAAAGCCGGACGACTGGGAGCCCCGCCCGCAAACCTTGTTTCGGGCAACAGCCTTTGGTGATGATGTCGACCGTGCGCTCAAGAAATCAGATGGCAGCTACACGTATTTCGCGGCCGACATTGCCTATCACTTTGACAAGATCAATCGCGGCTATTCGGACATGATCGACGTTTGGGGCGCCGACCATAGTGGCTACATCAAACGTATGCAGGCGTCGATTGAAGCCATCGCGGATGGCGAGGCCTCATTGGACGTGAAGATATGCCAAATGGTGCGCCTCTTTCGCGCGGGTGAACCGGTTAAAATGTCTAAGCGGTCTGGTAGCTTCGTCACATTGTCTGAAGTGATTGATGAGGTCGGTAAAGATGTTGTTCGCTTCATGATGCTGACCCGTAAAAACGATGCGCAGCTGGATTTTGATTTTGCGAAAGTGCTGGAGCAGTCGAAAGATAATCCAGTGTTCTATGTGCAATATGCCCATGCCCGAATTTGCTCCGCTATGAAGCGGGCGCAGGAAGCCATTGGCAGTTTCGATATCGCCAAGGCTGACCTTTCTCTCCTGGCGGATGAGACCGAACACATGCTGCTGATGACGTTAGCGCAGTGGCCTCGCCAGGTGCGTGCTGCGGCAAGCGCGCACGAACCGCACAGGATTGCTTTCTTCTTACAAGAGCTTGCGTCGCAGCTACACAGTCACTGGAACAAGGGAAATGACACCCCGGCGTTGCGCTTTATCGTGGATGATAATAAAACGCTTACCATAGCGAGGGTAGCATTGCTGGCGAGTGTAAAGAATGTGCTGGCATCTGGCCTGAACGTCCTGGGCGTTACACCAGTGGAGGAAATGCGCTGACATGACCAATGACACCCTTCGGAAGCAAATGGGCCTTGGCAATGCGCCAGGCGGGGTGGACGATGATGATGGCGGTTTGCCATGGCTAGAACCAGCCCCTGATCCTGACCGAGGCACATTGTCCTTCAAGTCGCTTGCCATCATCGGAACGATTTTCTTGTTGGTGTTTATTGCGTTCCTAGCGATCTTTTATAATCGTATCGCTGGATCTGGCGCGGCCGGTGGCAGTGCGCCTGGCGGCACGCCAACGCTTATTGCTGCGCCCATCGGCGACTTTAAAGTCACGCCCGAACAAGCTGCGCGCGGCGGTGTGCCAGGGCAGAGCGGGCCTTCTGATGGGCCGCGTTTTGCTGAAGGGTCTGAACAGCCTGCCTTGGGCGTTGAACGGCTGGACGAGGCGCTGAGGAAAACCGAGGGCGGTGTTGCTGTTGATCTCGGCAGTCCCGATGAGCCGCTCATTGGCTACGCCCGGCCCCTTGAGAAACGTCCGTCTAAGCCTGAGGTGGCTGATGTAAAAGACAAAGGTGAAGAGACCGCGGCAAAGGTGGCGGTGAGCGCGCCCAAACCGGCCGCACCTGAGCCCGTCGCCGAAACACCAAAAGCCCCGGCCGCGCCCGTTAAAACAGCGTCAGCTGGCAATTTCCTCTTGCAGCTTGGCGCATTTTCTACCCGCGATAGCGCTCTGAACGGCTGGAAGCAGTATTCTAAGACCTATCCTGGGTCGCTGGCTGGTTTGGAACCGGATTTGCAGTCTTTTGAAAATGCAGCTGGTAAAACGCTCTATCGTTTGCGTGCTGCTGGCTTGCCGACGCGCGGCGCAGCGGATGAACGCTGCGCAGCTTTGAAAGCGGCGAAGCAAGCCTGCTTTGTGGTCGCGAGATAGGCGCGCCAAGGTTTGCCCAAGGCGGTCTTCTTCGGGCTCAGTGGTCTTGCTTTAACGCCGCAGGAACAGGCTTTTTTTCGTGCTGTTCGTCCCGCAGGTTACATCCTCTTCGCCCGTAATATTGAATCGCGGGCGCAGGTGCGAGACTTAACCTCATCGCTAAACGCATTGGCGCACGTCGACCCTTTGCCGATCTTGATTGATCAAGAAGGAGGGAGGGTGCGCCGCCTACGCCCACCGCTCGCCTTAGAGCATCCTCCGGTCTTGCCCCTGGGTCAGCTGTATGACCGCGATCCTGCTGCAGCATGCGAAGCGGCAAGGCTTCATGGCGCTGCCATTGGCGCAGAGCTTTTCGTGCTTGGCATTACGGTGGATTGCCTGCCAGTCCTTGACCTGTTGTTTGAGGAAACGCACGCCATCATTGGCGACCGTGCCTTTAGCCGCGATCCCGCTGTCGTGGCGGCTCTGGGAAAGGCCGTCATGGAGGGGCTTGGAGAGAGCAGCGTTGTTCCGGTCATAAAGCATATCCCTGGGCATGGCCGCGCGAAAGCCGATAGCCACTTGGAATTGCCAGTGGTCGATGCGCCAATTGACGCCCTGTCGGATACCGATTTTGCGCCCTTTGCCGCGCTTTCTAGCGCGCCAATGGCGATGACGGCGCATATTCTCTACAGCGCGCTTGACCCTAACGCCTGTGCGACGCATAGCCCAGGCATCGTCGGGGATATCATTCGCAAACAGATTGGCTTTGATGGATTGTTGATGACGGATGACCTCTCCATGAAGGCCCTTGGCGGGGACATGGGCGAACGCGCCCAGCGGTCAATAGACGCGGGCTGCGATATCATTCTGCACTGCAATGGCGACATGGCCGAAATGGAAGCGGTCGCCGAGGCGGCGCCAACGCTCGCGGGCCAGCCGCTTGAACGCTTAAGCGGCGCGATGGCCTGGCCCCAACGCGGAGAGAACGCCCCGGATGTTGCAGCCTGCGTGGCCAAACGCGATAGCCTTTTGGGCGGGCTAGCATAGTGGATATGCTTGTCAATGCCCTCATCTGGGCGCCGCCGCTGCTGATGGCGATTACATTTCATGAAGCAGCGCACGGGTTTGCGGCCTATCGCTACGGCGATGACACGGCAAAGCAACGCGGGCGCTTAACGCTCAACCCCATCGCTCATATTGACCCGTTCGGGACGGTCCTGCTGCCGCTTATGTTGCTGCTGCTGCCCGGTGGATTTATTTTCGGCTATGCCAAGCCTGTTCCTGTAAACACGGCAGCACTCAATGATCCGCGCTGGGATATGGCGAAAGTTGCCGTCGCCGGTCCAGCCATGAACTTCGTTCTCGCCTTAGGCTCCGTCTTGCTCATTCCCGTCGTGGGTTTGCTGCCTGACATGACCCAGGTGATCCTCATGAAGATGATAGAAATATCCATATTTTTTAATATTTTGCTGGGTGTTTTTAATTTACTGCCTATGCCGCCTCTTGATGGTGGGCGGGTCCTGGCTGCAGTGCTGCCGGCCTCTGCAGCGCCCATGTTGCAGCGTTTAGAGCGGCTTGGGTTTTTCATCGTGATCGGTTTGTTTTTCTTAGCGCCCATGGTCCTGGCTGAGGTCGGCATTCGGGTCGATCCATTCGGCGCTGTTGTTTTAAGGCCTGCCATTTGGCTGTCACAAACGCTCATGGCGCTGGTTGCGTGATGGCTGCTAGGTGCCTAAGCTAAAGTCCATGAATGATACTACCGTCATTTCCCTGCAAACCGCGCGCTCAGATGAGCCGGTTTTGCACTTGGATTTGGATGGCTTTGAAGGCCCCATCGACGTTCTGTTAATGCTTGCGCGCGCGCAAAAGGTGGATCTGCGGGAGGTCTCCATTCTGGCGCTCGTAGAACAATACCTCTCCTTCATCCAATCCGCCGCCGATATGCGCCTTGAGCTGGCTGCGGAATACATGGTCATGGCCGCTTGGCTGACCTACTTAAAGACGCGCCTTCTGCTGCCCAAAGAAGACGACGATGAGGAGCCAAGCGCCGAAGAACTCGCTTTGCGCCTGCAATTGCAGCTGCAGCGCCTGGAAGCGATGCGCAATGTGGGGCTTCAGTTGGTTGCGCGCGATCAGCTTGGCAGGGATGTGCTCACCCGAGGCATGCCTGAAGGTCTCAAACGAATCAAAAAGACGCGCTATGATGCAACGCTCTACGAACTGCTCAAGGCCTATGCGCAGTTTCGCACGCGCGGGCAGGATGCCCCGTTTACCCCTGAACGGCCTGCCGTTTTGAGGCTTGAAGAGGCTTTCGAACGCCTATCTGCGCTTATGGGCGTGGCTGTAGAATGGACACGCCTAGAGGCCTTCATGCCCGAGCTGGGTGAAGGGAAGGGCTCGCGCGCGAGCCATCTAGCGAGCACGTTTGCGGCGAGTTTAGAGCTTGTGAAACAAGGGGGCGCAAATCTGCAGCAATCGGCTGCATTCGGGCCAGTTTTCCTTAAGTCTGCGGCTGCGAAGGATGCGGGCGAGTGAGCGATGATCTGGGCATGGAGGAGGCCGGTGCTTCTTCGTCAGAAGCCGCTTTAGATTTGGCAGGCCAGCGGCGCATGGTTGAGGCGGTTTTGTTTGCTGCGCAAAGGCCGTTGACCCTGGATGAGATAATATCGCGCTTGCCAGGAGAGCCTGATGCCGCGCGTTTGCTCGTCGATCTTCAAGATGAGTTCTCCACACGTGGATTTTGCTTGGTCGAGCGCGGCGGGCGCTGGCAGTTTCAAACCGCAAGCGATCTTTCGTTTCTGTTGCAGGAAGAGATGGACCAAACGCGGCGGCTCTCGCGCGCAGCCGTCGAGACCCTCGCCATCATTGCTTACCACCAGCCCGTCACACGCAGTGAGATTGAGGACCTGCGCGGTGTGAGCTTGTCGCGCGGGACGCTGGATGTCTTGCTAGAAGCGGAGTGGATTAGGCCGCGCGGGCGAAAGCAAGTGCCCGGGCGCCCCGTGCTCTATGCGACGTCAGAGCACTTTTTAGCGCATTTCGGCCTCGAAGCCCTTGATGATTTGCCGGGACTGGCTGAGCTGCGTGCGGCCGGCTTGCTTGACCCTGTGGATGATGTGCTGGCGCGGATGCTCGATGCGACGACCTCGCAGCCATCGGATGAAGCAGAAAGTGCTGCTGCTGAAGAAAATGAAGACCCGACATCGCAGCCTTAAGGGCCATTGCCGCATTGCGCGCGCACCTGCTTTTTGTCATAAGCTAGCCATACAACGTTGAAAAAGGAGTGTCGTCACCATGGGTTTACCTGGATGGGGACAAATTTTACTGGTCGTCTTGTTGGTCGTGATTTTGTTCGGTCGCGGCAAGATTTCCGACTTGATGGGCGATGTTGCTAAAGGCATCCGAAGCTTCAAAGATGGTCTGAAAGATGAGCCTGAAGCGCTTGAGGTAGATGACGAAAAACCGGAAGAGATAGCAAGCAGCGCAACTGCAAAGCCTGTTTCAAAGCCTGCAAAAGAAGAAGTCTCTTAAGCGGCAGCGTTGGCTGCTGCGCGCTGAAAGTCCTGCGCTGTGTTTGATCTTGGTATGAGCGAGATGGCTGTTTTAGGTGTCGTTGCGCTGGTCGTTGTTGGCCCGCGCGACCTTCCTAAACTCGCGCGCTCGGTTGGCCAAATGTATGGGAAAATGCGTTCGCTTGCTGGGGATTTCCGCGGCGCTCTTGACCAGATTGCCCGCGAGGCTGAGCTGGAAGAATTGAGCCAAAAAGCCAAAGCGGCGCGCAATTTTGACGCTGGTAAAGCTGTCGAGAAATTCGTCACAGACACGGATAGCCCGCCCGGCAAGTCAACTGATGCGCCGCCAGGTGCCCCCTAGGCCATGTTCACTGATATTGACGACACCCAAGCGCCGCTAATTGACCATTTGATCGAATTAAGGCGCCGGCTGATTTATGCGCTGGTAGGTCTGGTGATTGCCTGTCTTCTAGGGTTTTTGGTTGCAGAACCCGTCTATAATTTCCTGATTGCGCCACTTGAGAATACCTATGCCAGCTGGCGCGCGTCTGAGATGGCGGATTTGCTGGAGGAAAATCCAGCGTTGACCCAGGAGGAGCTTGACGAGCAAGTTCCAAACTTTGAACTGGTTAATCTCAATGTGATCGAGCCATTCATCACCAAGTTAAAGCTGTCGCTTGCCATTGGCTTTTCGCTGTCTTTCCCGCTCGTTGCTGGCCAGCTGTATGCGTTCGTTGCACCTGGGCTTTATCGGCAAGAAAAGAAGGCCTTGCTGCCGTTTCTGGCCGCTACACCGGTGCTATTTATAGCGGGCGCGGGATTGGTGTATTACGTGGTCATGCCGCTCGCTTGGCGGTTCTTGCTGGATGTGGGGCAGGGATTTGGCTCCGTCTTGCAGCAAACCATGGCCAGCTATTTGTCCATCGTCATTCAAATGATTTTGGCATTCGGCATTAGCTTTCAGCTGCCCGTCATTTTGGTTTTGCTTGGCAAAGTCGGCATTGTCTCCTCAGCTGGCCTCGCGCGGTTCCGCAAATATGCTGTCGTTGGGATTTTTGCGTTTGCCGCACTGGTCACCCCGCCGGACTTCATTTCCCAGGTGATTTTGGGGCTGCCTATGATGGCGCTGTATGAGCTGTCTATCTGGGGTGTGCGTATGGTTGAGCGCTCAGACCCGGCAGCTGATGATGAGGGTGATGACACGCCGCCGCCGCCGCCGCCACCAGAACCGGACCCTTTCCCAGACCCAATGCCGCGCGAAGATACGCCGCCTGAAGGCCCATCCCCAGCCACGCCTCCAGCCGCGCCGAAAGCCAGCCGCGATTTTTCAGGCTTGAAAGATCGCATGGCTGGGGCCTACAAGCGCACGCCTAAAAAACCAAAACCAAAGCGGCCGCCAAAACGCTAAGCGGGACGCTCCAAGCTCTAAGAGTACCCCATATGCTTGATCTTAAAGCGCTGCGCGAAAGCCCTGAAGCCATCGATGCTGGCCTTGCAAGGCGTGCGATAGAGCCCGTCTCGGCAAATATATTGGCGCTCGACGCTGAGCACCGCGATACCCTGCAGCGCCTTCAAGATATGCAGGCCCAGCGCAACACCGCGTCAAAAAGCATCGGCAAAGCGAAGGCGGGCGGCGATGAAAAGACCGCCCAGGCGCTCATGGCGCAAGTCGCTGAGATCAAGCAGGCGATGCCGGAGCTCGAGGCCGCAGCAAAAAGCCAATTTGAGGCGATCCAGGCCCGCCTTGCATCGCTTCCAAATATTCCTTTTGATAATGTTCCCCTTGGCAAAAGCGAAGAGGATAATGTCGAGCTGCGGCGCTGGGGTTCCCCTAGAGAATTTGCCTTTGCGCCCGCCGAGCATGATGACGTGGGCGCGCCGCTTGGTATGGATTTTGAAGCCGCAGCGCGTATGTCCGGCGCGCGCTTTGTCGTGTTGCGCGGCGAGGTGGCGCGTCTTGAACGTGCGCTCGGGCAATTCATGCTGGACCATCAAACGCGCGAATTCGGCTATGAAGAAGTCGCACCGCCGGTGCTTGTCTGGGACAAGGCGCTGTTCGGCACGAGCCAGCTTCCGAAGTTTTCGCAGGACCTGTTTCAGACCACCGCTAATCATTGGCTCATTCCCACGGCGGAAGTCGCGCTCACCAACATTGTGCGCGAAGATATTTTGGACTCACGGCAATTGCCGCTGCGCTTCACCGCGCTTACGCCGTGCTTCCGGTCCGAAGCTGGGGCCGCGGGCCGCGATACCAAAGGCATGATCCGCCAGCATCAATTTAACAAGGTGGAGCTTGTCTCCATTACTGCGCCCGATAAGTCAGACGCTGAGCATGAACGCATGACGCAGGCGGCAGAGTCCGTTTTAAAGGCGTTAGAGCTGCCATTTCGTACCATGCTGCTCTGCACCGGGGATATGGGCTTTTCCGCCCGCCGGTCTTTTGATTTAGAAGTCTGGCTACCTGGACAAAAGGCATACCGCGAAATCTCGTCTTGTTCCACGTGCGGCGATTTTCAGGCGCGGCGCATGAATACGCGGATGCGCGTGCCTGGCGAAAAGCAGACCCAGTTTGTCCACACGCTGAATGGCTCGGGCCTTGCGGTTGGCCGGGCATTGGTGGCGGTGCTGGAGAACTATCAAAATGAAGATGGCAGCGTTGCTGTCCCCGCCGTCTTGCAACCTTATCTGGGCGGCCAAACCACACTGGAGCGTCCTTAATGCGTATTCTGGTTACCAACGACGACGGCGTCCATGCGCCAGGGCTTGAGATACTCGAGAGTATCGCAGGCGAGCTGAGTGACGATGTGTGGGTTGTGGCGCCTGAAGCAGAACAATCCGGTGCTGGCCATTCGCTAACGCTGAACCAGCCTTTGCGTTATGTAAAAGCCGCGCCGCGGCGCTATGCGGTGCGCGGCACGCCGACAGATTGCGTGATGATGGCGCTCAATCACATCGTCAAAGACGAGCGGCCCGATTTGATTTTATCAGGCGTTAATCGCGGCGCCAATTTGGGTGAAGATGTCACCTATTCAGGCACAATCGCAGCGGCGATGGAAGGAACATTGGCCGGCGTTCCCTCCATTGCTCTGAGCCAGGCAGTGAATGTGGAAGAGCGGCGCATTGATTGGGCCCCATCGCAAAAATATGGCGCGCAAATTATCCGAACGCTATTAGACGAAGGTTGGCCTGACACAGTGCTGATGAACGTGAATTTCCCATCCATGGGAGCAGAGAGTGTCAAAGGCATTGAAGTCACCCACCAAGGACAGCGCGATGTCACCGATATGCGCATTGATGCGCGCACAGACATGCGCGGTTTGCCCTATTATTGGTTTGGGCTCAGCAGAGCGCTTGGCGCACAGCCGGAAGATAGCGATCTTCAAGTGGTTCGCGATGGCTACATCTCGGTGACGCCGCTCCATCTCAATTTGACTCACGAACCAACCCGGCAGAGGCTGGAGGAAACGGTGTCGCAAAAGTTTGACCATGCCTGATCGCCAGACCGCCGTAGAGCAGCTTCTTGACGGCCTGCGCGCTGGCGGCGTGAGCGATGCTGCTGTGCTGGATGTGATGGCGAAGATGCCCCGCGACCAGTTTGTTGATGATACTATGGCGGACTATGCCTGGGACAATCTGGCGCTGCCGATTTCAGATGGCCAAACCATCAGTCAGCCGCTGATGGTGGGCCTGATGACCCAGGCGCTTGAGGTCGAGGCAGGAGATAAGGTTTTAGAGATCGGCACCGGCTCAGGATATCAGTGCGCAATCCTCTCCCGGCTTGCCCGCCGCGTTTTCAGCGTGGAACGTTATAAGAACCTGCACGATGCTGCTGAAAAACGTTTCGAAGCGTTGCGTTTACGCAACATCGTTTGCCGGCTCGACAATGGCTGGCGCGGATGGCCTGAACAAGCGCCGTTTAACAAAATAATGGTGACGGCCGCTGCAGCGGAGCTTCCCCACATGTTGTGGGAGCAATTGGCCGAAGGTGGACATATGGTGTTGCCAATTGGTCCCGAAAATGGACCGCAAGATGTGGTGCGAATTACGAAGAGCGATGGCAAAATGCGAAAGCAAACCGTGACCCCGGCCAAATTTGTGCCAATGGTGGATGACGAGCCTGTAAAGCCCCGCTAAAGCCTTGAGTCCAAAAGGCGAATCTCAATGCCCGCGCTAGACAGGGATTCCGCTAAAATTTAATATTGCCCGATGACTGGTCGATCAAACATCGCTGTGCTTGTGTGGTTTGCAAGTTTCTGCCTGGCCCTTGGGGCCTGCGCATCGCCGCGTACGGGTGTGTCTGATTACCGCAACATATCGCCGCGCTGGCAAATTTCTAACAGCCCGCTGCCCATCCCGTCTCCAAAAGCAAAACCCAAAGTCTACCGCGCCAGCGCGCCTGCCTCACGCGGCGGCGCTACTTGGGTACCCGCATCAACATCATCTGCCTCAGGCTACAGGGTGCGCGCTGGAGATACGGTTTATGGTTTGGCGCGGCGCTTCAATGTGCCTGCCAGTCAGATCATCAAGGCCAACGGCTTGTCAAAGCCATATCATTTAAACCAGGGGCAACGCATTGCGCTGTCGCAATCGCCGCCTGCGCGGCCTAAGGTTTCCGCCCAGCAGCCTAAGCCGCGTGTCGTTAAGGCGTCCGCAAAGCCTAGGGCGAAGACATATACCGTCCGGCGCGGTGATGGGCTTTATGCGATCGCCCGCGCTAAAGGAGTTCCTGCAAGCCAGCTTATACGAGCAAATAAGCTGCGAAAGCCTTATGGGCTGCGTAAAGGGCAGGTGTTGGTCATTCCGGCGTTAGCTCAAGGCCAACATGCCAAGCCAGTGCGCGTCTCGCCGCATGCAGGGAGGGCGACGTTTATTTGGCCAGCGGCTGGCAAAGTGGTGTCGCGTTATGGCGTGAAAGCCGATGGGCTGCGCAATGATGGCATTAACATCGCTGCAGGTGCAGGCGATCCTGTCTATGCCGCTGCGAGCGGTGAAGTCATTTACGCAGGCGACCGGCTGCGCGCCTTCGGCAATTTGATTCTCGTGCGGCATGCCAGCGGTATGGTCAGCGCGTATGCCCATGTGGCAAAATTAATGGTCGTGGAGGGCCAGCAGGTGCGCCAAGGGGTGCAGATAGCGACAGTGGGGAAAACAGGCCTGGTAAAGACGCCGCAGCTGCACTTTGAGCTGCGCCGCGATAGCCAAGCGATCGACCCCATACGCTATCTCGGCCGTTTACAAATGGCGTCTGCGGGGCGCTAAAGCGCTATCATTCGTGCATGGGCGCCGGCCCAATCTTGAATAAACTGCCAAGCCACCCGGCCAGAGCGGGCGCCGCGTGTGACCGACCATGCCTTTGCTGCCTCTTCCAAGCCCTCTTCAGGCAAGCCAAAGCGCTGCGCATAGGTGTTGACCATGTCGAGATACAATCGCTGGCCGACGGAATGAAACCCCAGCCAAAGGCCGAAGCGATCTGAAAGCGATACCGCTTCTTCAACGGCCTCAGCGGGATTGATCGCGCTAGAACGCTCATTTTCCATCATATCACGCGGCATGAGATGGCGGCGATTGGAAGTGGCGTATAGCAAGACATTGGCAGGGCGCCCCGCAAGGCCGCCTTCAAGCACGGCCTTGAGCGATTTGTAGCTGCTATCATGCGCATCAAAGGAGAGGTCATCACAAAAAAGCAGCAGCTGCCGCGGTATGTCTTTGACCAAAGTAATCAGCGCAGGAAGTGTTTCAATATCTTCGCGGTGAATCTCAACCAGCGCCGGGCGCGGCGCCGGAAGGCTTGCATGAATAGCTTTGACAAGGGAGCTTTTCCCCGTGCCGCGTGCGCCCCATAATAGGGCGTTGTTCGCTGGTAAACCTGCTGCGAAGCGCTTTGTGTTTTCAAGCAATGTGGCTTTGGCTTGATCAATGCCCAGTAATAGCTCTAGCGGCATCGCAGACACTGTCTCTAACGCGTCTACGCTGCCTGTGTTTGCCTGCCAGACATAGGCGTCTGCGCGCGTAAAATCCGGCTTTTCCGGCACGATAGGCGATAAACGTTCCACTGCTAGGGCAATTCGCTCTAGCAATGTGCGGGCAGGGGGCTTATCTGCCATCCTAAACACCTTGTCCTGTGTCATTGCGGTCTTGCCGCTTTCATAGTGCGACATGGTTAAGAAGGCCAGAGAAGGAAATAAGTGATGTTCATTGATCCCGCATATGCGCAAACCGATGTCGGCGGAATGTCTGCCATATTGGCAAGCCCAATCACCATGATTGTGCTGATGTTCATCATTTTCTATTTCCTCTTGATCCGGCCGCAGCAGAAGCGCCTTAAAGATCATCAGGCCATGATTGGGGGTATTCGCCGCGGGGATGTTGTTGTCACGGCTGGCGGACTGATTGGCAAGGTGTCAAAAGTGAATGATGATGATCTGGATATTGACTTGTCGGACGGCGTTCGGGTGAAGGCTGTGAAATCCACCATTTCTGACGTGCGCTCAAAAACTGAGCCTGCAAACGATAGCAAATAAATCAGCGCTAGCCTCTTACCGCTCAAAGCCTGAAAGCGACCTGCCTCTATGCTTGATTTCCCGCGTTGGAAAATAGTGCTGATTACCGGCATTTGCCTTTTGGGCCTCCTTTTCGCCTTGCCCAATGTCCTGCCGCAACTCACTCGCGATCAGCTGCCTGGGTGGATGCCAGCAAACACGGTGAACTTGGGGCTAGATCTGCAAGGCGGTTCTCACTTTCTCTTGGAAGTGGACAGCGCGTCCGTCTTGAAAGAGCAGGTCGAAAACTTTGGCGATACGATCCGGTCAGCCATGCGCGATGCACGCACACCGCAAGGGCGGCGCATTGGCTATGCGAATTTCACAGCGACAGACTTGGGCGTCCAATTCGATTTGCGCGATCCCACCCAGCGCGATGTCGTCCGTAAAGTCCTAAATGCTGCGATCTCGCCGGTGGGGGATGGCCCTCTCGGCCCTGGTCAGCCGAATTTTGAGTTTGATATCGCGGAAACGGGCGAGGTCACGGCGACGTTGAGCGAAGCAGCTGTTTCGGCCCGCAAAAAACAAGTGGTTGGCCAATCAATCGAAGTGATCCGCCGCCGCGTGGATGAACTCGGCACGCGCGAACCCACTATCCAAGGCCAGGGCGAAGACCGCATCGTCGTCCAGCTACCAGGTCTTCAAGACCCAGAGGAAGCCAAACGTATCTTTACGCAAACCGCGCGGCTCACCTTTCATTTGGTTGATGTGTCAGTCGACCAGGCGGATATCGGGCGTGGACGTATACCGCCGGGAACGGAGGTGTTGCCCTTTGTGGAAACCCCCGATCAAAAGATCGCTATCCGCCGCAGAGCCATGATCACTGGCGATCAATTAACGAACGCCACCGCCAATTTCAGTCAAAACCAATGGGTCGTGAATATCGATTTTGATTCAGGCGGCGGGCGCACCTTTGCAAAGGTCACGACAGAGAACGTTGACCGGCCCTTCGCGATCGTCCTCGACAATGAAGTCATTTCCGCGCCCAACATCAATGAGCCCATCTTAGGCGGCTCTGCGCAAATTTCTGGGAGCTTTAATGCTGAAAGCGCATCGCAGCTTGCCTTGCTCCTGCGCGCTGGTGCTTTGCCAGCAGATTTAACTGTGTTGGAAGAGCGCACTGTCGGCCCGGACATGGGCGCGGAATCCGTAAACGCAGGTAAATTGGCAGGCATCATTGGTCTTGTTGCAGTGGTTGTCTTCATGGTTATGGTCTACGGCCGCTTTGGCTTTGTCGCTGATATAGCGTTGCTTGCGAATATCGTTCTGCTGCTCGCGGCGATGTCGGGCCTGCAAGCAACGCTTACCTTGCCAGGGATTGCTGGCATCGTGCTTACAGTTGGTATGGCAGTGGATGCGAACGTGCTTGTCTTCGAGCGCATTCGTGAAGAACTGCGGGTGGGGCGAAAGCCGGTGCAAGCCGTGGACGCCGGCTATCGCAATGCTATGAGTACGATTTTTGATGCCAACATCACGACGCTGCTCGCGGCGCTGTTGATGTTCCAGTTTGGCTCAGGGCCAGTGAAGGGGTTCGCCGTCACTTTGGCGATCGGTATCATTACCTCAGTGTTTAGCGCGATCATGGTCACGCGGATGATCTTAACCCTTTGGCTGCGCCGTTCGCGGCCCAAGACGCTGACGCTTTAGCGCGGGAAGGCAAGGAAGATGTTATTAAGGCTGGTCCCTGAAAAAACCGCCATTCCCTTCATGGCCTTTCGCAAAATTGCGATGGTTTTATCGGTTATCCTGATCATTGCCTCTGGCGCATACACGTATTTGCATGGCCTAAATTTCGGTATTGATTTTCGCGGCGGTGTGACGATTGAGGTCAAAACCGATGGCCCCGCCGACGTAGAGGGCATTCGCGCCGCTGTCTCTGGCCTCGGTCTTGGCGATGTCGCCGCCCAGGAGTTTGGTGCACCTGATGATGTCTTGATCCGCATCGAACGCCAAGCAGAGGGCAGTCAACAAGCTGCCATCAATTCGGTCTTATCGGCCCTGACAGAAAAATTTGGCGATACCTATGACGTGCGGCGCACGGAAGTGGTCGGCCCGAAAGTCTCTGGCGAGCTTGTGCAAAAGGGCATCACTGCCGTGCTGCTCGCGGTCGGCGCCATCATGATCTACATTTGGTTTCGTTTTGAATGGCAATTTGGACTGGGGGCCGTTGTGTCCTTGATCCACGATGTGGCGCTCACGATTGGCTTCTTCTCGATCACGGGCCTTGAATTTAACCTCTCCATCGTTGCCGCCATTCTCACCATCGTGGGCTACTCGCTCAATGATACCGTCGTTGTTTTCGACCGTATTCGTGAGAACCTGCGCAAATACCGCAAGCCGAGAATTCTTGAAATCATTGATCAATCGCTCAATGAAACACTGGCGCGCACGTTGATGACGTCTGTCACGACATTGCTTGCCTTGCTGGCACTGTTTTTCTTGGGCGGCGAGGTTATTCGTGGGTTTACCGCAGCCATGATCTGGGGCGTCGTGATCGGAACGTACTCTTCCATCTTTGTGGCATCCCCGGTCCTCAACGCGCTCAATGTCAGCCGCGAAGCATTTATCCCGCAGGAAGCCAATGCGCGCCCTTAAGCGGGGCCAAAAGGCGCACCTGCCATGCAGCTAACGAAGAACGACCCCGGGGATAAGTTTTTGATCAGCGGTTATAGCGACACGGGGTTCCGCGTCGCTGGCAAGGTGCAAGACGGCGCCGTGCTGGTCTCAAGCGTCTATGCAGAGCCAGCGCCCATTGACGTCTTCGAAGCGATTGATGACAGCGCCGCTGACACGATTGCGGCCCTTCTCGGGCCGCTGGATGTGTTGCTCATCGGGACCGGGAAATCGATGAAAGTGTTACCATCGGCAGTGCGCGCTGCGTTTGAGCGCTGCGGCGTTCCAGTGGACGTGATGGATACGGGCGCAGCTGCGCGAACTTACAATGTACTGGTCATGGAAGATCGGCGCGCAGCTTGCCTTTTGTTTCCCAGTGGCGCTTGATCCTATAACCAGCAGCTGCGCGCAGCAGCTGCGCACTCTCGATCATAGTGCATATATTGGCTGCCTCTTTGCCGATCCGCGCGATCAGCCAGCCTTGATTGCCTTGCAGGCCTATAATGGTGAGCTAGCCCGCATAAGAGAGAGCGTGAGCGAACCTATGCTCGGTGAAATCCGTCTTACGTGGTGGCGCGAAGCCCTGGAAGGAGCGGAAGTGGGAAACGTGCGTGAACATCCCGTAGTGAAGGCCCTTGCGCCGCATATTCAAAATGGCGCTCTTGGTTCGGACGCTCTGCTGTCAATGATCGATGCGCGCCAGCAAGATTTGTATGAAGAAGGGCCAAAAGATCGCCGCAGCGTCAGCGACTATGCTGCAAGCACGGGCGGCGCACTCTATAGCTTAGCCATTGCAGCAAGCGGCGGTGATGTACAGGCGCAGGCACGTGCAGGCATTGTTGGTGCGGCTGCGACCTTGGTTGGTATTGTCCGCTCTGTTGCCTTTCACGCACAGATGCGGCGCTCGCACATGCCAGAAGATGTCCTGCAAGACATGGGTTTGCAGCGCGACGCGGTCTTCCAAGGGCAATTCACCGCAGACCTGAAGATGTATCTGCAAGAGGCTGGAAATGAAGCGTTAGAAAGCCTAACCCAAGGCCTGAGAAGCGATTGGTCCGCGCGCCATAGGCGGGCGCTTGCGCCTTTGGTTTTTGCCGCCAGAACGGCCAAAGCCTTAGCGCGGAATGGGTTTGATCCAGAAAAACCAACCAATAGCGCATCTTTACCCGGCACCATCTTACGGACCTGGTGGTTTGTATGGACTGGCAGAGTTTAAATTGCAGAAGCTTTAAAAAAACACGTCTGAGGCATTGCTTTTCAAGTAAAAATCCGCTTCGATGCGGCTGCAGTCTTGGGGAGCCTCGCCGCCTGGTAGAGGAGCCAGATGTCTAAGACATGGCGTAACTTGAAAAAACCGACAGCGGGAGCAGACCGTCTCATGAGCTATAGCATCAACGATATTGAGGGTATTGGCCCAGCATTGGCCGAAAAATTAAAAGTCGCTGGCATTCGTACAACGGGCGCTTTGCTGGAGCGGGCCGCGACGCCTAAAGGCCGCAAAGAAGTCGCCGCGGAAAGTGGGATCGGCGAAAAGCAAATTTTGAAATTCGCGAATATGGCGGACCTCATGCGGATTAAAGGCGTTGGGGAAGAGTATTCAGAGCTTTTGGAAGCGGCTGGCGTCGACACAGTCAAAGAGCTCCGCAATCGCCGCCCAGACAATCTGACGGCCAAAATGGCGGAAGTAAACGCAACCAAAAAGTTGGTGCGCAGCTTACCATCTGAAAAAGTGGTTGAGGGCTGGGTCGCGCAGGCCAAAGAGCTTGACCCTGTGATGAGTTACTAAGCTAGTCCCAAGGCGAACAAGACTATCAAGCATGCCCTGCGCGATTGGGCATGCTTTTTTTATTCCGCAGCTACGGCCTCCGCTCCAAGCCATGGCTCTAGCGCTTCTAACGCGCGTTTGCTCATGGCGGGTTTGCGCTCTTTCTTCTTGGTGCGCTGGGCGAGCGGCGGAAAGAGGCCGAAATTCACATTCATGGGCTGGAAGCTGTCTGGCATCGCGCCGCCGGTAATGTGATGGAGCAGCGCGCCCATCGCCGTTTCCCGCGGCGGCGCGATTAACGCTTCGCCAAGGGCTTCAGCGGCTGCAAAGCGGCCAGCGAGCAATCCAATGGCTGCTGATTCCACATAGCCTTCAACGCCCGTAATTTGCCCAGCAAAGCGCACGCGCGGATCAGCCTTCAGCCGTAATTTATCATCAAGCACCTTAGGTGAATTGATAAAGGTGTTGCGGTGCAGGCCGCCGAGCCGGGCAAAACGCGCATTTTCAAGCCCAGGGATCATCCGCAAAACGTCTGCTTGGGCGCCATATTTCAACTTCGTTTGAAAACCGACAATATTATAAAGCGTGCCCAGCTTGTTATCTTGCCGCAGCTGAACCACCGCATGGGGCCGGTCATCGCTATGGGGGTTGCTGAGGCCAACAGGTTTCATCGGTCCAAAGCGAAGCGTTTCAGGCCCGCGCGATGCCATGATTTCAATGGGCATGCAGCCTTCAAAATAGGGTGTATTTTCTTCCCACTCTTTGAAGTCGGTCTTATCGCCATCCAACAAGGCGTTGATAAAGGCTGTATACTCCGCTTCGCTCATGGGGCAGTTGATATAGTCTTTCCCATCCCCGCCATCGGTGGATTTGTCATAGCGCGACTGGAACCAAGCCTTTGAAAAATCGATGCTGTCCTTATAGACGATTGGCGCAATGGCATCGAAAAAGGCGAGGGCATCTTCGCCAGTCTGGTCCTGAATGGCAGCGCCCAGGCGCTCAAGCGTTAGTGGCCCTGTAGCAATAATAACGCGCTCCCACTTGAGTGGCGGCCATGTCTCAAGTGGCTCTCGTACGAGCGTAATGCGCGGATGTGTTTCTATGGCGTTTTGAACGCCTCGAGAAAAGACGTCTCGGTCCACGGCCATAGCCCCGCCCGCTGGTACGCGCGCCTCTTCCCCTGCCGTCATTATGAGGGACTGGGCCCGGCGCATTTCTTCATGCAGCAACCCAACTGCGTTGTTCATCGCATCATCGCTGCGGAACGAATTTGAACAGACGAGTTCAGCCAGCCCATCCGTTTGATGTGCAGCGGTTTGTTCCTTTGGGCGCATCTCATAGAGCGTCACGTCTACCCCGCGCTGCGCTGCTTGCCAGGCCGCCTCACAGCCCGCGAGCCCGCCTCCAACGATGTTAATCATAGTTGATCTCCTTGCCCCACGAGCTACGCAAAGGGCAAGGTCACGTCAAGAAGCGCGCTATTCAGAACATTCGATTATCGCAGGCAGCAGGTGCGTTGTGGCTGTGTTTAAGCAGTAGCAAATCGCGAACGATGGTTGATTCACTATTCAACTCACGCCGCCAACCTGAATCGCTCCACCAGGAGCAGTCTTGGAACAGGCACCCCCCTTTTAATGAGGGCGCCTGTTGGTTTCAGACCCTAGGCAGCTGTCCCCAGGTAGCCTAGTTGTGCGGCTTTGAAGATCGTTTGCGAGCGGTTGACTGTGTTCAGCTTTTCGCCAGCATTTTTGATGTGGAAGCGGATGGTGGCGTGGCTGCGCGAGAGGATCATGGAGATCTCTCGGTCGGTCTTGCCGACGGCAGCCCAGCGCAAACACTCAACTTCGCGTTTTGTCAGCTGGCAATCCGATGGGACGAGCGAGCGGCCGCGGGTTGCTTTGACATAGCCGGTGATGAAGCGGTGCGCTAGGACTTGAAGGTCGTCAGCGTGCTGGCCAAAATCATCAGACAGGTCTTCGCGGTTGTCGCGCGGCGCAAGCGACATGGCGCCAATTTGACCTAGCGGTAAATGCACAGGCACAATGATGCCCGAGCGAATGCCGGAGCGTTTTTCAAAGTCAGAGACGTCAATTTCATCCAAGAATGGATTGGGTTGACGCGGGTAGAACCCTTCAACATTGCACCAGAAGGGCTCGTTCTCGTAGCGGCACGCGCGCGGCACTGGGCTGGTAAGAGCGAGGCGGGAATTCTTCCACCATTGTTCGCTTTCATCCGTCCAGCCAAAGACTGTCTCAGCGAGGATGTTCCCATCCTGGTCTTTCATTGGAATTTTGGAGGCAATGTTATCGCAGGCAGCGATGCGATAGCCGCCAATCGCCTCTGCCATATCGCGCAGCTGGACGGCTGCTGGCAAAACATCCTCTACAGTTTGAATTGCAAATTCATAGTGATCGGCAACGATTCCCATAAAGCTCCCCACGGATAAGAGTTGACCGGTCTTGCAAGAAAAGGCGGGTGCTTCGCTTTTACGAATGTCATGGCCTGGTCATGCAAGGTGAATGCGCGAGCCAACACGCCTGAGAACAGATAGCTCAGCAAAGTGGGGGCTAACGAATTCGAGAGCATGGCTATCACGGGTTGAGGAAAAAAACAAACAGTCCAGCATGTTTCTTGTGCGGCGCAGCAAAATTCGGTGTCTGCGCGGCGTTTTTGCGGGCGGACTTTTCGCCTATCTTTCTAGAGTAGTTCTAGAGCGCCAACTTGTGGCCTGAATGGGTTGATTTTTCAGTGGCTTTCCAGAGTTGGCTGGGCCTTTTGCCTCGTTCTTTACTGCTGCAGTGCACAATCATACGAGGCGTCGTTTTTTGCAGGCAGCATGAAAAGCCATCACTTTGATTCGGTTGTCAGGTGTGTGCTGCCTGGTTGATATGGTGGGGTGAAACGACTGGGAGCGCCGCGCGCTGTATGACGACCCTTTTGAAACTATGCGATTTGGCTGATCTGCCTGACAAGCGCGCTGTGGTGCACGGTGCAGAAGAGATAGCGGTCGCACTGTGCAGGGTGGGTGACCGCGTTTATGGATTTGAGGCGCGTTGCTCGCATGCTTTGAAGCCATTGGACGGCGCGCGTGCGCGCGGCGGTAGTTTGATGTGCCCGCATCATGGCGCGCGATTTGATCTTGCCACAGGCAAGCATCTGGCAGCGCCTGCAGTGCGCGGCATAAAGGCTTATGAAATTCGCATTGAAAACGAAGAGGTGTTTGTTGTGATGTCTGCGAAAGGTCAGCCGTTGGGGGGAGAGGATGCTTGAGGGCAAACGCGCACTTGTGACTGGGGCCGGCTCTGGCCTGGGTCAAGCCATTGCATCGCACTTTGCAGCGCTTGGTGCGTTCGTGATTGGGAGTGATGTTGACGCGCAAGGCCTCAAAGAAACACAGGATTTGGCCGCAGCCGGTCATTTTGAAGGCATTCATCATGACGTGACCCAGCCAGATGATTGGCAGAAGGTGATAGGCGCCGCCTTTGAGAGCGGCTCTTGCGATATCTTGGTGAATAACGCCGGGGTGGCGGATTTGACATCCTTCAGCAACATGACTTTAGAGCGCTTTCAGCGCAGCTGCGCCGTCAATCTTCTAGGGCCTTTTGCTGGATCGAAACTATTCATTGAGGCCGCGCGCAAGGCGTTTAGTGAAAAGCCAGCTTATGCGTCGATCATCAACATAACCTCTATCGTCGTCGAGCGGATGATCCCCGGCGCTTGCGCTTATGGAACCTCTAAAGCTGCGCTGAAAAATCTCACAAAGGCACTGGCAGTGGAGATGGGGCGAAAGGGAGATTTTATTCGCGTCAACGCTGTCGCGCCTGGGCCCGTGCGTACGTCGATGACGGAAGGCGCTGCTGATGTTCCTTGGGATGAGCGCGACCATAGTTTTCTTAATTTGATCCCGCTGCAGCGTTACGGCGAAAAAGAAGACGTTGCAAAAGCCGCAGCGTACCTCGCTTCAGATGCTTCTAAATTTACAACTGGCGCCACCATTCACGTGAGCGGCGGGTGGAGCGATCTATGACCAATGTGCGTAAACTAGAGGGTATGATTGCCTTGGTGACCGGCGCGACATCCGGCATTGGCCGGGAAATTGCGTGTCTCTTTGCCCGTCACGGCGCGACGATCATTGCCACCGGGCGCAATCGCGAGCAGGGTCAAAAAACTTGCGACATGATTGCTGCGGAGGGCGGCCAAGCGGTCTTCTTCCGTCAGGATATTACGAGCGAAAACGACTGGCAGGACCTGTTTGAGTTTATTGAAGAAAAAACGGGGGTGCTAGACATCGCTGTCTATAATGCTGGCGCGTTTTTCTCGCGATCGCTGCCCGATACGTCAATTGAGGATTTTAACTGGCTGTGGTCTGTGAATGTCGATGCAACATTTCTCGGCATCAAGCACGCCTTGGCGCATATGCGAAGGCACAAAAGCGCCGGCAGCATCATGACCATGTCGTCGCTTGCGGGATTGATTGGACTGGATGATTGCACGGCCTATTGCGCTTCAAAAGCAGCGGTGACCCAGCTTGCAAAAGCTGCCGCGGCAGAAGGCGCGCGCTATGATCCGCCCATCCGCGTGAACTCAATCAATCCAGGCGTTATCTGGACGGAAATGATTACCGGCGAATACGGCGAATCTGATGAAGTGCGCGCATTTGCGATGGATGGCAATGCGCTGCAAACGGTTGGGGAAGCAATCGATATTGCAGAAGCTGCGCTCCATTTAGCCAGCAGCGACAGCAGCTATACAACAGGGACTGCCTTCGTGGTCGATGGCGGCCGCGGTGTGGATTGAGGACATAAGACCATGAGCAATAAACGTGTTTTGCTAAAGCAGCGGCCCAGCGGCCAGCCTGCCCAAGCTGATTTCGAGTGGGTGGAGCAACCCCTGCCAGAGCCTGGCGATGGCCAGCTGCTGATCCGCAACATCTATTGCTCGCTTGACCCCGCCATACGTGGCTGGATGGATGATGCGGAAAGCTATTTCCCGCCCATTGGCATAGGCGAGCCTATCCGTTGCACGACGATCGCGCAGGTGGCTAAGTCCAACCACTCTGACTTTTCTGAAGGCGATTATGTTGTCGCGCTAACAGGCGTTGAAGAATATTCCGTTGCCGATGCAGGTGGCTTCACGAACAGAGTTGATCCTTCCATCGTGCCAGCGCTGACAAACTATCTCTCTGTGCTTGGCGCAGTTGGTCTGACGGCTTATTTTGGATTGCTAGACGTAGGGCAACCGAAGCCAGGGGAGACAGTTCTGGTCTCTGGCGCTGCTGGCGCGGTCGGCTCCCTTGTTGGGCAGATTGCAAAACTTCGGGGTTGCCGCGCTGTTGGCATTGCCGGGGGGCAGGCGAAGTGCGAGCGGCTTGTGCAAGACTACGGCTTTGACGCAGCCGTAGATTATCGCGGAAAAGACCTCGCGGCTCTAACGGCCGATATCGCTGCAGCCTGCCCAGGCGGCGTGGACGTTTATTTCGATAATGTAGGCGGCGGTATCCTGGATGCGGCGCTGGCCAATATCAACGACAATGCCCGCATCCCCATGTGCGGCATGATTAGCCAATATAATGCGACCGAGCCGGTCCCAGGGCCGACGAACCTCTGGCAGCTCATAGCGAAAACAGCGGACATGAAGGGCTTCCTCATTCGAGATTTTGTGCCGCAATTTCCGCAAGGGATTGAGCAAATGGCTGCCTGGATCTCAGAGGATAAGCTGGTGTTTAAAGAGCATGTCGATCAGGGCATCGAGAACTTTCTGGTGTCCTTCAATAAGCTTTTCTCAGGCGATCACAATGGCAAGCTAGTGCTGCAGATCGCGCCAGAAACCCTGTGATGCCCATCAAAACTCTTTTGGTGACCAAGGGTCATCCATTTGAGAAAGGACCATTTTTTAAGTGGATTGATGGCGTGGAGGGCCTCGATGTGACGCATATTGAGCACCCGGCCGCTGAGAGCTTTATTGGTGCAGGCCTGGGCGCGCCTTATGATCTCTGGCTGATGTACGATATGCCAGGATATGACTTTAAATCCACCGGCGGTGTTGATTTTATAGACCCAAATCAAGGCTTTAAATACGCTATTTCACATCGCCTGCAAGCGCAGAAGAAACCCATTTTGTTTCTGCATCATGCGCTTGCGGGATGGCCGACATGGCCAACCTACGGCGAGATTGTTGGTGGGCGTTTCTTGTACCGCGCAGGCGATGTACGCGGCGCTCGCAAGCTCGATAGCGGCTACCGCCATGACGTCACCTACCAAGTCACGCTCGCGGAGCATGCGGTTTGTGACGGGGTTTCACCCTTTAAAGTTCAAGACGAACTCTATCTTGCTGAAGTGTTCGAAGAGGACGTCTTGCCTATTGCCTGGTCGGACTATGACTTTACAGGGGAGAATTTTTATTCAGCCTCTCGCGCGGTCGATGGAGAAATGTTCTCAAATGATGGCTGGGATCATCCTCCAGGCAGCAATGTCGTTGCTTGGCTAAACGCCTATGAGCAAGCACCGATCGGCTATTTACAAATGGGCGATGGGCCCACTGCTTATGCCAATCGCGGTGTGACACGGTTGCTTTCAAATATGGTACACTGGCTGGTAAGCCAAGACGCAGCCCATTGGGCGAAGGAGTGGCAAAGTGCCTGAAACCACGCGGGATTTAACCGGCAAAGTCGCTATTGTTACTGGCGCTGCTAGCGGGATTGGCCGAGCAGCTGCGATACAATTCGCCAAAGACGGCGCGCAAGTGCTCGCAGTCGACATCAATGACTGTGACCTCGGTGCTGCAGCGAATATGCGCGCGCTCAAGCAAGATGTTAGCTTTGAAGGTGCCGACGATGCGATTCAAGACGCAGCGCTGGAGGCCTTCGGGCGGATCGACATTTTGGTAAACAATGCGGGCGTGTGTTTGACCGCGCCCTTCGAGACCCATAGCGAGGATGTTTGGCGCAAAACCATGGCGATCAATGTGGATGCTTGCTTTGCGTTGAGCCGCGCTTGTTTGCCTGCGCTCAAAGCCGCTGGGGCAGGGCGTATCATCAATATTGGCTCCATCATGTCAGATTACGGCGCGGCGGATATGGCGGCCTATGCCACATCAAAACATGCTGTTGCGGGTTTGACGAAGTCTATGGCCAATGAGCTGGGGCAATTTGGCATTACGGTGAACTACATTCAGCCAGGCGCAATCCGTACAGGCATTACCGTTCCCACATTTGAAAATGTAGCTGGGTTTGAGGACTATTGGATTGAGCGCGCGCCCGTTGGCCGCATTGGTGAGCCAGAAGACGTCACACCGCTCATCAGCTTTCTTGCGAGCGAAGAATCGCGCTTCATTACTGGCCAAGGCATCTTGGTTGATGGCGGTGCCACCAGCCACCCCTAGAAACAGGAGAGCAATATGACGCCCATTGAAACAGTTGAAATGTTCATTGATGCCTGGAACCGGATGGCCTGGGGCCGTGTGACGGAAATGGTGTCGGCCGATTGTGTGTATCACAACATCCCGATGCAGCCCGTTACTGGTCCAGAGGGCGTACGCTCTGTGATTGAAAGTCTGGGCGACATTAAAGGCGTGGACTGGGAAATCTTAAACATAGCGGAAAACGGCAATGTGGTGCTCACCGAACGTATTGACCGGTTTGCCATGGGCAGCGGCGCACATATTGAAATTCCAGTCATGGGAACCTTTGAAGTGGAAGAGGGCGAGATCACCGCTTGGCGTGACTATTTTGATCTTGGCCAACTGACGGCGCAGATGCAGGCTGGCTAAGCCCCTTAGTTTGAGCAGTCTCTTTGCTGCACGCAAATGCGTAGTTTGGTAGCAGTGACGAAATCGCCTGGAGGGCGCCATGACCAAACCGCTGTCAGAGTATAATTTCTTCGATCCTGCTTTGATTGAAGACCCGTTTGAATTTTATCAGGCTGCAATGGCGCAGGCCCCGATATATCAGATCCCAGGCACCAATTTTTTCTTGGTGACGAAATACGATATCGTCGCCAAAGCCCTGAAACGTCATGATGTGTTTTCAAACAACTTCGGCGCGATGCTGGCAGGGAGTAACGCGGAAGATCCAGACGTGAAGGCGATTTTGGATGAAGGCTGGCCCCAGGCGGACACGCTGCTTACCAATGATCCGCCAAGCCACACGCGCTTTCGCAAGCTCGTCAATCTTGCTTTCAGCCAAAAGCGCGTCAACCAAATGGAGGAGTATATTCGCTCCATCGCTAATGAGCTAATCGACCAATTCATTGACGACGGCGAATGCGATTTTATGCAGGCGCTGGCCATCCCCCAGCCTGTCGCGGTCATCGCCGAACAATTGGGGGCCGACCGCTCTGAAGCGGCAACGTTTAAACGTTGGACAGATGCTTTCGCAGACCGGATTGCTGGCAATTACGGAAAAGAGCGCGAAATCGAATGCGCCAAAGACGTCGTGGAATTTCAAAAATACATGTTTGAAAAACTGCAAGAGCGTAAAAACAAGCCGCAAGATGATCTCCTGACTGACCTTGTCCAGGCCCGCATAGATGGAGAGCAGCCACTCACGGACGCTGAGCTTCTCTCCATTGTGCAGCAGCTTATGGTCGCTGGCAATGAAACGACAACGAACACCATGGCTGGCGGCTTGCTGCAGTTAATCCAAAACCCCGAGCAAATGGCCAAAGTGCGCGCAGAGCGCAAGCTCATTCCAAACATGGTGGAAGAAGTGCTGCGGCTTGAATCAGCTACGTCTGGCATGTGGCGTGTTGTGAAAGAAGATACTGAGCTGGAAGGGGTCAGTGTCCCGGCTGGTTCCATGCTGCACTTGCGCTATGCGGCGGCGAACCGTGATCCTGATAAGTTTGAAAATCCAAATGATTTTAAAGTTGATCGGAAAAATGCCAACAAGCAGATGGCTTTTGGTCAAGGCATTCATGTGTGCGTCGGGCAGATGCTTTCACGCAAAGAGCTGTGCATTGCCTATGACATCATCTTCGATCGCTTGAATAATATTCAGCTCGCCGAAGGGAAAAACGATCTCAAGCACATGCCCAATGTGATGCTTCGCGGCCTGAAAGAACTGCACATCACCTTTGACAAGGCTGCGTAATCGCTCCATCCTGGCCCCATAACATCACAAAAGGGGGCTACTATGGGTTTGTTTGATTTCGTTCGCGACGCTGGGGAAAATTTGCTGAAGAAGGTTGGTGTCGGGGATGACCCGGACACCGGTGATGTAATCGCCAAAATCCAAGAGCATGGCTTAGTGGTCAAAGGCCTGTCGGTGCGCGTTGCCGGTGATGTGGCGATGGTTGGCGGCGAGGTCGCTGATCAAGAAACGCGCGAGAAGGTCATTCTCGTGGTCGGCAATGTCAAAGGCATTGCCGCGGTCGATGATCAATTGTCGATTGTGCTTCCCGAGCTACCAGAGGTGCCCGCCCCAGAGACAGCGCCAGCGCCTGAGCCTGAGGCCGCTGTCTTCTACACAGTTGTGCGCGGGGATACGCTTGGTAAAATTGCCAAGGCGCATTATGGCAATGCCATGAAGTATCCGGTGATTTTTGAAGCGAATAAGCCGATGCTCACGGACCCAGACCGCATTTATCCTGGTCAGGTCCTGCGCATTCCGCCGCTGGCCGTTAGCTAACTAGCGCCGCCGTCGGCCAAGCCGCACATTTTTTGGCCGTCCTTGCTGCGGCCTTGAATTAGGGCGTTTGCGTTTTGAAGGTCCGTCTAAAAAGCGGTGTTTGGGCTTTGTTAAAATACTCACACGCACCCCGCCGGAGACGGGGGCGGCTTCTTCAATGCGCGCACGCACCTCATCGCCCAGCCTGTAGGCCCAGCCTGACCGCTCGCCCACCAGTGCTTGGCGCGTTTCATCATAGACCATGTATTCGTCCGATAGGCGCGCGGCAGGCGCGAAGGCATCTGCGCCCATATCGCCAACGCGCAGGAATAGCCCAGCTTTGGCAATCCCCGTGATGCGGGCCTCAAAATGCTCACCTTGATGATCAGCAAAATAGGCTGCGAGATAGCGGTCCATGGAATCGCGCTCAGCGGCCATCGCGCGCCGTTCAGTGACGGAGATATGGTCGGCCGTGTCGTCCAGCTTTTGCAGTTCCCACTCCTCTAGCCCGCCTTCGCCCAGCTTGTAAGCGGCGATCAAGGCCCGGTGGACGACGAGGTCCGCATAGCGGCGGATGGGGGAGGTGAAATGCGCGTAGCGGCCAAGGGCCAAGCCAAAATGGCCCATATTTTCAGGCGTATAGCGCGCTTGCATCTGCGTGCGCAGCACCATATCCGACACGCCAATCATATCCTCGCGCTCTTTTGACATTTCAAGCACGCGGTTAAAGACCTGGGGCCGCACGACTTGGCCGCGTGCCAGCTTATAGTCAAAGCCATCAAGGAAGCTGCGCAGCGTCTCCATCTTATCCATGGAAGGCTCTTCATGGACGCGGTAAATCAGCGGCTGGGCTTTTTTCTCTAGCGCTTCCGCCGCTGCAACATTCGCGGCAATCATCATGTCTTCCACGACGCGGTGGGCTGTCAGCCTGTCTCTCAAACGCACATCAGAAACCTTGCCATCTGGCCCGAGCAGGATTTTCTTTTCCGGCAAGTCCAGCGCAAGCGGGCCGCGCTTGTCGCGGGCAGAGGCAATGGCGTTATAGCATTCCAGCAGTGGCCGTAAAACACTATGGATCAAGGGTTTGGTTGCATCATCTAAGTCGCCATCAAAGGCTGCTTGGGCTTGCTCATAGCTAATATTGGCTGCGACTTTGATGAGTGCGCGGCTAAAGCGATGGCTCTTCAGCCGCCCAAGGGCATCAAAATACAAATGCACCGCAAGGCTCGCCCGGTCTTCGCCTTCTTTCAGGCTGCACAGGCCGTTTGATAGCGCTTCGGGCAGCATCGGCACCACGCGGTCAGGGAAGTAGCAGCTGTTGCCGCGCTTGCGTGCCTCCTTATCCAGCGCAGATCCGGGACGCACAAACTCAGCGACATCCGCAATGGCCACGATCGCATGAAATCCGCCTTCGATATTAGGGTGCGGCGCGGCCCAAATGGCATCATCATGATCACGCGCATCGGCGGGGTCGATGGTGATCAGCGGTACATCACGCAGGTCTTCGCGCGCGCCCAGCGGCGGCATCACGGCTGTTTCAGCTAGCTGCACAACCTCGCTGGGGAAGTCGTTGGGGATATCATGCTGGTGGATGGCAATGAGGCTCACATTGCGCGGGCCCAGTACATCGCCGAGCCGCTCTAAGACCTTTCCTACCTTTGCGCCGCGCTGGCTTGAGCGCAGCACTTCCGCGCGGACCAATTCCCCATCTTCCGCGCCTTTGTCGTCGCCGGAGGCTACCAGCAGAAAATCGCTTCGACCTTTCTCTACTGACTCAATGAAGCCGCCTTCGCCGTCATGGCGATAGACGCCCACCATCGCCCGCGGCGGGGCGTCCAGCTTTTTAATGATCTGGCCGCGATAGCCTTTGTCGCCCGCTGGGCGCAGCCGGGCCAGGACCTTATCGCCTGCCGCAAGCGAAGAAGGGCGCTGGCGCGATTGGCGTCCCCCTTTTTTAAAGTCCTCCAGCCGCACACGCGGCCCATCGCCATCGCCCTTCCAGGCTTCCGCAAAGCCAAAGGCGCTGCCGCTCTCGCTGATGCCCGTCACATAAACAATAGAGACATTGGGCATTTGCCCGGCCAGTTCATAGCCCTTGCCTGGCCCGCGCGCGATCATGCCCCGCGCCACCATCTCACGCAGCAGCGTCTTCAAAGCGACACGGTCTTCACCCTTAATGCCAAAGGCATTGGCCAGGTCACGGCGAGTCACCTTGCTGTCAGCATTTTCTATATAAGAAACAATGTCTTCCGCGAGCGGGAAGGGCGTATCTGTCGTCATGGCGAGACGTTAGCGCGTTTAGATGGCCCTTGTCGAAAAGGATTTGTTCGCATGGTATAAAAAATAGAACGTACCACGCTGCATAGTGCACGTGTGAGCCGCTCACTCACAGCAGCGCATGCAAAAACAGGGGCGCAAGGCCCCTGTGTTCGAAATTCCTAACATGTCTCTGGATCAGCCTGCGGATGGCATGCCCAGCGCTTTACGGATTGACCTGCGGCGCAGGGCGCCCGCGCCGAGGAGCGCAGAGCCGAACAGAATGCCTGCAGCTGGGACGGGTACGGCGGAAACAGTGAGCTCAAAGGTGCCTGCATTAGGATCGTTATCGCCTTCCCAAAAAGCAATCTCGTACAGGCCTGCCTCCAAAGAGGAGAACAGAACAGTGCCGCTTTCTAGGGTGTCGTTGAAAACGCTATTTGGATCAGAGTCAAAGTTGTCGCCGATGCGTTGGCAATTCTGGGCACCGCCGCCGGAGGCCACGTTGGCGCAATTTACAGAGAGGTTGGCTGCATTCGCCGTTACAATCGTACGGTCGGGTGTGGTCACATCGGTTCCACTAATATTCGCGCCATTCGGCAGTCGGAACAAACCAAAGCCAGAGGAGCCGTCTTCATTGCCAGCGCTTGTATAGTCAGCGAGGGTTAGCGAGAACTGCGGTGTTAAAACTTCAAAACGGATCGTGCCTGAGGCGACATTCCCACTTTGCGTATCAAACGTGGCCTTCAGGGTATTGCCACCACTACCAATATCACTGAAAACAGCTTGGTTCTGGGTGAAATGGTAACTGTCGAACGTCGCTGCCTGGGAAGATCCAATGAGGCACATCGCTGCCACACTAGACATCAAGGCGATAGAAAGAGACTTGCTCATAGATAAATACCCTTACGCAACATAAACAAAAGAGGCGCTAAAACACTCGCGCTTGCCGAGTAGTGAGCAAATTGAGTGCCAAGACGGCTAAGGGTTTGAATTATCGGGAGTTTAAGACTGGCGCGCGCTGATTTTTTGCTAAGCTGTTAAAGATACCGACAGTCCTGGGTTGCGCCGGTTATCGTTCATGGCCTGCATTGCGGGTATAGACGAGACACAAAAAAAGGGGCCGAGGCCCCTTTTTTCAAACTGTTTGCCAATGAAGGACTAGGCAGCGGTCGGCATACCCAGTGTTTTTTGGATCGACCGGCGACGAAGGAACGCCGCGCCAAATAGAGCAGAGCCGAAAAGAATGCCAGCTGCCGGTATCGGCACCTCTGACAACGTAAACTGTATCAAAGCGGTCTGCGGAGTGTTATTTTGATCGTCTATTTCTAACACATAATCACCTGGGGCCAGGTTTGAGAACAAAATGGTGCCTGGCTGCGGCCCATTGGCGTTAGAACCTTCAGGTCGCAAAACAAAACATCCAAGGTTGGTACTCGTAATTCGACCTGAGCAATTTTGAGTGGAAATATCAACTGGTGGTGGCGCCCCAGTATTTGTTGAGTACAAACCGGCTAGAGAGCCCCCAGACGTGCTACTATCGCCATAAGTTGAAAACGTAAGCTTAGTCGCCACTGTCGTTGAAAAAGACCAAAAAAGCTCGCCCGGAAAAGTAAAAGTTGCTGGAGATTCCAAAATATCTCCAGGTCCCGCACTCGTGGCAGTCGCCGGTAACGTTGTCGAACCATTTATCGTCGCCGCGTTTGCAGCACCGAGCACTGATGACATACAAAAAACTGCACCAGCAATAAAACTAGAAAAATTCATTAAAACCTCCAAATGCAGGATTGATCACAATATAAAGCTGCTCGTACTGCAAGACAGTATTTTCGTGTAGGCAAGCAAAACCCATGCCAAACTCACAATGCGCTGTTTTGGCACACTTTTTTTGCAAGTGCGAAATCGCGTTAACCATGGGTTGTAAAAAAGTCCGACAATTCACTTTGGTTCGCTTCTAAAGTGTATGACGGTTTGTTCCTCTAAAAGGACTAGGCTTTGGACGCTGCAGCCTTCTTTGCGCGCGGTTTTTTGGCCGCTGGCTTTTTCTTTGCGGCCGGTTTTTTCTTGCCGCCTTTTTCTGCTTTTGCAGCAATGAGCTCCAGCGCGCGCTCTAAGGTGAGGGCGTCTGGGTCATCGTCTTTCAGCAGGCTGGCGTTGATCTTGCCGTGCTTGACATAGGGGCCGTAGCGGCCCTTGAGCAATTGGATGGCGCCGCCATCGGGGTGGTCGCCCATTTCTTTTAAGACCGAAGGCCCTGCGCGGCCAGCGGATTTGGCATCAGCAAGGAGGGCGACGGCGCGGTTGAGGCCGACGGTGAGCACTTCTTCGGTGGAGGTGAGCTTTGCGGTCTTGCCATCATGCGAGAGGTAGGGGCCGTAACGCCCTATTGTGGCAAAGATTTCTTTGCCAGTTTCCGGGTGGTCGCCCACCGTGCGCGGCAGGCTTAACAGGTTGAGCGCGCCTGCTAGGTCGATGGTGGCCGCGTCCATATCCTTCGGGATGGATGCGCGTTTGGGCTTTATTTTCTTGTCTTCGCCTTGCTCGCCTAGCTGCACAAATGGTCCAAAGCGGCCAGAGCGCGCGGTCACATCAAGCTGGGTTTCTGGGTCTTGGCCAAGCAAGCGCGGCTCGTTGCTCAGACCTGCCTTGTCAACGTCTGCATCGGCGCTGAATTGGCGGGTGAAGTTACACTCTGGGTAATTGGAGCAGCCAACAAACGCGCCATAGCGGCCGATTTTTAAAGATAGCTCTCCGGTATCGCACGCCGGGCAAGCGCGGGCAGGTTTACCTTCTTCAGCAGGCTGGAACAAATAGGGACCAAGATAGTCGTTTAGCGCGTCTAAGATAGCCGTTGTGCGCTGCGCCAAAACTTCCTCTGTTTTGGGCTTAAAATCCTGCCAGAAGGCGCGCAGTACTTCTTTCCAATCGGCTTCGCCGGCCGAGACCTTGTCGAGCTGCTCTTCTAAGTCTGCAGTGAAGCTGTATTCGACGTAGCGATCAAAAAATTTCTCTAGGAAGGCGGTGACCAAGCGGCCTTTGTCTTCGGGAAAGAAGCGGTTCTTGTCCATGAGGACATATTGCCGGTCGCGCAGGGTTTGAAGCGTGGAGGCATAAGTCGAGGGGCGGCCAATGCCCAGCTCTTCAAGCTTTTTCACAAGCGAGGCTTCGGAATAGCGCGGCGGCGGCTCTGTGAAGTGCTGGTTGGCGTTCACTTTATCGACTTGCGGGCGCATGCCTTTTTGCATGGCGGGCAAGCGGCCGTCATCGTCATCCTTGCTGTCGTCTTTGCCTTCCAGATACAGCTGCATGAAGCCAGGGAAGGCGATGACTTGGCCCGACGCACGCACGGCGTGTTTGCCGTCTGCGCTGAGGAAATCAGCGGTGGTGCGCTCTAAGATGGCTGTCGCCATTTGGCTGGCGATGGCACGGTCCCAGATCAGCTTGTAGAGCTTCTTTTGATCGTCATTGAGGTAGCTGGCCACGTCCTTGGGATGGCGGGCAAAATCGGTGGGGCGCACAGCTTCGTGCGCTTCTTGAGCGTTCTTCGCTTTGGTTGCATAAAAACGCGGCTTTTCGGGCAAATAGTCCTGGCCAAAGCGCGCGCCAATAGCGCTGCGGGCGGACGCGATGGCTTCATTGGCCATTTGGACGCCGTCCGTCCTCATATAGGTGATAAGGCCGGAGGTCTCGCCGCCGATAGAGACACCTTCATAGAGCTTCTGCGCCACTTGCATGGTGCGGCTGGCGGAAAAGCCGAGCTTGCGAGACGCTTCCTGCTGCAAGGTGGACGTGGTGAATGGCGGCGCTGGATTGCGCTTCACGGGCTTGGCTTCGAGGCTATCCAGCGTGAAGCTCGCTGCTTCAATCGCTGCGCGCGCGGCGACAGCGCTGGTTTCATTTTCGAGCGTGAATTTGCTGACTTTTTTCCCGTCCAGTTGCGTCAGGCGCGCCTGAAACGCCTCGCCCTTATCGGTCTTCGCGTCGACCAAGACGGACCAATATTCGCGCGGCTCAAAGGCCTCGATTTCCATCTCGCGGTCCACAATGATGCGCAAGGCGACAGACTGCACCCGGCCAGCAGAGCGCGCACTAGGCAGTTTGCGCCATAGAACAGGAGACAAGGTGAAGCCCACTAGATAATCGAGCGCGCGGCGCGCCAAATAGGCGTCAATAAGCTCATTATTGAGGTCGCGCGGCTGCGCCATTGCCGTTTGGACGGCTGATTTCGTGATTTCGTTAAAGACCACGCGTTTGACCGGCTTGTCTTTGAGTGCCTTCTTTTTCTTTAAGACCTCCAAGACATGCCAGGAGATGGCTTCGCCTTCGCGGTCCGGGTCCGTCGCGAGGATGAGTTGGTCCGCGCCTTTCATGGCTGCGGCGATTTCATTGAGGCGTTTGCTGCTATCACGGTCAACGGCCCAGGACATGGAAAAATCGTCCTCTGGAACCACCGAGCCATCTTTGGCCGGCAAGTCGCGTACATGGCCATAGCTTGCCAGTACGGTGAAATCTTTGCCTAGATATTTGTTGATGGTTTTTGCCTTGGCAGGCGATTCGACGATAACAACGTCCATAAACTGTGGCTCAACAACGATTTTTCAGGGGCGCGGGGAACCGCGCTGCGTTTCCGGCAGTGCGGGACTTCTAGCCATGGGGAGGGGCCGGGCGCAACCCTTTGCACGCGTTCGCGGCAAATTTGCTCACATCATGCCCTCCGCGCTTAAGGCCAAACGCCCGCCTGCATGGCGCTCTAGTCTGCCCGCAAGTTCTAGCTCCATGACCGCTGCCGCGAAGACATCACCGGTGAGCTGCGCGCTGCGCATCACCTCATCTGCGTGAACGGGAACAGTGCTAAGGGCGTCTAGAATGGCTTGCCGTGCGGCGTCGTCTGGCTCTGCAGATGTTGGTGCGCCGCGGAAGGGTACGTTTGGCACATAGACATCGCCGATCATGGGGCCAATGCCTTCTAAAACATCCTCCGCGCCGCGGATCAGTGTTGCGCCTTCGCGGATGAGGTGGTTGCCGCCGGAGGCTCTGGGGTCAAGCGGGTTGCCAGGGACAGCGAACACATGGCGGCCTTGTTCTCCGGCCAGTCTTGCAGTGATGAGAGAGCCTGATTTCTTGGCTGCCTCGACAACGATCACCCCTAAGGCGAGACCGCTGACAATGCGGTTGCGCCGCGGGAAGAGATGCGCCGTTGGCTGCGCGCCCCATGGCATTTCAGAAAGGATGCCGCCGCGCTCAGCGATTTCCCAATAAAGGGTTTCATTTTCTTTAGGATAAATCCGGTCGATGCCGCCAGCGACGACGGCGATTGTGCCACTATTCAGGCTTCCCTGATGGGCAGCGGTATCAATGCCGCGGGCAAGGCCAGAGGAAATGACAACTCCCTCTTTGCCTAAATCTGCTGCAAGCGTTGTTGCCAGTTTGCGCCCAATTGTCGAGGCGTTGCGCGCGCCAACCATGGCGACTGCAGGGCCTTTTAAAAGCTCAGCTGAGCCACGCAGTGTAAGGACTGCGGGTGCATCAGGCAGGACTGCCAGTTGGCTGGGATAGTCGCCTTGGCCTAGGATTAGAAGCTGGCAACCACCTTTCTCTATCTCTTTAAGTTCTGCCTCCACAATTGAGCTGCCTGGCGGTACAGGCGGCTTCCCGCCGGCACGCTGGGCGAGGTCTGGCAGCGCGTCTAATGCTGCTGAAGGTGAGCCGAAGCGCGCGATAAGGCCCTTATAAGTGACTGGCCCAACGCGCGGTGTGCGCGCAAGTGTTAGCGCAGAGAAAGCGTCAGCGCTGGCTTGCATGAGGCTTATGGCTCCGTTTTCTTAGCGCCAACTTTTGGTTCAGTTCCCGCGCGCAACCTGGAGATGTTTTCACGGTGCTTAAAGAAAATCAACGCGCTTAAGACTGCGATGGCCAAGGCGAGCCTTGTTTGCCCAATGCCGAGCGCCAAAATCGGTGCCATCACAGCTGTATTGAGCGAGGCGAGGGAGGAAAAGCGGAAGAGCAGGAGCGTTAAAATCCAAATGCCAATGCCAGCAACGCCAATCGGCCAATAGAGGGCGACTAGGATACCTAAAAAGGTGGCAACGCCTTTGCCGCCTTTAAAACCCAGCCAAACGGGATAAAGATGCCCGAGAAAAGCTGCGATCCCTGCGATGGTTCCAACTTCGGGGTGGATGACCATAGGTGCTAAATAGACCGCTAAAATGCCTTTGCCGATGTCGCCAACCAGTGTAAGCGCTGCAATCCACTTTTTGCCTGTGCGCAGCGCGTTCGTTGCTCCAATGTTGCCGGAGCCGATTTTGCGGATATCCCCTTCGCCTGCCAGCAGAGAAATGATCAGGCCAAAGGGGATGCTGCCCAGCCCATAGCCTAAGAGCAGCGCGAGGGCGTATGATAGGCCAGGCGCGCCAGGCAACAGGTCGGTCATGCCCAGCGGCCGAGCCATGTCTGAATGGCTTTGCCTTGGACGGGCAAGCCATCAAAGGGTGTATTTTTAGCCGCGCTGACGAGGCTCTTGCTGCTGACCTTCCAGGGAGCTTGCGTATCGAGTAGGGCCAGGTCTGCGGGCGCGCCGATGGCCAATCGCCCTGTCTCTAAGCCTAACACATCAGCGGGCTTTTGCGTGATCATGGCTAAGCACTGCGAAAGCGACACCGTCTCGTCGCGCACCAGGGTTAAGCTCATCGCGAGCAGCGTTTCAGCGCCGACCATGCCCGGCTCTGCTTGTTCATAGGGCAGGCGCTTTTCTTCTTCTGTCAAGGGCGCATGGCCGCTGCACAGGACATCGATCACGCCATCGGCAATGCCCTTGGCAATAGCGAGCCGGTCATCTTCCGTGCGTAGCGGCGGGCGCAGCTTTGAAAAGGTGCGGTAGTCGCCAATCGCAATCTCATTCAAGGCGAAATAGGCCGGTGTCGTGCCGCACGTGATGGACAGGCCGCGCGCTTTCGCTTCTGCGATCAAGGTAACGCTTTCTGCGCAGCTGATGATGGGAATGTGCAGGCTTGCGCCAGTCGCCTCTATAAGGCGCAAATCGCGCTGGATCATCATCGCTTCGGCAAAACTTGGCGCTGCGGGCAGGCCAAGCCGAACGGATAGGTCAGTCAACGTTGCGCAGGTGCCCTGCGTTAAGCGCTCTTCTTCTGCGGCGTGGATGATCAGCGTATCAAAAGAGGAGGCGTAGGTCAGAATGCGCATGAACACAGCCGCATCGCCCATCGCGCTCTGGCCGTCGCCAAAGGCGAGCACGCCAGCCTCTTTCATGAGACCTATTTCAGCCATTTCTTCCCCGCCCAGCGCACGCGTCGCCGCGCCCATGGGGATGGTGCGCGCCACCTGGCCGCGGTTGCCGGCGAAAATAGCGCGCACTTTAGAAGGGCTATCGAGCTCCGCGCCTGCGCGCGGGTGGAGGAGGGACGTGGTAATGCCGCCGCGTGCAGCAGCAGCAGGGTCTGCTGCGAACACCTGCAGGTCTATCAGGCCAGGGCAAAGAATTTTGCCGCGGCAATCCACAACCTGCGCATCGTTAGGGGCGATAATGTCATTGCCGATTGCAGAAATTTTACCATCAACCGTGAGGAGTTTGCCATGCCCATCCAGGTTTTGATCAGGGCAAATCAGGTGCGCGTTTTCATACAGAATGCTAGACATCGACATCCTCGCTGCGCGCAGCGCGGGTTAACACATCAAGGCAGGCCATGCGCACGGCAACGCCCATTTCCACTTGTTCAGCAATGCCAGAGCGCTTCAAATCGTCGGCGATGTGCGTGTCGATCTCAACGCCGCGGTTCATAGGCCCTGGGTGCATGATCAAGGCATCTGGTTTTGCATGAGCTAGCTTGTCAGCCGTCAGGCCAAACGTGCGGAAATATTCGCGCGTTGAGGGCAGAAAAGCACCAGACATACGCTCTTGCTGCAAGCGCAGCATCATCACGACGTCCGCATCCTTCAGGCCCTGCGCCATATCATGGTGAACGCTTGCGCCAAGATCCGTAAATTGCTGCGGCACGAGGGTCGGCGGGCCAACAAGGCGCACCACAGCGCCAAGCGTGAGCAGCAGGTGGATATTCGACCTTGCAACACGTGAATGCAGAATATCGCCGCATATGGCGACCACCAGGCCTTCGATGGCGCCTTTCCTGTGGCGGATGGTGAGCGCGTCGAGCAGCGCCTGCGTGGGGTGTTCATGGCGGCCATCGCCTGCGTTAATCACAGCGCAATCAACATTGTCGGCGATCAGCTTGACCGCACCAGAACTCCCATGGCGGATCACGATAACGTCCGGCCGCATCGCGTTTAGCGTTAATGCTGTATCCAGCAGCGTTTCGCCTTTTTTAATAGACGATGATGAGACGGGTAGGGAGATCGTATCGGCGCCAAGCCTTTTGCCTGCCAAATCAAAACTCATCAGTGTGCGCGTTGAGTTTTCAAAGAACATGTTGATCTGCGTAAGGCCTTTTAAGATGGCCTTGCGCTTTTGGGTCTGCCGATTGTGCGCAGCATAGACCTCCGCTTCATCCAGCAGCACATTGATATCAAGCGCGTGCAAGCCTTCAATGCCAAGAAGATGCGGATGGGAATATGTCCAGCCGGCCGCGTCTGCGCGGGCAGGCGACCTTTGGTCCGGTGGCGGGGCGCTGGAACTGCTCATTAAGGCTTCCCCTTAGCTTGGCTGAGCGCAGCGCTCAACTAGAAACGTCGCTGCCAAGGCCTTTCATGCGATCAAGCGCGCCTTGAAGGATGTAGGCGGCGGCCATTTTATCTACCAGTTCGCTTCGCCGTGCGCGCGATCGGTCCGCTTCAATCAATGTGCGGGTCACAGCGGCTGTAGAGAGCCGCTCATCCCAAAACCCAATGGGGATATCGGTAAAGGGTTCAAGATTGCGCGCGAATGCTTTGGTCGATTGCACCCGCGGCCCTGAACTGCCATCCATGTTCATGGGTAAGCCCAATAGGATGCCGCAAATGTCGTGCTCGATGCACAACTTCAGCAAGGCGGCGGCGTCGGCTTTGAACTTGCCGCGCTTAATGAGCGTCTTCGGGCTCGCAATGCTTTGGTTTTGGTCAGACAAAGCAACGCCAATTGTTTTGCTGCCAAGGTCAAGCCCGATGAGCCGCCCGCGCCGCGCTGCGCTGGCGGCAAAGGTCTCAAAATCTAGATGGATGCTCACCGGCTGGGCGCGTTGTCTATTGCTCCAAAGGCTGCGATCTGGGCGGCAATGTTCTCTTGAAGATTGCGATAAAACAGCTGGATATCCTGCATGTGAAAATTATCGCCTGGCATCACCAACTGGTCAAACCCATCGCCGGGCCGCTCGGTGAGGTACAAGATGCCATCATCCCCGCAGCGCGCACCGACCAGTCCCTTTGCCGGGGCATCCAGCGGCTGGCCTTCTGCGGTGATCGCAACCGCGCCCAAGTTTTGCGCGGCCTCAACGCGCTGGGTTGTGCGCGTAAAGGTGAGCGGGTTGGTGCAGAGCATTGTCTCCTCTTCTTTCGGCGCGCCTGTGAAGCTCGGCGTGGTCTTGAACAGCTCTATGATCTGGCTTGGATCGCCATCTGGGCCAAAGCTCTGCCAGGTGATCACGCAGCGCGTGTCGCCAGGCGCTTCGCAAGGCGCAATCCAAGCGGGCAGGTCAGCATCAGGCGCGATCGTCCAGCCGATCAGATAGGCGGCGATCAGCCTGTTTTGCAGCTGCGGCGTTTGCACGGAGGTATGGAGGAGCGTGAGGGCATGGAGCGCGCCTTGGCTATGGCCCGCCAGGATGAACGGTTGATTAGGCCCAATGCGCTCTAAGAAACTGGCAAACGCATTGCGCACATCAGAAAAGGCAACGCCCAGCGCTTTGGCGGTATTATCATCGCGCGCCAAAAATGCGCCGAGGGCTGCCTGGCGGTAATAGGGGGCGTAGAGCGTCCCATAGGGATCAAAGGCGCTGGCCTGGCCTTTTAGGAATAGCTCCTCAAGCTTTTGCCTGGCACCTTCGTCGCCCGTACTGGCATTCCAAGATGTATTCTCCCAATAGGCTGTTGGGTGCACATAAAAGATCGCGGCGTCTGTTTGCGGCGGATAGTCAACGCCTTGCGGCCGCAGAGATGCGCTCGTTTGAGCCACCTGCGGCCCGGCGGCCCAGCTCTCGGTGCTTGCATAATCCGGCGCCGGCGGCAGTTTGCCAGCATCGAACGGCTCAGAGGGCACCAAATACCAGGTCAGCAGGGGGACCGCGAACTGGTTGAGCGCGACACCGCCGATGATCAAAAGACCAACCAGCGCTGCAAAACCGATTAAAAACTTACGGGCCATGACTTACTCGCTTTTGGGCTCTAAAGAATAGGCCATCATCACTTCATCCCTATAGGGCTCTTGCGGCCGCAGCGGCGCAATAGCGCCTCGTCTCCGCCCTTCCTCAACGAAGCCGGCGCGTGTGTAAAGAGCCAATGCCGCCACATTCGTTGAATGCACGCCGAGTGTGATGCGGCGTGTCTCGCTTTGTGTCTTGGCCCATGTGATCGCCTGTTCCAGCAGCGCGCTGCCAATCCCTCTGCCGCGATAGGCCTTTAAGACGCCAAGGGCCAAGCGCTTGTCATGGGCCGTTCGGTGATAGGCATTGCCGCGCAGCTGCAGCTCTGCGGCCACTTTGCCATCCACGAGCGCAATGAGAAACAAGGACCGCTCGCTCCGCTGCGCTGCTGCCAAAATGCGCCGCGTCGCCAGCCAGCGCGCGTCAATTTCATGGGGCAGGGCATTGAGATGGCAAGACTGGGCGTGCAGCGCGCGCCGAAAGATGCATAGCCTGCGCGCATCAGATGGCCGCGCCGTGCGAAGGTCTGTGGCGTCAGGCATCAGCATCCCGCCTTACATCACGGCACCGGCCGCGCCGAATTATTTTGCTGGGACAGCCTGCGACAAAAGCAGTAGTCATTATACTCAAAGAGTGTATCCAGCGATCAGTGTCCGCGTTGCGTTATAGGGCGGCATGGACGCGGGATTTTTAGACCATAGGCGGTCGCCACTGCTGAGGTGCATCGGTCCATACGTCATAAATCTATAGTTGCCGGATTTTCAACAAAAGTATTGGCCGACAATCCGTTTTCGAGACCCGCATTTCTAGCACTTGCTTTTGCTGAATCGTCAAAACGGTTGGGTCGATAGGCACGAATAGAACCGGAGTATCTAAACCTGTCACTTCTGATGATAGAACTCGCGTCCCATCGCTACCAGACAACTCGATAATAGATGTCATCTTATTACCTCAAAAATTCACGAAATAAAAAAATCTAAATATACTTCCACCATTTCTCAATAGCCGGATGTATTGGGAATAGCGCGCTTTTATACACACCATTTTGATGACCCTCGAACCTCATCATCGCATATATTTTCGGTATTTTTACTGTGCAAGTAATGCGGGGGAAATCATCGAAAAGTATTTTTTTTGTTATTAGAATCGAAAAAACCTCAAGATACTTATCTTTATATCTTAGAGCAATCATTGAAGTTCGTCCGAAAATTAGATAACGAATAATTGCATAAAAACCTATAAGAACAAAACATACGGATATGAATAAAAGAAAGTATTCCTCAAATTCAGACTTTGAAAAA
>JBCCAR010000005.1:0-112795 GCA_039814715.1 Pseudomonadota bacterium
ATCAACGGTCACGGCAAAGCTCATGTCATGGTCGCCCTTCATGACGAAGACATTCTCGCCATCCTTGGTCACGATCGTCTCTTCTTGCGGAGCGCCTTCCCCGCTAGCAGGATTTATATCCACAGATTGCTGCCCCATGATCATGAATGGGTCCCCCGGTCAAGCCGGAGGACGACAGTAAGGTTAATGACTGGAATGGGCTCAAACTGCCCACACATAAAAGCCAATGATCACCCAATTATTCAGCGGCCTGCGCCTCCGGGAGCGGCTCCGTGTACGTAAGTATGGGTTTGCGCGCGGCCTGCGTTTCATCCAGGCGCTTCATCGGCGCGAGATAAGGTGCGCCTTTAAAGCGAGCGCGGTCACCTGCTTTGGCGGCCTGGGCGAGCGACCTTAGTGCATAGATAAATTCATCCAGCGATTGCTTAGATTCCGTTTCCGTTGGCTCGACCAGCATGGCGCCAGCCACCACCAGCGGGAAATACATGGTCATGGGGTGGAAGCCCTCATCGATCATGGCTTTAGCGAAATCAAGCGTGGTGACGCCGGTTCCTTTTAAAAAGCTCTCATCAAATAGCGCCTCATGCATGCATGGGCCGTCGCCATAAGGCGCGGTGAGGACGTCTTTAAGTTCGGCGAGGATATAGTTGGCATTAAGCACGGCATCTTCTGCCACTTGGCGCAGACCGTCGCTGCCGTGGCTTTTCATATAGGTGAGTGCGCGGGTAAACATGCCCATTTGGCCATGAAAGGCGCACATGCGGCCAAAGGATTGAGCAGCGGCGCTTTCGTCCTCACTTTCTATGAGCTTGCCAGCATGAATAAAGGGGCGAGGGATGAAATCTGCGAGGGCTTCGGAAAAGACGACGGGGCCAGAGCCTGGTCCGCCGCCGCCATGGGGCGTGGAGAAGGTTTTGTGCAAGTTAATATGCATGGCGTCCACGCCCAGATCGCCTGGGCGCACTTTGCCGACAATCGCGTTAAAGTTTGCGCCATCACAATAAAAGAACCCGCCGACCGCGTGGACAGCGTCGGCAATCTCAATGATGTCGCGCTCAAACAGGCCGCATGTGTTGGGGTTGGTGATCATGATGGCTGCGACTTGATCATCGAGCTTGGCTTTGAGCGCCGCCACATCAACACGGCCATCGCTGGTGGCCGGGATGGAGGCAACTTTATACCCTAGAAACGCCGCGGTGGCAGGGTTTGTGCCATGCGCGCTTTCAGGCACCAGCACAGTGGTGCGGGCATCGCCGCGCGCTTCCAGCGCTGCGCGAATGGCCATGAGGCCGCATAGCTCGCCATGCGCGCCGGCCTTTGGAGCGAGCGTAACGGCGGGTAATCCCGTCAGGGTCTTCAGCCAATGCGCGAGCTCTTCCATTACAGCCATCGCGCCCGGTACAGTCGAAACGGGCTGCAGCGGGTGAATATCTGCAAAGCCAGGCAAACGCGCGACTTGTTCATTCAGGCGCGGGTTGTGCTTCATGGTGCATGAGCCAAGCGGGAAGAGACCCATATCGATGGCGTAGTTCTTCCGGCTCAGGCGCGTGAAATGCCGCACGGTTTCCGGCTCAGACAGGCCAGGCAGGTCCAGGTCATTGCGCTCGAGCCCGCCAAGACGAGACGTCACTTCAGGCGCATCAGGCACATCAACGCCGCAGCTATCGCGGCTGCCGCGCTCAAAAATAAGCGGCTCTACAAGATCGAGCCCCCGGTGGCCAGTCGATGTCGTAAGCGAATCTGGCATTACGTCGCCCTCATCCATGCGGGTGGGCCTGCCTTGCGTGTTCATGCCGGTCATTGCATTGCCTCCTTCAAGCCCATTTCTAGAGCGTCAAAATCGTCTTCGGTTGTCGTTTCTGTGACGGCGATAAACAGCAGATCATGCAACTCTGGCTGCGCTGGGTATAAACGGCTGCCTGGAACGCCGGCCAAGATACCTGTCTTAGCGAGCTGCTCCACGATGACGGCTGCATTGCCAGGGACGCGGATGGTCATCTCATTGAAGAAGGCGCCGTTTAGCAGCTCCAAGCCTGGAACCTGCTCAAGCCGCTGTGCCAGCTGGACAGCGCGCGCATGGTTGAGCTTAGCAAGCTTGCCAAGCCCCGTTTCCCCAAGCAGCGCCATGTGCGCCGTAAAGGCCAGAGCGCAGAGGCCGGAATTGGTGCAGATGTTTGAGGTCGCTTTCTCGCGGCGGATATGCTGTTCGCGCGTTGAGAGTGTGAGCACAAAGCCGCGCTCGCCGCTGGCATCGACCGTCTCCCCGCACAGCCTTCCAGGCATTTGCCTCAGGTATTTCTGCTTGGCTGCGAACAAACCGAGATAGGGTCCGCCAAATTGCAGGCCGACACTGAGCCCTTGACCTTCGCCCACCACGATATCTGCGCCCATGGCGCCGGGAGACTTGATAGCGCCGAGCGCAACGGGCTCTGCCACCACGATGATGAGCAGCGCGCCAGCGGCTTGGGCGGACCGGGCTAGGGCGCTGAAGTCTTCAATATGGCCAAATACATTCGGATACTGGACAACCACGCAGGACGTCTCATCGCTCACCGCGTCAATGAGCGATGCCGCATCGCTACCCGGCGCGCCAGCGACCAGTTCGGGCTCAGCAGAGATGATTTGCTCGCCCGTAAAGCGCGTCATGGAGCGCACCACGTCACCATAATGCGGGTGTAGGCCGCCCGAGAGGAGCACCCGATTACGCTTGGTAATCCGCCCCGCCATTAAAATCGCTTCGAGGCAAGCGGTTGAGCCGTCATAGAGTGAAGCGTTGGCCACATCCATGCCAAATAGCCGCGCGACCTGGGTTTGAAACTCAAACAAGTACTGAAGCGTGCCTTGCGCAATTTCAGGCTGATAAGGGGTGTAGGCCGTTAAAAACTCACCGCGCTGAATAATGTGATCCACGCTGGCGGGAATGTGGTGCCGGTAGGCGCCAGCGCCGCAGAAGAAGGGCGCATCGCCTGCGGCCAGGTTTTGCGCAGCAAGCTTGCGCATATCCCGCGATACCGCCATTTCGCTCGCATGGGGCGGCAGTTCCACCGGTGCATCAAGCAATGCCTGGTCCGGGACATCGCGAAACAAATCATCAATCTGGGCAGCGCCAATGGCACCTAGCATGGCCTGGCGGTCATGATCACGTAATGGCAGATATCGCATGGACGGTCTCTCTTATCTTTTAGGCGGCAGGTTTTTTTGCAGTGAAACGAAGGCGAATATAATCGGCCACCCATGTCCCGCCAGGCGTGCACAAGCTGGGTTTCAGCAAGGCGCACATGGTCTCAAACAGGACGGAGTGTTTGGCGGCAGGCACACCCGGCAAAAGCGAATCGCCAAAGGTCGTGAGCCAGCCCATCATGCCGGTTGGCAAGGGCGTGGGGCGCGCGATCAGCTGAGCGTCGGCCGCTTCAAAACCGCTGGCCTCCAGGAGGGCGGCAAAGTCATGCTGGGTGGGGTAGTAGTGCGGCAGGGTGCCCGGAAGGTCAAAACCATGGCACTGCATAGCCCCGCGCGCCGCAGTTTGTACGCCAGCAACATTGCCAAAGCCGCCAAACTCGCCCACATAACGCCCGCCCGGCTTTAGCGCCGCGAAGACCCCTTCCGCCACCTTTTCAGGCTCCGTCATCCAGTGCAGCGCGGCATTGGTGAAAACGGCATCGAATTCACCATCAAAGGTCAGTGCCTGGCCATCCATCCGCTGGGCGTTTAGCCCAAGCGCGCTGGCAGCGCCCACCATGTCCGCATCGCCATCGACAGCGGTAACGTCCGCGCCGCTGCTGGCAATTTTGAGCGTGAGCGCGCCATCGCCGCAGCCCAGATCGAGAATACGCTCGCCTGGTTGCGGCGCCAGCAACTCAAGCAGGGCAGGGCCCGCCAGGTCAGAGACAAAGCGCGCGTTTTCCGCATAGTCCGCCGCGCTCCAGCTTTTGGTGGTGGGGGCAGGCACGGCCTAGTCGTCCAATTCGGCGACATAAGCGGCGTAGGCATCGCCATCCATCAACGCATCCAGCTGGCTGGGATCGGACAAGGTGAGCTTAAAAAACCAGCCATCGCTCTCAGCCCCAGCGTTTACCGTATCAGGGGCATCTTCTAGCGCGCTATTGGCCTCAGTCACGCTGCCCGAGACAGGCGCATACACCTCACTGGCCGCTTTCACCGATTCGACCACGGCAGCTTCATCGCCTTGACTTAAACTCTTTCCAGCGGCAGGTAGCTCCACGAACACCACGTCCCCAAGCGCCTTTTGCGCGTAATCGGTGATACCGATAGTGGCGACATCACCCGCCACCTCGACCCATTCGTGGCTTTTTGAAAACTTACGCATCTTATTGTCCTCCTGCTTTTTGCTGTTCTGCGATCATTGCGCTGCGGCGGCGATAGCGCTGCGGCACGACGGGCATGGGCGCCACCTGGGCAGGCACTGCCTTACCGCGCAAATCGACCTGCAGCGCCAAACCATCCTGGCTGTATTCGCGGGCCACGTAGCCCATGGCGATGGGCCGCTCGAGCGTGGGGGAATAACTACCGGAAGTGACTGCGCCGACCTTCGTGCCGTCAGGGCTTAAGATCGCTGCACCCTCGCGCGCCGGTCGCCGGCCCTCAATCATCAGGCCAACGCGCATGCGGTCACAGCCATCTTCCAGCTGCCGCATCACACGCTGCGCACCAGGAAAATCGCGCGCCATTTTGCGCCGTTTGCCGATGGCGAAGGTGAGACCGGCCTCAACCGGGGTCGTCGTTTCATCAATGTCGTGGCCGTAGAGACACAGCCCGCATTCAAGGCGCAGACTGTCGCGCGCGCCAAGGCCAGCAAGGCCAGCCTCCTCATTGGCTAAAATCGCTTTCGTGAGCGCGGCGGCTTTTGCTGCGGGGACAGAAACTTCAAAGCCATCTTCCCCTGTGTAACCACAGCGCGAAACGAGCACCGCATCGCCTTCAAAAACTGTCGGCAACGCGTCCATGAAGGCCATGTCGGCGCAATGCGGGAGAAGCGGCTCTAAGATGGCCCCAGCCCGCGGGCCTTGCAGCGCGATCAATGCAGCGTCTTCAAGCAGCTTGATAGCGGCATCTTTACCAACACATGCAGCGGCGATCATTTGCATATCGATGTATTTGCGGCTCGCATTGAGAACAAGAGAAAGACTGCCATCTTGCAGCCGTGTGATCATCAAGTCATCGATGATGCCGCCGTTCTCATTCATGAGAAGGCTGTAGCGAATACGGCCCGGCTTTAAGGTCGACAGGTCCGCGCAGGTGACGCTTTCGAGCACGGCATCGGCGTCTGGCCCGCGCAAGACGGCCTGGCCCATATGGGAGACGTCAAACACGCTTGCGCTTGCGCGGGTGTGTAAGTGTTCTGCAATGATGCCATCGCCGTATTGGACAGGCATCGCGTAGCCAGCAAAATCCACCATTTTGGCGCCATTTGCGACATGCTGATCGTAAAGCGGGGTTCGTTTTAGGTCAGTCTGGCCCACTGGCTTGGCGCTCCGCGTTTGAGGTCATGCAGAGATGCACACACGGGCTTTGCCGCCATGATCATCCCTGCCCCCTCTGTCGCGGTAACCTGAGAGATTTGAGCCACTTGCGCGGCTTTACGCCCTTCGGTGAAGCCAGCCGCATAAGGCCAGCTTGCTTTCCAGAGTGCCTGTTGTGATGGCCGATCGGTCCCGTATGCCTGAGAGTTTCCGGGGCGGTTGCTCCTTCGGCGCCTCTCGCAGATATATTGCGACAGGTCTCTCCCGATCAGCCTGGCCAGGCATGTGCCCCGCCCAGACTCCCTTAGATTTAGACGAGCTCACCCACATGTCAATCGCCTAAACGGGCGCACATAGAATTTTCTGTGGGGTTAGGATTCTAAGTTGTAGCGCGCCTGTGTGTTGGTGAGCTCAAACCCGATCAGCACTTCATAAACATACTCATCGGCCAGATCGTTCGTCGGGATGGAAAATTCGACGCTTTCTCGGGTGCGCCCGCGGTTATCGGGGCCCGTCATGGCGATGCTTGAGGTGTAGATTGATTTGGCCTGCAAATCATCGCCCTCCCGAACGACTGTCACGAAATAGGGAAGAGTGAGGCTGCGCGCCGTGCCTGCTGGGCCAGGCTCAGCCGTAATTGTAAAGTCAACGCGCGTGCGTAGGCCCTCGCCTTTGTCTTGGCAGTCTACATCTAGGTTCGACATAACGGCACGGTGCGTCACATTGTCTGCCGTGGCCTTTGCGCCATCGGGAAAGGCAGTGAGCGAATTTGCATAGCGCACAAAGCCAACAGCGGGGCAATCGGTTATTTCCACAATCAATGGATTGCTGTTACAGGCGGCAAGCACGCTGAGGGTGGACATCACAAAAGCAGCGCGGGCGGCAAAAAACGTCATAATAGGCCCTGATCAAAAACAAATTCTCGTACCCGCCTTATAGCCACCCTTTTTTATCTGCGCTATAAGCCATCCAGATTTCGTGACATTTGCCGTCTAAGGAGGGTGCACCCATGACCGCTGAGCACTCAAAACCGACCATCAAACTGCTCCTAGCCGCGCCGCGCGGGTTTTGTGCTGGCGTCGACAGGGCCATTAAGATTGTGGAACTTGCGCTAGAGAAATATGGCGCGCCAGTTTATGTGCGCCACGAGATCGTCCATAATCGCCATGTGGTCGAGAGCTTGGAAGCCGCAGGCGCGATCTTCGTCGAAGAGCTCAATGAAGTGCCCGACGATGTGCCCGTCGTCTTTTCCGCGCACGGCGTGCCAAAGGATGTCCCTGAAGAAGCTGAACGGCGCAAAATGTTCTATTTAGATGCGACCTGCCCTTTGGTGAGCAAGGTGCACCGCGAGGCCGAACGCCATTTTAAAGAAGACCGCCATATTCTTATGATCGGCCATGAGGGCCATCCCGAAGTGATTGGAACGCTTGGGCAATTGCCCAAGGGTGCGATTACACTGATAGAAACGCCTGCGGATGCACAAACCGTCGATGTGGAAGACCCGGCGAACCTCGCCTACATCACGCAAACGACCCTGTCGGTGGATGATACCAGCGCAGTGATCGAAGTCCTGCAAGAGCGCTTCCCGCAGATCGCTGGGCCAAAGCGAGAAGACATTTGCTATGCAACCACCAACCGGCAGGATGCTGTTAAAGCGATTGCCGAACAGTGCGATCTGATTTTGGTGATTGGCGCGGCCAACTCCTCAAATTCCGTTCGCCTGGTCGAAGTCGCGCAGAAAGCAGGCGCTGCAGCAAAGCTGGTTGCCAATTACGAAAAGATCCATTGGGATATGTTTGAAGGTGTCCGCTCTGTTGGCATTACAGCGGGGGCCTCAGCGCCAGAGATCCTTGTGCAGGAAGTGATCGGCGCCATTGCCGAGCGCTATCATCTGGAGATGGAAGAAGTCGAGACGACGCGCGAGAATGTGATCTTCAAATTGCCGAGTGCCTTGTCGAAAACCACGGCGCCAGCCGCCTGAATGGCTGTTTATACCCAGGTCAGTGTTGATGATCTCACGCGCGTTCTAGAGCGCTTTGACCTCGGCGAGCTGCGCAGTTTTCGCGGGATTGCCGAAGGGGTTGAAAATTCCAACTACCTGATCGAAACAAGCAAGAACCGCTATATTCTCACGCTTTATGAAAAGCGTGTGGATGCCGATGATCTACCGTTTTTCCTCGGCCTGATGGAGCATTTGGCAAGCAACGGCGTGGTTTGCCCGCTGCCCATGCGCGACGCGAGCGGAGCAGCGCTGTTTGAACTTGCTGGGCGGCCAGCCGCTTTCATCTCTTATCTTGATGGTGTCTCCATCGATAGCGCTACGAACGTCCACTGCCAGCAAGTAGGCCAGGCCTTAGCCCAGCTGCACGCAGCCCAGCGCGGCTTTTCACTCTCAAGAGCCAACGCACTGTCCCTCTCCGGCTGGCAGACGCTGGGGGAAGATTGCGCAGACCGAGCAGACACAGTGGCGCCTGGCCTCAGAGCCACGATCAGCAATGAACTGACCTATCTCAGGGAGATGTGGCCACAAACGCACACGCTGGAACGCGGCGTGATCCATGCCGATTTGTTTCCAGACAATGCCTTCTTTCTGGACGGCGCGCTGAGCGGCATCATCGATTTTTATTTCGCCTGCAATGACGCCCTCGCCTATGATCTGGCAATTTGCATAAATGCATGGTGTTTTTCCCCAGTCGGCATCTTTTCATTTGATAAGGCAAGCGCGTTGCTGCGCGGCTACAACGACGTCCGCCCCTTAGAGCAAGACGAGCGCAGGCTGATGGGCGTGCTGTGCCGCGGCGCGGCGCTGCGCTTTTTGCTGACGCGGCTTTATGATTGGCTCAACCCCGCACCGGGCGCGCTCGTTAAACCCAAAGACCCGCGCGATTATCTGGCGCGGCTCACTCATTTCCAGGAGCATGGCTTTGGCACCACCAGTTGAGATCTTTAGTGATGGCGCGTGTTCTGGTAATCCTGGGCCCGGCGGTTGGGGGGCGCTACTACGCTATGGGGATAGCGAAAAAGAGCTGTGCGGCGGGGAAGAAGAGACCACGAACAACCGCATGGAGCTGCGCGCGGCGGTGGAGGGACTAAACGCCATTAAGCGCGCCTGCGATGTGATCGTGACCACGGATTCGACCTATGTGCGCGACGGCATCACAAAATGGGTGCATGGCTGGCAGAAAAATGGCTGGAAGACGGCTGCGAAAAAGCCCGTGAAAAATGAAGACCTTTGGAAAGCGCTGCTCGCGGCCGCCGAACGGCACCACAGCGTTGAATGGCGCTGGGTCAAAGGCCATGCTGGCCACCGCGAGAACGAAATCGCTGACGCCCTGGCCCGCAAAGGCATGAGTGAACGCTAAGGCTGGCTAAGCCGCTTTTATCTGATCGATAAAGCCATCCATGCGTGCTTTAAGGTCGCCGATCTGCGTGGCTGCTTTGGTAATCGCGGTTTGCATCTCTTCGCTGGAGCGCGCGCAGTCGTTGGCCAAATGCGCCGTGCCTTCCACATTCTGGCGCATACCGTCCGCTGAAGCCGACGTTGCCTCAACACCCTGGGCAATGCTGTGTGTCGCTTGCTGCTGTTGATCGACGACAGACTTCAGGCCCGTTGAAATTTCAGCCACATTGGCAAAGGTATCACGGATAGAGCCCATATCGGTCACGCTGCGTTCCACATGGTCTTGCACAGATTTGATTTGCGATGAGACTTCTTCGGTCGCTTTCGCGGTTTGCTGGGCCAAGGCTTTAACCTCACTGGCGACAACAGCAAATCCCTTGCCTGCTTCGCCCGCGCGGGCAGCCTCAATGGTAGCATTGAGCGCCAGCAGGTTCGTCTGGTCGGCAACGGACTGAATGGTGTCGACAATCTCACTGATGCGCGCGGCTGATTGGTGCAGCGCCGAAATCGTGGTGTTGGTATCGTCAGCAGCTTTCATCGCGTTAGAAATGTACTCTCCGGACTGCGTGATTTGTTCCGCAGCATCCTGGCAGGATGCGCTCAGCGTTTGGGTTGCTTGGGATAGCTCCGTAACGGTTTGCGCGCTGTGGGCGGTATCAGATGTGATGGCGACAAATTTATCGTTCACCGACGTCACGGCGCTGCCGACCGTGGTGGTCAGCGAGCGCGCCTGCTCCATTTGCGATAAGACGTCTGACACGATGGAGCCGACTTCTTCTTCAAAAGCGGCGGCGAGTTTTGTTCGCTCTACTGCGCGGGCGCGGGAGGCGTTTTGCTGCGCCTCAAGTTCTAGCGCGGCGCGTTCATCAACCTCTTTAGAGGCACGCACGCTTTCTTCTCGCATGCGCTGAGCTTCTTTTTCTTGCAGCGCTTTGGCTTGCTCGTTGGCGCGGGTTGTTTCGTCCGCGGCTGCGTCAACAGCGTCCACAAACAACTGTGTTTGCGCCAGCAACGCTTCAATACGTGTGCAGGCCCAAATGAGCGCCGCTGATTCGCCGACGAGGATCACAGCGTGTAGCAGCACTCTTGCGAAGTCTCCGCCATCTGGGAAGACAGCGAGGGGATAAAGGAAATTGAGGGAAATATGATGAACCGCGACCACGACAGTTCCGACCAAGATCGCGCGCCAATCAGTCATGAGGCACAGAACGGCCAAGGCCGCAAAATAATACATATGCGCGTCGACGCGCCAGACGGCTGGCATTTGAAACACAATGGCCGAGACTTGCACCATCAAAACCGCGGCAATCACGTTGCGCGTCATTTGCGCCTTGGGCTTGAGGTAAAAGCTCAGCGTTGCTGCCGCTGCGCACGCGCCGCTCAGGCCGATCAGCCCTGGCATAAAGGCGCCGGTAAAATAGCCAATCGCCCCCAGCAGCGGTACATGTGCCCATAGCCAGATGCAAAGCGCAGCGGCCGATTTATGCCTGAGCGTTATAAAAGCGGATGTCATCGTGTGGCTGGTTGGTTCCATGCTCTTATTTTCCTTGGTCACATTAGAGGGTCGCAGCGCGCGACCGGCTACAAGCCACTGCGTCATTGGATGGTAAAACAAGGGTTGCGCCCGCCGCGTATAAATCAGCCGCATTCACGCCCGGGGGGACCAGCACAGTCGCTGCGCCAAGCGCTTGCATCACGCCGCCAGCCTCAAGCACCGCGCCGCGATGGACCTGCGCGACATGCGCCATGGCGTCGGCATTTGCAATGAGGGTGAAAGCGTTGAAATCACCCGGATTGTCAGCGCTTTTGAACGGTAGCGCCACCAAGATGACCAGCAACGTTGCCACTGCAAAACCAGTGCATTGGGTGAGAAGGCAGGCTTCCCCCCGCAAAACTGACAAAATTTGGCTCACAGCGCGAAACAACCAAGTTTGAAGGAGTGGTTGAACGTTGTTTAACCCTAAGGTGTAAAGAAAACGCAAAAGCCTGCGCTAACGCTACTGTCCTAAGGCGCAGGCTCTTTTTGCGAGGCGGTGCCCGCAAGACCTTCGCGCACCAGGTCGTCTGGCCCATTCTTTTGAGACGTGGGCATCGTTGTATCACGCTCAAACAAAGGCGCGATGGCAAGGCCAAGCACGCTAGCCAATACAACCAGCGCGGCGGCAATAACAACTGCGAAGGTGAGCGCCAATATATATCGCTGCACCTTCGCCGATCGCTTTTCACGCGGGAGCGGCGCAATGGAGAACTCTTCATCGCGCCTTCGCGGCATAGCCTTGCCTTTTCTATTGTAGCGCGGCCAGACTTCTAAAGCTGGCTTAGCGCATGTTCCGCGCTGGAGACGTCAAACGCGCCGCCTTCTTCGATGTTCAGAGCTGTCACCACGCCATCTTCTGCAATCAAGGAGAAACGCTGCGCGCGCGGGCCCATGCCGAAGCTTTTGAGGTCAAGCTCTAGGCCAAGGGCGGACGCAAAATCGCCGTTGCCGTCAGCCAGCATCGTGACTTTATCACCAGCGCTTTGGTCTTTGCCCCAAGCGTCCATCACGAACACATCATTCACCGACATGCAGGCGATTGTATCAACGCCTTTGGCTTTAATCTCATCGGCCTTTTCAACAAAGCCAGGCAAGTGTTTTGCTGAGCACGTTGGTGTATAGGCGCCAGGCACGCTGAAGAAGACGACTTTTTTGCCGCCGAACAACTCGGAGGTTGTCATAGGCGCTGGGCCGTCTGCCGTCATGTGCATGAGCGTGGCTTCAGGAATTTTATCTCCGACTTGGATCGTCATGGGGCTGATCTCCTTCGATGGGGCCCTCAGGCCGTTTTTCAGTGGCCCCTTTTCGCACAACTGCCCCCTTGCGGTCCATGACAATAAAGCCCATGCTCAAGCCCTAAGCATGCAAAAAATCCAGGGTAATTGAAAACCGGCCTTATGACGAAAAGCCCCTATTTGACCGGACAGTTTTTGATGGCCATGCCATCCATCGGCGATGATCGGTTCGATCGCACCTTAATCTATATGTGTGCGCACACCGCCGAACGGGCCATGGGCATTGTGATCAACAAATTGCATACAGATTTGGACTTCCCAGAGCTACTTAATCAGCTCGATATAGAGGTGGATGATGTGGCGCGTGACATCACCGTGCATGCAGGCGGGCCAGTAGAGCCGGGCCGCGGGTTTGTTCTGCATTCAGCTGATTATGTGCAGGATTCGTCTCTGATTGTGAGTGAGACGGTAGCCCTAACAGCAACCGTCGATATCCTCAAAGAACTCGCAACCGGCCAAGGCCCGCGCAACGCAATGCTCGCCCTAGGCTATGCCGGCTGGTCCGCAGGCCAATTAGAGGGCGAACTTTCCAACAACGCCTGGCTCACCGCCGCCGGTGATGATGAAATCCTATTCAACACAGACGCAGAACAAAAATACCCCCGCACTATGGCCATGCTCGGGATCGATTTAAGCATGCTGTCAACCCAGGCTGGGCACGCTTAACGCGCTGGCCCAACCCGCGCGAAACATTCATCGCCGCCAAAGCACTGCTGGGCAGCGGCGCGGACATCGGCGGGGGTGATGGCTTCCACTTTGGCAATTAACTCTGCAGGGGGGATAGTGCGGCCAAAGGCTAGCATTTGGCGGCCCATTTGTTCTGATATGCCGGCGGAAGATTCCAGCGACATGGCAAGGCCCGCTTTGAGCTGCGCTTTGGCCCGCGCGAGTTCTTTGAGGTCATCGGCCGCGGTCATCGCTTGACACGTCTCGCGAATGAGGCCGAGCGCTTGATCGGCGTCAGCGGGGCTGGTGCCCGCGTAAATGCTTAGCAGCCCGGTGCCGGCATGGGCTGACACATCGCAGAAGACGGAATAGGCAAGGCCGCGCTCCTCTCGCACTTCTTGAAATAATCGGGAAGACATGCCCCCGCCCAGCATGGTCGAGAGGACTTGGACCGCGTAAATGCTCTCCTCTTCAAGCCCAGGCGCTTCATAGCCCAGCGTGAGGTGAACTTGCTCGCTGGGGCGCTCTAAAATGCGCTGACCGGCATGCCAGTGCGCGGGAGCAGGCATGATCTTCTGCCCTTCTGGGACAGCATTAAAATGCGTGCGCGCGAGGTCCAACAGAGCCTCATGCGTGATATTCCCTGCAGCAGACAAAACGATATTGCCTGCACAGTAATGCGTCTGGCGAAACGCTTTCAGCGCGGCGCTATCGATCTGGGAGATGGTATCAGCCGTGCCTAAAATAGGCGCGCCAAAGGCCTGGCCGGGATAGGCAACCTCTTGCAGCACATCAAACACCAGGTCATCGGGCGTGTCGAAGACCTGGCCAATCTCCTGCAAGATGACGTCGCGCTCTTTGACGACTTCTGCGTCATCCAGGCGCGCGCCAAACAGCAAGTCGGCCAGAATATCAATGCCCAGCGCTGCATCGTCTTTCAGCAGCCGCAGATAATAAGCGGTCACATCGCGGGCCGTATAAGCGTTAATGGCGCCGCCCACATCTTCTACCGCCTCGGCCAGCTGGCGGGCGCTGCGCCGATGCGAGCCTTTAAACACCATGTGTTCCAGGAAATGCGAAATGCCGCCTGGCACATCTTCTTCAAAGCGAGCGCCCACACCCACATAGACGCCGAGCGACACGGTTTCAACGCGCGGCAGCGTCACGCTGGTGACCGTCAAACCGCTTGGCAGGACCGTGATGTCAGGGGTCACACGCCCCTCTTTTCAAACACATAGGCCCGCAGCGCATCAAAATCATTGGGCAGTTCTTCAAAGCGCTCTTCGCGATCAAACAAGCCAGCGAGATGACTGGGCAAGGATGGCCGGGTGCCGCACGCGCGCTCAACCGCGGAGCGGAACTTGCCAGGATGGGCCGTTGCTAGCACCACCATGGGGCCATCGCACGTCGCTTCCATTTGATCCGCCGCGACCAAGCCAACGGCGGTGTGCGGGTCAACCAGTTCGCCGGTCTGCTCCAGCGTGGCCCGGATTTTCTCCGCCGTCGCGTCTTCATCGGCCCGGGCGGAGGTAAAGAGCGGCGTGATTTGGGACAGCACATCAGCGGGAATGGACAGCGATTTGGTATCGTTAAACTGTGCCATCATCTGCGCGACTGCACGCCCATCCTGGCCCGCGCAGTCATAGAGCAAGCGCTCAAAATTGCTGGCCACTTGAATGTCCATACTGGGCGAAATGGTGGGCGTCACGCCATTGGCGCTATAATCGCCAGCCTGGATCGCCCGGTGGAGAATGTCATTGCGGTTTGTTGCGACAATGAGCCGGTCTATGGGCAGGCCCATTTTATGCGCGCAATAGCCCGCAAAGATATCGCCGAAATTGCCAGTGGGCACAGAAAAGGATACCGCCCTCCCAGGCGCGCCGAGCTGGGCGGCCGCGTAGAAATAATACACAATCTGCGCCATCACCCGGGTCCAGTTAATGGAGTTCACGGCCGACAAGTTAAGCTTCTCGCGCATCTGGTCATCGCCAAAGCCACGCTTGACCAGCGCCTGGGCGTCATCAAACGTGCCATCAATGGCCAGATTGAACACGTTTGGCGCTTGCACGGTCGTCATCTGCCGGCGCTGTACAGGGCTCACACGCTCATGCGGGTGCAGCATGAAGATGTCGATATGATCGCGCCCAGCAAGCGCATCGATGGCGGCAGAGCCGGTGTCCCCAGACGTCGCGCCTATAATCGTCAAATGCGTGCCAGATCGGTCGAGCAAATACTCAAACACATGCCCTAAGAACTGCAGCGCAAAATCCTTAAACGCCAGCGTTGGTCCATGGAACAATTCTAGCAGCCAGCGCTTTTGCGATAGCTGCTTTAGCGGCGCCATAGCGGTGTGATTAAACCGGCTATAGGCCGCGTCAATCAACGCCTTAAGATCACTTGCAGGGACATCATCGCCAATGAAGGGCTGCATCACCGCAAAGGCCACATCTTCATAGCGCTGGCCAGCAAAGCCCGCGATATCCTCAGGCGCCAGCTGCGGCCACTCCTGCGGCAAATAAAGGCCGCCATCGGGGGCGAGGCCCGCCATGGTCGCTTCAGCAAAAGACAGCGCAGGCGACGCGCCGCGGGTCGAGACGTATTTCACAGGTCAATACTCAAAGTGCAGCCAATTCAAGGCGCGGACACTAGGGGCCAGCACGCGCAAAGGCAAGCGCTAGCGCCGCCGCAAGAAGGCCGCGGTAATCACCATGAGCGCCGCCGCCATGGCCAGCCATTGGAACGCATAGCTGCGGTGGTTGTGTTCTAGCTTTATGGGCACGTCCGTTTGGACCAGGCCCTTGAGGGCTGGTTTGGCAAGCAAATAGTGCGTTTGAATGAACACCAAGCCGGTCCCTTCGGCCAAAATCTCCGGCTGGATACGGTAGTAGCGGTTGGCGGCTGGGTCGGGCTTTGCGGGGTCGATGAGCTTGGCATCGCGCTGGCGCGGAATAACAGTGGCGCTCACGGTAACCGGTCCTTGCGGCAAGGACGGGGTTTCATAGCGGCGTTTCTGGCTATCGGGAAACCAGCCGAGATCAACCCACAGCGCGAGCGCACCCTCGCGCAGCAATGGCACGAGCAGGTGGTAGCCAGACCCGCCCTTGGGCCCAGCGCGGTAGACATGGCGGGCATATTCGGGCGCGTACACACCCAAGGCTGTAACCGGCCGGTACGCCCAATCTGCCCAAGCAATGTTTGAGAGCGGCAACGGCGCTGGCGGCGCGGCCATCATGGATTGCACAGCCGCGATTTTTGAGTCGCCGGGCCCGATTTTAGAATATTGCCAGTAGCTCAAACTAAGCAGAATGAGCGTTGCGGCGGCCGCGACTAGTAAGACAAGCCAGCGGCGGATGGGGCGGTTGGCGCTCATCAGGCGTCCCTGTCCAACCGGCCTTCATGCGCGTCAGTTTTATATTGGCTGGCCAGCAAAAGCCCCTTGGCGCAGCGCAGCATGAACAGCACGAGAACGGTGGTAAGGAGCGTGATCAAGCTTAAATAAAGCGGCCAGCTGAGCGCTAGAGCGCTGGATAGCCATAACGCGATCGGTGTCATCACTGCGCCGGCAATTAAAATCACGAAAAAGGCTGGGCCATCGGCCTGCTGGTAGGGCTCTAAATCCATATCGCAGGCAGGGCAGCGGCCTTTTAGGCTGAGTATTTTCTCAAAAATATGGCCCTCATCGCAGCGCGGGCATCGCCCAAATATGCAAACAGCCAGAAAATCGACTTTCCGGCTGTTTGTCTCTGTCTCGGGCGGTGAAACCTTCACCCGTTAGCCGCGCCCTAGCACATAGATGAAGATGAACAAGAACAGCCAGACCACATCCACGAAGTGCCAATACCAAGCAGCCGCTTCAAAACCGAAGTGCTGCTTAATGGTAAAGTCGCCCTTATAGGCGCGCAGCAGACATACAGCGAGGAACACAGTGCCTACAAAAACGTGGAAGCCATGAAACCCTGTCGCCATGAAGAAGGTCGAGCCATAAATATTGCCGCCGTTTTCCGCCGAGAACGCGAAGGCAGCATGAGAATACTCATAGGCCTGAATGACGGAGAATAGCGCGCCAAGCGCCACAGTGATCCAAAGATACCATTTCAGGTTATCGCGGTCGCCATGAATGAGCGCGTGGTGGGCGGATGTCACCGTGGTACCAGACAGCAGCAGAATTGTCGTGTTAATCAACGGAAGATGCCAGGGATCAAAGGTCTCAATACCTTGGGGAGGCCATGTGCCGCCAATTTGTTCGGTGGGGAAGAGCGCTGCGTTAAAATACGCCCAGAACCAGGCCACAAAGAACATGACTTCAGAGGCTATGAAGAGCAGCATGCCATAGCGGTGATGCAGCTGAACAACGGGTGTGTGATCGCCGCCATTGGCTTCATCACGCACATCTGACCACCAGGCAAACATGGTGAAAAGAACACCGCCTAAGCCAGCGTAAAATGCCCACATGCCCAGTGACGACTCGCGCATCCAAAAGACGGCACCAACAAGCATGATAAACGCTGCCGTGGCGCCGACAAAGGGCCAGCGGCTTGGCGGGAGAATATGATAATCGTGGGTCTTGGTCCCAGCCATAGTGTTTAAATCCCCTCTAAAATCCTAGTCGTTTGCGCAGCTTTTAAGGGACGCTCAGCGCCCCTGCAATGCTGCAGTTTCGTCTTCCATCACAAAGAACGTATAGTTCAAAGTGATTTCAGACACGTTATCCATGCCTGCATCACCGTCCATGCGCGAATCCACATAGAACAGAACAGGCATTTTGACCCGTTCACCAGGCTGCAGTACTTGTTCTTGAAAGCAAAAACATTCGATTTTTGAAAAATAGGGCCCGGCTTTAAACGGCGTTACATTAAAGGTCGCCGTTCCCACCACTGGTTTGGACGTGGGGTTATAGGCTTCATAATGAATGAGGTTGTCTTCGCCCAGTTTCACCTCGACGATCTTATCCACCGGCTTAAAAGCCCAGGGCATATCGCGGTGTGTTGAGGCTGAAAAGCGGACTTTTACGGTGCGGTCAAGCACCTGGTGGCCGGGGTCATCTGCGCTAGCCACCTGCGTGGTGCCGCCAAAGCCTGTAATCTTGCAGAAGGTGTCGTACAGCGGTACAGCGGCATAGCTCATCGCCACCATGGCAAGCACAACGCCGAGCGCAATAAGCGCTGTGCGTTTGTTTTTCGCGCCAAGTGTGCCTGCTGCGGCCACTAGATAACCCCCAACTTGACAATGGTGATCAGGAAGAACAACACGCATACACCTGCCAGCCCAAAACCAATGGCTTTGTTTCGGCTCTTTCGGCTCTCAAAATAGGCTGCTTTTTCTTCTGGGGTCATGATGGCGGTGCCTCATCATCAAATGGGCGGGGGCCTTTGGGAAAAGCCCTGCGATGCAAGGAGCTGGCTATATAGAACGCTGCTACCGCGATTGCCAAAACAACCAGAGACAGCTTGCCAGGCCCAAGCGCTGGCTGGAATAAAACCAGCCCGATTAAAGCGACAATAGCAGCCGCAACAACTGCAAACTGCAGGCGTATGAGCTGCGTTTTAGCGCCCGCCTCGTCCATCCGCTGCATATCGCCCAAAGCAAGGTACACTGAGAAGGAGACCATGCCCGCGGCAACGCAATAGGACGCAATGTCGGTCAAGGGCATTTAAACCACGCCCACTTTGTCAACAATGAGCGCAGTAAACAGCGCGAAGAGATAAAAGATAGAATAGCCAAAGCCGCGCCAGGCCGCAGCGCCAGTCTTGCGGGTGAAGATTTCAAGGCTGGAAATACAGTAGAGCCCGGCCAGCACGCTGGCAGAGATGCCATAAATCGCGCCGGTTAAGCCAAGAAACCACGGCAATACGGAAACAGCAGCTAGAGCGAAAGTATATAGCAGGATTTGCGTGCGCGTTGCCGCTTTGCCCGCCACATTGGGCAGCATGGGGACGCCGGCCGCGCCGTAATCCGTCTTTGTGACCAACGCCAGCGCCCAGAAATGCGGCGGTGTCCATAAAAAGATGATGGCAAACAGCAGGATGGGCAGCAGGGTCACATCGCCTGTGACGGACGCCCAGCCAATGATCGGCGGAAAGGCGCCAGCCGCGCCGCCGATGACGATGTTCTGCGGCGTGCGGCGCTTGAGCCACATGGTGTAGACCACGGCATAAAACCAGATGGAAAACGCCAGAATGCCAGCGCTCAGCCAATTCACAGCCATGCCCATAACGAAGACCGAAGCAGCGGCCATGAAAATCGCAAAGGTTAGCCCGGCATCAGGCGCCACTTTACCAGCCGGAATTGGCCGTGTGGACGTGCGCGTCATAACGCCGTCAATGTCTCGGTCAAACCACATATTGATAGCGCCAGCTGCGCCCGCGCCGCAGGTAAGCGCGAGAATAGCGGTAAAGGCGATGACGGGATGGATAGCGCCGGTCACCGCACCAGGCGCCGCGACCATGCCGGCAATGCCGGTGAACACCACGAGCATCATCACCCGCGGCTTGAGCAAGTCGACATAATCGCGCCAGGTCGACAGATCAACGCGCTGCGCCGGCACAGCTGGGCTAGCGCCTTGTCCTGTCAGCCGGATTGCGAGATCATCCATTGGCGTTCTTATGCCTCTTTTATATGCAAGCGGCAGAGACAGGATTTAAGGCTGCCTCTGCCGCGTATTGCGCGATGTGCCCTAGCGGCCTATTTAATCTTCGGCAGGTCTTCAAACTGGTGGAACGGCGGCGGGCTAGACAATGTCCATTCCAGCGTCGTCGCCCCTTCGCCCCAGGGGTTTTCTGCAACCCGCTTTTTGGACATCAGCGAAATAACCACGTTCACAATCCAGATACCAACCGCAATAATCGTAATGCGGTAGCCCCAGCTAGAAATCACATTCCAATAGGTGAAGGCATCAGGATAATCGGGGATGCGGCGCGGCATGCCTTGCAGGCCCAAGAAGTGCTGCGGGAAGAAGATGAGGTTCACGCCAAGGAACATGACATAGAAATGGAGCTTACCAAGGAACTCGTTATAGGGCTTGCCCGTCATTTTACTGAACCAATAGTAAAAGCCAGCAAACAAAGCGAACACGGCGCCCAGCGAGAGCACATAGTGGAAGTGCGCGACCACGTAGTAGGTGTCATGCAGCGACGTATCGATGCCCGCATTGGCGAGCACCACGCCGGTAACCCCGCCAACAGTGAACAAGAAGATGAAGCCCATGGCCCATAACATCGGCGTTTCAAAGCTCAGCGAGCCGCCCCACATCGTCGCAATCCAGGAGAAGATTTTAATGCCTGTGGGAATGGCTATGATCATCGTTGCGGCCACGAAATAGCGCCGCGTGTCGATATCCATGCCGACCGTATACATATGGTGTGCCCACACGATGAAACCGACGGCGCCAATCGCGATCATGGCCCAGGCCATGCCGTTATAGCCAAAGACAGGCTTGCGGCTAAAAGTGGAGACAATTTGGCTGATAATGCCGAAGGCTGGCAGGATCAAAATATACACTTCCGGGTGCCCAAAGAACCAGAATAAATGCTGGAAGAGCACGGGATCACCGCCGCCAGCAGCATCAAAGAAGCTGGTGCCAAAATTACGGTCCGTCAGCAACATGGTGATAGCGCCAGCCAGCACAGGCAAGCTGAGCAGCAGCAAGAAGGCTGTGATCAGCACCGACCAGACAAAGAGCGGCATTTTAAACAGCGTCATGCCCGGCGCGCGCATATTAAAGATGGTGGTGATGAAGTTGATGGCTCCAAGGATAGAGCTCGCGCCTGCAATGTGCAGCGAGAAAATCGCCAAATCCATGGCAGGCCCAGGCTGACCAGACGTGCTGAGCGGCGGATAAATTGTCCAGCCGCCGCCAACACCGTTTTGACCGGGAGGGCCCTCAACAAACAAGCTGAAGAGCAGCAGGAAGAACGCCGGCGGCAGCAGCCAGAAGGAAATGTTATTCATCCGCGGGAAGGCCATATCGGGCGCGCCGATCATGATCGGGACAAACCAGTTACCAAAGCCGCCAATCATGGCGGGCATCACCATGAAGAAGATCATGATGAGGCCGTGCGCAGTGATGAACACGTTCCACAAGTGAAGCGCTGCATCCACATCACCGCCCGTTAACGCAGGCAGAACCTGCATACCAGGCTGCATCAGCTCTTCACGCATGAAGCCAGACATGGCGCCGCCAATGATGCCCGCGATGACCGCGAAAATCAGATATAACGTCCCGATGTCTTTATGGTTTGTGGAATAAACCCAGCGGCCAATAAAGCTCTTGGGCCGCCCATCTTCATGAAATGCTGCGCTTGATCCAGCCATGTGTCTCAGCTCTTTCTCTTACGTATCGTCTATTTAACGTCCGGCGCGCCCTTAGCGGCCAACACCCACCTGGATGGCATCTGATGCGTCCGCATATTCTGCTTTCGCTTTCTCAATCCAGGCGTCGAATTCTGTTTGCGTGACCACTTCAACGGTGATCGGCATAAACCCATGTTTGATGCCGCACAGCTCTGAACATTGGCCATAATAGAGGCCAGGCTTGTCCACTTTAAACCAAGTCTCGTTGATCCGGCCAGGAATAGCGTCGCGCTTCACGCCAAATGCTGGAATGGCCCACGCATGGTTCACATCAACGGACGTAATGAGCACTTTCACGATTGTGTCTTCCGGCACCACCACATGCGTATCTGTTGCCAAAAGCCGCGGCTGACCAGGCTCTAAATCGTCGTCTTGGATCATATAGCTGTCGAAGACGATGCCTTCATAGTCAGGATACTCATATTCCCAGTACCACTGGTGCCCAATGGCTTTCACCGTCAAATCCGCTTCGGGAATATTGTCTTCTTTATCGATGATCGCAAAAGACGGCGCTGCAATCACCAGCAAGATTAAAATGGGGATTAATGTCCAAACCACTTCGATCGCCACATTGTGCGTTGTGCGCGAGGGTTCGGGGTTGGCGCGCCGATTGTAGCGGGCCACCACCCAGATCAACAGGCCAAGCACAAAGACCGAAATCGGGATAATGATATAGAGCAGCAGCGTGTGAAACGACGTAATCTGTTCCATGATCGGCGTCGCCGCCGTTTGAAAGTTTATGCCTTTTTCAACGGGCTGCGCGGCCAAAGCAGGCATTGCGCTCGCAAAAAGCGCGCCTGCAGCCAATCCTAAGTGCGTGAACCTTATCATACAGACCTCGTCAATGTTGCCGAAGACGCCATGCGCGCTGGCGGACTTCAATAATCTCGGCGGTGATAGTCAAATCCAGCCGCGCATACAAGCCTTTACCGGCTACATGCGACATTATCGAAAGCCTATTCGCGCGTCCTTGCCTTGCGCTTGTATGGCCACATGGTTGCATGCATGTTAATCGATACCCACAAATCACAGCTGATAGCAGATATATGACCGATTTTGAGCCCGACACTGACCTGTTTTTCTCTCGTACCGATCTGGATCGAGACCGCACGACGGCCCAAGTGGGCGATGCTTTAAACGGCATGGACGATGGGGAATTATACCTCGAATACACCCAGTCTGAAGCGTTGACCTTTGATGATGGCCGGCTGCGCTCTGCCTCTTCAGACATCTCGCAAGGCTTTGGCCTTCGCGCTGTGAGCGGGGAAGCCACTGGCTATGCCCATTCCACCAGCTTGGATCATGCGGCGCTTGCGCGCGCAGCCCAAAGCGTTCGCGCCGTTAAAACCGGCCATAGCGGCGCTGTTGCCGATGGGCCAACGCGCTCAAACCAAAAGCTTTACGGCGATGAAAACCCGCTTGGCGCCGTCGATTTTTCTAAAAAGCTCGCTTTGCTGCAAGAAATCGATGCCTACGCCCGCGCGGCAGACCCCAGCATAGCCCAAGTCACCGCCTCAGTCGCTGGGGAATGGCAAATGATTGAAATCATGCGCGGTGACGGAGAGGTCCTGCGCGACATTCGCCCGCTTGTCCGTCTGAATGTCTCCATCGTCACCGACAAAGGCGGCCGGCGCGAAAGCGGCTACACCGGGCGCGGCGGGCGGCGCGGCTATGATGAGTTTTTTGATGAAAGCGTATGGCAGGCCATGGTCGCTGAAGCCCTGCGCCAGGCCGACGTAAACCAAGAGTCGATTGCAGCGCCTGCAGGCGAGATGCCTGTGGTTCTTGGCCCAGGCTGGCCAGGCGTCTTGCTGCATGAAGCGGTGGGCCACGGCCTTGAAGGCGATTTCAACCGCAAGGAAACCTCCGCCTTTTCCGGCATGCTTGGCGAGCGGGTTGCTGCACCCGGCGTCACGGTTGTGGATGATGGCACCATGGCTCAGCGCCGCGGCTCGCTGACCATTGATGATGAAGGCACACCGACCGAGCGCACGGTCCTGATCGAAGACGGGATTTTAAAAGGCTATATGCAAGACCGCCTCAACGCCCGCCTCATGGGCATGGCGCCCACCGGCAATGGCCGGCGCGAAAGCTTTGCCCATGCGCCCATGCCGCGCATGACCAATACGTTCATGCTCGCCGGCCAAGAAGACCCGCAAGACATCCTCGCCCGCACCAAAACTGGCATCTACGCCAAGAATTTCGGCGGCGGCCAAGTGGACATCACATCAGGCAAGTTCGTGTTCAGCTGCACGGAAGCCTATAAGATCGATAATGGCAAACTCGGCGCCCCCATCAAAGGCGCAACCCTCATCGGCGACGGCCCAGACGTCCTCAAACACGTCTCCGCCATCGGCAATGACCTCGAACTCGACACCGGCGTGGGCATCTGCGGCAAAGGCGGCCAGAGCGTGCCAGCCGGTGTGGGGCAGCCGACGCTGCTGGTCGATAAACTGACTGTGGGCGGGACGGCGGCTTAGGGTTTGTGATGGCGCTGGCCGCCCAAGCTGCGGCGCAGGACGCCTTAAAAACCGCCATGACGCCGCCCATAGTCACGCCGCATAATCTTTAAGCATTCCGAAAAATAGGAGACACCTGCATGACACTTAAAACAAATGCCTTTGCCTTTTTCGACGCCTGTGAAACCGGAAAAGGCTGGGACGCATGCGCGCCTTATTGCTTGCCTGATGCGAGCTTTTCCGCCCAATCCAGTGCATTGGCCGACATCACAACGGCGCAAGGCTATTGCGGCTGGATGGCTGGGATGTTTGGGCCCATGCCAGACGCGCGCTATGAGCTGACCGGTTTTGCCGTAGATGAAGAACGCCAAACTGTGATCGCCAGCGCTGTTTTCCACGGCACCAATACCGGCGAAGGCCCCGTCCCCCCAACGGGCAAAGCCACCGCATCGGACTACGCCTACATCATGCGCTTTGAAGGCGGAAAGCTCGCTCACATGACGAAGATTTGGAATGACGGCTGGGCCTTGGCGCAGCTTGGATGGGCATAGACGCTTCTTATTGTATTCGCTTATTCATCACCGCGTTGCCGCACCGGTAAGAGCCGATGGCGTAAAATGAGCTTGCCATCACGCACAACACGGTGCTTGCCGAAGACACTGCCGCGATAATCCCTATCAAGAAAGACCATTCCTGAAACGCGTGGACGGCTCACGTCGGTGCGTACCGGCAGCGGCTGGGCCTTGCCGCGGGTAACGAAAACGCCGTTCACTTCCGCGGTGTTGAGGCCGACTTCTAAAATCACCGTGTTGGCCTGGGCGATGGAAGAAAACATGATAGCCACAATGGATAGGGCGACAGTCATTTTGATCATAACACGCTCTCGAAACAAGGAGGTGCGTAGCCTAACCGAAAAGCGCCTCGGACGCTAGAGGTCAGCGCGATCGCAGAGGCGTCAAACGCTTGCTTAGAACCGCTGATCGCGGAACACGAGGCTCAGGTCGCCATCCCACTTGCCTTGATACAAATCGAGCAAATGCTGCGCAGGGGATGTCCCAGAGCGGGCAATTTCCCATAAGTCATCTAAAAAGATGGCTTCGCTTTCGCCCGACCGGTTCAAGCGCCCGCGTGCTTTCAGGCCGGCGTGCGAGAGTTCAAGCGCTTTCAGGCTTAAGTCCTTTAAGGTGCCCAGCGGGCTTGGCGCATCCAGCCCTTGCACCGGCACTGCATCACGCATCGCTTGCATCTGCGCAAAGTCCCAGCCTTTGATGAGATCATAGGCCGCATCGAGCGCGCCTTGATCGTAGAGGAGTCCGACCCAAAAAGCAGGCAAACCGCAAATCGCTTCCCAAGGGCCACCATCCGCTCCGCGCATCTCTAAAAACGTCTTTAAACGCACTTCTGGGAAGATGGTGGAGAGGTGGTCTTTCCAGTCCGCCAAGGTGGGCTTTTCGCCTTCATAGCCCGGCAGCTTACCGTCCAAAAACGCGCGAAAAGACTGCCCAGCCATATTCACATAGCCGCCACCGCGGTGAATGAAATACATGGGCACATCCAGGGCGTAGTCTGCATAAGCCTCAAAGCCAAAGCCATCTTCAAACACAAACGGCAGCATGCCCGCGCGGGCATTGTCTGTATCCGTCCAAATATGACTGCGCAGAGAGCGAAAACCGTTTGGCTTGCCTTCCTTAAAAGGGGAATTGGCAAACAGGGCCGTCGCGACTGGCTGCAGCGCAAGGCCAACGCGCAGCTTTTTGACCATATCGGCCTCGCTGCTGAAGTCCATGTTGACCTGGATGGTCGTGGTGCGGAACATCATTTCAAGGCCCATGCTGCCGACTTTGGGCATATACTCTTTCATGATGCCGTAGCGCGGTTTTGGCATGGTTGGCATATCACCATGCGTCCAAGTGGGCGCGTAGCCAAGGCCAAGAAAATCAATGCCCAGTTCATCACCAATGGTGGCGACCTGCTTCAAGTGGGTGTGCACTTCCGCGCAGGTCTCATGGACACTTTCCAGCGGCGCGCCAGAGAGCTCAACTTGTCCACCTGGCTCTAAAGACACCGAGGCGCCATTTTGGCTCAGCGCGATCACATTTCCGTCTTCAACAACGCCTTTCCAGCCGAAACGCGTCAGGCCATCGAGCAGATCGCGGATGCCGCCGGTTTCAAAATAGTCTACGGGCTGGAACGTTTTAGAGCGGAAGGCAAATTTCTCATGCTCGGTCCCAATGCGGAATGCGTCCTCAGGCTTGCAGCCGGTAGCCAGATACGCCGCCAAGTCAGCGGCGCTTTCCATGGGGGCCATGTCGGCCTGAGATTGTGTGCGTGTGCTCATACCGTGGCAGCTAATGCGGTTCGCCAGCGATGGCAAGGGAGGAGTCGTGCGGGCACGCGTTTGTGAACACGGTGTTCGCGCAGCGTGGGCAATCGAAGAAGAGGCCGCAATCGCCGCGGTAAGGACTATGCTATACTTCCAATGGTTTTCTAAAAGGGGGAAAGAAATGGACTATCTATCGGTTTTAGCGGCAGGCGCGGCCGCTTGGGTCTTTGGCGCGGTTTGGTATGGCGTGATGGGCAAGGCCTGGATGGCCGAAGCCGGGCTCACTGATGACACGATGAATAAGAAGAACGTCCCTGCCTTTGTCGGCAGTTTTATTTGCGCGCTATTGGTCGCTGGCATGACCCGCCATGCCTTTGTGACAGCAGGCGTATACGCGCCGCTCTCCGGGTTTATCTCTGGCCTTGGACTGGGTTTGTTTATCGCAGCACCTTGGATTGTCACAAATTACTTGTTTGCGCAGCGGTCGGTAAAGCTGATGCTGATCGACGGCGTTTACGCCGTGAGCGGGTGCGCGATCATCGGGCTTGTGCTCACATTGATTTAGAGCGCACAAAAAAGCACACCTAGCAAGACTGACTTGCAAGGCGTGCCCTTGGTTCTCGGTATTGGGATAAATTCTAACGCGAGATAATCAGGCCTGGCGTGAGCGGGCGATTGGATGGCCGGCGCGTGCGCGTTTTCGGCTGCGAAATCGTTTTTAGGCCCAAGAATGGCCGTACTGGCCGACTTGGCCGCGGCTTTGGCGTGAATGACACAATTGAATGCCTGTTGGGCGTAAATTGGATGATGCTGGTTGGATTGCGAACATCCTCCACCAAAACATCTTCATAGCCGACACCGGCATCAATCGTACTTGAAGCATCCAAAATCGCCGGGACGCGGCCTACGCCGCCAAATGGCGCAGCAACCACAACCACGGCGTTTCCTGGGATCATTTTCGCAGCGTATTTTTTAGCGGCGGAAGCATAAACCCCAAGGCTAGAAAGCGCGTCAAGCACATCACTCGTACTGGGGGGCACCGCGGCACCCTCAGCGCTTTCCGGCGCAGCTGGCACTGGCATTGTGACGACATCAATGCGGCGCTCGATAAAGTCAGCAGATTTGATCTGGCTGACCACTTCAGACGCCTGCGCTTCTGTTTCATATAACCGGGTCAAAATCGTTGTCATAAAAGTCTCCTTGTGGCGATGGTCCTACAGTTTTTCAATGTACGCCTGATGGCCCTTGCCCAGCCATATAAAGCGGAAAAGCTACTCAATAGTCTAATTAGACTGTTTTCAACCAAAAGCAAATATGGATATCACGTGTGCGAAAGGGTGACTTTGCGCCCCGTTTTTTTGGTTAACGCGCCAGTGTTTTTTTGGGGGAATTCCCGGCTATCCAACGGTCCTGATGCAAACTGTCAATTTTATTTGACACTTGCTACCGTCATTTACCTGTGACATATTATCGCTGGCTTTTGCCGAATCGCGGCGCTGTTTTGTCGTGCCCGGGGAAGCCATAAACTGGAGGCGCAAGTGTCTATTGGCTTGCGGAAAACTGTGTTGGGGTCGGCCACCGCGAATGCTTCGGCATTCTTGATAGCGAAAACAGGAAGCCGCGAAGGAACGGGTGATCGTTTTTAGATTCTAACCAACTGAAAACGAAAGGAGACATGGACTTATGAGTGATCCAGAAAAAGTGTGGCCAACGGGGCTCACGCTATCGGAAGCGGAGGATCTGCACAGCCAACTGATTGATGGCACGCGGATTTTCGGTGTGGTCTCAATCCTGGCACATATTCTTGTGGCAGTGACAACACCTTGGCTCGGCTAACAGAGAAGGAAAAGCTATGATCAATTCAAGAATGTGGCTGGTCGTTAATCCAACGGTCGGTATTCCACTTTTCCTTGGCGCTGTTGCTGTGGGGTCATTCTCCACACATGTGGCTATTACGACAAACACAACCTGGGTAAATGACTTCCTCTCAGGGCGTGATATGGGCGCTACCGACGCAGGCAAATATGCTGCCTTAGACGATGGTAAGCTCATGGTAGAGCGCACAGCTTCAGGCGACTTGGCGTCTGCGACAATCGTCCTCGACGATGGCCGCACAGGCACCATTGCGTTTGAAAATGCAGCGCCCATCCAAACGGCTTCCCTCGATTAGGATGACTGGGCTATGCCCGGACATCCTCGTCTTCACGCAGGTGAACCGTAAACACGCTGGCGCCGCGCCTTAAGGCTTCATTGTCACAACAGCGCGGCGTTTCAGCAACCTTGCTCGCATTCGAGACGGGGCCGCTGTCATGCTCAACAAATACCGCACCTACGCTATCCATAAGCTGGCCACCATGGGCCCTGGCATCTTGCCGTTTGCCGATGTGGCAACGAAAGAGTTGCCGCTAGGCAAGTTGCTTCGGCTGTCTTTGTTTCAGGTTACAGTCGGCATGGCGCTGGTGCTTCTCGTGGGCACGCTCAACCGCGTTATGATTGTTGAGCTCAATGTTCCGGCCTCCATCGTTGGCATCATGATCTCCCTCCCCCTGGTCTTTGCACCGTTTCGCGCGCTGATCGGCTATAAGTCAGATGTCTATGTCTCCGCGCTTGGCTGGCGGCGTGTACCGTTTATTTGGCGCGGCTCTATGTATCAATTCGGCGGTTTTGCCATCATGCCCTTCGCGCTCTTGGTCCTGTCGGGCTATATGGATGCAGCGGAGCTGCCGCCTTGGGTTGGCATTTCTGCCGCCGCACTGGCGTTCTTGCTCGTCGGCATAGGCGCGCATATGGTGCAGACCATTGGCCTCGCCTTAGCAACCGATCTCGCGCCGCCGGAAAACCAAGCCAATGTGGTCGGCCTTATGTATGTGATGCTGCTCATTGGCATGATGATCAGCGCGTTGGTGTTTGGAGCGTTACTGTCCGACTATACGCCTGGAAAACTCATCCAAGTCATTCAAGGCGCGGCTTTGATTACCCTAGTGGTCAATGTGATAGCGGTTTGGAAACAAGAACCGCGGGACCGCGGCCGCGCCCACCGCCCGCCGCCGACGGACGATTTTAAAGCTGCCTGGCAAGCTTTCGTTGCCGGTGATGCAGCTGGCGCCCGCTTAATGGTGATAGGCCTGGGCACATTGGGCTTCGGCATGGCCGATGTTCTCTTGGAACCCTATGGCGGCCAAGTTCTGGGCCTTAGCGTAGCAGCTACCACACGGCTTACGGCCACGTTCGCCATTGGCGGGCTCGTTGGTTTTGCGCTTGCCTCGCGCATTTTAAGCAGCCGCAGGACTGAGCCTATGCGTCTCGCTTTTGCAGGCCTTGGCGTTGGTATCCCAGCCTTTGCGCTGATCATTTTCGCCGGGCCATTGCAATCCGTTTTTGCCTTTCTTGCAGGCACATTTTTAACAGGATTTGGAACAGGCCTCTTCGCCCATGGAACGCTCACCGCCACCATGCGCTCAGCCTCGCGCGAGCAAACAGGCCTTGCCCTTGGCGCTTGGGGCGCGGTTCAAGCCACTGCGGCCGGGATCGCCGTTGCTGTCGGCGGCGTCTTGCGCGATGTGGTCACAAAAGTCTATGGTGGGGATGGTATCGCAGCGGGCTACGTGACCGTCTTCACGCTCGAAATTGCCCTGCTTTTGATAGCCCTCATTGCAACTTGGCGCTTTCTCGGCAGGCCATCCCAGACCAGCGACAAGGATGCCAAGCACCCGCTAACAAGCGCTGCAATCAATCAGCCAAAAAGCGTAGCCTAAAAAGGCTGCAAGCCCGCGCTACTTGGAGGCTCCCAATGCGCTTAAAACCGCTTCCACCGCTTTTGGCGTGGGCCCGCCTTCAACAAGCGTGACGATCTGGCCATTTGACTTGGCGACGACGGCCAAAATACCCGGCGTTTTGGGCACGCCAAGCGCTTTCTTAAAGCGCTTTCGGCTTGAATATAGGGTGAAGACCCGGGCCTGCGCATCAAGATCAGGAATACCATCGCGCATCCAGCCATCAAGCAACGGCTTCATAACTTTTGTAGCCCCGCCAACAACCGGCATTTCAATCCAGGCGATGCCTGCGGTGCCTTTCAAGTCCAGCGCCTCCATCCAGGCATCGATGTCGCTTTGCTGGCTGCGCTTGAAAGCCACCAAGATGAGCGCTGGATCTCCTGGCAGATCGCCAGGAAAATCAGCCTTTTGACCAAGCAGGTTTTCAGCGCGCGACTGCGGAAAGCTTGCGGCATGGGCGAAGCCTGTGCAGAGCTGAAAAATCACAGCGGCTATGAAAAACAAACGCATCATTTACTATACCACTGTCAACACGTTTGGGGCCAACCCGCTATTTGAGCCGCCCGGCCCAAGCAAGGCTATCAAACCAATAAGCGCGCTTTTCAGCGAGCCAGCCGCTCGCTTCATGCTCGATAATCCAAGCGTCGAGAAAATCCACAAAGCTATGCTCGCCGCGGCGGACGGCAAAGGCTGCTTTGGATTGACGCAGCGGCGCGGGCAGCGGCGCATCGAGCACATCGGGATAGGCTCGGGCAAGATAGGCTGTTTGCGCGCCGCTGGCTGCATAGGCATGCACATCGCCGCCGCGCACAGCGGCTTGTGCCTGTGCAGGCTCTAAAAACTCCGCAAAGGTTGCGCGCGCAAATTTGGCCCGGGCCACATCGCCATACACAGTCCCCCTCACCGCTGCGATAGAGACCTGCGGCCGGTTGAAATCTTCAAGACCCAGAAACTTGGCTGTCAGCGCTCGGTTGGCGACGATCGATGTGCCATCACTGCTATAAGGACTTGAAAAAGACACCTGCAGCGTACGCTTTGCCGTAATGGAAATGCCTGCGGAAATCAGATCGATTTTACCCTCTTGCAACGCTGGTAAAATGTCATCCCAAGGTGTGATTATGAAATTGGGGGTGACGCCCAAATCGGCGGCCACCTTGCGCGCCACGTCTATTTCAAACCCAATCAGGCCCTCTTTGCCTTCCATCGTCCATGGAAGAAACATGGAGACGCCGATATTCATAGTGCCGCGTTTGCGAACGTCGCTGAGGGCATCTGCCTGAACGCCTGGCGCGCACGCAATCACGGCTAGAAACAGCATGACAATTCTATGCCAAAGCTTGACCATGACTCCCGCCTTCCTTTGCCAAGTCCTCACAGTAAAGCAACGATTGCCTTACTTCCGCACTAGCTCAAACTGTCCAAATTCTGGCTGAGCGTCATCAGCGGGACATCAACGCCGTTATCGACCAAGTCTGCCTTTTTCAGCGTTGCGACTTTCAGCACGGATGCGACGTTCTCGCGGTCATCAAAGACCGGGCAATAAACTGCTTGCAGCCACAACACATCGCCACTTTTGGCCCGCCGCAGAACCTCACCTTTGCGCGCCACGCCGTCGGAGAAGTCAGACCACATCCGCTCATAGGCCGGATCTGGGTTTGATGAATCCACTAAGAGCATCCGGTGATGAGCCCCGATAAGCTCAGCCTCATTGTAGCCAAAGGTCGACAAAAAGGTCTCATTGACTGCCTCGACGATGCCGCCAAGGCCAAATCGAGCAATGCAGTGGTACCGCGAAATGATATTAAAGCACGCCAATGGAGCGAGATCATCGCCCTGTGGTGCCGACGTTAGCTCCATACCCATAGTCCTCGCTCCTCTCTGCAATGGCGAGAGGTCTAGTCAAAAAGGGTTAAATTACTACTTATAGTTGAAATGCTAAGCTATGCGCATATATCGCCGAACTGCGTCTGCCAGAGAGTGAGCATTGCCATCGCCGCTGTTTCAGCACGAAGAATACGCGGACCCAAAGACACAGCATAGGCATTTGGGTGTGCTTGTAAAGCAGCGCGTTCTTCGGGGCTCCAGCCGCCTTCCGGTCCTATCAAAAGCGTCGTCCAACCCTTAGGTTGTGGCCAGGACAGCGCTTCTCCTGCGCGTATTTCATCCGCGTACACCAGCACGCCTTCGCATTTGAAAACATCCACAAACCGCAGAGGCTGACATATCTCAGGCACGCCCGTCCGGCCGCACTGCTCGCACGCCTCAATGGCGTACGCGCGCAACTTTTCCATCTTAAGTTGCTTTGCCGCTTGGCCCTGGGTGCGCGCTGTGAGCATGGGAATGATGCGCGCAGCGCCCAGCTCCGTGGCTTTTTCTGTGACGAACTGCGTGCGCTCCTTCTTGAGCGGGGCAAAGGCCAGCGCTAACTTAGGCAGTGTCTCCTGCTCGGCCGTTTTGGCCTTTATCGACGCTTGCGCACCGGACTTTCCAAGCGCTGTAATCTCCGCAGCAAAGGCGCCGCTGCGCCCGTTAAAAAGCTCTACGATGTCACCAGCATTGGCGCGCAAAACGGCGCGGAGATAATGCGCAGAGCCCGCAGGCAGAGCCACAGGCTCGCCCACCTTCAACAGCGGAACATCGACAAATAGCCGGGTGCGCGGGTGATAGCTTTGCAATTGCGCTTATCCTTGCTCATTGAGAAAAGGGACCATAAGAGATGCACTAGCCATGCCTGAAACACCAGACCCTGCTACTGCGCCAACTGAAGAGCTATCGGTTCCCGACAGCCAATATCCTTGGTGGATTACAAACGCACCCGCTGCTTGGCAGCCGTATTTGCTGCTCGCGCGGCTCGATCGGCCCATTGGAACCTGGCTGCTTTTACTGCCATGCTGGTGGGGCGCAGCGCTTGGCGCGCTCTACGATGGGGATGGTCTTCCCGACATCTGGCATATGTTTCTGTTTGCCATCGGCGCCTTGATCATGCGCTCCGCTGGATGCGCCTTTAACGATCTCGTCGATAAAGATTTGGACGCGCAGGTCGCTCGTACCCGCGCCCGCCCCGTCGCAGCCGGGCTGATCAGCCGCGCGCAGGCATTCACCTTCTCAAGCCTCCTCTCACTGATAGGCCTGCTAGTCTTAGTCCAGTTCAATGCGCTCACGATTTGGCTGGGCGTGGGTTCTGTGCTTGTTGTCGCTGGCTATCCGTTTATGAAGCGCATCACGCACTGGCCGCAGGCCTGGCTGGGCCTGGCTTTCAACTACGGCGCGTTGCTCGGCTTTACCGCTGCGACCGATGCAATCGCGTGGCCGATGATCTTGCTCTATCTCTCCGGCCTTGTTTGGACGCTGGGCTATGACACGATTTACGCCTGCCAAGATGCTGAAGATGACGCCCTGGTCGGCGTTAAATCAACGGCCCAGCTTTTTGGCGCGGATGTGCCGCTCTGGATCGGCCGGTTCTTTGCGCTGCAAATTGTGTTGCTGGTAGCGGCCTTGCTGTGGAGCGGCGCTGGCCTCTTATGGACAGTCTTTTTGTGCGCCCCCGCGGCGTTAATGTTCCAGCGCCAAGTCCAAACCCTCAAGCGCCCGAATGCAGATCATTTGGCCTTGTTTCGCCAGCACCGCGGCATTGGGCTGTTCATCTTCGCCGTCCTTTGCATTTTATAAGCCAAAGTGATTCGCGCCGCGCCTTGCCACAAACGGCCGCTTTGTGCCGCTCAAATTTGAACAAGCGACCTAAAGTTCGGCTACACAGCGTTCAAACACTGTAATATTTTGTTCATTTTTCATTCACTTAAAACAGGCGATACCCCGTGTGGCAGGGCGACCTGCCTAACAAAAAGAGCTGCGATATCCTTCTCTCCTGCACACCCGGTATTGCAGTATAATTGTTCGACACACCGACTTCTGCGTCCCGGTGCTGCATAAGGCGATCAAACGCTGTGCACCGGGATGTAGCTTGTCGCCAACGCCAAGCCAGGCAGCGTTATTGCAGTGTGTATATACCCAATCTAACGGCGTTGATGATATCTAACAGTCCCGGCAGCGCCGCCTCGGTATACCCAGTCTTTTGATAGACGATGCGTCCACTGCGGTCGATAATCCACAAATTTGGAATACTCTTAATCTTAAACGCCTTTGCCAGTTTGCCGCGCTTATCGTGGGAGAACAGCACGTCAAATCCATCTAACTTTCTGATGACGCGTTTTGTTGTGGCGCGGGTTTGCTTAAAGCCAACGGAAATAACCTTCAGGTCACTCTCATCCGTCATTTCCGCCATGGCGTTTAGGATCGGTAGTTCTTTCAAGCAAGGCGCACACCACGTCGCCCAAAAGGTAAGAACAATGACAGCGCCCTCATAATCAGCGCGCATGATAGGCGCTTTGTCGGTTGTGTAGCCAAGCGTTTCGGGCGCTACATCGCCCACCTGATAGGCCGGTTTAGCCGCAGCGGTGCCCGAGGCGAGAGAAAGCGTTAGCACCGCGACCACAAGTGTTTGACCAAGGTACAAACTCGCGATCCTTCCAATGTTTCTTGCGAAAATGCTGCAGCATTGACCGCTCGCCGTCAATATGGGACAGCCCGCAGGAGTGAGAAGATTTTGTCATATATAAGCAAAAGAGACGTAGCGCCGCGTGACTGACCCACTTGAGATTTTAGACTCCGTTTTAGCCAAGGCCCGGGCCGCAGGCGCCGACCAAGCAGACGCTGTGTTTGCCAGGCGTGAAAGCCAGTCCGTCAGTGTGCGGCTCGGCGAACAAGAAGCGCTTGACCGGTCAGAGACAACAGACATCGGTCTGCGCGTTTTTGTGGGCGATAGCCCGGCTTCTGCCTCCTCCAGCGATTTGTCAGATAGCGCGATGGACCTCCTAGTACGCAGCGCTGTTGATATGGCCCGCGCGGGCCCCCCAGACCCTTATGCTTGCCTTGCTCCAAAGGAGCGCCTGTTTACGGGCGGCGAGGCAGCCCAGCCCCTATCGGATGATACGGCGCCAAGCGCCCAAGAAGACATTGACCGCGCCCGCGCCGCCGAAGACGCCGCACGCGCTGTGGAAGGCGTTAGCAACAGCCAAGGCGCCAGCTCCGGCTGGTCGCGCAGCTGTGTCGCTTTGGGGACGAGCAATGGATTTTCAGGCCTCAAACACGCATCAAGCTATTCCATTTCCGCGGCCGTGCTCGCGAAAGGCGATAGCGGCATGGAGCGCGACTATGCCTCCTCGTCCAAGCGCTTTTTCGAAGATTTGGAGAGCCCCCATGCCGTGGGCCAAAAGGCCGGCGCGCGGGCCGTTGCGCGCAAAAACCCAAGCTCCCTAAAAACAGGCCCCATGCCTGTGGTGTTTGACAAGCGGGTCTCAGCCAGTCTGCTCGGCCATCTGTCTGGCGCCATCAACGGCAGCGCCATTGCCCGCGGCACAAGTTTTCTGCGCGACGCGATGAACACGCAGGTTTTCGCAAAAGGCATCAACATCATAGACGATCCGCACCGACACCGCGGCCTGCGCAGCAGGCTGTTTGACGGTGAAGGCGTTGCCACCCAGCAGATGGGATTGGTTGAAGACGGCATGCTCACATCCTGGCTGCTCGATTGCGCGACTGCCAAGCAGCTGGGCCTAGAAACAACAGGCCATGCTGCGCGCGGCGCCGGCGGCCCGCCAAGCCCAAGCACCTCCAATTTTTATGTCGAGGCTGGCAGCATCAGTGTCGAGGACATGCTGAATGAGGCCGGGACCGGGCTATACATCACAGAGATGATTGGCATGGGCGTCAACCAAGTCACCGGCGACTATAGCCGCGGCGCGAGCGGCTTTGCCATTGTGGACGGCGCGCTTGCATACCCTGTGAGCGGGCTCACGGTTGCAGGCAACTTGAAAGACATGTTCCTCAACCTAGTCCCAGCCGATGATCTTGAGTTCCGTTATGGCACCAACGCGCCAACCGTTCGCGTCGATGGAATGACCGTTGCCGGCGATGCCTGATGCAGCGCTCGCCGCTGACTTAAAGACAGTGATAGCCGCTGCAAAAGCGGGCGGCGCGCTGGCGGCAAAGCACTTTAAAACCACCATTAAAATCTGGGACAAAGCCAAGGGCGACCCGGTCACAGAGATTGATTTGGCCGTCAATGACCTGCTGGAGACAGCCCTGCGCTCTGCGCGGCCCAGCTATGGGTGGCTATCGGAAGAGACCAAAGACACACCGCAGCGCTTAAGCGCCAAGCGTGCGTGGGTGGTCGACCCCATTGACGGCACACGCGCCTATATCAAAGGCCTGCCGGAATACTGCATCTCCATCGCCTGCGTGGAAGATGGCCAGCCGCTCCTAGGCGTTCTTTATGATCCAAGCGCCGATAAAACCTATGCGGCACTGGCTGGCGGCGGCGCGCAGCTGAATGGCACGCCGATCACCGTCAGCGACTGGTCAGACACCCTCACCAGCCGCATGATCATGGCGCAAGACATGGCAGAACATAGACTTTGGCCAAAACCCTGGCACCCGCGCGCCCTTGTGCGGCCAAACTCCATGGCGCTGCGCCTAGGCTGGGTCGCCAGCGGCGCCTATGACCTCACCATCGCCCTCTCAGACAAGCAGGATTGGGACATTGCAGCCGCTGACATCATCTTAAGCGAAGCAGGCGGGCATTTAACCGACCACCATGGCAAGGTACGCCGCTATAACCAGGCAAACACCAGCCACCCCTTTGTCGTTGGCGCCGCGCCGGGCGTCCATACAGAAGCCTGCGCCCAGATCCGCGGTCTAGTTGCGAATTATCAGGCCGAGCAAGCTGCGCAGCAATAAGTCGTTGGTCGTTAGATCAACCGGCGGTCAAAGCTGATGGATTTCACCAAGGCGTAAACCTCCTGGCCTTCTCTTAAGGTCAGGTCCTGGAGCGCGGCTTTTGTAATCCGAGCGCTCAACGGAATATCTCCTAAGCGCAGACCGACTTCCACAAAGGCAGACGCCTCCGCACTGGTGATATCGGCAACGCAGACAGGCAGGCAATTGCGAATGCTGATGGCCTTAGGCCGCTCCAGCGCTAATGCCACATCGCGCGCGCGGATACGCAGCAGCACCTGCGCGCCAATCTCCAGCCGCTCAAGCAGCGGCATGGCCAGGCTATGCGCGCCGATAGTGATATGGGTCAGCCATTGCGGATGATCATGGCGCGCGACGGTGCCTTTTAAAACGCTGCCAGCTTCAAAAGCGCCCAGCGCCAGGGTCTGATCAACCTGATCAAACACCTCCGCCGTTGGACCATGGGCTAGAACCTCGCTGCCCGCCAGCACCAGCGTGTGGCTTGCTAGGCGCATGACTTCTTCAACCGCGTGGCTGACCAGTAGCACGGAGACGCCCAGCTCGGCCTGAACGGTCTCGATTGTGGCCATGAGCGCCAGCTTGCGCTCCCGGTCCAGCGCCGCCATGGGCTCATCCAGCAGGAGCAGACGCGCCCCGCGCGCGAGGGCCCGGGCAAGCGCCACGCGCTGCTGCTCCCCGCCGGACAGGCTGCCAGCGCGCGCACTTAAGATCGGGCCCAGATCAAGCAGCTGCGCGAGCCGCGCAATATCTGGCCCGCCAGGAAAGGCGCGCTTGATGGCATAGGCCAAATTACCTTCCACTGTGAGATGGGGAAAGAGCGCGGGTGCTTGCGGCACATAGGCAAGCGGGCGCTCATGCATGGGCACGTAAAGGCCCGCTTGGCTATCGAGAAGCGTTTGCCCAGCATAGTCAATCCGGCCCAAAGCGCGGCCCGGGTCTTTCCAGTCTACACCCGCGATGGCGCGTAGGAGCCGGCTTTTGCCGCTGCCTGATGGGCCAAACAGCGCCGCCGTATTGCCGCCCATGGCGATGCTTTCTTCCACCCGCAGCTCCTGGTCCAGCACAGGCATAATCAGCGATAAGATGAGGCGCGGACTATCCAGCACGCAGCAGCGCTTTCCGGTTCAGCGCGTAAACGCTGAACAATACTGCAAAAGAGAACACCACCATGATGGCCGACAATATATGCGCCTCGCCGTAGCGCAGCGTTTCCACATGCTCGTAAATGGCAATTGAAATGACTTTGGTTTCGCCGGGAATGCTGCCGCCGACCATCAGCACCACGCCAAACTCCCCGACGGTATGGGCAAAGCTCAAAATAGCAGCGGTGAGGACACCGCGCTTAGACAGCGGCAGGGCAATGCTAAACAGCCGGTCCCAACGGCCAGCGCCAAGGCTGCCAGCCGCTTCCAGCACAGCATCATCGAGCGCTTCAAACGCCGATTGCAGCGGCTGGACAGCAAAAGGCAGAGAATAAATCATGGAGGCCAGGACTAAGCCTTCAAACGAAAAACTCAGCGTCTCGCCTGTGATGGCAAGCCAAGCCCCGCCGAGCGGATTGTTCGGGCTGAACAGCAACAACAAGTAGAACCCAATGACCGTGGGCGGCAGCACCAGCGGCATGGCCGTGATGGCCTCTATGATAGGCTTGAGCCAATGCTGGGTGCGTGACAACCACCAGGCGAGCGGCAACGCCGCCACCAATAAAAGCGCGGTCGTCACCCCCGCAAGCAGCGCTGTGAGCCAGAGTGCATTCCACGCCATGGGCTAGGGTTTGCCTGGCAGTGTATAGCCCCAGGCTTCAATCCGCGTGCGCGCATAAGGACCTTGAAGCCAGGCGAACAAAGCCTGCGCGGCGCTGTTTTGCCGGGCGCGCAGGAGCAGGACCATATCTTGCTGAATAGGCGCATGAAGATCAGCCGGCACCAGCCACATAGAGCCGGGCGGGATGTTATCGATTGCCGTTTGAAACGTCTTATAGAACTGGCTGCGCGCGACGAAACCTGCGGACGCATTCCCGCTGGCGACAAGCGTAAAGGCCTGGCCGACATTTTGGCCTTGAACAGGCGACACCTTGGCCTGGCCTAGCGCCGCGAGCACCTGCATTGCTGCTTGGCCGTAAGGCGCAGTCGCGGGGTTAGCGATGGCGACAGAGCGAGGCCGCAGGGTGGCAAGATAGGCTGAAACATCGCCCGGCGTCTCCAGCGCGGCACGGTTTTTCATGGTCCAGAACACAAGCGAGCCGAATGCATAAGGCGCGCGGTGCTGGGGGCGCGCTAAGCCATCCTCAACCAGCCTGGCCGGGCGCGCGGCATCCGCGGACAAGAAAAGATCAAACGGTGCGCCCTGACGGATCTGCGCGTAAATCGACCCTGATGATCCAGCCATAACCTCTACTGGGTGGCCTTGCTGGAGTTCAAAGGCGCGTGCCAGAGCCTCCATCGCCGGAGCAAAATTGCTGGCGACCGCGACGCGGACGTTGCCCGCCTGCACTGGCAGGGCGAGGAGCAAACACATCAGGAACACAAGAAACCGCATAGCTGTGCTCTTACCCCAGCGCGCGAGTCTATGCCAAGGCGGCATTTCACACGCTTGTGAGATGCGCATTGGCAAAAGCCTCGTTATGAAAGCGCCATAAGCGGGTTAAACCCGCGCGCACCAGGAGGGGAATACCGCCATGTCACGCTGGCTGCTTGCCGCATTCTTATGGTTTTGGGCCCCGCAGGCCTTTGCCCAAGCCTCGCTCGAAGTCCGCGTCCTCAGCGCGGATGGCGCGCCTCTTCAAGGCGCCGCGGTGGTGATTGAAAATGCCGGTCTTGGCCAACGTTTCGAGCGCGAAACGGATGGCGCTGGCCGCGCGCGGGTGACCCCAATGGCCGCAGCGGCAGGCTGGAGCGTGCGCGCCTTAGCGGGGCAGACGTCAGCCTTCGCTGGCCCGTTTCAGCTGCGTAATGATTTTACGCGGACGTTGACGCTGCGGTTAAGCTCTGAGGCGGCACTTGAATCCATTATGGTGACAGGCCGGGCGAATGCAATTTCGATCAATAGCTCTAATGCGGAAATCTCATCCACACTCACAGCCGCGCAAATTGCCCGTCTGCCCGTCGAAGCACGCAGCCTGGAGCGGCTCTTGTTTCGCTTGCCTGGCGTGACGCAGTCGACCGGGTTTTTTGGCGAAGCACCGTCCATCGCGATCAATGGCGCGAACGCGCTCTACACCAACTACATGATCGATGGCCTCGACAATAATGAGAACTTCCTTGGCGGCCTAAAGTTCGCAGTGCCTATCGGCGCGGTGCAAGACGTGACTGTGCTCGTAAGCTCCTACTCAGCAGAATTTGGCCGCACCGCCAATGGGATCGTGAACGTAACAACCCCGTCAGGCAGCAATGATGTGGCGGGGGAATTCGTATTCGTCACCCGCCCAGGCGGCTTTTTAACCGAGACGCCAGACGGCACGCAGACCAGCCTGTTTGGCCAGCCCGTGGCTGATAGCTTTGAGCGCTACCAAGGTGCGGCCACGCTGTCTGGCCCCCTGATCAAAGACAAGGTCTTCGGCTTTATCAATGCGGAATACATTCGCGATGAAACCCAAAACCTGCTGTCCAGCCAAGACCTGGACATTAACGCCGTCCTGCCGGGCACCAACACGCAGCTGCTACTAACCGGGCGGCTGGATGCGCAATTGAGCGAGGCTTGGCGGGCCAGCGCGCGCATCAACTATGGCGATGTGGAGCTAGAGCGCCCCGGAGGCGGGCTCGATGGCGGCGTCACCTTTCCCAGCGCGGGCAGTGTGCAAGACCGCCAATCGCTCAATGCCGCGCTGCAGCTAAGCTATAATAGCGACCGCCTGGGCTATAGCGGCGCGCTGCAATATAGCCGGTTCCGCTGGGACTTTGGCCAACCGCTCAATGGCCCCGGCCCGCAAGCGACGTTGTTTTCGCAAGGCGACTTAACGCGGCCGGTCGCCATCATTGGGCACCCCGGCTTTATCTTTGACGAGCGCGAATCCACCTGGCAGACGAGGCACACTCTCACCTATGAGGCTGGCAAACACCGGCTCAAGGGCGGCATCGACTTTATCCTAGCTGACTTTGCACTGGCCGGCGGCGGCAATGTGAATGGCAACTTTGCGCTGTCGGTGCCGCAAGCAGAGTTAGCGGCACTCGGCGCGGCAGGCGCCCAGCTTTCCATCGCGGATGTCCCCACCAGCGCGCAAATCATCGACGCCGTATTTGAAACGCAGCCGAATCGATTTGGCCGCACGCAGCAGCTTTATAGCGCCTTCTTAGAAGACCAATGGCAGCTGCGCAGCGACTTTAGCCTCACCTTTGGCCTGCGCTATGACTATGATTCGCTCACCAATTCCGGCGCTGGCAGCGACACCAACAATATCTCGCCGCGCTTCGGCTTTAACTATCTGCCCCATCCCGATGTCTCCATCAGAGGCGGGGTTGGCCGCTTTGTTGAGAAAATTCCCTACGCCGTGATCTCCGATGCCCTGCAGCAGGGCAGTCAAGCGCCCGCGTTTTTAAGCCAGCTGGAAGACTTGCGCGCTCTGGACATTTTGCCAAGTGATGCAGACCTGCTGGCTTTGACCAGCAACGAGGGCAACCGCACCATTAGCCCCATGTGCGCGGCGCCCTTTATGTGCCCCGACCCTATGAGCCTGCGTACGGACGCTCAGAATCAGCCGATTGCAGAGCGGCGCATTTTCAGCCCCTTTGGCCTAGAAAACCCAGAAGCCCTGCAAGCCAGCCTCAGTGTGGAATGGCAGGTCGCGCCAGACTTGATCATTGGCGTTGACGCGCAATATAGCCGGGGACGCAACCTCTTGCGCTTGGTGGATTTAAACGCCCCGGCCCCCTTTGACTTCAATCAGGCTGCCTTTGACGCCCTTGGCGCTGATGATGTGGCGGCCTTATCGCCAGCCCAGCGCGAGGCCATGGGCCTGGTGCGATCAACAGATATAGCCAATGCGTCGCGGCCAACGACAGGCCTTGTACGCTCAATCTTATACACCGATAGCGGTGGGCGCAGCCGCTATAAGGCGCTGATTTTCAAAATCCAGAAAGCGCGCGGCAACGATATCTATTATGCATCGCTATTCTACACGCTTTCCCGGCTCGAAAACGATACCGACGACATCAACTTTCGCGCCGATGATGCCAATCGCTTTGACCGCGATTTTGGGCCCTCACTGAACGACCGCACGCATGTGATCTCTGGCCTCTTCACGCTCTATCCGGTTGATGGCCTCACCCTCTCCCTGGCAGGGCTCATCCAATCGGGCCAACCGATCAACTTTACGCCCGATCCAGCCGTGTTTGGCACAACAGACCTCAATGGCGATGGATTGTCCATTGCAGATCAATTCACCGGTAACCCAGACCGATTTCCAGGCGTAGGCCGGAACAGCGGCCGGCTCGGCTGGAACGCGGTATTTGATGTGGGGCTGGGCTACGCGCTGGAAACACCTGCTGGCACGGTGTCGCTGCGCGGGGATGTATTTAATGTGCTTGATGCAAACCGCGATAGCGGCTTTCCTGTGAACTTTACCGTGTCCAACCAGGTGCAAACCTTTGGCCAGCCCTTCAACCAGACCAGCGCCGGCCAAGCCCGCACCTTCCAGCTGACGGCGCGCTATGCGTTTTGACGTTTCTGCGCCTTCAGCCGGTAATAGCGCTGCGCCACAAAGGGCACGCCCAGCAGCGGCCAGCGCCGCTCCCACGGTTTGACAGGCAAATCAAAGCCAGCATGGCGCGAGATTTTCCACGCGATATAGTCAATGCCGCCCTCGAAGGTGAAAACCCCTTTGATCAGCCGCGCAGCAGACAAAAACACGCCCTGCCAAGCGCGCACCCGCCAGGCTAGCTGCCCGCCCCTGCCCGTCTCAGTGAATCGTTGAGGAAGTGTAACGGCAGCTGGCCACGCGCCATAGCTGGCCAGCAGTTTATCCACCCGCTCGGGGCTTTCCGCGCGCAGCTCTGCCTTATAAGAGGCCGACAAGCCTGCCTTCCAAATGTCTGTAACACTCGCGCCTTGCGCAGCCAGCGGTGCTGCGCGCTGCGTGAAGGTATTGATGGCGCTTTCCATGAGCTGGGCTAAGCGCTCCAGATCGCCGCTGCCGGCAGCGCGGCGGCTGGGCTGTGCAAAGCGGGCCCAGAAATACGAATGGAAGGTGCGCATGCTTACCAACTTTTCAAAGTGGGCCATGGACAGCACGGCATATTTACACCGCAGAAGCCCAAGCGCGCCCGTCTGTTCATGATAAAACACATTGGGCGGCAGGATTGCCGCAGCTAGCCGCATCAGCGCGCCTGGAAAGGGGCGCTTATAATCCGGCACAACCACATAAAAATCATATAGCACATCCGCTGGATCAGCGCTCGCCAGGACACTCATGCCAGATCCGTAGAGCAGAATGTCGCTGCCGGGAAAGCGCTCCAGCAGCGTTTGCGCCAGCTGCGCAGCGGCGGGCGGTACGGGGCCGGTGAGGCATTCATGAATGGCGGCGCGGGCTGTCATGGGTTCAGGCATAACCTGCGCCGCGGCGCATGAATAGAGGCTTTGCGCTAGGTAAGGAAGTCGGCTTTCGTGGACGTTTGAATCACCAAAGGATCGCTGGCCTGGCTTTCAAAAATTTCCCCATCAAACACGAATGACCCATCAAAGCGCATGTTTAAATGAGTATCTTTCCAGCTTTCATAGCCATGGTCTTTAAACCATGCGCGCGATTTGCCGCGCAGAATGGCGGGTGCGGCGCGCAACAAACGGCTGCGGGGATGGCCAATGGTGGTGACAGCCATGGGCCCTTGGCCGTCGCCCCAGAAGGGATAGATGCCGGAGCCTATAGAATGTAGCGTTGTGGCCATGGCCACCAGCTGGCGCTGAGTGCCGATTTGGGACGCGTCGTCGCTGGCGGTGATGGCGAGATCGACGCTCTCAACCGCGCTATCGGTATCAAACGCAACTTTACAGACATAGCCTGCTACGCTGGCCATCAGCGCTAGGGAGCGTTTCGCCCCCTTCGACTGGACTTTTTCGCGGCTGAATTGCACGGCTGAGTGAAAGCCAGCGCAGCCAAAGAAGAAGCCATAGATCGGGTCTTGCTGGCCATTCTGAAGCGCCATGAGATGGCGACTAGCTGTACGGACTTCCCCGCGCTGGCGCCGCCATAAAAAATTATCCAAGCTGGCAACAGGCGCGCCGCGCAGGCCGCAATCATTGGCGATGACATTGGTCATGCCGCAGGGCAGGGCGACATAATGCGGGGCGCGCTCAAAGCGGGCATTGTTAATGCTGTCGGTCAATGCGGCTTGCATGGTGCCATCACCGCCGCCGATGATCAGCGTTTCAACGCCCTTGCGGCCCATATCCGCCAGCGCTTTATCAAGCCCTTCAATGCCATTGAGGATGGCAGTACGTACAGACGAAAATTGCTTGGCCACATAGAGCAAGTCATCGGCAACGCTAGCGCTGCGGTCACTTCGCTCGTTAATGATCAACCCAATAGACATGTGCAAAGTCATCCAAATGACATGGCAATGAAATAGCGCCGTCATATACCGTGTGCGTCATAGAATTGAAATACTCTTTAATCTTGGCGATTTTGCAGCGGGTATGCGGTGCAAAGCTCTTGAGAAAACTGGGGCAAACGCGCATTAGGGTGATCTCATACGCCAGCAACGGACGCCTTGCGCCATGCGCTTTGCCCATTTCACGGATCTCCATTTGCCGATTCGCAGCAAGCCTAAGGTGCGCGCTTTGCTTAACAAACGCATCCTGGGCTACCAATCTTGGCTGCGCAAACGCCATAAGCGCCACCAGCAATGGACGCTCGATCATTTGGTAGCCGATGCGAGGACCCAGGCGGTGGATGCTGCGCTGATCAGCGGGGATATCACCAATATTGCCCTACCGGATGAGTTCAGCGATGCCGCCGATTGGATGGCGCAGGCCATGCGCGACCTTCCAGCAGTGATGGTGCCGGGCAATCACGACAGCTATGTGGATGTGCCCTGGAGCGAAGGCATGGGGCGTCTTGCGCCCTATATGCTGGGCTCGCCAAGCCTAGATAGCGCCAGCAGTGCAGAACCGCAACTGCGCAAGGATGCCGATGACTTTCCCTTTATGTCCGCCCTTGGGCTAGAGCAGGGGATTTGCTGCATTTGCGCAAACTCCGCGCCGCCAACGGCGCCGGGTCTCGCCTCTGGCCGGTTGGGGGATAGGCAGATTGCTTTGATGGCGAGCATGCTTGAAGACGCCGCGCGCTGCGGCCATTACCGGCTGATTATGCTGCACCATCCCGTGACCGACGGCGTCGTCTCCTGGCGCAAAGGTTTGGGCGACGCGGCTGACTTTCAAGCCATGATCGCGCGTGTTGGGGCGGACCTCATCATCCACGGCCATACCCATTTCCCGGTTCACGGTGCTTTGCCTGGGCCAGATGGCCCTGTGACGGTGATTGGCGGCGGCTCGGCCTCCCACACGGCAGGCCATGGGCGCTACACGCCTGCCCGCTATAACATCATCGACATCGATCGCGTTGACGCAGGCTGGTCCACACAGATCACCATCCGCGAGCTCGACATTGCCGCTAAAATAGTGCGCAGCGCTGCGAGCGGCCCAGCGGCAGCGTTGGCATCATGACGTCACAGCCCATACCCGCGCTTATTCTTGCGGGGCGCCGCGCTGCGGGTACGGACCCAATGGTGCTGGGCAACGCCGCCCACAAAGCGTTTTTACCGCTGAATGACCGGCCAATGCTCGATTATGTGCTGTCCGCTTTAAGCAGCAGCCCAGGCGTTGGCCCCATCAGCATTAGTGCGCCGGGCGACCTGGGCGAAGGGTTTGCCGCCCATGCCCCTGGCGCGACACTGCTGCCTGCGCAGACAAGCCCCGCCCGGTCCATACAATCAGCGCTGGGGCGCTTTCAGGATGCACCAGCGGTTTTAGTGACGACCTGCGATCATCCGCTTTTGACCCCCGCGATCATTTCAGAGTTTCTCAGCCGCGCGGAGACGGCAAACGCAGATGCAGCGATTGGCTGCGTCACCAAAGATGTGTTTCAGGCCAGCTTCCCGGAGGCAAAGCGGACCTTCATACGGCTAAAAGACCTGGAATTTTCAGGCGCCAATTTGTTTCTGCTGAAACCGCGCCAAGCAACAGGCCTGATGGCGTTTTGGGCGACTTTAGAGGCCAACCGGAAAAGCCCGCTCACCATGGCGCGGATGATTGGGGTCGGCATTGGCATACGCTACTTGCTAGGCTGGCTGACGCTAGAGCAAATGACCGCCGGGGTGCTCAAACGCTCGGGCACGCGCTGCGCCATGGTACCGCTAGACCACCCACGCGCTGCTATCGATGTGGACAAACCAGCAGATATTGCGCTTGCAGCGTCGCTGCTGAGCGCGTAGTTGCGCCAAGGCTATGACCCGCCGCGATGTTGCTTTTCTTTTTCTGCACGAAATGCAGCACCAGATCTTGCACACGGTACCGGTGCTGCAGCACTTGGCTGAAAGCAACAGCGATATCCGCATCCGTGCGTTTGTGCGCGGCGCAGCGAACTTAGACTTCATCAAAACATTCTTGAGTGAGCGCGCGCAGGCCCGCATTGACTTTATGCCCGCAGAGAGCTTGGCAATCGCTGAGGCAGCAGAATGGCTTCTGGGGCGCTCCATCCCAGTCTCGCGCTATGGGTTTTTATTGCGCATCGCCTGGCAATTGCGCAGCGCTGATGTGGTCATCTCGCCAGAGACAACGTCTTCTTTTTTGAAGCAAATCCCATTTCTTTTAAAAGCGAAGTTCATCTTTGTACCGCATGGCGCAGGCGACCGGGCCGTGTCGTTTGACAAGGCGATTGCCCGGTTTGACCAAGTGTTTGTCCCCGGGGAGAAAACCAGGGACCGCATGATTGAAGAAGGTGTCTTAACGCGCGGCCGCGCGACGCTCATCGGTTATCCAAAGTTCCTCGCCGTGAAACAAGATGCGCCGACTGGGCGGGCGCTGTTTGGGAACGATAATCCCGTCTTTTTATATAATCCGCATTTCGACCCTCATCTGTCGAGTTGGTACAACATGGGCGAGCAAGTGATGGAAGTGTTTCGCCGCCGCCCTGAGCTCAACCTGATCGTCGCGCCGCATGTGATGATGTACCGGCGGCGCATGCAGATATCCACGGCACACGGGGTCATTCGCAACGTGCCGAAGATTAGTGAGCGCTATCGCAGCGCACCAAACATCGTCGTCGATACCGGCTCATCTGCCTGCGTGGACATGACCTATACCCGCCTTGCAGATGTTTACATTGGGGATGTCTCGAGCCAGGTCTATGAGTTCATTCAGCGCCCGCGGCCAGTTTGCTTTTTAAACCCCAAAGGCCACGTTTGGCAGGCCAATCCTTATTTTACATCTTGGCAGCTGGGCACTGTATTTGAAGCACCAGACGCTCTCGAAGACTGGCTCGACCAGCGCCGCTTTGAAACAAACCCGCACACGCAGGAACAAGCGCAAGCGTTTTCACGCACATTTGGGGACGACGTTTCCGCCTCCGCAGCGCGCGCCGCGACCGCAATTGAAGCGCTGCTAGGGGCGCCAAGCCCGGCAAAGCCGGACGAAGCAGACCAAACCCGCAGCCAAACAAAACGCATCTTTAAAAACTTTGGCAAACTGGCCAGCGGCAAAGTCGTTGCAGCCGTGTTGAGCCTGGCTTATTTGGCCATCGTCGCACGCGCGCTTGGCCCAGCAGGTATGGGCTATTTGGTCTTAGCGCATGCCTATGTCCTCATCATTGCGCAGATTGCGCGGTTCCAATCTTGGCAAGCGATTATCCGCTTTGGCGATCCCTTGCTGGCTCGGGGGAAACTGGCGGCGTTTAAAGGCCTGGTTCGCTTTACGGCGAAGCTTGATTTATTGAGCTGCGTGCTTGCGGTGGCGATTGCGCTGGCCCTGCTTAACCCAGTTGCGCAGCTGATGGACTGGCCCGATGAGGCCCTGCCCGCCATTCAAGTCTATTGCTGGGCCGCGCCCTTCTTGTTTGCAGCAACGCCGACGGGGTTGTTGCAGCTGGGGGACCGGTTTTCCACACTGAGCTGGCAATTGCTCGTTCTGCCGGGGGTCCGCTTTATCGGCGCGGTCTGGCTATGGCTAGTAGGCGGGGATTTGCTTGATTTTCTGGCTGTTTGGATTGTCAGCGCTTTTTTACATGGCATCAGTTTATGGGTCCTGGGGTGGCGCGCCTTAAAGGCCCAAGAGTTGCTGCCAGCCTGGCGCCCTGAGCCTGGCGAAAAGAAGGACCCAGCCTGGTGGCCCTTCGTTATCAAAACCAATTTGGCAAGTACGGTTGAGCTGAGCCACAGCCATTTGCCGCTGCTCATTGTCGGTGCGGTCCTCGGCGGGGCAGCGTCTGGGTTCTTTCAGTTGGCGATCAACCTAACAAACTTGATCGCGCACCCGGCCAATTTGCTCAATGAGGCGACGTTTCCCGAGCTGTCCAAAATAAATACGGCTCAAGGGCGCCGCGCTATGAGGGCTGTTGCCATGCGCTCGCTATTAACCGGCATGGCTGCGGCGCTGCCCATTGTGCTGCTTTATATCGCCTTTCGTGATGATATGGCGGTGATTGTTGGCGGCGCTGCTTTTGCCCCAGCGGGCATTGCCATTGCTTGGATGGCCGTCGCGCAGCTCGCCCGGATTGCCTCCGTCGTGCTCGAATCAGCGGTCCTCGCGCTCGACGGCGCAGGCTTTGTCCTCATCAGCCAGTGTGTGGCAGCTGCCTCAATTGTTGCCGGGCTTGTGTATCTGTTGCCCCGGTTCGGGACGGCAGGCGCACCGCTGGCACTGCTGGGTGCAATGCTGGTGACGGTCGCACTTTATCTGTTGCACCTACGCGCTAAGCCAGCGCGCTGATTATTGCCAGCCGGCCTGGTCAAACAGCCGAACAGCAGCGGCTTGATTACGGCCGAGTTCGCCTGCACTGATCGTATCTTCTTCAAAAGCGCCCATTTTAGAGACTGCAGACGCTGGCGCGACGCCCTCGACAACTGGGTATTCATTGTTGCCGTTGGCGAAATAGGCCTGCGCCGAGGCGCTGGTGAGATATTCCAGAAACGCAACCGCATTGGCCCGGTTTGGCGCGCTGGCCACAAGGCCCGCGCCAGAGATGTTAACGTGCGTCCCGCGGCCGACGCCAGTAAAGCCGCCTTGGTTGGGGAAAATAACGCCAACTTTGGCTGCCAGGGCTTGGTCTTCGGGCTTATCAGAGCCAATCAGCCGGGCGAGATAATAGGTGTTTACGAGACCAACGCCGCATTCTCCGCTCGCAACCGCGCGAATATGCGCGATGTCATTGCCCTGCGGCTTGCGGGCGAAATTGGCGACCACCCCTTTGGCCCAGTCAAGGGCAGCATCAGCGCCCAAATGGCTGATCAGGCTTGCCAGCAGGGATGTGTTGTAGATGTTTGAGGATGACCGGATACACACCTTGCCATTCAGCGATGGGTTGGCCAGGTCTTCATAGTCACGCAGGCCCACAGGACGGCCAGCGGCTTTGTTGTAGATAATAATGCGCGCGCGCTTTGATAGACCAAACCAGAGCCCATCGGGGTTGCGCAAATTGTCTGGAATGGCGGCATTGAGAACTGGTGAAGATACCGGCGCTAAAATACCCGCCTGCTCGGCGCGCCATAGCCGCCCTGCGTCGACTGTAATCAATAGGTCTGCAGGCGAGAACTCACCCTCCGCTTTAATACGTTCTATTAAGGCGTCCGCACCTGCCTCAATGCGGTTGACCTTAATGCCAGTCTGCGCTCTGAAATCTTCATACAGCGCCAAGTCGGTATCATAGTGGCGGGAGGAGTAAAGGTTCACAACGCCAGCGCTAGGCGCTTCCACGCGCTCATCCGCGCCCATGGCGAATACGTGTGTGATCGTCAACATGCCGGCGGCGACCGTAGCGAGAAAAAAACGGACAGACATAAAACAGTTCCTAAAACATTTTAATATTGCTAACTATTCGCAATAGTAGAAATCTGCTTTTATCAATCTGGCTCGCTTATGCAACTGTTGATGTCACTTTTGGAAAAGCAAAGACACTGTTTGCGCGGGGCACGCATTGTACGCTGTCACCTGGGTTAACGCCTTGCGGCTCGGGCGTGAGGGCTATGAGCCGCTCGCCGTTGGCTTCAATCGCGTAGCTGTATTGGCCGCGCAGCATACGGTAGTCAGTCACGGTAGCGCTGCCTGCCTCACTGGACTTTAAGCGGACATCGTGAGCGCGAATGGCAAGATCGAGCTCGGCATGATCAGGGCGGGGCGCACGCAAGACCTCAGCGGGCCAAGCACCAAATGGCGTCTCAAGCGCGCCATCTTTATATCGACCGCTCAGCGCCTGGGCTTCACTGATGAGCGCTGCAACAGCGAGGCTAGCTGGCGCGTCATAGAGTGATTGCGGCGGCCCGGCTTGCAGCACGGTACCCTCAGAGAGCACCACAATCTCATCAGCCATCTCCAGCGCTTCTTCAGGATCATGCGTGACCAGCATGACCACACGCGCACTGTCTTTTAACATCGCGCGGGTTTGGAGGCGCAGGCCGCGCCGCAGCAGAATATCAATATTCGCGAAGGGTTCATCCAGCAACATGACTCTGGGCGCCGGTGCGAGCGCCCTGGCTAAAGCGACACGCTGCTGCTGGCCTCCAGAGAGCATGTGCGGATAGCGATCTGCGAAGTTGGATAAGCCAACTTGCTCAAGCAGGGTGTTGATAATGCTGTCTTTTTCCCGCATGCCGCGCAGACCGAAGGCGATATTCGCCCGTACCGTCATATGCGCAAAAAGCGCCCCTTCTTGAAACACCACGCCAACCGGGCGCTGCTCCGGCGGCGGCGAAAACGCGCTATCAGCGAGTGTCTCGTCCCCCAGCATAACCGCCCCAGCCTGGAGCGGCAAAATGCCGGCCGCCAGTTTCATCAAAGTTGTCTTACCGCAGCCCGACGCGCCAAGAAGGCAGGTGATACGGCCAGCGCGCGCCTCAAAGCTGACGTCCGATAAAACCGGAACGGCGTCATAGCGATGGCTGACAGCGCGGAATTCCAGGCTCACTGGCGGCGCATCCTTTGTTGTGGGTCCGCCAGGGGTTATAAGCGTGCTGGCGGGCAGGTCAAAGCTTTCGCTGCAGGCGCGGCGGCGCTATGGTGCTCGCCAGTCATCCGGCCCTCTTTTTGCGATAGTTTTCAGCCTTGCCCTCTACTTCACCACACCCTGCCTTGCGGCGCCGCTTTGGGCGCCTTGGCGGCCTGCGTATCGCCGCAGTGATCATAGGCCTTTTGGCTTTGGTGCCCATCGCAGCAATTGCGCTCTCCATCACCACGCCGGGCGGTGCTGGCTGGCGTCATTTGGCAGAGACGAATTTGCGCAGCTACATCTCCAATTCGCTCAGCCTTATGGCGATTACCGGCGCCCTGTCTTTAACAATGGGCGTGTGTACGGCTTGGTTGGTCACAGCAACGCGTTTTCCTGGCCGGCGCGCGCTGGAGGCGGCCCTGGTGCTTCCGCTGGCCGCACCCGGCTACATCATTGCTTATGTCTATACGGATTTGCTGGCCGTTTCGGGCCCGGTTCAAACCGCTGCGCGCGCTCTTTTCGGTATCGAAACAATCACTCCCGTCTTGCCAGACATTCGCTCTCTTTTTGGCGCCGGGCTCATGCTGGCGCTGGTGCTCTATCCTTATGTGTATCTGCTAGCCCGCGCGGCTTTTCTGCAGCAATCCGCCAGCGCCTATGTGGCCGCCCGCACCCTGGGCGCGAGCGCCTGGCGCGCTTTCTACCGTGTCGCCTTGCCAAGCGCGCGGCCCGCCATTGCTGGCGGGGCTGCACTTGTACTCATGGAAACGCTCGCCGATTTCGGGGTGGCGGATTATTTCGCAATTCCCACATTTGCCACCGGCATATACCGCACCTGGCTGGGCCTTGGGGAGATTACTGCAGCACTGAAACTGGCCGCGATCATGCTTGTTTTCGTCGCGCTGCTTGTAGGCGCAGAGGCCGCTGCGCGCCGCGGCAGGGTCGACGATGGCGCCCGATCCGGCAGTATGCTTGAACCCGCGCCGCTTACCGGATGGCGCGCTTTTACCGCTTTAGCAGCGTGCGCGCTGCCCGTGCTGTTTGGCTTTGTCATCCCAACAGCTATTTTGCTGCTATACGCGGTCACGCAGGGCGATCCGGCCAGCCTGGCCGATTTTGCTGGTTACAGCTGGACGAGCGCGAGAGTGGCCATCATTACAGCTCTGCTCGCAGCGCTCTTTGCAACCCTGCTGGCCTATACCCAAAGACTACAGCCGCCAAAGCCGCTGCGCATCTTAACCCGTGCGGCCACCCTAGGCTACGCGCTGCCCGGCACGTTGCTCGCGGTTGGTTTGCTGGGGCCGGTCGGCGGGTTAGACCGCTGGCTGACTGGCGCGGCGCGCGATCTTGGGCTGTGGGATAGCGGCCTCATTCTAAGCGGCACCGCCGCGCTTCTCATATACGCTTATCTGATCCGCTTTCTCACCGTCAGTTACAACACCATCGGCGCTGCACTCACCAAAGTGGCGCCAGCGACAGACGCCGCCGCACGCACATTAGGGGCCGGCCAAGCACGCCTCATTACGCAGATACACCTGCCGCTCATCCGCCCCGGCCTTGCAGCAGCTCTTTTGCTGGTATTTGTGGATGTCATGCGCGAACTGCCGGCAACGCTCATCTTGCGCCCTTTCAATATGGAAACACTGGCCACGCGGGTGTACCGCCTGGCTAGTGATGAGCGCCTTGCCGAAGCCTCAACCGCCGCCCTTGCCATTATCATCATAGGATTGGTGCCGACCCTTCTGCTGAACCGTGTGGGCCGCAAGTAGGTGCGGCAGCACGCGATAAAGTACGGCGCGTGTCACAAGAAACCTGTAGAAAAGCCAAATGGTCTCAAGCAGCACGAAGCGCGATAGACCAACATATAATGGTGCGGGGTAGAGGTGAGGCCTCGAACCAAAATAAACGTGCTCAAGTAGCGCGGCCGCGCGTTAGCACAAATATAATGGTGCCCAGAAGAGGACTCGAACCTCCACGTCCATAAAGGACACTAGCACCTGAAGCTAGCGCGTCTACCAATTCCGCCATCTGGGCTTTGTGCGATGAGTGGGCGCTGGTAGCCTTTTTTTGGCGGGTGCGTCAAGCGCGGAAGTGTTTTGTGGCATCGCGCGTGGTGAGGCGCTGCGCCACCTTTACGGCGGGTGGGTGCATGGCTACATAGATGGCGACATCATTCTTGATTCTCAAGTGAGGCGAACACAGCCATGGCGCAGCAGCTCTACACCGTGATCGGCGGATCAGGCTTTATTGGGCGCTATATCGTCCAAGACTTAGCAGAAGCGGGCCACCGGGTGCGCGTGGGTGTGCGCAGCCCCAATCAAGCGCTATTTTTAAAGCCGCTTGGGGCTGTGGGCCAGGTGCTGCCCATGGCAGCCAGCGTTTTAAATGAAGACTCAATTGCGCGCGCGGTGGATGGCGCTGACGGCGTCATCAATCTAGTGGGCATTCTGCACGGCAATACCAATCAGTTTGAGACCATTCAAACCGGCGGCGCTGAGCGGGTAGCCCGCTTGGCCAAAGCAGCTGGCGCGAAACGCTTTGTGCAGATGTCTGCCATTGGCGCAGATGCAGATAGCGAGGTTGATTATGCCCGCACCAAAGGCGAAGGCGAGCAGGCGGTCTTAGAAGCCTTCCCCGAAGCGACCATATTGCGGCCTTCGATCGTGATCGGCCCGGAAGATCAATTTATGAACCGCTTTGGCGATATGGCCCGCAAGAGCCCGTTCATGCCGCTGATCTGCGGGAAGAGCCGCTTTCAGCCTGTTTATGTGTGCGATGTCGCGCAGGCGGCCTTTAAGGCCCTGACGAGCGATGCCTATCAAGGCCAGACCTACGAACTCGGCGGGCCGCAGACATACAGCTTTAAAGAGCTGCTATCCTACATCATGGACGAGACCATGCATAAGCGTCCCTTCCTGCCAATCCCGACCGCGATTGCGGAAATTCAAGGCGCCATTATGGGCCTGCTGCCCAATCCGCCACTCACCCGCGGGCAGGTGAAGATGCTGCAAAATGACAATGTGGTATCGGGCAGTGCGCTGGGGCTGGCTGATTTTGCTATTGAGCCAACACCCATGGAAAGCATCGCGCCAAGCTACTTAGTGCGCTACCGCCCGCATGGCCGCTTTTCCAAAAAAGACGCAGCTTAAACAAACCACCACAGCAAAAATACGCCAAGCGCCACGCGGTAGACGACAAACAGCGTCATAGACGCGCTTTCAAGCCAGCGCATTAAGAAGTGGATGGCGGCGAGAGCGGAGAGGAACGCAAGCGCGGCGGCAATGGCCATATCAGCTGTGATCGCCGTACCCGTTTCAGCCACATCGAGCCCTAGCAGGAGCCCAGCGGCAGCAATGGTCGGCATGGACATGAGCATGGAAAAGCGCGCGGCTTCTGGCCTGGTATAGCCCAAGGCGCGCGCCGCCGTCATTGTCGTTCCGGCACGGCTGGCGCCGGGGATGAGCGCAGTGACCTGGGCGAGGCCGATAAGGAGCGTGTGGTTCACGCTAAGATTAGACACTTGGCGCACACGCGGCGCCGCCATATCGGCCCAGTAGAGCAGAATGCCAAAGCCGATGGAAGCAGCAGCGATGATCAGTGGATCGCGCAGCTGTTCGTCAAAGCCGAGTGTTTTAAGCGCTAACCCTGCGATGACGACTGGAACCGTCGCTAGCACCAGCAGCCAAAAGAGACGCTTATTGCCTGCAGCCTCTGACGAGCCGTTGGCGAGACCAAGTGTCGCGACAGCGCCCCAGCCCAGGCGAACCACTTCGCTCCTAAAATAGAGGAGGACCGCTCCCAAAGTCCCCACATGGACGGCGATATCCATGGCGAGGCCTTGATCTTCCCAGTCCGTCATTTGCGGTACCAAAATCAGGTGTCCGGAAGAGGAAATTGGCAGGAATTCCGTGATTCCCTGCACTAGCGCAAGCACTGTCAGTTGTAAGAGTGACATCGGATATTGGCCCCTAAGGTAAGGCGTCACGTTAAATCACAAGCGTTAGAGAAACCCTAGCGCGAATCATCTAGGCCTTTCCTATATAATGGTCAGGAAAGCTGACCTTTATCGGCTTAAGCGCTGGACTCTTGGCGCATGTCTGCTATCTACGGTGCATAGGCTGCAGCCATGCTGGGCCAATTAAGGCGAATAACGCGCACCAATGCCGCCCGCGATATAGCAGGCAGCAGCCTTCTTTGTGCCGCGCCGATCAACAAAGAGGACATGAAGACCGATGAGCGAAAAAGATATGTTGCAGTTCGTCCGGGTCGAAAAAGAAATGCCTGAAAAGCGCGACGCCGGAGAGCGGCGCGAGGATTTCCACGAAATTTATCAAGAGTTCATTGAGGTCAAAGCTGAAGAGCAGGCCAGCCGCTGCAGCCAATGCGGTGTGCCTTTCTGCCAAGTGCACTGCCCGCTGCACAATAACATCCCAGATTGGCTCAAGCTCACAGCAGAGGGGCGGTTGGAAGAAGCTTATGAGGTCTCTTCGGCCACCAACAACATGCCCGAAATTTGTGGCCGCATTTGCCCGCAGGACCGCCTATGCGAAGGCAATTGCGTGATCGAGAAAGGGTTCGAATCTGTCACGATCGGATCCGTTGAGAAGTACATCACAGACACCGCGTGGGACAATGGCTGGGTCAAGCCCGTTGTGCCGCCGCGAGAGCGCACTGAAAGCATCGGCATCATCGGAGCCGGCCCGGCGGGCCTGGCAGCGGCAGAAGAAATGCGCCGCCGCGGCTACCAGGTGACCATCTATGACCGCTATGACCGGGCCGGCGGCTTGCTTATTTATGGCATCCCCAACTTCAAGCTAGAAAAAGACGTGGTCACGCGGCGCACGCAGCGCTTGGCCCAATCAAACATAACCTTCAAACAGAACTTCGAAGTCGGCAAAGACGCAACCCTTGATGATTTACGCTCTGAGCACGACGCCATTTTGATTGCGACCGGCGTTTATAAAGCGCGCGATTTAGGCGGACCTGGTTCTGGCCTTGGCAACATCTTTCCCGCTATGGACTTTTTAACCGCCTCTAACCGCAAAGGCCTGGGCGATGATGTGCCAACCTTTGACGACGGCACGCTCAATGCCGATGGCAAAGATATTGTGGTCATTGGCGGCGGGGACACCGCCATGGACTGTGTGCGCACCGCCGTACGCCAAGGGGCAAAGTCAGTCAAATGCCTGTATCGCCGCGACCGCCAAAATATGCCCGGCTCCATGCGCGAAGTCGATAATGCGGAAGAAGAAGGCGTTGAATTTAAATGGCTGCATGCGCCTGAAGCCTTCTTAGGAGATGACACCGTTACCCATGTGCGCGCGCAGCAAATGCGGCTTGCAGCGCCGGATGCGACGGGCCGGCAAAAGCCTGAGCCGGTAAAAGATGCGTCAAAAAATATAGAGGCCGACATCGTCATCAAAGCGCTTGGCTTTGATCCAGAAGACCTGCCTACCCTGTTTGATTGCCCGGACCTGCAAACCACCCGCTGGGGCACCATTCGCGTTGATCATAAAACCATGATGAGCAATTTAGACGGCGTCTTTGCCGCTGGCGACATTGTGCGCGGGGCCTCGCTCGTGGTGTGGGCCGTGAAAGATGGCCGCGACGCAGCAGACGCCATGCACGCCTATATCAAGGCCAATGCCAAGGCCGGCCAAGCCACCAAAGTGGCAGCGGAGTAAGCGATAATGACAATGAAACCTGACATGACTGACCCCAATTGGCAGCGCCAATATCTGGCAGAGCACGGCCTGTATGATCCCATGGAAGAGCACAGCTCTTGCGGCGTGGGCTTCATCGCCTCCACCGATGGCCGCGCACGCCGCGATGTGGTGGCGAAAGGCATTGACGCGCTAAAAGTGCTCTTCCACCGCGGAGCGGTTGACGCCGATGGCAAAACGGGCGACGGCGCCGGCATCCATGTGGAAATCCCCCAAGCTTTCTTCCATGAGCATGTGCTGCACACTGGCCACCACCCTGATGATGATGCGACGATTGCGGTGGGCCAGGTGTTCCTGCCGCGCACTGACATGGCTGACCAGGAAGCCTGCCGCACGATAGTGGAAGCGGAAATTCTCAAGCAGGGGTACAAGATTTATGGCTGGCGGCAGGTGCCAGTGGATACCTCTGTGATTGGCGATAAGGCCCGCTCCACGCGGCCTGAAATTGAGCAAATCATGATCGCTGGTAAGCCCGGCGAAGATGAAGCTGATTTTGAGCGCGCTTTATATGTGATCCGCCGCCGCGTTGAAAAACGCGTCATCCAGCAGCAAATCAGCGGGTTTTATCTGTGCTCTCTTTCCTGCCGATCCATCATCTATAAAGGCCTGTTCTTAGCCGAGCAGCTGTCCGTCTTTTATCCAGACCTGACCGACAAGCGCTTTGAAAGCCGCTTTGCGATTTATCACCAGCGCTATTCCACCAACACCTTCCCTGAATGGTGGCTTGCCCAGCCGTTCCGCACACTCGCGCACAACGGCGAAATCAACACGATCCGCGGCAATAAAAACTGGATGAAAGTCCACGAAATCAAAATGGCGGATAACGCCTTTGATGAATATTCTGAAGATATTAAGCCCGTCATTCCGGTTGGCGCCTCTGACAGCGCCGCACTAGACGCCGTGTTTGAGCTTTTGGTGCAGGGCGGGCGCGATGCGCCAATGGTGAAAACCATGCTCATCCCGGAAAGCTGGTCAAAAAAATCAACCATGCCGCAGGAATGGCGCGACATGTATGCCCATCTCAACTCTGTGATGGAGCCTTGGGACGGCCCAGCCGCCATCGCAGCAACGGATGGCCGCTGGATTATTGGCGGCATGGACCGCAATGGCCTGCGCCCCATGCGCTATACGTTAACGAAGGATGGCTTGCTGATTGTCGGTTCGGAGACCGGCATGGTTGTCGTGCCGGAAGCGAATGTGGCCGAGCGCGGACGCCTTGGCCCGGGGCAGATGATCGCTGTGGATCTGCAAGACGGTGGGTTCTTCCATGATGCGCAAATCAAAGACAATCTTGCAGCGCAGCGCCCTTATAAAGAGTGGATCAAAGGCTTTAAAAAGTGGGACGATCTGCGCAGTCCATCTGACAAGGAAAGCCAGATGTTCACCCGTGATGAGCTGCGCCGCCGCCAGGTAGCAGCAGGCGTCACCATGGAAGACCTAGAGCTTATCCTTCACCCGCAAGCCGAAGACGGTAAAGAAGCCATTGGCTCCATGGGCGATGACACCCCGCTGGCCGTGATTTCCACCAGCCGGCGCAATTTGAGCCACTTCTTCCGGCAGAACTTCAGCCAAGTGACCAATCCACCGATTGATCCCTTACGCGAACACAGGGTGATGTCGCTTAAAACCCGCTTTGGCAACTTTGCCAACGTGCTCGATAAAGACGCATCGCAAACTGGCGTGCTGGTCATTGATTCGCCCGTCATCACCAACAATGAGTGGCATATCCTGCAGCGCCACTTTGGCGAGACATCAACGGTGATCGATTGCACCTTCCCTGCCGATGGAAGCAAAGACGCGCTATACCAAGCCTTGCACCGAATTCGCGAAGAAGCAGAAAATGCCGTGCGGGCGGGCAAAGGGCAATTGTTCCTGACTGATGAATTCATCACGCCGGAACGCTGCGCGATCCCCATGATCTTGGCCACAGCCAGCGTACACAGCCACCTCATGAACGAAGGCCTGCGCACCTTCTCCTCGGTCAATGTGCGCTCCGGCGAGGCCTTTGATACGCATTTCTTTGCTGTTCTGATTGGCGGCGGGGCAACCACCGTCAATGCTTATATGGCGCAAGAAAGCATCATGGACCGGCAAAGCAGGGGCTTGTTTGGCGATATGAGCTTGGCCGAATGCCTTGCTGGGCACCGCGAAGCCATCAACCAAGGCTTGCTCAAAATCATGTCCAAAATGGGCATCTCGGTCATCAGCTCCTACCGAGGCGGCTATAACTTTGAGGCGGTGGGCCTCAGCCGTGCGTTGGTGGCTGAGCTATTTCCAGGTATGCCGTCCAAAATCTCTGGCATGGGCATTCCCGGCATTCAAATGGGCGCACTAGAAGAGCACGCCAAAGCCTTTGATGAAGATGTTATCGCGCTACCGGTGGGCGGGTTTTACAAATACCGCCAGAATGGCGAGACCCATGCCTTTGATGGACGCTTGATCCACATGCTGCAATCGGCCGTCTCAAACGACAGCTATTCGCAGTATCTGGCCTATTCTGAAGGCCTGCGCTCCTTGCCGCCGATCAATCTGCGCGATTTGTTGGAGATGAACAAATTTTCTAACAACGCATCTGCGATCGACAATGTGGAATCCATCACTGAAATTCGCAAACGCTTCTTAACGCCAGGCATGAGCATGGGCGCGCTTTCGCCAGAGGCCCATGAGACGCTTACCATCGCCATGAACCGGGTGGGCGCAAAGTCCGTCTCAGGCGAAGGCGGGGAAGACCCCGAGCGCTATAAGCCGCGCGAAAACGGCGACAATCCCAACTCGCCCATCAAGCAGGTCGCCTCTGGCCGCTTTGGCGTGACGGCGCAGTATCTCAATGCGTGTGAGGAGCTTGAGATTAAAATCGCCCAAGGCGCAAAGCCCGGCGAAGGCGGTCAGCTGCCTGGTTTTAAAGTGACCGAAATGATTGCCCGCCTGCGGCACTCAACACCTGGCGTGACGCTGATCAGCCCGCCGCCGCATCATGATATTTATTCGATCGAGGATTTGGCGCAGCTGATTTATGATCTCAAGCAGATCAACCCGCGCGCGAAAGTCTGCGTCAAGCTTGTCTCCGCTGCAGGCATTGGTACTATTGCTGCAGGCGTTGCCAAAGCGCACGCCGATGTCATCCTCATTTCCGGCAACAATGGCGGCACCGGCGCCTCCCCGCAAACCAGCATTAAATATGCTGGTACACCGTGGGAAATGGGGCTGGCAGAAGTCAACCAAGTGCTCACGCTGAATGGCCTGCGCCACCGGGTGAAGCTGCGGACGGATGGCGGCATTAAATCTGGCCGCGACGTTGTGATCGCAGCCATGCTGGGCGCGGAAGAATTTGGCGTTGGCACGACATCGCTTGTGGCCATGGGCTGCATCATGGTGCGCCAGTGCCACTCCAACACATGCCCGGTGGGCGTGTGTACCCAGGACGATGACTTGCGCAAAAAATTCACGGGCACGCCGGAAGCAGTCGTAAACCTCTTCAGCTTCATCGCTGAAGAAACGCGCGAAATCTTAGCGGAAATTGGCGCAACGAGCCTCAATGACATCATTGGCCGTACGGACCTTTTGCGCCAAGTGAGCCGCGGGGCAGATCACCTTGATGATCTTGACCTCAACCCACTGCTGGTTCGCGTGCATTCGGCAGACGGCGCGCGCTATTGCCAGCTGGAAGGCCGCAATGATGTAGCCGATACGCTCGACGCGCAAATGCTGCGGGATGGGGCAGCGGTGTTCTCCCATGGCGAGAAAATGCAGCTCACCTACACAGCCCGCAACACGATGCGTGCCATTGGTACGCGCTTTTCCAGTCATATTGTGCGCAAATTCGGCATGTCCGGGCTTGAGCCAGGCCATGTGACGGTGCGCCTGCGCGGCTCAGCGGGGCAATCCCTTGGCGCCTTTACCGTGCAAGGATTGAAGCTGGAAGTCTTTGGCGATGCCAATGATTATGTGGGCAAGGGCCTGTCAGGCGCAACGATTGTGGTGCGCGCGCCCACATCCTCCACGTTGCCAAGCCAGGACAATACTATCATTGGCAACACCTGCCTCTATGGCGCCACATCAGGCAAGCTCTATGCCGCCGGACAGGCGGGCGAACGCTTTGGCGTGCGCAATTCCGGCGCAATCACCGTCATTGAAGGCTGCGGCGCCAATGGCTGTGAATACATGACGGGCGGTACGGCGGTTATTCTTGGCGAGGTTGGCGACAATTTCGGGGCAGGGATGACCGGCGGTATGGCCTTCATTTTAGACACCGCCAACAGCTTCAAAGACCATGTGAATGATGAAACAGTGGTCTTTGGCCGCATTCGCTCGCCCCATTGGGACGCGGTTCTAAGGCGCCATGTGGAAGACCATTTGAACCTCACTGGCTCTCTGCACGCCAAACGCTTGCTTTCTGATTGGGACCGCGCGCTAGAGCAAATCTGGCAGGTCTGCCCCAAAGAGATGATCGAGCGCTTAGACCACCCCCTGGAAGAACAAGCGGCGTAGGATCGTTACACCAGCGTCAGAAACCAGCGTTTTCAAGCCAGCAGCTTGGCAATCACAGTGTTGGCAACCGGGCGCGCTTTGGCGGTGAGGGCGAGGCGGACGCGCGAGGCTTTGAGCCAGCCATCGCTTACCAAAGCGGCGAGCGCCTGGGGGTCTATGCTGGCGTTCACATCTCGGCCCGTCGCATCGCTGATCCATTCTAGATCCACACCTTCCGCTAAGCGTAGGCCCATCATCAGCATTTCTTCTGCGCGCTCCCCTGGCGCAATGGTCGTGGTGTCCTCAACCCCGCTGCCCGTCTCTTCAACAGCGCTCAGCCAGCGTTCAGGTTTATTGTAGCACCGCGTTGCCTGCCAGCCGCTACCGCTGAGCCAGCGGCCATGGGCGCCCGGACCGACAGCGGCATAGGGCTGGCCGCGCCAATAGATGAGATTGTGCGCGCACTGCTGGCCAGCTGCGGCATGATTAGAGGTTTCATAGGCCGGCAGGCCCGCGCCCTCGAGGCGGAGCTGAGTGAGATCATAGAGGTCCGCGGCACTATCATCATCCATGGGCGTGAAAACACCGCGCGCGACTTGGCCTTGAAAGCCGGTGTTCGGCTCGATGGTGAGTTGATAAAGCGAGAGATGGCTGGTGCCAAAATCAAGCGCTTCATGGAGCTGCGCTGTCCAAGCAGCGGGGCTTTGGCCGGGCAGCGCATAGATCAAATCAAAGCTGACCCGGTCAAACACCGCGCTGGCTTCCTGAATGGCTTGGCGCGCCTCGTGCGCATCATGGGCGCGGCCTAGGAATTTAAGCGCTTCATCATCAAAGCTCTGAATGCCCATGGAGAGCCGGTTCACCCCTGCGTCTTTGAGCGCGGCAAAACGGCTTGCCTCAACACTCGACGGGTTGGCTTCTAGGGTGATTTCGATATCGCCATCGATTTGAAAAGCAGCTCTTGCGGCGGCAATGGCGGCTGCAACCGTATCCGGCGGCATGAGGGATGGGGTGCCGCCGCCAAAGAAGATGCTTTGCAAAGCGGACCGGCCAGCGCGCGCACCTGCAGCTTTGATTTCAGTGACTAAGGCTGCGCGCCAACGGGCCTGGTCCACGCTTTCGCGAACGTGACTGTTAAAGTCGCAATAGGGGCACTTGGAAACGCAGAAGGGCCAATGGATGTAAAGCCCCCAAGGGGGCGGCGTCATGACGTCAAGCATGCCTTCACCAGCTGGCGAAACGCGTCGGCTCGGTGCGAAATACTGTGCTTTTCATCGGGATCGATCTCGCCGAAAGTCTTGTCATAGCCATCCGCAATAAAAATGGGATCATAGCCGAAGCCTTTATCGCCGCGCGGCGGGACAATGCGACCATAAACCTTGCCTTCAAAGGTCTCCATATGGCCATCCGGCCAGGCGAGGCAAAGCGCGCAGGTAAAATGGGCAGTGCGTGCGTCTTCTGGAATGGCCCATTCGGTCAACTCTGCTATTACCCTGGCAATAGCGCGCGCGAAGTCCTTTTTCGGCCCGCCCCAGCGCGCGGAATAGACGCCGGGCTCGCCTTCCAGGCCGTGGATAGACAGCCCGCTATCATCCGACAAGGCAGGCAAGCCGGAGGCCTTGGCTCCAGCGAGGGCTTTGACCTGCGCATTGCCAACGAAGGTCATTTCCGTTTCAACTGGCTCAGGCAGATCAAGGTCACCGGCGCTAACAGCCTCCTTGCCAAAGGGGGCGATTAAAGCGCCAATTTCGCGCACCTTGCCTTTGTTGTGGGAGGCGACCAGGAGCCTGGGGTCTATCAGTTGGCGCGCCATTAGGCCAGAATAGCAGCCTGCGCTGACATGATCTGATCGCAGCCGATGCGCGCCAGGCGCAGCAAGCGTAGCAGCTCTTCTTCACTAAAGGCTGCACCTTCAGCTGTCCCTTGGACTTCCACAATGCCGTCTTTGAGCATCACGAAATTCGCATCGGTCTCCGCGGCCGAATCCTCATCATAATCAAGGTCCAACACTGGCGCGCCTTCATAGATGCCGCAGCTGATCGCCGCGACCGGCTGCAGCGGATTTTGGACGATATGGCCGCTGGCCATGAGCTTTTTCACAGCCATAGCAAGCGCGACATAGCCGCCAGAAATAGAGGCTGTGCGCGTGCCGCCATCGGCTTGGATGACATCGCAGTCAATGCGCACCTGGCGTTCACCAAGCAGCTTCATATCGCAGCAAGCGCGCAAGGAGCGGCCAACAAGGCGCTGGATTTCCTGAGTGCGGCCACTCTGCTTCCCACTCGAGGCTTCCCGGCGCATACGGTCGTGCGTGGAGCGGGGCAGCATGCCGTATTCCGCCGTCACCCAGCCTTCGCCTTTATCGCGCATCCAGGGTGGCAGTTTTTCTTCAACCGAGGCAGTGCACAGCACGTGCGTATCGCCGAATTTAATCAGGCATGAGCCTTCGGCATGTTTGGTGAAGTTGGGAATGATTTCAATATCGCGCATTTGGTCTGGCGCGCGGCCGGATGGGCGCATGGGGCTGTGTCCTGTTTAACTGGGTCTGTTATCTTGCCCTCCTAGCGGAGATGGCGTGGCCGGTCCACCCCCGCTTTAGGCGCCGCTTGGGCAAAGCACTTAAAACGCTTTCTGCCAGCCAATTGTGAGCGTCCAATCGGTCTCTAGCTGCGGGCCGTTGAGGTTGCGATGTAGCGGCACACCAAATTCTACCGCAAGGCGGTGGCCTTTGATCCAGCGCTCCTGGCCCACCAGGTTCACCCCAAGGAGTGCCGCGAGTGTTTCCCCGCCTTGATTGTCTGGATCAGCGGTTTGCACGGGTGCCATGATCATCGGGTCTTGGCCGCGTATTGTGCCTTGGTGACGCGCTTCTAAGCGCCCAGAGGCAGACACCCAAGGCGCAAACTCATAGGCCGCCCAGGCCGTGATTATGCCGACATTGCCAAGCTTATAGTCCGCGTCATTCTCCTTAAGGCGGATGGTGCCAGACGCCTGCGCGCCAAGGCTCCAATCGCCAAGCCGCGTGCGCCCGGTGAGCGAAGGCCGCAAGTCCCAACTCCCAGAGCCAAGCTGCATAGGGTAAGGCAGCCGCGGGCTGGGCCGGGTGTTCATCGGCGTTAAAATGTCATCGGTTTGGCTGATAGAGCCAGTCGGAATGGACATAGCCACGCCGAGATTCAGCTGCTGATGCTCCTTCGAGCCATCATCAAGGCCGATAATCGCGCCAAGCACCGTGTCACCAAACCCACTTGTCTTCGTAGTGAATTCACCAAGCCGCGTGGTGCCCATGCCGCCTTGAAAGGTGATGTGATCCATCTCGCTGGTCACAATATTGGCCATGGCCATCACCGTGATGCGATCTGTAAGGCCATACATCCCGCCGATCATATGCATGCGCATGGTCATATCCGTTGGGACGACACGCAGCGTTGGTGGCATACCAAAGGGGTTTGATACTGTAGTGACAATCTCTTCCGGGGTGAGAGAGGTTGTGCCATCCCGGTTGCCGTCCATTTGCATGTGCATGAAGCGGTAAGAGAGCATTAGCTTGCCGGTATGCGCGCGGTGATCGCCCATAATCCCGATGGGGGCATGGTTTCCCGCGCCAACCTGGTGGCTGCGATGCTGCATGTTTGTTGGGTCCATATGATCCATATGGTCGCTTTGGGCATGTAGCGGCGCAGCGCCAGCACACACTATGACGACCAAAGCGCAACATCGAGCAATCAACATAGGTCATGTAGTCCTTTAGTAAGCAGCACCAGGTCCAAGTCAGCGCTATAAGCGGCCCGCCGCCGCCAAGCAAGAGCGGTTTACCATCGCAAGAGCGCCTTTAAAATGATGGAGCAATTGCACTGGTGCCGACCAGCGCCTACATTCGGGCTCATGCCAAATTCGAGCGATAGCTTAGAAGTCTTATCAGAGCGCAGCCGGGAGATTTTCCGGGTGATAGTGGATTCCTACCTCCAGTCCGGCGAACCGGTGGGCTCGCGCACCATTAGCCGCCATGGCGGCCTATCGCTCTCGCCCGCCACCATCCGCAATGTGATGAGCGATTTAGAGGAGCTGGGACTTTTAGAAGCGCCGCATACGTCCGCCGGGCGGCAACCGACTGAACTGGGGCTGCGCCTGTTCGTAGATGGGATGATGCAAATTGGCGATTTGGCGCAAGATGAACGCCAAGCGCTAGAAGCGCGCATGAAGGTGGAAGGGCAAGAGCTCTCAACCATGCTGGAAGCGGTGTCTAAGACGCTTGCAGGGCTGAGCCAAGGCGCAGGACTTGTCCTGGTGCCCAAGCAAGAGCGGCAGATAAAGCACCTAGAATTTGTGCCCCTTGGGCCGGGCCGGGCGCTCGCCGTATTGGTGGACACCGAAGGCGGCGTTGAAAACCGTGTGTTGGAACTTCCCATGGGCCTGCCCACATCGGCCTTGGAAAAAGCGTCTAACTTTCTCAATGCCCGGCTCGCTGGTCGCTCTTTAGAAGAATCGCACCAGGAAATCACTGCAGAGATGGCCAGCCGCAAAGCTGAGCTGGATGATCTAACCAAAGCGGTTGTGGCCCAAGGCATCGCAGACTGGTCCGGCGTTCAAAGCAATGGCCCGGACCAGCTGATCGTGCGCGGGCGCAGCCAGCTTTTAAAAGACGTGAAAGCCATTGAAGATTTAGAGCGCGTGCGGCACCTGTTTGATGATTTAGAAGCGAAAGAAAACCTGATTCGCATCTTGGAAGTGGCCAAAGAAGGCGAAGGTGTGCGGGTTTTTATTGGGTCTGAAAACAATTTGTTTTCACTTTCGGGTTCATCTGTCATTGCGCGCCCTTATATGAACGCTCAGGAGCAGGTGGTTGGCGTGATCGGTGTGATCGGGCCAACCCGGATGAATTATGCACGGATCCTGCCGATGGTAGACTTTACGGCGCAGCTATTGAGCCGGTCCCTCGGCTAGCCGCGCTGCGTTAAACAAGAAGGACGAGTGACACTGTGATCGACGATCAGACCCCAGAAGAGGCAGAAGACAACCTGGCCGCGCAAGAGGGCGTGGACGCGCCGGAAGAAGACGGCACGGAAGGCAGGGAAGACAGCGCGCTATCAAACCGCCTGCTCAATATGGAAGCAGAGCTGGCCGACACCAAAGACCGCTTGATGCGGGCGGTTGCGGAGACGGAAAATGTACGCCGCCGCGCCGAGCGCGAAAAAGCGGACGCGAACCAATATGCCGTCACCAAATTTGCACGCGACCTACTGAGCGTCGCAGACAATCTGCGCCGCGGGCTGGACGCTATGCCGGAAGAAGCACAAGGCGAAGATCATCCGCTCAAGGGGCTAATTGCCGGCCTCAACATGACGGAAAAAGAGCTGCTGACCGTCTTTGAGCGTCACGGCATCGAAAAAATTGACCCTGCTGGCGAGAAGTTTGACCATAATTTCCATCAAGCCATGAGCGAGATTGAAACCGCCGATACGCCGCCAGGCCATGTGGTGCAGTGCTTCCAGCCGGGCTATGTGCTGAAGGATCGCTTGCTGCGCCCGGCCATGGTGGTTGTGGCAAAAGCTGCAAAAAAGGCAGCTGACGAGAAACCCGAAGAAGGCATAGACAAGACGGTCTAGGCCCTAATCCGGGAGGAACCGATAATGCCAACGATCATCACAGCAAAGGCGCGCTTTGCTGCACACCATGTGGAGGCGGTGAAGGCCGCATCCGCCATAATGACAACAGCATCGCAAGCAGAAGATGGCTGCATTGACTATGCCTTCGCTCAGGACGTGACTGACCAAGCGCTGTTTCGCATCGTCGAAATTTGGGAAGATGATGTGGCGCTGGCCCGGCACTTTAAAATGCCGCATATGGCCGTCTTCAGCGAGACTTTGGCCGCCTGCCCACCTGAATCAATCGAGGCGTTACGCCATGTCAGCCACGATACAGGGCCGCTCGATATTGCTGCCTTTCAGGACCCCTAACGCTTTAGCCACCTATTGGTCACTCTGATCTGCCGCTCTGGAAATGCCGTAAGAACGGTACACTTGACTTGCGACACGCAGATTGGACCACCCCGCAATGAGCAACGCTGCAGATATTAGCCTGGAGCCCAAGGCGCGCTCGCCTTATGCCGCCTTGTTCATGGTGGTGTTCATCTCGCTGGTGGGCTTCGGCATTGTCATTCCGGTGTTTCCCTTTTTCGGCCGCATGGTCGGCGCGACAGCGGAACAAATAACGCTGGCCATGGCCGCCTATTCACTCGGCCAGTTCATTGGTGCGCCCGTCTGGGGCCGCATGTCGGACCGCTATGGCAGGCGACCTATTTTGATTTGGTCGCTCATCGCTTCGGCCTTTGCCTATGCGCTGATGGCTCATTCGGGCAACATCTGGTGGCTCGGCATCTCGCGCCTACTTGGCGGGCTTATGGCAGGTAATTTAGCGGCCGCCTTTGCGTATGTGGGAGACGTCACCACCGATGCCACGCGGCCCAAGGCTATGGGCCTGCTTGGCGCCGCTTTTGGCAGCGGCTTTATCTTCGGCCCAGCCATTGGCGGGCTCATTGCTGGCGCGGAAACGGACCCATTGGATTTCCTTTATATTGGTTATGCCTCAGCCGTCTTCACCCTGCTGGCTGCGGCGATGACCTATTTCACGGTTGCTGAAAGCCTGCCTCCAGAACGCCGGGCAGCGGCCCAGCCAAGCAGCAACACCTCCGCCTTTGCGACAGCGACGCTCATGCGGGCTAAACCGATCGTTTTTTGGCTTAGCTTGATCATGTTCCTCGTTACGGCGTCGGGCGCGCTTATGGAGGCGACCTTTGCGTTTCTAGCCAGCGATGAATTCGCCTGGGGCCCACGCGAGATTGGTCTCAGCTTTGCCATGATCGGGACGATCGCCGCTGTGCTGCAGGCAGTTGCAACAGAGCCGCTTGCTGCCCGGTTTGGCGTCGAGCGGGTTATGACCTATTCGCTCATTTTATATGGAGCCGGGCTAGCCGGTATCGGCCTCGCCCAATCGGATTTAACGCTTGCGCTTTGCCTGGCTTTAAATGCCGCAGGGGTTGGCCTGTTTAGCCCAGCTTATCAAAGCTACACCGCCGGACGCTCGAACGATACCGACCGCGGGCTAGTGATGGGTATTACGCAAAGCGCTGGCTCCCTTGGCCGGGTGATTGGGCCAGCCATGGCGGGCGTGCTTTATGTCGGCATTAGTCCGCCCGCGCCGTTCTTAATTGGCGGCACGGTGATGGTTTTAACGCTGTTTGTGTGCACCTACACTGTGCGCCGTTATGGCCGCTAGCTAATTCACCTCAGCAAACAAGCTCAGCGTCGTATTATCATCCAGCGACAGATTGATCTGCAATTGCCCATCGTCGGTCGCACCGTCAGCAATATCGAAAATCATGAGATGCCGTCCGCCTGGCTCAAAGCGTAGAGTGTTGTCTGAATCGATGGTCAAAAGGTCAACCTTTTTCATGCGCATCCCTTCCCCGCTTTTCTCCATGATATGCATCTCGATCCGCCCAGCTTCGGGTGAAAACGCGCCTTTGATGCCCAGCCCAGCAGCTCCCTTCACCAAGCCATAACCTGCTGCAGGGCGGCCAGGCGCAGGGTTCAAGCGCACTTCAAAGTCAGAGACAGTGACCGGAATTTTAGCGCTATCGCCCTCGCCTTCACCACAAGCGCTAACGGCAAGGGATAAAGCGAGTGTGGACAAGGCAAAAACAGATTTTAGCTGCATTGGGATTTTCCTTTTTCAAATCAGCAAGCAAACACATCCTTCGGCGGGGTTGTAGTCGCTTTTCGCGCTCTTATATACGCCCTGTGACGCGGTAACATCCCTTTCAACAGGGTTTGCCACGAAAATTGTACAACACGGGCTAATGCAGCGGGGATACTCGGCTGCGCACATTGTCCTTTAAGAAGAGAATGGGAATACATCATGGGGAAAGTGATCGGAATTGACCTCGGCACGACCAACAGCTGCGTTGCGCTGATGGATGGAGCCAAGCCGAAAGTCATTGAAAACGCAGAAGGCGCGCGCACCACGCCGTCCATGGTCGCTTTTACAGAAGACGGAGAGCGCCTGGTCGGCCAAAGCGCGAAACGCCAGGCCGTGACGAACCCAAGCAACACCTTGTTTGCCATTAAGCGCCTCATCGGCCGCACTTTCGATGACCCGATGACGAAAAAAGACAAGGACATGGTGCCTTATAACATCGTACGCGCCGATGGCGGCGATGCCTGGGTGGAAGCGCAAGGCGAGAAATATTCTCCAAGCCAAGTCTCCGCCTTCATTTTGCAGAAAATGAAAGAAACAGCAGAGGCCTTCCTCGGCGAGACCGTTGACCAAGCTGTGATCACTGTTCCGGCTTATTTTAATGACGCCCAGCGCCAGGCAACGAAAGACGCCGGCAAGATCGCTGGCCTGGAAGTGCTGCGTATTATCAACGAGCCCACAGCCGCAGCGCTGGCTTATGGCCTTGAGAAAAACGATGGTAAAACCATTGCTGTCTATGACCTTGGCGGCGGTACATTCGACGTCTCCGTCCTCGAGATTGGCGATGGTGTGTTTGAAGTGAAATCCACCAATGGGGATACGTTCCTGGGCGGGGAAGACTTTGACAACCGCATCATCGAGTTCTTGGCCGAAGACTTTAAAAAAGAAAAAGGCATTGACCTTACCCAAGACAAGCTGGCCCTGCAGCGCCTGAAAGAGGCTGCTGAAAAAGCGAAAATTGAGCTGTCATCGTCCACGCAGACGGACGTGAACCTGCCCTTCATTACGGCGGATCAATCCGGCCCACAGCATCTCAACATCAAGCTGACCCGCGCAAAGCTGGAAAGCCTGGTGGAAGACCTGGTTAAGCGCACGCTGGAGCCTTGCAAAAAGGCACTCAAAGACGCTGGCCTGACGCCAAACGACATCGACGATGTGGTGCTGGTGGGCGGCATGACCCGCATGCCGAAGATCAACGAGATCGTGAAAGAATTCTTTGGCAAAGAGCCCCATAAAGGCGTGAACCCGGATGAAGTGGTGGCCATGGGCGCCGCCATTCAAGCCGGCGTACTGCAAGGCGACGTGAAAGACGTGTTGCTGTTGGACGTGACCCCGCTGAGCCTGGGTATTGAAACTCTCGGCGGCGTGTTTACGCGGCTCATTGATCGCAATACGACGATCCCGACCAAGAAAAGCCAAGTCTTCTCAACCGCAGAAGATAATCAGAACGCTGTGACCATCCGCGTGTTCCAAGGCGAGCGCGAAATGGCGGCGGACAACAAACTGCTTGGTCAGTTCGACTTGGTCGGCATTCCGCCTGCGCCGCGCGGTGTACCGCAAGTGGAGGTCACGTTTGACATTGATGCCAACGGCATTGTGAACGTGTCTGCCAAGGACAAAGGCACTGGCAAAGAGCAGCAAATCCGCATTCAGGCCTCTGGCGGCCTCAGCGATGACGACATCGATCAAATGGTCAAAGATGCTGAATCCCACGCGGAAGAAGACAAGAAGCGCCGCGCTCTTGTTGAAGCCAAAAACCAAGGCGAAAGCATGGTTCATGCAACGGAAAAACAAGTCGAAGACCATGGCGATAAAGTCGATGCGGAGACCAAAGGCAACATTGAAGCCGCCGTTGCTGACCTTAAGACGTCACTCGAAAGCGAAGATGTCGACGACATTCAAGCCAAGACGCAGGCACTAGCGCAAGTGGCGATGAAACTAGGTGAAGCGATCTACCAGGCGGAACAAGCGGGCCCAGACCCCGACATGGATGGCGGCCCGGACGCTGAGCCAGGCGCAACGGCCGACGATGATGTGGTCGATGCAGACTTCGAAGAGGTCGACGACGACGAAAACCAGAAAAGCGCCTAGTCGCTGATACATCTGGGCTATCCCATCAAACAGTAGCAAGGCCCGCGCTTGGACATCGACATCCTATGCGCGGGTTTTCCTCATGATAGCCTTGAATAAACCTATGTTGGGCACGCCATGAGCAAACAAGACTATTATGAAACCCTCGGCGTGGGCCGCGATGCGGATGAAAAAGCGCTCAAATCGGCCTTTCGTAAACGGGCCATGCAATATCACCCCGATCGCAACCCAGGGGATGAAGCCGCAGAACTGAAATTTAAAGAGCTCGGCGAAGCCTATGAGGTCCTAAAAGACCCCGAGCGCCGCGCAGCCTATGACCGCTATGGCCATGCCGCCTTTGAACAAGGCATGGGCGGCGGCGGTGGCGGCGCAGGATTTGATGGCTCTGCCTTCTCCGATATCTTCGATGACCTGTTTGGCGATTTCATGGGCCGCGGCGGCCAGGGCGGTGGGCGCGGACGCTCCTCAGCCCGGCGCGGCAATGATTTGCGCTATGATATCGAAATCTCCCTTGAAGAAGCCTTTCGGGGCATTTCAAAAGAAATAACTCTGACAACGTCAGTGGTCTGCGACGTATGCGGCGGCACCGGCGCAAAGGAGGGCTCTAAGCCGCAAACGTGCCCAACTTGCGGCGGCGCTGGCAAAGTGCGCACCAACCAAGGGTTTTTCATGGTCGAGCGCACCTGCCCCACCTGCGGCGGCGCAGGACAAGTGATTTCAGACCCTTGCGGTGCATGCGCGGGCACAGGCGCGGTCCAGCGCGAGAAAACCCTGCAAGTTAAAGTGCCAAAGGGCGTCGAAACTGGCACCCGCATTCGCTTGTCGGGCGAAGGCCAAGCCGGTGTACGCGGCGGGCCAGCAGGCGATCTATATCTCTTTGTGACCGTTTCTCCCCATCCCGTATTTGAGCGCGACCGCGAAATGATTTTATGCCAGGTGCCGCTGTCTGTCGCGGTTGCCGGTCTAGGCGGCGAAATCGAAGTGCCAACGATTGAAGGCGCGCGGGCAAAGGTCAAAATTCCGCCTGGCACCCAAAGCGGCAAACAGTTCCGCCTGCGCGGCAAAGGCATGCCGACCATTTCAGGCGGCCCGGTCGGCGATATGATTGTGCGCGCGCAAGTCGAGACGCCTGTGAATCTAACGCCGCGCCAGCGCGAACTTCTGGAAGAATTTGGCGAAATCGAGCGCAGTGATACCGGTAAAAGCTCACCGCAATCTGATGGTTTTTTCGCCCGCGTAAAAGAGTTGTGGGATGATCTGACAGAGTGATGTAGTTTAGAAATATTCTGAACTACATTTGCAACCAACAATAATTATAAGCGGGGACAACCAGCATGACAAAAATTGGCGTTTTAGGTTTAGCCGGGCGCATGGGCAAAGCTATTATGGCGGAGATTCTAGAGCGCCCTGGTGCTCATTTTGCCGGGGGCTGCGATGCTGCAGAACACCCCAATGCTGGCCAAATTTTACGCGACCCCCAAAGCGGCGCGGACCTGGGCCTGACAATAGGCACTGAGCCGGCCCAAATCTTTGCTGCCGCAGATGTGGTCATTGATTTCTCCTCGCCGCAAGCGCTGGAGACCCATCTCATTTTAGCAGCTGCCAATGAAACTCCAATGATCATCGGCACCACTGGCCTTGCAGAGGAGCATCACACACTGATCAATGAAGTGTGCCAGCAGGTAGCAATTATGCAGTCTGCCAATACGTCTCTTGGCGTCACCCTACTTGCAAAGCTGGTACATGATGCAGCCGCATTGCTTGACCCTAGCTGGGACATTGAAGTGGTTGAAATGCACCATCGCCAAAAGACAGACGCGCCATCTGGGACAGCACTTTTATTTGGCGAAAAAGCTGCGGAAGGCCGCCACACAGATAGCAGCAGCTTCGTGCTGTCACGCGAGGGCAACACGGGGCCGCGCAAGGAAGGCGATATCGGCTTTGCCACGCTGCGCGGCGGCGATGTGGCTGGCGAACACAGCGTTATTTTCGCCGCTGAAGCAGAGCGCATAGAACTCACCCACAAGGCCAGCGACCGCAAGATTTTTGCGCGCGGGGCTGTCACGGCTGCGCAGTGGATCGATGGCCTTCCCGCTGGGCGCTATACGATGGAAGATGTGCTTGGCTTAACCTAAAAGCGCTTGGCGCCGCCGATCGAGCCCATCGCGAATAACGGATGCGACTTCGCTTCGTTCAGGCGGCGCTAAAAATGCGCCAATCTCCAAGCTCTTGCCTTGCTCGCGCAGCTCAAGCTGCGCGCTATGCTCATCAGGCTGGCTGATCTCCACGCGCACCCAGGCGGGGTGGAACGACCATCGCTGGCCATCATCGCCCGGCATGAAACGGTGGACGGTCATCGTCTGATCATCAATGCAAATACGCTCTGTCAGTTCGCCGCGCTTATAGCTTACCTTAAAGGCCCAATAGAGCGCTGCCAGATCAAGCCCGAAGAAGCCCGTAATCGGCCAAGCCCCTTGGAGCACAAACCAAAGGCCTGCAACTGCGCTAATCACGCCAAGAACGCCCATCAGCCACGCAAAACCTGCGGGCGTTAAAGAGCGGTTTGGACGCAATGACACGTCTAGAAAATGCGGCGCTGGTAGAGTGCTCATTCACATTGAAATAGACTGGCCAGGCCGATTGAGCAAGGGCAAGGCTGTCGCAAGGCGGCACTTGCCATTGGCGCTGCGCGCGCTATGGTCCGGCCCCATGCCGCGCATGACAAAAGCCCAAATAGACGCAACATTCGCCCGCCTTTCCGAGCAGATGCCTGAGCCGGAAACGGAGCTCAACTACGTGAATACTTATACGTTGCTCGTGGCGGTGGCACTGTCAGCCCAGTCCACCGATGTGGGCGTCAACAAAGCGACAAAGACCCTCTTTGAAACGGTGCAAACGCCAAAGCAGATGCTCAGCCTTGGCGAAGCGGGCCTGAAAGAGCACATCAAAACCATCGGGCTATATAATTCCAAAGCCAAAAACGTGATGGCAGCAGCGAAAATTCTGCAGGATGAGCATAGCGGGGCGGTGCCTGAAGATCGTGAAGCACTAGAGGCCTTGCCCGGCGTTGGCCGCAAAACCGCCAACGTAATTTTGAACATCGCCTTTGGCCATGAGACCTGCGCGGTCGATACACATATTTTCCGCGTGGCCAACCGGATGAACTTTGCACCAGGCAAAACGCCGCTAGCAGTTGAAAAAGCGCTGATGAAAAAAGTGCCGCCGCCCTACCGCCGGCACGCCCACCATTGGCTCATTTTACATGGGCGCTATACCTGCAAGGCGCGCACGCCGCTGTGCGGCAAATGCCGTGTGTTTGACTATTGCGGCTTCAAAGACAAAGCGAAATTTTTTCCCAAAGACGCCTCAGCTACCGGCTAGTGTCTCGGGCAGGACCGTGTCAAAGCTATCGATGCAGGGCTGTATTTCAATGGGCGTGCCAGACTTAGCCCGCGCTTCTACATGCACAAGATTGCCCGCTGCATTAAAGACAAGGTCGCTGATGCAGCTACCGCTGGTGAATTGGAGCACGCGCACATCGCCCTCGCGCCGGTCCAAGCTTGGCGCGCCAAAGACCTGGGTCATCGCGGCAGGCGACAAGGGCGCTAAATCTGCAAGCATGAGCTTGCGCAGCGGAAGCGGCTTCGGCGCAAGCTCTGCAGTGGGCACAGGCAGCGCTTTGGGTGGTTGAGAGACTGGGGCTGTACAGCCAGCAATCGCAAATATAGCAAGCAGCCAAGCAAAAGCCCGCATTCTTTCATCCCCTTATGCCCGCCGCGTCGCTACGCGCGCTTTATCTCATGGAAGCTATGCACAGCTGCAGCTGCGCCGACAAGCGGGGCGATCAAATTTATCACAGGGATCATAAAAAGGCCCGTCACGCCCAGCCCGAGAATGAAAATATCGGCCCGCCAGGCACGGCGCAGCCGCGCAGCGTCGCGCCCGCGCATATGGCGCAGAGCGACCATCTCAAAATATTCCCGTCCCAACAAATAGCCATTGAGCGCGGCAAACAAGATGAGCGGGCCGATGGCTGTGAAGAGCAGAAGGATGTAGAACGGCAGCGCGAGGAGGTTAACCAGCAAAATGAGCCCCAGCAGCTTGATGGACAGCCAAACCGCTTCGGACAATCCGATCGAGCGCGGCGCTTTGGCATGCGGGTAGTGTTCATCCTCCACCGCATCGATCACGTCATCTAAAAATAGCCCCATCACGGCCGTCGCGATGGCCGGGAATAAAAACCAGCTGGCACCAATAAAGAGTGTGGCTGAGCCCAGATTGATGAGCCATTCCGGCGCATCCCACCAGGGAATGTCAAGTGTGTTCATGCCGTAGCGTGCGGCAAATGTCACGCCTGCAAGGCATAAAACTGCGCTCACCAGCCCGCGCACTAAAACACTGCGAAAGCGGCGGTCGTCAAGCTGGCTAATGGCTTTGAGAAAGTTCCTGATCATCATGCGCCCTTATATATCGGTTAGATATAGGATCGCTTTCTCCAGCCTTCAAGCTTGCCCGGCGAGTGATCGCTGATTAGAAGGCAGAAACGCACAACAAGAAAGTCCAAAACCCCATGTCCACCCGCTATGACGTTGTTGGTATCGGCAACGCGATTATTGATGTCATTTCCCAATCAACGGATGCTTTTTTAGAAGAAGAAGGCATTGCCAAAGGCGGCATGACCCTGATTGACGCGCAGCGCGCTGACACGCTCTATGCCAGCATGGGCCCTGGGATAGAGACATCGGGCGGATCAGCGGCGAACACGCTTGCTGGCTGCGCCGCGCTTGGGGTAAGCGGCGGCTTTATTGGCCGGGTCCGTGATGACCAATTGGGCGAGGTCTACATGCATGATATTCGCGCAGTCGGCGTTGATTTTACCAATAGCCCCGCAACACAGGGCCTGCCCACTGCCCGGTGTCTCATCCTGGTGACGCCTGATGGGCAGCGCTCCATGAGCACTTTTTTAGGCGCGTCGACACAGCTGAGCGTTGACGATCTGGATGAAGACATGATCGCCAGCAGCGCCATCACCTATATGGAAGGCTATTTGTGGGACAAAGAGCCCGCAAAGGACGCCTTCTTGAAGGCGATGGAGATTGCCCGCGGCGCTGGCCGCAAAGTTTCACTGACGCTGTCTGATGCCTTTTGCGTCGACATGCACCGGGCGGAATTCCTCGACCTCATGAGCGGGAAAGTCGATATTCTCTTTGCCAATGAAGCGGAAATCATGTCGCTGTTTGAGACCCAAAGTTTCGATGAGGCCGTTGACGCTGTGCGCGGCAAAGTCCCCATCGCCGCCATCACGCGCTCTGAAAAAGGGGCGCTTATTTTATCAGAGGGCGGGCAAGATGTGATCGCAGCTGAGCCGGTTGATAAAGTGATCGACACCACCGGCGCAGGCGATCAATTCGCCGCTGGCTTTTTAGCTGGTTTAGCGCAAGGCCGCAGCCCCGCCATTGCTGGGCGCATCGGCGCTGTTGCCGCGGCGGAGGTTATTTCTCACATCGGGCCGCGCCCGCAGGCAGATGTAAGCGCGCTGATCGCTAAGGCGCTGGGCTAGCGCAGGCGGCTATGCCCGCGCCTCAAGGCCCATGGCTGGCGCGGCTGGCATTTGCGATCATCGGGACGATCGCCTTGGCCTTGGGCATTGTTGGCGCTTTTGTGCCGCTGCTGCCGACAGTTCCCCTGGTGCTCTTAGCGGCAGCCTGCTTTGCCAAAGCCTCCACCCGGCTAGAAAACTGGCTGTTAAAGCACCCGCGCTTTGGGCCAGTGATCCTCGATTGGCGCGAGCGCGGCGCAATCTCCCGCAAAGGCAAGACAGCCGCGACACTGGGCATGGCGGTTGGGTTTGGCGTTTTCCTTTACACCGCCACCCCGCCACTCTGGCTGGCTGGCTTCATTGCTGCAATTTTCCTGCTCATCCTGGCCTATATACTGAGCCGGCCCAGTTAAGGCCCAGACCTGCAATCAAAGCTTCGCTTGAAACTGCCATATTTGTGCGGTTGGATAAGGCGTATGGGCTCAACCGACACGTTAAAACGCGCAGCGCGCATAGTCTTCGCGCTTATCATAGTGACCGCTACACCCATCTCGGCCAGCGCGAAGACCTGGCGTGTGGCAGAGACGGAGAGTTTCAGAGTCTATTCAGCAGGGCCAGAGAAAAAGCTAAAGCAGCTCACAATCAAGCTACAGCAATTTGACCAGCTTTTGCGGCTCATGACCGATCTAAAAGCAGACCCACCGCCTGATAAGTTCGACATCTATTTGGTTAAGAAAAGCGCCGACATAAGGCGCTTTACATCGCTGGGGAAAAACGTCGCTGGCTTTTATAGGGCAACACCGACAGGAACGGCGGCCTTTGCACTTCGCTCCAATACGTCGTCAGGAGACACCTCAAAGACCTGGTCACTAACCTCCCAGCAGGTGCTGTTTCATGAATATGCGCACCACTTCATGCTGCGCTATTTCCCCTATCCCTATCCGCCTTGGTACGTGGAAGGCTTTGCAGAATATGTGTCGACCGCGCAATTTAAAGATGATGTTGTCCTGCTGGGCGACTATTCGCGCGGGCGCGGGTTTGCGGTCGCAGCCGGTCGCTGGCTACCAATGGAGACACTGCTATCGCCCACGCGGCCCGATTTGTCTGACAGTGAGACAGGCCTTTTTTACGCGCAAAGCTGGCTGTTAACGCACTATTTGCTGCGTGATCCAGAGCGCCAGGAAAAAATGCACGCCTTTCTTGCAAAGTTCTCAAGCGCAGAAACACTGGAAGCTGATTTCAAAGCTGCCTTCGATATGGACTTTAAACACCTGAAGAAAAACCTTCGCCGCTATATGAAAGGCCGTGATGGCGGCATGACCATGTCTGGGGTGGACCGCTCAAAGCTGCGTGATGTGACCGTCACTATATCAACACTCCCGCCCAGCGCAGAGGATGTTCTTCTCATACAAGCGAAACTCAATCTGGGCATTGATACTGGGTATAAAGACGAGGTCCTGGGCGCGCTGGAGACGGCTATCAAGGAGCATGAGGATGATTTGCTGGCCCAGCGCACCTGGGCCCAAGCGCAAATCGCCTTTGGCAAGACGCACGCAGGCCGGGCCCGCCTGAAGGCACTCGCGCAGCGACATCCCGGTGACGCACAGATACGGTTTCACATAGGGTTTTCTCACTTTGTCGATGGCACGAACGCGGACCCCGGCAGCCCGGCCATGGCGGAAGCTTTCAAACAAGCAAAACGCTATTTTGCTAAGGCCTATCAACGGGACGCAGCGCATTATCCCACACTTTACTACTATTACAGCACCTTGCCTCAGCCGGTATCGCCTAACGAGCGCCGCACCCTTGAAGAGGCCGCTTTTTTAGCGCCCCAGGTGGACGAAATCCGCTTGAAGCTGGCGCAGATGTGGGCCTATGAGGGCGATGACGCCGATCGCGCAGCAGCGCGCAAAATCTTGCAAATTCTTTCAAACGATCCCCATGGTGGCCCCGTGGCGTTTGCAGCGCGCAAGGTCTTAAACGACTTAAAAGCCATGCAATAAAGACCGCTTGCCGTGGCCTTTCAACCACAGTGCCCAAGGCGATTTCGCGAATTCACAAGTCGTTAACACTTGGTCGTTGACTCCCTTTCACCCCGGCTTTACCCGTCGATTTGGGGTGACCTGCGTGACTAAAATGCGGGCATAATAAAACAAAAAGCTTCCGAAAACTTTCGGGCGGAAACAGCTGAGATAAAGGAGGCCGATCGGCCATGCGCGCAACTTTCAAGACATGCGTTAGTGTATTTGCCATGTCAGCAGCATTTGCAGGGGCAAACGCTGCGCAGGCACAAGATTTTACAGGACTTGAAGAGATTTTCGTCACGGCGCAGCGCCGCACTGAAAATCTGCAAGAAGTGCCGATCACGGTGAATACGCTCAAGGGCGAGCGTATGCGCGACTTGTTCGTATCTGGGGAAGATATCCGCGCTTTATCTGCGCGCATCCCCTCTTTGAACATTGAATCCTCCAATGGCCGTGTGGCGCCCCGCTTTTATATCCGCGGCCTCGGCAATACCGACTTTGATCTAGCAGCCTCGCAGCCCGTCTCCGTGATCGTGGATGATGTTGTGCTTGAAAATGTCGTGCTGAAATCGACCCCAATTTTTGACGTGGACCGCGTCGAGGTCCTTAAAGGCCCGCAGGGTACGCTGTTTGGCCGCAACACACCGGCTGGTATCGTCAAATTCACCACCCGGCGACCGACATTTGAAAATGAAGGCTACGGCTCGCTCTCCTACGGCAACCGCAACACTGTGACAGCTGAGGGCGCCTTCTCCGGACCACTCGTGGAAGATAAGGTAGCCCTGCGCGTGTCTGGGCTTGTGCAGCGCCGCGACAATTATATCGATAACGCAACGACAGGCGAAGACAACGCGCTTGGCGGCTTCCGCGAATTCGCGACCCGCATCCAGCTTTTACTCAAGCCGACAGAGAACCTAGAGGCGCTGGCACGCTTTCATTACCGAGACCTTGAAGGCACCTCTGCGATCTTCCGGGCGAATATTTACAGCCCAGGCTCAAATGATCTGAATGAGAACTTTGATCGGGATACAGTCTTCTTTGACGGCGGTGTTGAAGATGGCGTCAGCAATCCGCAGGCCTATTCCGGATGGGGTTCAAACTTAGAACTTTCATACGATTTTGGCGGCATCACTTTGACGTCCATAACGGCCTTTGAAACGACAGACGGTTTCAGCCGAGGCGACATCGATGGCGGCACGATTGATTTTTCAGGCGAAATGCCCGTGTCCAACCCTGGATTTATTCCCTTCCCGAGTGACACCCGCGATGATGTCGATGACCTTGACCAGTTCACCCAAGAACTGCGCCTAGCCAGCGATGACGATCAGGCGCTGACCTGGCAGGTTGGTTTCTTCTACTTCGACAGTGACCTTCAGGTGACCACGGATCCAGGATTTCAACCAGCGTCGACCGTGCGTCAGACGAATGAAAGCTGGGCGGTGTTCGGACAGGTCGCGTACGATATAACGGACGATCTTACCGCTACGGCCGGTATCCGCTATACTGAAGACGACAAAGAGCTCGAAGCGCTTGCTGCAAACTATGTGGTAGCACCTATCTCCGTTGGGGATGAGAAAGTGACATGGGATGTTGCATTGAATTATCAAATCACAGAAACCGTTAACCTCTATACGCGCATTGCAAGAGGTTTCCGTGCCCCTTCAATTCAAGGTCGCGATATCGCTTTTGGAAATGACTTTAACCCAGCACAACCCACATCAGCCACCTCTGAGACTGTTATGTCATACGAAGCTGGTGCCAAAACCGAGCTGTTTGATAATCGCCTACGGTTGAACGTTGCAGCGTTTTATTACAAGGTCAAAGGTCTGCAGCTGACCGCGGCGGGCGGAGAAGGCAACTTTATTCGTCTGCTGAACTCCGAAGAGGGTGTGGGCTATGGTATCGAAGCGGATGCTACCTTCTTCATCACAGAGTATCTGAGCGGTACGCTGGGATTTGCTTGGAATGAAACTGAACTCAATGATGAAGACCTGGCCGTTGGCATCTGTGCGCAGTGTACGGTAACAAACCCGTTGAATGCCGATGGGCGAGCCTTAATCGACGGGAATTCTTTCCCGCAGGCGCCGGATTATACGCTCTATGCCACGCTGAACTATGAACAGCCCATTAGCGACGATGGCAGCGTCTTCTTCCAGACAGATTGGTTCTTGCAGGGACGCACACGCTTCCCACTCTACGAATCGCTTGAGTTTTTCTCCAAAAACACCTTCGAAGGCGGCCTAAAGGCTGGCTATCGGCACCAAGATGGCAAATATGAGTTTGCCGTTTTCGCGCGCAACGTGACAAACGAGAACAACCCCAAAGGCGCAATTGACTTCAACAACCTGACCGGCTTTGTAAACGAGCCGCGCACCTTTGGCGTTCAGTTCCGAGCGAACTTTAACTAACAACGAGCTTCCATCCTGGGGAGGATGTTAGAGCCCCGGGCGTTTCTTTTTTAAGGGGCGTCCGGGGTTTTTCTTTATGGTGAACGTTAAGCAGGCGCTGGCGGATTTGCGTCAAACCAGCCTTTCACGGCTTGCTGTTCTTCCTCAGACAAAATCAGATAGAGTTTGGAGCGGCGGTTGAGCGCATCTTCCGCCGTGCGCGCCCATTCCACATCGCGCATATAAATCAGCTCTGCTTCATAGAGTTCGCCGCCAAAGGCAGTGCCAAGATCTTCGCGGTTCACCGCATTGCCAAGCACTTTGGGCAAACGAAAGCCATAAGCCGAGATCATGCGCTCGCGCGCCGCTTCTGGCAGGAAGCCATATCGTGAGCGCATCTCTATGCGAAAACCGGCCATGCCAGCATAGCCCGTGCGCCCGCCTGGCAGGGGCGCCTCGCGCGTCCAAGACGGTCCCATTTCTGGCAGGTGTTTTTTCAAAGTCTGCATCGCGTCCAGCGCCAGCTTTCGGTAGGTGGTGAGCTTGCCGCCATAGACGGAGAGCAGCGGCGCTTCGCCTTCGCCGCCTTGTAAATCAAAGGCGTAGTCGCGGGTGACTTTGGCCGCTGTGTCTTTACTCAGATCATCAAACAGTGGCCGCACGCCGGAATAGGTGGAGACCACATCATCGGGCGTGACTGGGCGCTTAAAATATTGTGACACTGCATTGAGGAGATAGGTTGTCTCTTCCTCCGATATGGCTGCATCAGAGGGGTCGCCCTCGTAAGGCTCGTCGGTTGTACCGATCAGTGTGAGATCGCGGCCATAGGGAATGGCGAAAACAACGCGCTTATCTTTGTGCTGAAAGATATAGGCCTTCTCATGATCGAATAGGCTTTTGGTAAAGATGTGCGAGCCTTTGACGAGCCGTAGACCCTTGGCCGGTTCTGCGCCTTCAATCGTATCAAACAAGGATGTCACCCACGGCCCAGCCGCATTGACGATGGCGCGCGCGGCGATGCTTTGTTTTTGGCGGCCTTGGGCAATTTCGATATGCCACAGTCCATCTTCCCGGCGCGCGCTTTTAAAGGTGGTGCGGGTTAAAATATCGGCGCCGTGTTCGGCTGCGTCTTGCGCATTGACCACCACCAAGCGGGCATCATCGGCGCGGCAGTCGGAATATTCAAACCCGCGCGCGAATTCGGCTTTAAGCGGCATGCCGTATATGCCGGTTTTTAAATCGACTTTACGTGTCGGGGGCAGCAAGCGCCGGCCGCCCAGCGTATCATAGAGATAAAGCCCAAGGCGCAGCAGCCAGGCAGGCCTGAGGCCTTTATGGTGGGGCAAAATAAAGCGTAAGGGCTCAATCAAGTGCGGCGCTGCATTAAGCAAGATTTCCCGCTCTACCAGGCTTTCGCGCACCAGCTTAAATTCATACTGCTCAAGATAACGCAAACCGCCATGAATGAGCTTGGTGGACCAAGAGGATGTTGCGCTCGCAAGGTCGTTCATTTCGACAAGGCAGGTCTTCAAGCCGCGGCCGGCGCTATCGCGGGCGATGCCGACACCGTTGATCCCGCCGCCGATCACCAAGACATCATATGTCTGGTTACTCGCTTTTCCCTGGGTCATCTCTGCTCAGCCCCCTGCCCTTGCTGATCTATGTCTTTGTTTCAAAACGATGCGATGTTATCCGCTCATTAGGAATTTTTGCGTTAAAGCCCCTGACGAAACACACTGTATAGCGTACATACCGCAGTGCAATAGACCAGCCGCATTAAGAACGGATCAAGCGCCCCATGTGTAAGCTCTCTGCATTTTGGCCCTTAGACCATAGCAGGTGCGTTCACGCAGCGCTGACCCAAGCAAGCAAAAGGTATTTCTAGCATGGCTCATCAACAAGCCGCGATCGTAGAGGACACCGCAGCCTATCTTGAAGCGCATGAGCGCCGCTCGATGCTGCGCTTCATCACCTGCGGGTCTGTTGATGATGGAAAATCAACGCTGATTGGCCGTTTGCTCTACGATTCAAAAATGATCTTTACCGACCAAATGGAAGCGCTGGAACGCGATTCCAAAAAGGTCGGCACGCAAGGCGAGAATATCGATTTTGCACTGCTGGTGGATGGTCTGGCAGCAGAGCGCGAGCAAGGCATTACTATTGATGTCGCCTACCGCTTTTTCTCAACGGAAAAACGCAAATTCATTGTGGCTGATACACCCGGCCATGAACAATATACCCGCAACATGGCGACCGGCGCATCCACAGCGGATGTCGCGATCTTACTGATCGATGCGCGCCGCGGCGTTTTGGTGCAAACGCGCCGCCATGCCTTTATCGTCTCCTCTCTGGGCATTAAAAACATCGTGCTTGCCGTCAACAAGATGGACCTCGTTGGCTATGAGCAAAGCGTTTACGACCGGATCGTTGCAGATTTTGCAGATTTCGCCAAAGACTTGGGCAGCAACTTAAACATTCAGCCAATCCCGATTTCAGCGCTCGCAGGCGATAACATCATCGCTGATGCTGGAAACACGCCCTGGTATACCGGGCCGCAGCTTCTACCCTTTCTGGAGGGGCTAGACGTGGCTGACGAGCGCGCACACAGGGCCTTTCGTATGCCAGTACAGTGGGTCAATCGCCCCAATTTGAACTTCCGCGGCTTTTCTGGCCAAATTGCCTCTGGTGAGATTAAGCCGGGTGACAGCATCAAGGTGATGCCCTCTGGCCGCGAATCAACAGTCAAAGACATTGTCACCATGGAAGGCAACCTACCCGTTGCTGGGCCCGGTCGGTCTGTCACCATTACGTTGGCCGATGAGATTGACTGTTCACGCGGCGATGTGATGTGCGCGGCAGGCAGCCCAGCCGAAGTTTCCGACCAGTTCCAAGCGCGGATTTTGTGGATGAGCGATCAGGCAATGCTGCCTGGGCGCAAATATTTCCTCAAAATTGGCGCTAAAACCGTCACCGCAACTGTCAATGCGCCCAAACACAGCGTTGACGTGAACACCCTGGAAGAACGCCCAGCCAAAACGCTGGCACTCAATGAGATCGGCGTTTGCACGCTCTCGCTTGATCAACGCATCGCCTATGATGCCTATGACGACGCACGCGAAACCGGCGGTTTCATTCTCATTGACCGCATCACCAACGATACGGTGGGCATGGGGCTGATTGATTTTGCGCTGCGCCGCGCCTCCAACATTCATTGGCAAGCGCTAGATATTGATCGCAGCGTCCATGCCGATCAGAAGGGCCAGAAGGCAGCCGTCTTATGGTTCACGGGTCTCTCGGGATCAGGCAAATCGACCATCGCCAATGCGCTGCAGAAGAAGCTGGTGGCGCTAGGCCGCCATACTTATTTGCTTGATGGCGATAACGTGCGCCACGGCCTCAACCGCGATTTGGGCTTTACCGATGCTGACCGCGTGGAAAACATCCGCCGGGTATCGGAAGTCTCGCGGCTAATGGCCGATGCAGGGCTCATCACGCTGGTGAGCTTTATCTCACCCTTCCGTTCTGAACGGCGCATGGCGCGCAACATGATGGAAGACGGCGAGTTTATCGAAATCCACGTCGATACGCCGCTTGCTGTGGCGGAAGAGCGCGACGTGAAAGGCCTCTATAAAAAGGCGCGTAAAGGCGAGATCAAGAATTTCACTGGGATCGACAGCCCTTATGAGCCGCCGCAGACGCCCGAAATTAGCATCAACACCGTCGAGCAATCCCCCGAAGATGCTGCCGATGAAATCTTAGTTTGGCTGCGGGATAAAGGCTTCATCAACGAGGCGTAACCGGCTCTCTAGCTTTTGCCCGCCAGCTTATCGAGCTGGCGCTGCATGGCAGCCATCTGCGCGCGCATCGTTGCCATTTCATTGCCCGCTTCTTCGCTCGGCTGCTCAGCTTGGCCCATCCCGCCCGTCCACATCTTAGTGGCTTGATCAAACATAGCGAGGTTATTGCGGGTTAAGTCTTCTAGCGCGCTAAGGCCTGGATTTGCGCCCATACCGCCCGTCATCATCTGCCGCCATTTATCTTGCTGCGCTGCAAAAGCGGCCATGGACTGCTCCAAATAATGCGGCACCAACGTATCCATACCGCCGCCATAAAAAGCGATCAATTGGCGCAAAAAGGACAGCGGCAAAAGCGTTTCGCCCTTACTTTCTTCATCGACAATAATCTGCGTTAAAACGGAGCGCGTTAAGTCCTGGCCGGATTTTGCATCCACCACTTGAAAGTCACGCTCGTCTTTGACCATCTGCGCAAGGAAATCCAACGTCACATAGCTGGATGTCTCTGTGTTGTAGAGCCTGCGGTTGGCGTATTTTTTAATAATGACTGGCCCGTCTGATGCCGTTCGTTTTGCCATGGCTGGGCCCTTAATATCTGCTGGAAAGACTGCCGGATGCTTTTCACATCGTTGTGAACGCTTTAAGGTACCATACATGGTCAATGACGCACCGCACAAGAGCGATCGACACCGCGCAGCAAAAGTGCAGCAAAAAGACGCGACGCAGGAGGCTGCCGCAGCCTTTTTTGATCTTTGGCAAAACTCTCTGAAAGCGGCAGCAACACCATTTTCAAAGCGTCCGCAAAAAGATGCGTGATGCCTGAGGCCAGCGCTGACGGTCACGGCGCAAGCGCAATGGAGCGCCGCACGGGCCCCTCACCCCTGGTGCTGCACATGGCTATGGCGCGCTGGCAATATGCTGGCGCGCTGGCCGCGCTGACGGCGATGATGGCAGGGGGTGACCTGCCAGGCGTTGACCCCAATGCCTTAGCCACGTGGCAAGACGCCTATGGCGACATGCCAACCAGCGATTTAAGCGCCAGGCTGATGGAGCATTGCGCAGGCCGGCTTGAGCAATTCCTAGAAGGGATAGAGCGCTACCAGACTGATCCCTTCAAACGCGCACAGGCGCCGCGAACCGTGGCGGCGCGCTGCGAGAGCGCAACTGCTCTAGAGTGCGGGGGCCAGGGACCGCCCGTCGTCGTCGTCCCCTCGCTGATCAATCCGAGCTGGGTACTTGATCTGATGCCAGGCAACAGCTTTGTCGGCGCGCTCGCCCAGGCCGGCCACCGTGTCTTTCTGGTGGATTGGGGCGCGCCAGGGCCAACCCAAACCCGCTATAGCTTAGGTGATTATAGTGCCCGTCAGCTGCTACCATTGCTCACCGAGCTCAGCGACGCCCATGGCCCTGCGCATGTGATTGGATATTGTCTCGGTGGGAACCTAGCGCTCGCAGCCGCTTTAGAAGCCCAGCACATGGTGCGCAGCTTTACCGCCATCGCGGCACCTTGGGATTTCTCCGCCATGGGCCCTGGCGCGCGCGCGCTCGTGTCCGAGACCTATCGGCAGCTGGAGCCGGTAATGACGCGCACTGGCCAGATGCCGGCGGACGCGCTGCAGGCGCTCTTCGCGCAGCTGGACCCAACGCAGATGGAACGCAAATTCCATAGTTTCGCGCAGCTCAATCCAGCTGATCCAGCTGATCGGCGCGCCATGGATCATTTTATCGCGGTCGAAGACTGGTCTAATTCCGGCCCACCGCTGGCCGCAGGGGCGGCGCATGATTGTTTGGTGCACTTTTACCAAGACAACGCGTTGATGCATGGCGGCTGGGTCGCCGGACACGGACCGATAGAGCCAGGCCGCTTAGAGTGCCCCGCGCTGGTCGTCACGGCCCAGCGCGACAAGATTGTGCCGCCCGCTTCCACGCTGGGGCTAGCAGGCCAATTGCCTTGCCCAACGGTTCTAAAGGTCGATGCTGGCCATGTCGGCATGATGGTCGGCGCGCGTGCACGCAAGCACTGCTGGGCGCCAGTGATAGAGTGGGTCACGCAGCAGACATAATCCACCGTCATATTCTCGGCATGCAGACCTTTTGGTTATGGCCAAGGGGTAAGTGGTCCTATAAAAAGGCGCCTGCGTGTTGATGGATATCACGCATAAATCGGGGCTCATGACGGCCTTAGAACGATGATCAAAAGGAGTTTTCCATGACGGAAGTTGTTATTGCGAGTGCGGCGCGGACGCCGGTTGGGAGTTTTTCAGGCGCACTGTCGTCTGTCTCAGCCCATTATCTCGGCGAAGTCGCCATCAAAGGCGCGCTTGAACGCGCAGGTGTAGACGGCGCAGATGTGTCTGAAGTGATTATGGGGCAAATCTTGTCCGCTGGTCAGGGCCAAAACCCTGCGCGGCAAGCGTCTGTCAACGCTGGCATCCCCGTGGAAAGCCCCGCTTGGGGCGTCAACCAATTGTGCGGCTCTGGCCTGCGCGCGGTTGCCCTTGGCTTCCAAGCCATTGTCAATGGCGACAGCAGCGTGGTTGTTGCTGGCGGCCAAGAATCCATGAGCCAAGCGCCGCATTGCCAGAACATGCGCAATGGCACGAAAATGGGCCCGGTTCAGCTCATCGACACGATGATCCATGATGGATTGTGGGATGCCTTTAACGGCTATCACATGGGCAATACGGCGGAGAATGTCGCCGAGAAATTCCAAATCACCCGCGATGAACAAGATGCGTTTGCAGCGGCCAGTCAAAACAAAGCAGAGGCCGCGCAAAAGGCCGGCAAATTCAAAGATGAAATCGTCCCGGTCACGATTAAAACCCGCAAGGGCGAAACCGTGGTGGAAGAGGATGAATACATCCGCCACGGCGTAACCAAAGACTCGCTTGGCGCTCTGCGTCCGGCCTTTAAACGCGACGGCGGCACCGTAACCGCGGGTAATGCCTCCGGCATCAATGACGGCGCAGCTGCTGTGGTGCTCATGAGCGCGGAAGAAGCAGATAAACGCGGCATTACGCCCATGGCAAAAATCGTCAGCTGGGCGCAGGCGGGCGTTGACCCAGCCATCATGGGCACAGGGCCTATCCCCGCGTCCACCAAAGCGCTGGAGAAGGCGGGCTGGTCGAAAGATGATTTGGACCTGATCGAAGCCAATGAGGCCTTTGCAGCCCAAGCTCTATCCGTCAACAAAGGCCTGGGCTGGGATGCAGACAAAGTGAATGTGAACGGCGGCGCTATCGCCATTGGCCACCCCATCGGCGCATCAGGCGCACGTGTGCTCAATACCTTGCTGTTTGAAATGCAAAAGCGCGATGCAAAAAAAGGCCTGGCCACATTATGCATTGGCGGCGGGATGGGCATTGCCATGTGCGTGGAGCGCCCTTAGCAGCTTCATCTCCGCAGAACCATCAATAGGAAACCCTGGGCAGTCGCTCGGGGGTTTGCCGTTTTTGCGCTGTCTTGATCCAAAGACCATTGCGCCTTAGATTTAGGACGCTATGCGCCCAGATGTTCTCGATCTGAAAGCCTACTATTCCTCGCCGCTCGGTGCGCCAACGATCGATGCGCTATGCGCCTGTTTGCCAAGCTTCAAGGCAGGAGAGCGGGTGTTGGCGGTAGGCTATGGCTTACCGCTGCTGAGCCGCCTGGCGCGCGGCTGCGAGCGTATCGTTGCGGCCATGCCTGCGCGGCAGGGGGCGATTGCGTGGCCTGCAGGACCGAAAGAGGCTAACCAAGTGTGCTTGGTCGATGTGGAAGACCTGCCGTTTGTGGACGCGCTGTTTGATCACATCGTTTTTATTCATTGTCTTGAGTTCACCGGCCGGGTCTCCACCGCGCTGCGTGAAGCGTCGCGCGCGCTTGCGCCAGCGGGGCAAATCCACATCATCGTACCCAACCGCGTGGGGCCCTGGTGCCGGGCAGAATCCACGCCGTTTGGCAATGGCCGGCCGTTCTCAAGCGGCCAATTGGAACGCTTGATGGAAGAAGCCCATCTTGCCCCCTTAAGCTGGCACATGGCCCTTATGCTGCCGCCCATCGGGAGCTTGGCGCGGTGGATGAACCGGTGGGAGAAGATTGGCCAGCGGCTATGGAGCACCTTCGGCGGTGTCTATGTTGTCTCCGCAAAAAAAGAGCTCTTTCGCCGGCGTCCCAACGCCCCAGCGACAGCCCATCACAGACCCATTCGCATCCCCGCGCTACAACCTGCAGCTGCCTTGGCGCCGGCATTAGACAAAATTAAACACTGTTCATAATAGAGTCATGTTGCGTGTGCCAAGGTGATACGGTGATGATCCTGATTGACTCCCATTTGCGAGATATAACCATCTAAGGACAAAATAGTGCGCCTGCATACCTGCTTTAAATCGACCATCTTATTCCTCTTTTTTTCTCTCAATACATTTCAAGCCAATGCTCAATCGGCTGCCCCCATCGAAGCCGATCCGGACCGTATCGCGCTGCTTTGGCATCAAATCACCGGCAGCGAGCCCAATATTGATAGGTTCGTGCGCGCGGGCAATGACTACATCTCTGCCCAAGAAATTGACCGTGACCAAATTTACGCCGACAATGTCCGCAAAATCACCGGTGATTTGTCTTCTATTCGGCCGGACGCTGACACCTATGTCATTCGCATAGGCTCGCAAATGAGCGCCTATGATCCGCGCGCTGGTGGGTTTTTCTTACCCCTTTTTAGCGGCACGTCTTTTGTCCCGATTAAAGTCAATGGGCGGACTAAGTACGGCCAAAACAAGACCTTTGCCCAAGGCATTTTAGCAGGCACCTATCAGCTGCATTTCATCAACCCAGACGAATACGTGTTCTGGCCCATGGCAGAAGCACAAGCGCGGGCCTTCATGGCAAAAGTAGGCCAGCGCCCGCGCATCACAGCGCGCTTTGTATTCGACCCACTGGCTGCGCCTGCAATCCCTTATATTGATGGCTCAGACAAACGTATCTTTGGCCAGGTCACGAAAGTTGAGCTGCTGGATAGCCGCAACACCGTCTTAACAACGCGCACGACCGCAATGCCCACACAGGCAGCCAAGGCACTCGGCGAGCGCATTCGGTTAAAGCCTTCCCAAGATGAGATGGCCATGTTGTGGCACAAGATCGTTGGAGCGTCTGAGCTGGATAAAGAATATCTCTTTAACAAGCGCCGCAGCCAGGTAAGTGTTCGCTATAGCCCGGAAGATCAAGAAGCGTATTTCAACCGTTTTTACGCAGGTCTTGATGCCGCCCAGCCCTTCACCATGCTCGTCGCAGCAGAATTTGGCGGCTATGATGCCAGCGCGGGGGAATTCCCGCTGCGCATTGACGAACCGATTGAATACAAGTCAGCCTTTCCTGGCGAGCGCTATAGCGATGACCAGCTACGCAAAGACAAGCGCGAAGCAGGACGGCGCAAGGCCTCTTTTACGATCCCGAGGAACATCGCCTACACCAAATTCAGCGTTGATTATGACAATGAAGCCGGCATTGGGGGCCTGAAGACAGACCCAGCGGGCGCCGCGCGCCTGCGCGCTGACCCAAGCCGCAGCTACAAAGCTTCCGCTCAGTTGACGGTCGTACCGATCAAAGCCGAAACACTGGAAAATTTTGAGAAAACCAGCGCCCGCAAAGTTCTGCACACACGCATCGCCAAGGCGCGCATTTTCGACAAGGCGACAGGCCAACTGCTCATGGAGAAGACCTTCGATGTGGCAGCGCTGCCCCGCGTTCCCCATGAAACGGTGCCGGAAGGCCAGCCTGATTTTGATGGTCTAGACCCCTACACCATTGACTTTCGCGGCATCAAGCTGGGCATGACTGAAGCGCAAATGCGCGCTGCCGCTGGCTACTTTCGCGAAGTACGCACCAGCCCGAAATTCTCGCCTGGCTATATGAAGTTGTTTGCCAAAGGCGGCGAAAGTTTGGGCGTGACGTTCTGCACAGATGAGAAAATCTGCTCCATGTCGTATTCGCGCCTATGGCAAGATGAAGTGGTGCGCGATGTCTATGACGCGACCATAGAAAAATATGGCGCGCCCGTCTCCGGGCGCGCGCCTTATGATACAAGGGGCCGCGGCGAGGCTCGGGAAGCCAGCATGGATTGGACCCGCAACTTCCGGCGTGTCGGCGGGGTCGAAGGCAGCATCTCTCTGGTCGCTGGAACGACCTATTTAAAAATAAGCGCAGTGGATAAAAACAAAACGCGCAAGACCAAAGCCAAGCCAAAGATTTCGCTAGACTAGCCTCGGCGCAAGTCAAACAGCGCTTCTTGCGCCAATAGATTGAAGCGGCGCAAGGCGGCGGGGCCGCTTTGGCCTTCGCCGCCGGGCTCAAACACTTCGGCCACATCCACATCAAGCGTATCGGCCAAAGCCGCAAAATCGCGAATCGTGCACAAGTGAATATTGGGCGTTTCATGCCAGCTTACGGGCAGGGTGTCAGTGATCGGCATGCGTCCATTCAGCAGCAATCCAAGCCGCACGCGCCAATAGCCAAAGTTAGGGAAGGAGACAATCGCGCGCGGGGCGATGCGCACCAGATTGCGCACCACGTCCGCTGGCGCCCGGGTCGCCTGCAGCGTCTTACTCAAAATCGCCACGTCAAAGCCGTCACTGGGATAGCTGGCAAGGTCGGTATCGGCGTCGCCTTGCACAACCGACAGGCCTTTTTCCAAGCATTCATTCACACCGTCGCGCGACAGCTCAATCCCGCGGGCGTCGCAGCCCTTATTGGCTTCCAGCCACGCCATGAGCGCGCCATCGCCGCAGCCCACATCAAGTACCCGCGCGCCCTCTGGCACACGCTCGGCAATGGAGTGCAGGTCACTGCGCAAGGTCATGGGGCAATGCCTCTGGCCTGCGCAGCGGAGGTTAAAAAACCATCCAAAATGCGCGCCATTTCCGGCGTATCCAGGAGGAACGCATCATGGCCATGCGGGCTCTCAATTTCCACAAAGGAGACGCGCGCGCCAGCGGCATTTAAGGCCTGCACAATATGCTGGCTTTGCGCCGTGGGATATAGCCAATCACTGGTGAAGGAGAGCACGCACACGCGCGCCGTGAGGCCTTGAAAAGCCGCTGGCAAGCTGCCGCCATAGCGCGCCGCGACATCCAAATAGTCCATCGCCCGGGTGATATAGAGATAGGCATTGGCATCAAAGCGGTCGACAAAGCTAAAACCCTGGTGGCGCAAATAGCTTTCAATTTGAAAGTCTGCATCAAAACCAAAAGTCACGCCTTCGCGGTCTTGCAGCTGGCGGCCAAAGCGCTCGGTCAGTCCGGTCTCGGACATATACGTAATGTGCGCGGCCATACGCGCGACAGACAAACCCTTTTCAGGCTTCACATCATGCTCGAAATACTGGCCGCCATGAAAATGCGGATCGGCCATGATTGCTTGTCGCCCAACCTCATGAAAGGCAATATTTTGCGCAGAATGGCGGGCGGTTGCGGCAATCGGCGCGGCCGAGAACACGCGCTCGGGATAAAGCGCGCACCACTCGAGGACCTGCATGCCGCCCATGGAGCCGCCGATCACGTTAAACAGCGTTTCAATGCCCAGATAATCCATTAACAAGGCCTGCGCACGCACCATATCGGCAATCGTTATGACGGGAAAATCGAGGCCGAAACGGCGGCCGGTCCGCGGGTTCACATCCGCTGGCCCGGTCGTGCCCATGCAGCTGCCAAGCACATTGGTGCAAATGACGCAGTAGCGGTCAGTGTCGATGAGTTTGCCCGGGCCTACAAAGCGATCCCACCAGCCAGGCTTGCCCGTGACGGGATGATTGCTGGCGGCATACTGATCGCCCGTGAGCGCATGGCACAGCAAAATAGCGTTGCTGGCCTCCTCATTGAGCTGGCCATAGGTTTCGTAAGCAACCGTGATGGGGCCCAGCGCCTCCCCGCTATCGAGCACAAGCGGCGCATCGGCGGCAAGCACCGCACGTTTATCCAGACCAAACCTCTCCTCCGGCGCAGCGCCGACATCTTGTTCCATCGCCGCTTAGGTAGTGGCTTTGGGGGGGAGCGTCAATTGCTGGTGGTTGGTGGCACGCATCAGTGCGTTGGAAAGTGATCTGCGTCGGTTGGAAAGTGACATCCGAACAGCCGATAGGGCGGCACGAAGCGCCCAAATTAGCGCCATGACATCCTATGCTGCTAATTCTCTCGCAGCGTTATCACCATTCTTGTCGAAACTTAGAGTCGCAAAACGAGTATTAACCTTGGCAACACGCCCGTCCGGTGGTGATATTGGCGTGTCCGCACTATCTTTGTCACTGGCCTTTGGGACAGCTTTTCATCTTGTGAGGGAAGCGCAGTCATACAATAGAGAAGCGGCGCTGGCTTTTAGGCGCGCAAATAGTATTATGGACAAACTTGAACATCTTGATTCGCATATGCGGGACCTTGGAGCTGACCTAAGGCGAAACAGGTGCTAATCCCCAGCGCGCTACCTTATGCTAATATTGACAGACAATAGTAAAGACGGACTTTTGATAGAGAAATTCGATCTCAAAAACATCCTATATTTCCCTGTTTTCGCTTCAATATTCTATCTTCAAATTTTATTGTTTGGTGACACGGTGTTTGATACGTCGGGGCTCATTTTTCAGGCTATCTACCTCGTCATTTTTATACTGTTCCTGCTTCTATTCGGCATTAGAAGATCACGAGTTGAAATCGTTTTTTCGCGGTGATACGCTAGACCTGTATCATTCTATTTGTGACGAACCAGTACTCCTATTCCGCAATATTCCTAAAACTGAGCTAATCAGGGTCACGTTAAAGAAAAGAAGGCGTCTAGGCGATCAAATTACTCTACTTTTTCATAATAAATTTGAGTATGTTGTCTCAAACCAGCTGCTTAACATTGGATCAGATAATCAGGCTGATGTCTTAAGACTGTTGACTGCACAATTAGAGCACACCGAGCTCACTGTCCAATAAGCTTTTATTGGATATTTAGGTCTTTACAAATGATCGACATATTCAAAGACCTATGCTTTTTCTGGTTTGACTTCATATATTTATTGGAAGGTGTGGCCCACAAGACGCTGATTCTGGTACTTTCACGCTATTGTGTTATCCCACTGTTGTTTGCCTCGACGTAAGAGCAGCTTTGATGGCGCAGAGGACATCGCGTTGCGCTGACGTGCTGCAACATTCGCCGAGATCCCACTTTGCCTCGCCCGCCTGAAGGTGTTAAGGCGCGCTTCTGAAACAACCATCGGGGCAAAGCCATGACCTCCACTCCCGCACCGCGCGCCAATCATTGGTTAGATGATTTGGTTGCCTATAAGCCTGGCAAGCATGGCGGACCACGCCAGGCAAATGTGGTGCGTTTGTCTTCCAACGAGGCTGCCCTTGGCCCGAGCCCGAAAGCGATTGAGGCGGCGCAGGGCGCGGTTGAAACTATGCACCGCTATGCCGATGGCCCCGCCACCGCGCTGCGCGACGCCCTTGCGCGCAAGCACGGGCTGGACGCAGATAAGATCGTCTGCGGGACGGGGTCTGATGAACTCTTGCAGCTGTGCCCGATTGCTTACTGTGTGCCTGGCGATGAAGTGATCCATTCACAATACGGCTTCATGGTCTATGAGATTTCAGCGCGCCGCGCTGGGGCCGTGCCCATTGCGGTGCCGGAGAAGGCCTTTACCGCTGATGTGGACGCCATGCTGGCCGCGGTGACGGGAAAGACCCGCATTGTCTATCTCGCCAACCCGAACAATCCGACCGGGACGCGCTTGCCGCAAAGCGACATTGAGCGCTTGCATGCGGGCCTGCCCAGCCATGTTCTCTTGGTTCTAGATGGCGCTTATGCCGAGTGTCTTGACGACCCCGACTATGACCCCGGGATTGCGCTGGCCAGCGCCAATCAAAATGTGTTGATGACGCGCACCTTTTCAAAGCTCTATGGCCTAGCGGGCGAGCGCATTGGCTGGGGCTATGGCGACCCGGCGATTATCGACGCGCTCAATAAAATTCGCGGGCCGTTTAATGTGACGACGGCTGGCATGGCGGCGGCGATCGCAAGCCTGGAAGACGACGCGTGGCTTGCGCGCGCGCGCGAACATAATACCCACTGGCGCGGCGTTCTCTTTGCTGCGCTTGAAGAAATGGGCCTTCAGCCAATCCCCAGCCATGCCAACTTCATCCTCACCCGTTTTGAAAGCGAGGCCCAGGCCAGCACTGTAAACCAAGCGCTGGTGGATCAAGGTATCTTTGTGCGCCATCTGCCCAATATGGGGCTCGGCGACTGCCTGCGCATGGGAATTGGCACACAAGCTGAAACCGAAGCGCTGGTGAAAGCACTTAAAGGCGTTTTAAAACCGTGAGTGAGCCTGTCTTCCAGCGCCTGGCCATTGTCGGCCTTGGCCTTATTGGCTCGTCCATCGCGCGCGCGGCGGCGGCCAGCGGGGTGGCGGCCGATGTGATCGGCTATGATGTCTCCCCGGATGTGCGCACAAAAGCGCGCGCTTTAGGAATTGTGAGTGCGGCGCCCGGCGCCCTTAGCGACGCCGTAAGCGATGCAGATTGTATCGTCTTGTGCGTGCCGGTGGGCGCTATGACTGGCCTGTGCCACGACATGGCCAGTGCATTGAAACCTGGAGCCATCGTATCGGATGTTGGCTCCGTCAAAACCAGCGTTGCCAGTGCATTTACTGCTTTGCCAAAGCATGTTCATGCCATCCCCGCGCACCCTGTGGCTGGCACGGAGCAGAGCGGGCCAGACGCAGGCTTTGCCACCTTGTTTCAAGACCGCTGGTGCATCTTAACGCCGCGCCAAGACACAGACCCCTTGGCGCTGGGCAAGCTGGCCGCCTTTTGGCAAGCGCTGGGCGCCAACATTGAAGAGATGACGCCAGTGCATCATGACTTGGTGCTCGCCATCACCAGCCATGTGCCCCACCTCATTGCCTATAACATTGTCGGCACGGCCTCAGACTTGGAAACAGTCACCCAGTCAGAAGTGATTAAATATTCCGCAGGCGGCTTTCGCGACTTTACTCGCATTGCCGCGTCCGACCCGACCATGTGGCGCGATGTGTTTTTAAATAACAAAGACGCTGTGCTGGAAATGCTGGGCCGCTTCAGTGAAGACCTCACCGCCCTGCAGCGCGCCATCCGCTGGGGCGATGGCGACGCGCTCTATTCCTTATTCAACAGGACGCGCGACATTCGGCGCAATATCATCGATGCGGGCCAGGAGACAGACGCAGCCGACTTTGGCCGCGAGCATGGCGACTAGCGCGGATCGCTTGGCAGAATTGCCACCGGGCCAAGCGCGACCAGCGGCGCGGGGCCGAGGCGCAGCACCGCGTCTGCAATATCGAAGGTGAGGGGCACTTCATCTTCGGCCTTTTTGCCAGCGCGCAACAATCGCAGCGTCAACAAAGCAGGCTCTTCTAATCCCGGCGCCAGAATATCTGTCTTATCCAGCGCGTAGGTCAGCCCTGCAAGACCCGTCACGCCAAGCAGAATATTTCCTTTCGGCCGCAACTGGTCATCCAGCGTGATGGCGCCTTTTGCGCTGGCGATAGACACGTCGCCCCAGCTGGCGCTGAGCTTGCGGACCCGCGCGCGGCCGCTTTCTTGCTGCCACAGCGACAAGCCCTGAGGGCTTAAAGGCGCATAGGTGGGTATGTCGATATCCAGGCCCATCTCTGCCTGCGCGAGGGTCGATGGCAGGGGGCCAGTATCATTGCCAAGCAGCGCCAAATCAGTGACTTGGATATTGGTTTTAAGGCGGGTTGCCATTTGCCCACTTGGCGCGCTGCGGCCCTCTATTGGCCAGCCCAAATGAAACTGCAGTTGGCGCGCACTGAAATCGCCAATCGCCAGCAGCGTCGATGCGCCTTTGGGCTGCTCAATCACCGTAGAGATACGTGCGATATCTTGGCCATCAGCGCGCAATGACGTATGGATGGCCTCTGCTTGAAAGGCGAGCGTCACTTCGCCGCTGCGCCGCCTTGGCAATGGGCTTGCAAACGCCGCCGCGAATTTGGGCGCAGGCATATAGACCAAGGACAAGTCCCCGCCGAGCAACTGGCGGATGACCACCGCGCGCTCAGCGTCAACGGCAAAGCTCAACAGGGGGTCGGTGCGCGCGATGCGCACGGCGGTGTAGTGCGCTTCTAGGCGGAAGGGAAACCCCTGAATGGTCCGGGCATCATACGCAATCTCAAGGCCCATGGCCGCCGCGCGGGCTTCCATCTGCGGCAAGGCGGCTTCAAAGCGGGACTTGAAGAAAAACCACTGCCCCCCCACAAAGGCGATGAGACACAGGATCGCAACAATTAGATATCGAGGGCGGATACGCATGGCAGGCTCAATGGCAGACTTAAGGCCAGATGCCAACGGTCAAAACCGCCCAGCGGGGCTTGGCGGTGATGGCCGGTTATGGGTGTTCGCTTATGGCTCACTGATATGGAAACCAGAGTTTGATATCGCGAGCAGCCACATCACGCGCATTCATGGCTACCACCGCGATTTTTGCCTGCATTCCATCGAGCACCGCGGTACGCCGGAACGCTCCGGCCTCGTGCTTGGGCTGGCGCCAGGCGGCGCCTGCCGCGGCGTGTTGTTTGAAGTGCCAGCGCGCAGCGCGCTGCAAGCTGTCGCGGACCTAGATGAACGCGAGCTTGCCACAACAGCCTATATTCCTCGCGCGCTGAAGGTCATGGGGCCGCACGGGCCTGTGTTCGCGCGCGCTTATGTTTGCGACCGGACGCATTGGCAATTTGCCGGAAGGCTCAGCATTGCGCAGGCCGCCGCGCGGATCGTCGGCGCGGTCGGCCGCTACGGCCCCAATGAAGACTATGTCATCCAAACGGTCAAAGCGCTTCGTGAGCGCGCTATCCACGATGAACGCTTAGAAGCCATCGCCGCGGCGGTAGAACACGCTATGGCGCCGTGATGGGGATGGTCCGTGCGGCCTCGTCTTGATCGGGGCGGACGATGTCGACACGCAGCAAGCCATCTTGGAGGGTGCACGCTGTTACATCATAGCCATCCGCTAGCAGAAAGCGGCGCCGAAAGCCCCGAGCAGCGATACCGCGGTGCAAATAGCTGGCATCTGCCTTATCCGTCATTTGGCCTGTGAGCTTAAGATGGCGGCCATGCTGAACCACCTCTATATCGCCGCGCTGAAAACCCGCCACAGCGAAGGTCATCACGAGATGATCGGCTGTGACTTGTTCAACGTTATAGGGCGGAAAACTGTCGCCCTGGCCGCCGCCCATGGCATCGGTGAGCGCATTTTCTAACCGGCCAAAGCCAACCAGCAGGGGGTGGCCAAATAGGGCGCTAAAATCTTGTGTCCGCGCCATGTCGTCTTCGCTCCCAGTCCCTGCCGCTGCTAGTGGATTGGCTCAGACAAATGGTACCCATAGGACGCTTTTCCAAGTTCATCCGGTCAGGCGCGCGGCGTGCGGTGATGCGGTGCATCACAAGTGGCGGGCAACGCAGCCGGTGAGCTTGGAAAAGCGCCCTTCGGGTCCCAAAGTCCGGCGTCTCGGTGCGTCGACGGATTTTGACGATGCACCGCATCGCCTGCAAACCGCCTCCTGCCGAGACCCCGGACTTTGGGATCCTATGGATACCATTTGTCTGAGCCAATCCACTAGGGGCGATATAGTCAGCGCAGAAGAAAAGGCAAACCTTCCTTAATAAACCCCGTTGCCTACAGCGCCGCTCGCCGCTTTGGGCGCGCCGGTTTCTTGAAAACCTGGGCGAATGTCGCCAGACATATTGATGTAGCTGAGGTTTTGCGGCGTATCATTAAAGCGTTTCATGGCTGGGATGATTTTACCGGGGGATGGCGCTTCAGTCAGCGCGCTGTCGGGCGCCACATGGGTCACGGGTAGCCGTGCAGGCGCTTGCGTTTTCGGCGTCTGGGTTTCGGCTTGCTCTAACGCATCAAATACGCCCCGCAACGCGTCCACTTTAGCCTCGCTGGCTTGCTCTGGTACGCCCGCTGAAGGCTCCATGCCAGAAATCTGTTTCACTGTAGCGGGGGACACTGCGGGCTGAACGGGCGGTTGCGGCACACTTGGAGCGACCGGCGCCGATGTCGCCGCCTCATCTAGCGCTGGCTGTGATATCAGATCCTCAAGCCGCCGCGTTAGCGATTGCTCTAAGTTTTGTTCCGCCGCCGCAACTGATCGAACAGGCCCTTCTTCATTCTGTGTCTCTTCAGCCGCCTCAGCCACGACCGTTGGCGGCGCAGGCTTTTCACTCGGCGCGGGAACGCTATCCACGGCTGATTGCGCTACCTCTTCTTGTGGTTCAGCCGCGGTTTCCTCAGCCGCTTTCGCTGCGGGCTGCGGTGCCACCGACGTGTCAGTCGCCGCCGGAACAGGGGCGGCAACGTCCTCTTTTGCCTCCGCGACCTTCTCGACAGCAGGCATTTCTAAGGCGTCATCTGCTGCTTGCGCGTCCACACGCGCAGCGGTGGCTGCTTCTTTCGCTTGCTTGGCAGGCGCCGGCGCAGCCTCCTGAACCGCTGCAACGACGTCTGGTGTTGCCGCGGGCGCGACTTCTTGAACGTCCGCTGGTTGATTGCTTGCTGGCGAAACAGGCGGCAGGTCAGCCGTCATAACCGCGGGTAAATCACGTGTTGTCGCAGGCGCATCCTCGCGGGATTTCATGACCATGGCACGGGCAAACTGGTTCACCACGGCATTATAATCACTGCTTTTCACATAGGTGCCTTCTGGCGCACTATCATTGCGCGCCATCTCATCTGATGGCAAGCGGCCCTCGCCCATTGTTGGTGGACGCACCCAGCAGTCAGCCCCGCGCGCTTTCATTTTCGCGCAGATGTCGAGCGCCTCTTGCTTGGTGCGCAGTGGGCCTGCGTTCAGGCGGTGATAGAACCCGACAGGACCTTTAGTGGCCGGTGGGTGGGTGACTTCAGACCGGCGCGGCTCCAGCCCGCCAATGATAGCTGCATATTTGCTCGACAGATATGCCCAGCCAGGCGCCAAGTGTTCTAGTTTGCGATACGCTGCAATCTGCACCGCCCAGCCTGTTGGGTCCATGAGCGGGGGAACACCGGCAAGGTCAGCTGAGCCTTCATCCGGCACGAGCCGGCGGATGCTGGCCTCCACCCAAGCAGCATTGTCGCCGCGCAGGTAGATAGCATTTGCGTTTTGCGTGTTATCTGTTTTTGGCGATTGCGCGCCAGTGACCAGTGTTGCCAGGCGCGCTTTTGGGCTCATGGCGCGCAGCATATCGGCATAAAGCAGATTGGCGCGCACACCGGTTACATCCAAGTCAATCGCAGAAAGCGCTGCAGCGCGGTCATAGTCACCAGAGAGCGCATAGGCCAAGGCAAGGTTTTGACGGTCGCGGGCGCGGGCACGCGGATCACGGACCACATCCTCCAAAAGGCGCGTTCCCACATCCATATCACCCGTCATCACCATGGAGAGACCATGGTTTGATGCCAGCGCTAGGCTGCCAGGAAAGCGGGTCATTGCATCGGTATAAATGGCTGCCGCTTCTTGATGGTCGCCCATGACGTCCATGGAAATGCCCAAAATGCCCATCGCTTTTGCATCATTGGGGTCGAGCTGAACCGCGCGGCGCGCGCTTTCAACAGCAAGGCCGGGTTGGCCGAGGTGGAGCTGCGCTTGGGCCAGCCCGCGCAAGGCAGGCGCGCCATTGCCAGCTTTTGCTGCTTTAATAAATATCTTTGCCGCATCGCCATTTTGCCCAATGGCGAGCAATGATTGGCCAAGCCCGAGCAGAGCGCCGCCATCAGCGGTGGAATATGCTAGGTTTTGCGCATGGGCAGAGCGGAAATACTGAATGGCGGAGGAATGATCGCCCCGCGCTGCTGCTGCGTAGCCCAGATCAAGCACGGTCATCTGCGAATCCGCCGCGTCAAGTGTTTGCTGCGCTAAGTCACTCGTGGCATCGTGCGCGCATGCCGAAACCAGCGCCATAGAGCCCGTTAAAAAGGCTAGTTTAAGCGCCGAGAGGGCAGAGGATGTCGTCATGGGGCAGTCCCGTCAATCTGTGTGCGAGGCCGCGTTACGCTTTGCCTCATTTGGAGACAGTCTTACGCAAAGAGAGTTAACGCCTTGCAAATGCTAGCGTTAAACCTCATCGGCAAAACAAGGGCACGCCATGCCGCTGGTTTGGGGCGCATGCGTATCGAGATAAGCATCGAGGGCCGCTTCCATGATTTTTTGCGCTGAACGGTTCTGGTGCGCACTTAAAAGGCGCAACCGGAAATGGCGCTTTTCATCCATACGGAACGTGAAAGCTGCTTTCTTTGCGCCTTCAACCGTTGGTGCATCCACGCGAGCCTCGGCGGTTGGCTCCGAGCGTGTCACTGGCGCGCTTACAGGTTGGTCCCGGGGCGTCTGATAGGGCCGCTCCTGGCTGTCGCTAGAAGGGCGCTGGGGCGCATCAAACAGACCAGATGGGGCGCCGCTGGGTGGGCGCTGCCCAAAAACCTGCGCGGGCCGCGCCGCGCCTTTAGAAACCAGAAGGCCCGCGCTGAGTGGACGCGCTGAAGATGTGTGCTTTGTCATGAGATTATCCCTCCCCTTGGCCAGCAAACACGCTGGCGGCTTGGCCAGGGCGGCGGCCAAAGCTAGGCCGCGCGGGTGTTGGCGCGGCGGGCTGTTGGCGCGGCTGGAAGACGGTGCGGCGGAAATTACGCTCAAGGCGCTCGCCTAGATACGTCCACAGCGTCTCCATTTCCTGCGCGGAGCGTCCGTTTTCATTGAGCTCCATCACCGTTCGCCCGTCCGTCATGCTGGCTGCAAAATCCGTGCGGTTGTGAACGGTAATGGGCGCGACAGTGCCGTGCTGGGACAGCGCAATGGCCGCTTCCGCGGTAATGCGCGCGCGCGCGGTGGCGGCATTCACGACGAACACCAGCGGCTTTCCAGCACGCTCAATCAGCTCAACGGTCGCCCCTGCGGCGCGCAAATCATGCGGGCTTGGCCGGGTTGGAATAACCACCAGATCAGCAACAGACACGACGGCTTGAATGGCTGTTGTAATGGCTGGCGGCGTATCAATAACGGCCAGTTTAAAGCCTTGTTCGCGCAGCGCGTCTAAATCGGCATTCAGGCGGGTGATGGTGGTTTGGGCAAAAGCAGGGCTATCGGCTTCGCGCTCGTTCCACCAATCAGACAGGGAACCTTGGGGGTCGGTATCAATCAACACCACAGGGCCAAAGCCAGCGCGCTGCGCGGCCACAGCCATATGGCCCGACAACGTCGTTTTTCCCGATCCCCCTTTTTGCGAGGCAAAAGCAACTATACGCATGGGCTGGCCCACCTTTTCTTTTTACGCCGATACTGGGTTGAGGCCGCAGCCTAGCGAACTCGTTCATCGCTTAAAAAATTCCGCTGTGTGGCTTAAGAACCGCTTAAGAAATATTTCAAATTCAATGAAAAAGCGGGTTTGGACGGGGCGGTAGAAACGCTAAAGAGAGGCCTGTATCAAAGAATTGCGTTCGTTAACGAATTGGTTAAGGTTAATGCCTCATAAACTGCGGCATATGGGATAACCGCTCGGGGACAGATTGATTATGCTGCGGATTATGAAACGAAATGAACGGTCACACTTGCGCGCGCGTGCCGGCCTTTTAGCGGCTACATTGCTCGCTGCTGGTGCGCTGATTACGCCTGCGTCTGCAGATGTACAGTCCGGCGTCGTCAAATACGAAGGCGGCGATTTTTCCGGCGCTATTCAAGAGTGGCTGCCGCTGGCCTCTGAAAATGATCCAAATGCTTTGTTTAATCTCGGACAGGTTTACCGCCTGGGCCGCGGGGTTGGTAAAGACATGGACGCCGCGCGCAATTACTATGAGCGCGCCGCGCGCCTTGGCCATGTCTCAGCGCAAGGCAACTTAGGCACACTCTACTTTTTCGCAGAAGACCGCGCCATCAAAGATGAAGAAAAAGCCGTCTCCTGGTGGCAAGAAGCGGCAACCAATGGCGATGCGCGCTCCCAATATATGCTCGGCGTTCTGCATTTTAATGGCGATGTGGTGGACCGCAATTGGACGCGCGCGTATGCGTGGATGAGCCTGGCTGCCTCTTCAGGCCTGCCCGAAGCAAGCCAAGCCGAAACGTCCATGCTCAAGCACATGACCGCCGCGCAGGTGGCTGATGCACGCGAAATTTCTTTAACGCTGGTCAACCCGGCTGGCGCCTTTCCTAATTCCATGCCAGTGCAATTTGCCAAATCAAATGCACCTGTGAACCCAGCAACAGCGACGAAAGCGGCCGTTACCGACGTGAAACCTGCTGCGCCAGCCGCCGTCGTGCCGGTAAGCGCTGCACCAGCGGTACAGGAAGCAGCGCCAGAAGCACCCGTTGCCGACACGCTCGCAGACGCTGCAGCAGCGGACGTGCCTTTAGACGATACCGTACAAGAGCCGGTCCAACTCGCTGACGCAGTGGCGGCTGTCCCAGAGCCGAGCTATGAGGCAGATGTGCCGGCACCGCCCGTGTATGAGGAAGTGGCCGAAGTGCCTGCTGTTGAGCCAATCATCTTTGCTTACAAGCTGCAACTGGCGGCCTTTTCGTCGCAAGAAAACGCCAATAGCGGCTGGTCGGTGTTTGCTGATAAGCACGGCGATGTTCTCGCGTCCCTCGCGCCAGATGTTGAAGCCGCTGATCTGGGCGAACGCGGGACGCTTTACCGCCTCTATGCCAATGGGTTTGCCACCAAAGCAGAAGCGCGGGCAGCCTGCGACAGTCTCAAATCAGCCGGGCAAGGCTGCTTGGTTGTCTCCAGCAACTAAGCGCAGCTCAAAACACACACGAGGCGCCTGGCTGGATAGTCTCCCGCCAGGCGTTTTTTTTATGAATTTTCTAACGTTGCTTGGGCGGTCGCCAGCAGCCATGTTTTGAGCTGACCGACCACCACGCCCAAGCTTTCATTGAGGCTTTTGATGGCATATTCGCCTTCCACAAGGGGGGCGTCTTGCGCTTGGGAGAACACCTCAGAGGCGGCCAGCGCGCCAGACGTGTCAATCAGCAGCGCCTGCAAGGTCACGGTGCTGCTTTGCGGCCCGCCGGTAGCTGCATTGATCTGAAAATCGCGCACGATGAGCTTTAAGCGAAAATCGCTGGGCACATCTAGCGCGCCGCGCCCGAGAGCTGTGACGTGGTTGACCTTGCCTAGGTCTTCAACAATGACTTTACGGATGAGCCGCGCTGGCCGGTCAGCGAGGCGCAGGCCGCTTAAATACTGTATTTCGCCATAGTCTAGCCGCACAGCGATCCGGTCTTGGTCTAGCACGCTCTCGGCTGTCGGTTCCTCAACCAGAACGACGAAGGCCTTCGCCTCGGCATCGCTTGGTGCCCCAGCAATGCTCGGCGCCATATCATAGATGCGCGGTGGCGGACCGCTTTGACCGCCTAAGTCCACAATGGGCCCGCATGCGCCCAGCCCTACGCACGCAGCAGCAACAAACCTAGTTTTCAGCGCCATATTCAGGAACTTTCTTTGGGAAAAGCGCATCGCCGATGCCATCTTGCAGGCGTTCTGCAACGCCTTGGAGCGAGGTTGTGAGGCGGCGGATATCCGCCATCAAGCGTGTCGCCTCTGGCAGGGCGGCGCTGGTAAATTGGCGAATATTCGAGCGGTTTTCTTCCACGGCATTGCGCAGCTCGGCCATCAGTGTGCCAGCGCGCTGCGTTGCCGCTTCAGCTTGGTCGATGAGGGCCTGCGCATCTTCTGTCAGCACTTTTTCAGCGCTAGCGGACAAATTATTGATAGACCGCGCCGCGCCGCGGAAATCTTCAATGGTCTCATCCATATTCTTGATGATGTTCTGAATTTCTTCTGTGCTTTCCGCCATGCCTTCTGAAAAGCTATTCACATTGCGCAGGATGCCGGAAATCTCGGCTTGGTTTTCCTCATTTAAAAGCGCGCTCACGCGCTGCACGGCAATGGTGGCTTCTTTGAGCAAATCAGGCGCGCCGCGAAATACTTCCTGCAATGCCGATTGACCAGAGGGGATAATCGGAAAGTCCTCCCCTTTGACCTTTGTGATCATCGGCCGGTTTGCATCCCCGCCAGTAAGCTCCACATAAGCAACGCCGGTGAGGCCTAGGGCTGCAAGCTCTGCTTCTATGCCTTGGTTGATGGGAACGCTTTCATCGATATTGACGAGCACGCGCACTTTTGTGGGGTCATCGCGGTTGAGCTGGATGGACGTGACCGAGCCGACCGGCACGCCGTTATAGCGCACGGAGGCGCCGGTATTCAGGCCAACGACAGAATCGGTAAAGAAGATTTTGTACGTCTGGTATTCCCGGTCGATATCCAGCCGGGCGAGATAAATGATAAAGCCAAGCGCGCCGCCAATTCCCAGCAGCGTGACCATACCGATCAACAAATGATGTGCGCGTGTTTCCATGACTTTGGTGTCTACCGCCCCTGTTAGGCCCCCTTGGGCATCGCTGCGCGTGCCCTAGGCCCGTGGAAATACTCGTTTACCCACGGATGGTCAAAGGACAACATGTCTTCCATGGTTCCAACGGTCAGCACTTTCTTATCTGAGAGCACCGCTATGCGGTCACAAGTGGCATGGAGTGTATCAAGATCATGGGTCACAAGAAAGACAGTCAGGCCCAGTGTTTCTTTCAAGCGAACCACCAACTCATCAAAGGCGGCCGCTCCAATCGGATCGAGGCCAGCCGTGGGCTCATCGAGGAACAAGATTTTAGGATCAAGCGCTAATGCCCGGGCCAGGCCAGCGCGCTTGCGCATCCCGCCTGACAGATCAGAGGGATATTTCGGCCCTGCATCCGGGGGTAAACCAGCCATAGCAATCTTATAGCTGGCGATCTCGTCCATGAGATCTTGCGGCATGGAATAGAATTCGCGCAGCGGCACTTGAACGTTTTGCGCAACCGTAAGCGAGGTAAACAAAGCCCCGTTTTGGAAGAGAACGCCCCAATTCTGGCGCAGGGTTTTAAAATCTTCACCTTCGTGCGCGTCCGTGCGCTGGCCAAGCACCGTGACACGCCCAGCGGTATGGTGATTAAGCCCAATGATCGTGCGCAGCAGTACGCTTTTGCCGGTACCTGAGCCGCCCACAACGCCCAAAATTTCGCCAGCGCGCACTTTTAAGTCGAGGTTATCATGAACGATAAACTCATCGAACTGCGTGCGCAGACCCTCAATCTCGATCGCGTACTCGCTTTCGGGCGTCATCTTTACCAGCCGAGATAGGTGAAGAAGACAGCAAAAAACGCATCAAGCACAATCACCAAGAAGATGGATTCGACGACAGCGCGAGTTGTCCGATTGCCAACACTTTCTGCCGTACCTGTCACAGATAAACCGTTGAAGCAGCCCGACACCGCAATGATGATAGCAAAGACAGGCGCTTTAAACATACCCACCAGAAAGTCCTTATAGCTCACCGCGTCTTTCAGCTGCACCAAGAAAGAGCTTGGCGAAATATCGAGCGAAATCCAGGCGAGCAGCGCGCCGCCGAAGAGCACCATGATATCAGCAAAAAACGACAATAGCGGCAGCATAATGAACAGCGCAAGCAAGCGCGGAATGATGAGCACTTCGATGGGATCAAGGCCAATAGTCTCCATGGCATCAATTTCTTCATTCAGCTTCATGCTGCCGATTTGCGCGGTAAAGGCAGATCCAGAGCGCCCAGCGACCATAATCGCCGTCAGCAATGGGCCCAGCTCGCGCAGGCCGGAAATGCCAATCAAATTGACGACAAAAACTTCCGCGCCGAATTGCTGCAATTGATAGGCGCCTTGCTGCACCATGACCACGCCAATTAACAGGCAAATGAGCCCAATTATTGGAATAGCGCGCAGCCCCACAATCTCCATATGATGCACCAGCGACGTGGTGCGTAGGCGTGGCCGCTGAAGCGATTTGCCAGTCACAAGCGCATAGGGCAGCTTAACGAAGAACATGACGATGCTGGCAAAAGCTTGGGCTAGCCGCATCAACACCAGGCCTAGGAAAGATAGAAAACTGCCGAGATTTTCAGCAATACCAACGGTCGCCTCGCCCACATCTTCGACCTGCGCGAGCAGTGAATTGCGGACGGGCGGGGTAATCGCACACGGCGCATCATTGATCAGCGCTTGATCAATTAAAGTCTCTTGGTCGTGGGTCGCATTGGCATAAGAGATTTTCGCGCCAGCAAAGCGCAAGTCTCGCAAGGTTTTGTAAACGAGCCAGGCACCGGCGGTATCAAAACGGCGGACATCTTTTAAGTTCAGGCAAATGCTTTCCTGGCGGCCGCAATCAATCGTATCAAGCGCAGCATCGGCCTGCGCGCTCGTCGCAATGGTCAAATCTCCGCGGAAGAAGACATTGCGCCCACCACTTTCAGGGCAAGGATCAATGTCAATGTCGAGGTGTGGGCTATCGAATGCGGCTGATGCCAAGACGCTCTCCCCTCATTTGAACGGCCCTCAGTGACCTGGCGAACGCCTTTGGTTCTACGTGTGTCTAAAGTGTTGTTCAAGAGCCACAGATAGCCTTGACAGGGATTCGATTCGTTTTCTCTCTTGTGCGCGACTCGCCGGTTTCCTATGATTCGCGGGCGAAACAATCGCAGTATGTCCCGTTTTGGAACGCCTATATGAGTGTAAACGCTCCAGCATTGACGGCAACGGCACCTTTGCAGGCAAGCAAAGTGTGCGCGCTGATAGATGGGCCTGACCCAGACGGGGATGGCGCTGCGGCAATATTATTGGCTGAAAACCTGCTGCGCCTGCGCCGCCAGCTCGATGACCTGAGCATCTCGGAAGTATTTGGGCTTGGCGATATTCCGGCTGGGGCAACATTCCTAGTGCTGCGCGCGGATATGATCTTCGCTTTTTCTGCGCTCTCCGCATTAGCCCGAGCCCCTGGTTGCGGTGCCCATTTTGAAGATACCCTTGCCGCAGTCCATGTGGAGGCCGGCGACGCGGCCGCCGCGCTAGCTAAGTTTCGCCGACAAGAGACAACCGGCTGGCAGCCATTCCATATTCGTTTTTTCAGGCTTGGCCACTTTCGCACCCAAACGCTGACGCAGCGCCTGCTCAGCCCCTTTGGTAAGCGCGGCAAAGGCACGATTGCAAAAGCCGCACTGCTGCGCACAGACCCACATGCGGCCGATGAAGATCAGCCCATCCGCGAGATATGGCGCGCCCTGCCCGGGCTCGACCGCTTTGTGCGCTCCCTCCACGCTATGGAAGTCCAGCTGCTGCTGCGCGACGCGCTGGGGCTGAAACCGACAGGTTGGCGCGGCATAGGCTTTTTGCTGATTTTGGTGATGCTGAGCTTTGGGGCCTTTGGCTGGACTTGGTTTGGCGCTGTTATCGCGCTCTTTGCCGCTGGCGCCTTTGATTTGGCCCAGCGCGCAAGCGCCCTTGAAGACCTTCGCCTTTCAAGCCGCAGCAGCGATATATGCACGCAGGCGCTTGTGATATCGTGCCTGTGGCTGTTTGCCGTATTCGCTGCTGGCCAAGGTGCAACAGCAAAAATGCCAGCGCTAGTGCTCATCGCCATGCCCGCTGCCTTTATCGCCGCCCAGGCCAGCCGCCGACTTTTGCCGCATGCCGCCTTTGAGGACATGCCCTTTGGACTCTACTTGCAAGCCTTGTTGGTCTGCGCGGTAGTCGCAGCGCTTCCCCTGCCGCTGCTGTCTATCTTTTTCTCCGTGCTCGGTCTCGCAGGGTTCTTAGCCCTGATCGTTAGCGTCGCCGTACGCCTGGGCCGCAAGGGCTTCGACCAAAAAAGCAAGGGCCCAGCAGCACTGATTGCGCACCAGCCAGCAGAGTAGCCCTGGTTAGGGGTGCGGTGTATATTTCTAGAGAAAGAAGCCATAGCCGACCCATCATCCGCTTCCCCGGCCTTGAGCCGGGGTCCAGCCTGTCCGCTTGAGCCGCTGGGTCCCGGGTCAAGCCCGGGACTAAGGGCCCGACAACAACGTCGCAAACCAAACACATAAATGGCCCATGGCATACCGCAATGATAACCCTAGTGGATTGGCTCATAGGAACTCTGAAATAACGGCGCAGGCTTCATCCAAGGGAATACGCTGGATATCCACGTCGTTTGGAAAACCTGAAAACAGCCGCGTTGGGGCGGCGGGGTCTAGCAGGACGAAGACACCGCGGTCGGTGGAGCGGCGGATGAGGCGGCCATAGGCTTGGATGAGTTTAAACCGGGCCAGCATGTCGTCATAGCTGCGGCCACCGAAGGCGGAGCGGCGCGCGCGGTGCAAAATGGTTGGCCGCGGCCAGGGGACCCTGTCCATCACAATCAGCCGCAGCGCGGGGCCGGGCACATCTATGCCGTCGCGCAAAGCATCTGTGCCAAGGAGGCAGCTATCAATGTCTTCGCGAAACATATCAATCAAAGCGCCGGGATCCATGGGGTCCACATGCTGGGCATAAAGCGGTAGGTCCTTCGCTAGCAAGTCCTCAAACAGGGCGGCATGCACGCGCGAGAGGCGCGCAATGGCTGTGAACAGGCCCAGCGCGCCGCCGCCAGAGGCGAGAAACAGCTGGCGATAGGCATGGGCGACGCGGGCGCTGTCTTGTTTGTCCACATCGGTCACCACGATCAGGCGTGTGTGGCCTGCATAGTCAAAGGGCGATGTGGCCGAGAAGCGTTTTGCTGGCAAAATGAGATGCTGGGCGCCAGTGCGCACATCTGCGGCGCGCCAGGCGTCATCTTCCAGCTCTTCTTCTTGCGGGAGCTTGTCGCGCAACGTGGCAGAGGTCATGAGAACGCCATGCGTGTTCTTCAGCGCGAGCTCAGCGAAAGGCTTGGTTGGATCAATGAAGTGGCGGCGCAGACCGACATCCACATCGCGGCCATACAGTCGCGCTAACGAGAGCCAATCAACCACAGTGTCATCAGCTGGCATGCCAAGCGATGTCAGCATTTGGCACCAGGCATCGACAGCGCCAACCCGGAAATCCAGCAGCCGCAAAAGCCCGTCCATGCGCGCGCTGTCTTCCCGGCCGATGGCGTTGCGCTCGTCTTCATCCTCCGGCGGGGCCAGCGCAGCCATGAGCGCCAGCAGCGGTTGGCGCAGGCCATTGAGCGCCTCTAGGAGCGCGGCGCTGGTCTCTACAAGCGCGGGCGTGGGCGCCGTGACCGAGGCTTCAAGATCATAGGGTCCCGGCTGAGCGCGCGCGAGGATTTGCGCGCGCGCGGCGGTGAGGAACGCTTCGGCAGGCCCAAAACTTGCATCCTCTCGCAACCGAGCAAGCCAGCCCTCATTTGGCAAAAAGCGCGCCGCATCCAGCGCAGCGTTCAGGGCGCCAGCCATATCCTTGTTATCATAAGTTAAATCGCCCAGCCGCGCATCGAGCCCGCGGCCCCGGCGTTTGCTATCGCTGCCCAGCAGCCAGCGGCGCAGGTCCGCCATTTCCTGGCCGGACAGATAGGCGCAGAAGGCGCTGTCGGCAGCATCAAAGACATGATGGGCTTCATCAAAGACGATGCGTGTTGGCATGGCGCGGGCATCACTGGCGCGCGCGGCCTGGACCATGACCACCGCGTGATTGGCGATCACGATATCGGCCCGGGCGCTCTTGCGCTGGGCATGTTCAACGAAGCAGCGCCGATAATGCCGGCAGGCACTGTAAATGCACTCGCCGCGCCGGTCTGTGAGGCTTGCTGCCCGGTTAGAGCCAAATTGCGCGGCCAGCCATGCAGGAAAGTCCCCGCCAACCAAATCCCCATCGCGGCTCGCCAGCATCCAGCGCGCCACCAGCCCGATGAGCACGGCATCAGATGACCTAGCTGCCCCGCCTTTGGCATAGGACAGCGCTTCTTCCATGTTGAGCATGCACAGATAATTCTCCCGCCCCTTGCGCACCACCAGCTTGCGGCGGCGGTCCAGATAGAACGGCGTGAGCTCTTGATCGATTTGGCGCTGCAAGGCGCGGGTATAAGTGGCAATCCAAACAGGGCCTTCGGCCTCGTGCGACCAGCGGGCGGCAGCAGCGGCATAGCCTAGCGTCTTGCCAATGCCGGTACCTGCTTCACTGAGCAAGACATTGGGCGCATCCTCCTGAGTGCGCGGCGCAAAGGCATGCACACTGGCTTTTGCATAGGCGCGCTGGCCTTCGCGGTCTTCTGCGCCTTTGGGCAGAAAGGCGGATAGCTGGGCCAGGACATCCTCTTCGTCCAGCACGACATCGCGCGCAGGCGGCGGCGGCGGCTCGCTCTCCCACTGGGGCAGCACATCAAAGATGGGGCGGCGATCCTCCTTCATGGCGCTGGCGGTGCCCATAAGCCAGGTACCCCAGGGCCAGCTGGCCTGCGCCATGAGCATGGCGAGCGATGAAAACCCTGCCCGGTATCGATAGGTTGGCGCTAGCGGGGCCTGCAGCAGCTGCCGGGCCGCCACGCGCAGGAATAACAGAGCGTCATCGCCCGGCTGGGGCGCTGGTAAGCCTAATAGCTGGGCAAGGCCGCGCGGTGTTGGTGTGAACAGCTGCGCAGGCAGCACATAAGCGGCAAGCTCAAGCACATCCAAGCAATGCTCGGTCTGAACGTTCAGCAGCCGCCCCGCCCAGCTACGCGCGCAGATGAGGTGCGGCGCGGCAGACAGGCGGCGGGCTGTGTCATCCAAGCTCTCGTGGGTAAACTCCCCATGCTCATCCAAAAAGCGCCCGCCACTGCGCGTCACCTGCGCCACCGGCAAGGTCTTGAGCCGTTCAAGCGGATCAGAAAAGGCCGCAACGTCGCTCACACAAAGGCCCCTAACGCGATCGTGACATCGCGGTGATTGCATGGGGCGCCGCGCTTCGTTAGAGGGAAGGCGGTAACCCGTAGCTGAGCGTGTGAAAGAGACATGAGCACGCCTTTTTGTGATGGATGGAGAGCCACTTGGCAACCGCGCCTGCAATCGACCGTGATATTGCTTTAACCTCAAACGCTTGGCCGTTTCAGGAAGCAGCAAAGCTGGTCAAACGCTTTGCCAAAAAGCCGCCGCGCGATGGGGTTGTGCTGTTTGAGACTGGCTATGGCCCCTCCGGCCTGCCCCATATCGGCACCTTTGGCGAAGTGGCGCGTACATCCATGGTGCGCCATGCCTTTACCGTGCTGTCGGACCTGCCGACCAAGCTGATCTGCTTTTCAGACGATATGGACGGCCTGCGCAAGGTGCCTACCAATGTGCCTGGCCAGGACGAGATGGCGCAGCACCTCAATAAACCCCTGACCCAGGTGCCCGACCCCTTTGGGACACATCCCAGCTTTGGCGAACACAACAACGCGCGGCTGATGGCGTTTCTCGATCAGTTTGGCTTTGACTATGACTTCCGCTCGGCCACGACCTGCTATCAAGCTGGCGACTTTGACGAGACGCTGCTGGCCATGCTTAGCGCCTATGACAGGGTAATGACCGTGATCCTGCCCACGCTTGGGGAAGAGCGGCGCAAAACCTATTCGCCGTTCCTGCCTGTGTGCCCAAAGACCGGCCATGTCCTGCAAGTCCCGATGATTAAGCGCGATGTCGCCGCTGGCACTGTCACCTATATTGACCCCAATGATGGGGAAGAGATGACCACGGCTGTGACTGGCGGAGCGTGCAAACTGCAATGGAAAGCCGATTGGGCGATGCGCTGGGTGGCGCTGGGTGTTGATTATGAAATGGCGGGCAAAGACCTGATCGATTCGGTCAATCTGTCGTCTAAAATCGCACGCGCGCTTGGCGCCCAGCCGCCGGAGGGCTTTAATTATGAGCTCTTCTTGGACGACAAAGGCGAGAAGATCTCCAAATCCAAAGGCAATGGCCTGACCATTGAAGACTGGCTGCGCTATGCAACTGAAGAGAGCTTGTCACTGTACATGTATAGCGCGCCGCGGAAGGCAAAGCGGCTGTATTTTGATGTGATCCCCAAAGCCGTGGATGAGTATTACAGCCATATCAACGGCTTTTGGAAGCTGGCGGAGGCAGGCGACCAAACCAAGCTGGCTGCGAACCCGGCCTATCACATCCATAGCGGCAATCCGCCGAAAGAGATACCGGCCATCAGCTTTGCCCTGCTTTTGAACCTGGTCAGTGCAGCCAATGCGGAAAACGCAGAGACGCTCTGGGGCTTTATTGCCCGCTATGCGCCTGGGGCGACACCGCAGAACGAGCCGGAACTTGGTAATCTGGTGGTCCGTGCTCTTGCTTATTATGAGGACTTTGTGAAACCTACAAAGGCCTTCCGCCAGCCTACGCCTGAAGAACGCGTTGCCATGGAAGACCTGATTGGCCAATTAGAAGCCCTGCCTGAGCACGCTGACGCAGAGGCGCTGCAAAGCGCTGTGTTCGCAGCAGGCCGTGAGAATGGGTTCGAGAATTTGCGGGACTGGTTTAAGGCGCTGTACGAGTGTTTGCTCGGCCAAAGCCAAGGACCGCGCATGGGGGGCTTTATCATGCTTTACGGAAAGGCCGAGACCATTGCGCTCCTCAAAGATAGTTTGGATGGCAAGCTGGCGGCTGCTTAGCGGGCTTTTGCTCGTTGCAGCGCTGACCGCCAGCGCCCACGCAAAAACTGCGACACAGCTTCAAGCCGAAGGGGCCTGGCAAGAGGCCATCACGCAGGGCCGCTTAGAAGGCGACCGTGATGGTTTGATTGCTGCAGCTAAAGCTGGGTTATTCCTGGCCGCGTATCAATTGACCGATAAGGACGAGGCGCTGACCTTGCTTGAAGAGGCGATCAGTGATGCGGAAACAGCCGTCTCCTTTGATGACACGAACAATGATGCGAACCTGCAGCTTGCCATCGCAGAAGGATATCTCGCGCGCATAAAGACGTCGCCCAAGCGGGCCAAAG
>JBCCAR010000032.1:0-35319 GCA_039814715.1 Pseudomonadota bacterium
CTCGCTGGTCCAGGTGGCACGCAGGTTAGCGATGGTGAAGCCATCGATCTCATGGGCGGCAAAGTTCCTCAAGTTGTGGAAATAACTTGAGTTCGTAGACACCACAGCCCCGAGGTTGATGGTGCCGCCTGCTGCATCAAAGGGCAGATCGTAATTCACCCTCGCGGAGAACTGGCTTTGCGGCGAGAAGGTTGATTCCACATCGCGCAAGACGGCAGGCGCAATCAGAGAGCCATCCTCTGGATCGAACACAGCAGGAGCAACCGGAAGGTCCTTCACCTTGTTGTCGAAATAGCCATAGCCAATCCCAATGAAAAGGCCTTCATATGGGTTGGCGATGATGTCAATTTCACCGCCATAGGTGCGCGCATCTTGGTTGCTCACGATGCCCGACACATTCACAAAGGTGAACGCCTGATAGTCGCTGTAGTCGTAATAGAATAGCGACGCATTGACTTGCACTAACCCGTCGAGCAGCGTGCTCTTTAGGCCTGCCTCGTAGGAAAGCAGACTTTCGGGGTCATAACCAAGTTGATCAGTGCGAAGAGGGTCGGAGCCATCAAGCAGCGGCGCGTTATAGGCACCACCTTTCGCGCCCCGGCTTACACCTGCAAACAACAGAGTGTCATCGTTCGGGCGGTATTCGATCTGGATTTTACCAACCCATAGAGTGTTGTCGCGGCTGTCGGTAAAGGGCGAAACATCGCCTACCGCTGCAGCTTCTAAGGTCGATGGGACGGGGAATATCTGCGTGTCAGTGTCGGCTTCAAAGTCGTCCACATTCGCAAAGCCGCCTTGCGCAAGAAAATAATCCTGCTCTTCGTAAATAACGCGGCCGCCAAGCAACACTGTCCATTGATCGCTGATGCGATACTCAACTTGGCCAAATAACGAGTAGGAGGTGGTGTCAAACTCGAAATTGTTAAGCAGGTCTAGGCCAACGTCAAAGAAGGCTTCGTTCATAGTAAACGGCAAAAACAGGCTATTTGCTGGAGCGAGGAAGCCGTTGGTCACGTCGGCCTTAATGTCGAGGAAATAGAGGCCTGCGGTCCAAGAGAGCCTGTCTGTTTGCCCAGACGCGCGCAACTCCTGTGTGAACATCTTCGTCTCGCCCAAGGAGCGGAAGTTCACAAAGTTGATGGGGGAGGCTTCCACGTCTGTCAAAAGCGCGGAATTGAGCTCTTTATAGTCCGTGATGGACACCAGGTCGAAGCCGTCAAATTCGTAGTTCAGATGCAAAGAGAAATCGAGGACTTCATTGTTGTAAGCGTCGTCAATCGCTGCGTCTGTCGATGTTTGCAGGCTTTCCGGGCTCGGAGCCACAAACCCATCAAATCCAGGTGGCAGAAACTCACCATCACCCAGGCCAAGCACGAAGGCCAATGTCGTCAAGATCGGTTGATCGCGCGGTAGGTAGACTGTGTCAATCTGTTGTCCTGCGTCATTTAACACTGGCCGCGAGGGCCGCACGTTATAGGGGTTTGTGCTGCCGGTTTGTTCTGAATAGCTGGCCGTCAAACGTGCCGTTAAGCGCTCATTGGGCTCAAACTGCAGTTGGCCGCGGATGCCGAAATTTTCTTCGTTGCCCAAATCGTTGAAGTCCGCGCCACGCGGCGGTGTGCCCGCCGCCAAAGGCGTGGCAACGCCGGCGGGATAGATATTCTCTAAAAAGCCATCGCGTTGATTGTAGAGAACGGAGACCCGCGCCGACAGGCCCTCGGTGATGCCGCCGCCAACAGCGCCTTCCAGCTCAAAGCGATTGAAGCGGCCATAGCCGCCAGAAACATAGCCTTCAAACTCTTCGGTCGGCTTGTTTGGAATATAGTGCACCAAACCGCCTGTCGCATTGCGGCCGAACAATGTGCCTTGCGGGCCTTTAAGAATTTCAACGCGGTTCACATCGAAGGTCGCGAAGATTTGACCTTGCAGCGTTGGAATATAGCTCTCGTCAAAATAGGCCGCGATTGGACCTTCCAACGCTGCGTTAAAGTCATTTTGCGTTACGCCGCGAATGGTGAACTGGCTGTTTTGGCCAGCGCCGGAGGCAGAAATGAACACCCCAGGGGTAAACAAGGCAATCTCGGTACTATTTTCAATGCCCAGCTGGATTAAATCTGCCTGTGAGTAGGCGTTGATGGCAATACCCACATCTTGCAGGTTTTGTTCGCGCCGCTGAGCGGTCACGGTTATGACTTCGATCCCTTGCGCGAAGGAGGTTGGTGCTTGCGCCGTCATGCCAACCGTTAAGGCTGCGCAGCCAAGCAGCGCTGAGCGGATGCGTGTTGTCTGTTTTGTCTGTGTCATTGATGTCTTCCCCGACTATTAAACCCTGAACTTCATTGTTGTGTCTGACCCGTCCTCAGCGCTATCCCGGCGCTATTGATTCAAGGTCAAGTTAACGTCATCTACTGCAGTCTCGTCCTGACCGATGAGACCGCCATAATCCTTATGATGCTTCACTCTGACGCCGAATTTGCCCTTTCACTGCCATTTCAGAATGGTTTTAATTTACTTCAAGCTTCAACTAAACATTTGGTCGATGATTTGCGCTGCTGGCAAGATGTTTGTGACCTGAGACACCGATTGACCTGCATAGTGTGCCATTCCTTCAACAATTCCTGTGGTTTCAGCGGTTGGAATATCTACGAAATACCGCGGGATGGGATTGCCTTGGCCGTCATGCGCTATAACATCAGCGGCGCCTGGGCGCGCATCGCCGGTCTTCGAGCCATCCGCCTGCCAGGCGCGTGTCGTCGAATTGATCAAGCTGCGCGCCGGCGCACCGGGCCAGCCAACGTCGTATAAAACGCCGTGGAAGGTGTCTTCCGCGCTTGCCTGCGTCAGGCGCTCCTTGTAGCTCGGGTGCGCGCCAGACTCAGTAGACGCTAAAAAACGTGTCCCAATCCAAACGCCTGCGGCGCCGAGCGACAAAGCTGCAGCCATGGATTGATGATTTGCAATCCCGCCTGCAGCAATCACAGGCACATCTCCAGCCGCATTAACGGCTGCAGGCACGAGCGCCAGAGTGGACACATTGCCCCAGACATGGCCGCCCGCCTCCCAGCCTTGCGCGACGATGATATCAGCCCCTGCGGCAATTGCTGGGCCAACTTCTGATGGAGAGCCGATGGTCTGCATGACCACTGCGCCGGCACGTTTGGCCTTTGATATCGCGCTTTCATCAATGCCCCAAAAGAAGGAGAGGGTTTTCACGCCGGCGTCCAGCGCCGTGGTTAAGACTGCATCGCCAGGCATAGCATTGATGAGGTTCACGCCGCACCGCGCGCGGTTTTCTGGATAAATTTGGTCTAAGGCTGCCGCGAGTTTGTCTGGCCCCAGCGCGCTGCCTGCTAGCATACCAAGGCCGCCGCGATTGGCGACCGCGTTCACCAGCGCTGGCGTGGCCGCCGGCCCGATCGGAGCCTGTACAATGGGAACGGATAATCCCAAGGCGTCCATAAACTGTTGCGGCGTAGGCACGAGGCTTAGGCGCCCTTCAGGCTAGGCGGCGTACCGAACACGGCGTCATTTAAAACGGGCGGCGTTGGATGCGCTGTTTTTGAGTGGGTCAGCTTGAGATCAAAGATTATCTCGCAGGTTTTGTAGGCGGCTTGACCAGGGTTCACCACGGGGCAGTCCAGCACGCTCTCTAGATACGCGTGGCTGTCATTCATTGTGGTTGAGCCGAGCACGATAACGTCTGCACCGTCTTCTGCGATTGCCTGGTTCGCAGCCTCTTCCAGCTTGCCAAAAACGATATCTTCCTTCCCCTTTAGGAGCTCCTGCGTGTCAGGGCGAACATTGATGTGGCGCACCGATGCGAGGCGGCTTTGAAGGCCGGTTTTGTCTGCCAGGTCATGGCTATGCTGATACCAAGGCTCCCACATGGTGATGACTGAGAACTTTTTGCCAAGCTGCGCGGCTAAGTGGAACGTGGCTTCGCCTGCGCCGATGACAGGTATATTTAGGCGCGAGCGCAGTCCTTTCACGCCGCTATCGCTCATGGAATAGGCGCATATTAGGTCATAGCCTGCCTCTTCAGCATTGAGACCCGCTTTCATTACGGTTGCTTCAGCAATGACGGAATCATAGGGGGTATCCAGCAGGCTTGCGCCGCTGTCGGGAGAGGAGAAGTCTATGGTTATATTCTCCCGGCGAATGCCAACAGGCAGCTGCGCGGCAAAGCTGGAGAGTGCCTCGGGCGACATCGGCACCGGCATTAAAAACAAGAATTTACCCGCTGGATGCGTCATTCCACCTTCTCCTTCAGATATACGTCAAAATATCCGATAGTGCCCCCTCAGCATTGATAAGATCAACGCGTTTAAGCTCTATCACCAAACCGCTACCGCTAGCCTGCAAGTGCCACTGAACGGTGCCATGAAAGGTATTTACTTCGCCTCGCGCATATTCAGCCATCATCACCGCCGCGCGCGCATGCCACTCATTTTCGCTGATGCTGTCGATGATAAGACTAGAAACGTGGCGCACACTGCGCGGCATTGTTTCAACCGACAGCCCGTCACTCTTCTTTAAACGCGCTATCCGCGCAGCGCGTAAGGCAGCTGCTTCATACATCAAAGAGACATGGTTTTTTGGACTATCTTGCGCTGGCGTCAGCGGCATCCAATACGCCCCTGCCGGGCTGAACAAGGCGGTCCATTCGTCCCATGCCTGCGTGTTTAGCAGCCATGTTTCATGCGCTATGAACGCGCGAATGTGCTCCTTTGACTGCGTCATGGCTGTGCCATCGCGTCCGCCCAAGCCGCAAATTGATTTCGAAACACAAAATCGCTCGTCCCCGGCGCGCTTTGAAGGCCGTTACCATCTTTCTCAACCTGGCCAGCATGGCGCGCGATTAAAACCCAATCGGCGGCCTGCGCCTTAAGCCCGCTCTGCATGCGCCTATAGGCTTCATGGTCATCGGGGCCCACAATGCCAGCGGAGGAATTGACGATGGTAGAATATTGCAGCGTTTGTTCCAGCAAGCTATCTGGCGCGCCCTTTAAGCGGAAGTGCCAGGTTTCAATCATCGTTCGATCAACGCCAAGCGGGCGAATGACGCGCAGCATCGCGACAGGCGCTTTGAACATGATGGTTGGATAGAGGACCGAGTTGTTCGGCCCGTAGCTTAAGATCGCTTTGGCTTTGTCTTTTCCATGGCCTTTTACCAGGGCGTCCCAATAGTCAGGGTCGACATCATAGCTCGCATGGATGCTGCTTTTGCCGCCCAGTTCGCCATGCCCAAAGGCGCCGCCGCGCTGGCCCATGTCATCAAAAAAGCTGTAAGAGGCGGAAAACGGGCTCAGCATGCTGAGCGCGCGCGCCTCATACGCATCAACGCTTGCGCCTTTTTTAGCGGCCCGCTGCGCGCCCTTGCTGGATGACAGGTGCACGACCATTGGGTGCAATGCATCAAGCGTGTTTTCAAAAAAGAACTTCCAGTTGCAGTAATGCTCATACCGCAAAACGCCGCCCGCAACTTCCAGCTCTCCGTCAGGCGCACGGTCAATCATGTTGTCAAGTGAAGGACGCATTGGCGCAAGCCAATCGCTGAAATCAACGCCGCCGCTTTCAAGCCGCGCAAAAAGAAAGCCGCGATGTTGCGCAAAATCAGGAACAGCGTTTAAAGCGACCGCATCAGAGCCCGGTTTAATCTCCGCGCCTTGATAGCCCGCTTGCGACGGAATGGTCTTCAGCGTGCCATCAAGCCCATAAATCCAGCCGTGATACCCGCACCGCAGCGCTTTCACGCACCCTTGCGTATTATCAGCCATGAGCTGCATGCCTTTATGCTTGCAGCGGTTGAATAGGAGTTTGATATCTCCGCCGGGTTGGCGGATCACGAGGATGGGCTGGTCAGCAAGCCGTGTAGAAAACACATCGCCTGAATTCGGGATTTGGCTTTCATGGCCCACATAGAGCCATGACCGGCGCAGCAGCCTCTCCATTTCTGCCTGGTAAATGGCCGGATCGGTATAGACCGAGCGGTGCACTCGGTCTGGCTTTACCAGCTGTGCGATGTCGAGCGTCATGGCGGCTCAATCAATATAGTCGACGGCGGTGCGCTCGCGCCGATCTACGGTCAGCTTCAGCACATCGAACTTATTATAATGCCCGGTGATCTCATGAATAAGGCGCAGCGGCAGTGTTTGTGCTAGGTCACAGTCCGCAAAGACAGTCCCTGGTGTGCCGCGGAGGAGATCGCCAATGGGCTTTCCATCCGGCCCGAAGACACCAGACACGCAGTTATAGCTCTTTTTAGGAAATGCGATGCCAAGCTGCTGGGTAATCTCCGGCGTTCCGTATTCCATCACGCCGATAGAAAAAAGCTTTCCTTCATAGGCATGGGGCTGAACCGACAACAGAAACTCCGTGTCGTCATTAAATTCACCGCCTAAGAGCGCAACACTTGGAAAGTTTGCCACATGGATGCGCTCGCCCATATCGAGCAAGGCGAAACGGGCTAGAGTGTTGATATTCTCGCCGCAGCACAGCGTGCCCAGTTTGCCGTAGGGCGTGTCAAACACGCTCAAGGTTGAACCATCGCCGCCAGCCCAGGCTTGTTTTTCGCTTACCGTTGGAATGAGCTTGCGGTGTTTGCCTAGGACCTCGCCGTCAGGGCTGAAGACGACATTTGTGTTGTACATGGTGCCAAGGCGGCCGTCTGCTATCTCGGTGATCCCAACCACCGCCGTTACGCCAAGGGATTTGCAGGTCTTGGCGATAGCAGCGATTTCCGGTCCATCCATACGCACGCCCTGGTCTTGCAATTTGAGCTGCCAAGGCATGGAGGCATTGAGCGGCTGTGAGAAAACCCAATACGGAAAGCCAGGGATAAAGCTCTCTGGAAAAGCAATGATATCCGCCCCGCCAGCCGCGGCTTCCTTCAGCAGCTTAATGACTTTGTCCGTCGTTGCTGCGCGGTCCATCCAAATCGGGGATTCCTGCACCGCCGCTGCTCTGAATTTGGTTTCCATGCCTTCTTCCGTGCTGCAAGGGTGAATCATTGGATAGACTTTGGTATACCAAACTTTAACTGTCAATCTTTGGTATACCAAAGTGTAAAAAGAGGATGACGTATGAGCGTAGGCACCCGGCCAAAAACGTTGCGCCGTAAAGTGTATGACAGCGTTCGCGAGGACTTGCGCCAGGGCAAGATTGGCCCAGATGTCTTGTTGGTCGAGCGCGAGTTGGCGAGCGCCCTTGGGGTCTCGCGAACGCCTGTGCGCGAAGCGCTCTATGCGCTTGAGCAGGATGGCTTTGTGCGCTCAACCGCCCGGGGCTTCCAACCACGCCAGCTGACTGACGTGGAAATTTCCCATATTTTTGAGATGCGCCAATTGCTTGAGCCCCATGCGATTGCCAATGTGGCCAAGAGTGCGGGTGAAGGGTTCGAAGCGGATCTCATGGCTGCTCTAGACGCCCAAACACGTGCCCATTCGAAGGAGGACCCAGCGGCGTTCATGGCCGGCAATCACATGTTTAGAGATGCCTGGCTTAACCGCTTGGCTAACAAACGCCTGGCTGCCGCCATCGCCCTTTATGACGATCACATCCTCTCGCTGCGGCGCAGTACCTTGCACGATGGCGCAGTCCGGGCTGTCGCGATTGCAAGCCTAACAGCTGTTTTAGGCGCCGTGGCGGCAAAAGATGAGGCCGCTGTCTTGCAGCGGTACAAAGAGCATCTCGATAGAGCTGAAGCCGCCATGCGCGCAACTTATAATTAATCCGGCAGGGTTGAAGCAGGGAGCTTCGCCATCTTCCTCGCTGTCAAATGGCGTTCCGCTGCGACCGTGAGACAGGCCACGATGACAACGGCGGCGCCTAGCCAAATTTGCCAGCTTGGGCGTTCGCCAAACACCAAAAAGCCTGCGCTGGCAGACCAAATGAGCGCTGTATATTCTAGCGGCGCAAGCTGCTGCGCTGGCGCGCGGGCATAGGCAAGGCTCATTAAAAACCAAACGGCGTAGGCAATCGCGCTCAAGACAATTGTATGCGCCACAAGGCCCTGGGCGGCCATGGACGTTAATATTGCCAGCCCATCGCCTTGAAGCATGACTGGCAGCAAGATGACGCCAGGAACTAAGCTGGTGAAGACACTCATCGTAGCTGCGTCTTCTTGACCCGCGCGCAGCCGCAGCATGACGAGGATGACAGCGTATATGAAGGCGGCCAACAAACAACATATCACGCCAAGCGCGTAGGTCTCTGGCTCCGTTGTACTTGCGTTTTGTGCGCCGCCAAATGCGGCGAGGGCCGTACCGAAAAACCCTATGATGGTCGCAAAAACCGCAGTCGCAGTCGGCGGTTCTTTTAAAATCGCCCAAGCAATGAATGGCAGCATGAGAGCGGCGCTAAAGCCAAGTGTCGTAGCGGTCGCCAAAGGCAGGATAGTCACGCCATAAAAGAACAGATAGGCGGTCGATAGCTGCAGAAGAGCGCGCAGGGTATGGAATACACAGCCTTTGCGGTCTGGCAGCCTTCGCCGCTGGCCGTTTTTTGCGCGTACTGGCAATAGGAAGACCCCGACTGCCAATAGTCCGCCAAACAGGAACCGCAAACCAACAACGTATAAGAGCGGCGCCTGCAGGGCGAGGTATTTGACATACACATCGATGCTAACGCCGAGCGCCACGGCGCAGGCGCCAATGGCCAGCGGGCCGAGGGCGTGTTTGAGTGCAGATGCCATAGATGCGGCCTAGGCCTGCGCCCAAGGGCGGTCAAGCACTCACTTACCAAAAGGCAATGACAATCCAGGCGCAAAGGCCAAGCAGGCCGCCTGCGAGCAGCCGGTAGTCTTGATACCATGGCTGGCTGGCCATATGCGCCACGTCTGTTTTATAGCGCGCAGGCGTCCATACAAAGGCGTCGACCTTGCTTGCTGGCGGCGCCGTCGTTGCAAGGCTGACCGCAACCAAAACTGCCGACGAGGCGGCAAAGAGCAGCGGCGCTACATAGAGAAAATGGATGTTGGTGATGCTTGTGAGGACATTGCAGATGAAGAACACGGCGCCGACAGCAAAACCGGCAATTAAGGCCCAGAAAGCGCCACTTGCATTGGCTCGGCGCCAAAATGTGCCAAACAAAAAGAGCGCGACCACTGGGCCGACGGTGTACGATAAAACGGCCTGTAAATACTGGAAAATGGAATCGTTCATCTTGCCAATCTGCGGCGCCCACAGCACCGCAAGCAGCATGAAGGCGAACGTGACCATTCGGCCGATTTTCATGAGTTGGGCGGAGCTTAATTCCGGTTTGTGCGGGCGGATGAAGTCCATCGTCACCATGGTTGAAGCAGAGTTCAACGTTGAGTCAATTTGGCTCATCAGCGCTGCCATAAACCCAGCGATGACCAGGCCCAATACGCCCGTTGGCAACAAATCAAACATGAGCGTTGGAAACACGTCATCCGGGCGAGCGAGATCTGGATATAGGAGAATGGCGATTGTCCCGGGTAAGACCATGATGAACAACACTGGCAGCTTTAAAAGGCCTGCGAGTATGGTGCCCCAGCGCGCGTGGTCAGCATTCTTTGCTGATAAGAGGCGCTGTGCCATAAATTGATTGGTGCACCAAAAGTAAAAGCCAAGAAGCGGAACGCCTGTAAGGAGGCCGAGCCATGGGACGCCGGGGTCATCAAGGGGGCGCACCAGGCTGAGCATGTCAGGGGGAATAGCTTGCGTGACGATGCTCCAATCGCCGCCGACTTTCTGAAAGGCGAAGAAACTGATCAAGACCGAGCCAATCAGCAATAAGATGGCCTGGATCACATCCGTAACCATGACGGCCGATAGGCCGCCTAAAATCGTGTAGCCACCTGCAATGACCGCTAAGACGGTCACAATCTGCCAAATCTCCCAGCTCGGTAAGATCAGCTGAAGCAAGACGGAGCCCGCGTAGAGACTGCCAGCCGTATCAATCACGATGTTCAGGAAAAGCGTCAGGCTGGCAAAGAGCGTGCGTGATCGCCGGTCAAAGCGTTTTTCCAGATATTCAGGCATGGTGTAGACCTGCGAGCGCAGCACCTGCGGTAACACAAAGATGCCGTAAAACACTAAGATGACGCCCGCCATCCATTCATAGTTGAAGACGGCTATGCCGGTGTCATAGGCGCTGCCGGACAGGCCAAGCAGGGTTGTCGAGGAGATGTTGGACGCAAAAAGCGAGAAGCCAATAACAAGCCAGGTCATAGACCTGCCAGCTAGGAAATAGCCATCGGCGTCGCGGGTTTTGCCGGCTAGGACAATGCCGATGACCACCATCATCACCGCGTACCCAGCCACGATCGCTACATCTAGGGGCGCGATTTCAGCGGTGATCATAGGTTTCCAGCGCCTAAGCTAGAGCTAGTGTTGCTCAACGGCAAACGGCGTTAGCCTTGTATCCTGCGCATGAGCAGGCCGATGTCTGCGTCCAGTTCTGCATCTTCTTTGCGCAACCGGTCAATTTTGCGAATGGCGTACATCACCGTCGTATGGTCACGGCCATCAAAGGCGCGGGCGATTTCTGGCAAAGACTTGGTGGTCACCAGCTTGCATAGATACATGGCCACTTGCCGCGGGCGCACAATCTTCTGCGTGCGCCGGCGCGATAACAAGTCTGTCCGCTTGAGACCATAGTGATCCGCTGTCAGGGTTTGTATTTCGCGCATGGTTGTGCGCCGGGATGCACCGCGCAGCATGTCCTGCAGGAGATCGCGCACCAGATCGATCGTGACGTCCTGATGGGAGATATCGACATGCGCATTGATCTTAAGCAGCGCGCCTTCAAGTTCGCGTACGCTCGTGGTGAGATTGCGCGCCAAATACGCGAGCACTTCTTCACCTGCATCCAGTTTTGGGTACTGCTTGGCCTTGGCAAGCAGAATAGAGAGCCGCAGCTCATAATCCATAGGATGAACATCCACCACAAGGCCGCAGCTGAGGCGTGAGCGGATGCGCTCTTCGAGATCAATATCGCCAGGCGGACGATCGCCTGAGAAGATCATCTGGCGATTCTCATCAATGAGATAATTGAACGTGTGGAAAAACTCTTCCTGCGTGGATTCTTTGCCCGCGATGAATTGAATATCATCGATCATCAGCAGATCGGCTGACCGCAGCGTCTTTTTAAAATCAGCAATTTTGCCCGATTGGATGGACGTGACGAAGGCATGAACAAAGCGTTCTGCTGACAAATAGACAACCCGTGCATCTGGCCGGTTTTGCCGCACATCCCAGGCAATTGCCTGCAAGAGGTGGGTTTTACCAAGGCCTACACCCCCGTGAATAAAAAGCGGATTAAACTCTGTGGGAAAGCTCTCTGCCACGCGTTTTGCGGCAGCATGACAGAACTGGTTCGGCCGGCCGATCATGAAGTTGTCGAAGGTATAGCGCGGGTCGAGCGGGCTTGAAATCTGGTCACGTGGGGGCGGGAACGCTTCGCGCTGGATTGGCCGTTTTGATGCTGCCTGGCTGCGCAGCACAAGGCGAACGTCTTTTACGCCAAGCATATTATTGACCATACAGCCGCGGATCGACTGGTACAGGTTTGCGCGGATATAATTGATCAGCAGCGCGTTGGGCAATGCGATTTCAAGCGTTTGGCCCGTAAGGTGTTTCGGCTCCATCATCGACAGCCACGCGTCGAAGGTCTTCTCGCCATGTTTCGCTTTAAGCTGCGTCAAGGATTTTTGCCAAGCCTGCGCGTCTATTTTTAGATCTGTACCAGCGCGGTCCATTACGGGTTATGCCCCTCCTTCCCTCATCCAGCCCATGCTGGAAATATGTCGTGCAGGCCGCATTGGCCTTCGTTTAACTTCTAGTTTTGTCGCCACGGCAGGTTACCGGACTTCCAGCCATTTAGACTCGCGCGGTGCCCCCCTGGCCCCACATCGCCCTCAAACCCGGCGGCAATGTTGTAGGCCGTTTCAAAGCCAGCTGCCGTAAGGGCAGCTGCAGCCGCAGCTGAGCGCGCGCCAGAGCGGCAAAGACATAGAACTGTTTGATCAGCACCCACCTGCGACGACACATCGCTTACAAACTGGGTGTTCACCGCCATGCTTGGATAGGACTGCCACTCGATAAGCAAGGCGCGCTTTTTGAGCGATGATAGATCGACAACACCCACAAAGGTCCACTCCGCCGTTGTGCGCACGTCGATTAATACGCTGCTGGGGTCCGACTTTAGAAGGTCCCAGCTCTCTTGAACTGAAATATCCCCCGCATACCCCATCTGTCGCTGCCCCTCAAAGTCTCGATAAAGTTACTCAAGTACTCATAGAAAAACAGGTGACTATACCTGTCCGCACTGTAGAAGCGAAACAATACAAAAGAGCTAACTTGGGACGCTTGCCCAAGTCATTTCAATAGGATGAAGTGTAATTCAGTAAATCTGACGGAGAATTAGGAGAAAGATTTGCTGTTTAATTCACATCGCTTGAAAGGTCTTTTCGCTCGCCTCTTGATGATCTGAACATAGCAGCGAAGCCTCTCAAGGCAACGTAATAAAACCGTCTTTTTGGTAATCTTTGGGCTTGACGGTGGGGGCGGAGGGTAGGTCGAATCAGGGCAAATCTCTGACTCAAAACGACTCTTTGTGTGACAGCCCGCTTTCACTTTTTTTCATTAAGCGTGGACAAAAAAAAGATGCGAGAGTGAAGCCACCCTCGCATTCTTTTTTTGTTCCCGTTGCTGCCCAAAGACTCGGGCAAAAATCCAGCAGGACTGACGTCGTTAGGAAATCGCTTTTACGCTGGCGTTTAGCCGCGAAAATTTCCGTGACGCCGTGTTTTTGTGCAAGATGCCTTTCACGGCGGCTCGCTGCAGTTCAGGTTGCACATCTTTCAAGGCTGATTGTGCTGCCCCGCTATCACCAGCTTCGACTGCGTTTTCAACTTTGCGAATGAAAGTCCGCAACCGAGAGCGGCGGGCCATGTTAATATCGGTGCGGCGGTTGTTGCGGCGAATGCGCTTGCGTGCCTGAGGTGAATTAGCCATTTTAAGTCGTTCCGTTCATTGCCTGTCACACTTTTACGAGCGTCGATCAGCAAAGGCATGATCGTGCAAAAGTACTTCGGGTTTTGTTGCTTGCGTTGCCGCCTGGGAGCACGCACCGCTTCAAGGCGCCGTCTATAGTCAGCTTGCTCGCTGCGGTCAACCACATTGCGCGCGGCGACGCAGTGCTATTTTTAGCGGTCTTTGAACTCTGCGTGGCGCTTTTCGATAAAAGCGGCCATGCCTTCTTTTTGGTCTTCGGTGCCAAAGAGGGAATGAAAGGTCCGCCGTTCAAACAAAATGCCCTCGCGCAGCGGTACTTCTTGGCTGCGGTCCACCGCTTCCACGGCAAGGAACACGGATGGCCTTGATAGGTTGGCAATGCTCTTGGCGACTTTGACTGTTTCGTCGAGTAAATCTTCAACTGGGAACACGCGGCTGACGAGGCCAGACGCAAGGGCTTCGCTTGCGTCCATATTCCGGCCCGTGAGCACCATATCCATGGCCTTGTATTTACCAATGGCGCGCGCGAGCCGCTGCGATCCGCCAGCCCCAGGGATAACGCCCAGCTTGATTTCAGGCTGGCCGAATTTCGCATTCTCTCCAGCAAAGATCATATCGCACATCATGGCAACTTCGCAGCCACCGCCAAGCGCGTAGCCATTCACAGCGGCAATAATCGGCTTACGGCACCGCGTTGGTTCTTCCCAATTTGCTGTGATGTAATCTTCTAGCAGGACATCGGCGAATGACTTCTCCGACATTTCCTTGATGTCGGCGCCGGCCGCAAAAGCTTTTTCAGAGCCCGTCATGACGATACAGCCTATGTCTTCATCTGCTTCCAAACTCTTTAGCGCCGCGGTCATGTCGTCCATGAGCTGACGCGACAACGCGTTCAAGGCGTCAGGCCGGTTGAGGGTGACGATGCCGACATTGTCGTCGCGGTCTAGCAGAATTGTTTCATACGCCATGGGCTGTTACCCCTTTGTCCCGGTTCGCGCCTGCAGCAATTCCGGCACCCTATTGCTGAAAACTGATTTGTAAACCTGTTTATGCCGCACTTCATGCGTCATTTTTGGCAGGCACTGCAAAAGAAAGTTGAGCGTCCGCTTTGGACAATACGTTTGATCTTGTGGGTGCAACCCCGCGTCACGCAGGCCTCGTTTTCGCGGCCATAGACTTGAAAATCATGTTGAAAATAGCCCAGTTGGCCATCGACATGCGCATAGTCTCGCAGGGTCGAACCGCCCGCTTCAATAGCCCGCGCAAGCACAGACTTAATCGCTGGGACGAGCCGCTGGGCGCGCTTGCCCACAACGCTGCGCGCCAGCCGCCGCGGCGAAATTCCTGCCATAAACAATGCTTCGCAGACGTAAATATTGCCGAGTCCCGAAACAACGCGCTGGTCGAGCAGGGCCGCCTTTATGGGGCTTGCTTTGCCCTTTAAGCGCTCTGACAGAACATCCGCTGTAAAATCCTCTTCCAAGGGTTCTGGCCCGAGGTTCTTTAGGAACTTGTTATCCGCCAGGGTCGGCGTTGGCGCTAAATCTAAAAACCCAAAGCGCCGCGGGTCGTTAAAGGCTACGCTCACGCCATCATTACAGAGCATAAACACGTGATCATGAATGCCGAGGCGTTCTTTAGCCGAGGTGCCATCTTTTTCAATGCGCATGCGCCCCGACATGCCGAGATGGAAGATAAGGGTATAAGCGTTGGCGAGATGGATCAGGCCAAATTTTGCGCGGCGTTCAACGTTTAAGACCTGCTGCCCTGTTGAGATTTGTCGCAGCTCCGAAGGAAACGGGAAGCGCATATCGGGCCTGCGCGGCCAGAATTCGACCAGTTTTCTGCCTGCGATGGCTGCGTTAAGGCCGCGGCAAACGGTTTCCACTTCTGGTAATTCAGGCATAAGCGGACTACTTAAAGCTGGTAACGCTAAAACGCTAGTCTTGCCTTTTTTGCAGGGTATCAACAAAGAGCCGCATTCATGACCGAAACAACAAGCTTTGGATTTCAAGATGTCCCCACGCAGGACAAACAGGGCATGGTGGGCGAGGTTTTCTCCTCCGTTGCAGCTGATTATGATCGGATGAACGATGCCATGAGCCTGGGCGTTCACCGGCTATGGAAGAACACGTTTGTTAAGCAGATAAATCCGCGCCATGACGAAGCGTTTCTCGATGTGGCAGGCGGGACCGGCGACATCGCCTTTCGCATTCAAGACAAGCTCGCCAAGCGCGGCGGCATTGGCGAGATTACGGTGCTGGATATTAATGCTGAGATGCTCGCCGAAGGCCGCCGCCGCGCTGAAGAGCAAAGCCGAGAGGACCTCATTTGGCTGGAAGACAATGCTGAAGCGCTGGAATTGCCTGATAGCAGTTTTGATTGTTACTCTATTGCCTTTGGTATTCGCAATGTCACCAATATTCCCGCAGCGCTAAGCGAGGCGCACCGTGTTCTTAAGCGCGGCGGGCGGTTCTTTTGTTTGGAATTTACCGCGCCGGTTCTTCCTGCCCTCGAGCCGATCTATAAGGCCTATTCGTTTAACGTGATCCCTTGGCTTGGCGGACGGATTGCAGGGGACCGTGCGTCCTATCAATACCTGGTGGAATCAATCCGTAAGTTTCCGGCCAAACCTGCTTTTGCCGATTTGATCCGCCAGGCAGGGTTTTCTAATGTGCGCTTTAACACCATGTCAGCTGGGATTGTCGCCGTCCATTCAGGCTGGAAACTATAGCGTTACTAGCGTTTTAACCTGCCCAGCGATAAGGTTACGGTTATGGCTCTTAAGAACAAATCCATCCTGCTGGTCATCGGCGGCGGTATTGCGGCGTATAAAGCCTTAGAGCTCATTCGCCGTGTGCGTGAGCGCGGCGCGCAGGTGCGCTGTGTGTTAACGCCGGGCGGGGCTGAGTTTATTACGCCGCTCTCTGTGGCTGCGCTGAGTGAGCAGCAGGTCTTTACCAGCCTCTTTGACCTTAAAGACGAAACAGACATGGGCCATATTCGCTTGTCGCGGGAGGCGGATGTGGTGCTTATCGCTCCTGCAACGGCCGATCTTATGGCCAAGGCGGCCGCGGGTTTGGCAGGCGACCTAGCCTCAACCGTTTTGCTGGCGACGGATAAGCCCGTTTTGATGGCGCCGTCTATGAATACGCGCATGTGGGAACACCCCGCCACCCAGCGCAATATGGCGCAGCTAAAGGCTGATGGTATTGGCTTTATTGCGCCCGGCGATGGCGACCTGGCTTGCGGCGAGGTTGGGACTGGCCGGCTGGCGGAGGTGCCAAAGATTGTTGCCGCGCTAGAGCGTTTTTTTACCAGCGGGGATGAAGGTCCCCTGGCAGGCAAGCACGCCATCGTGACCGCAGGCCCAACTCATGAGCCCATTGACCCTGTGCGCTACATTGCCAATCGATCCTCAGGCAAACAGGGTTATGCCATTGCCTCTGCGCTCGCTTCTCTTGGCGCGCATACAACCTTAATTTCCGGCCCGACCCAATTGGCTGGCCCGCAAGGTGTGGAGACCATTCGCGTTGAAAGTGCGCGCGAGATGCTCGTCGCCACACAAGGCGCGCTGCCAGCGGATGTAGCGGTTTGCGTGGCCGCAGTGGCAGATTGGCGCGCGGCAGACGCAGCAACGCAAAAAAAGAAGAAGAACGGCGGCGCCTTAGAACCGCTGGCGCTCATCGAGAACCCAGATATTTTGGCAGCGCTCTCAAAGCCTGGAAACAGTCGTCCTTCGCTGGTGGTTGGCTTTGCAGCTGAAACAGAGGAGGTGGCCGAGCATGCCCGCGCGAAACGCATCCGAAAAGGCAGCGATTGGATTGTCGCCAATGATGTGTCTGCGGCCGCAGACGTCATGGGCGGGGATGAGAATGAAGTGCACCTCATTCACGCCGACGGTGAAGAGCATTGGCCGCGCATGACCAAAGAGGCTGTGGCTGCTGCGCTGGCGGCGAAAATCGCTGAGGCGCTTACAGCGCAATGACGCTCTCCGTTCCTATTAGCAAAGTCGGCTATGGCCAGACCTTAGACCTGCCAGCCTATCAAACCAGCCAAAGTGCAGGCATGGACCTGATGGCGGCGGTTGGCAGTGAAGCAGTGACACTAGAGCCGCTGCAGCGCGGGCTTATTCCTGCTGGGATTGCACTTGCCTTGCCGGCGGGGTTTGAAGCGCAGGTGCGGCCGCGCTCTGGCCTAGCGCTCAAGCAGGGCGTCACCGTCTTGAACAGCCCAGGGACCATTGACGCGGACTACCGCGGCGAAATTGGGGTCATTTTGATCAATTTGGGCGACGCGCCCATCCGCGTTGAACACGGCATGCGCATTGCCCAGTTGGTCATTGCGCCGGTGGTTCAAGCACATTGGAACCTCACCGAGACCTTGCCGGGATCGCAGCGCGCGCAAGGTGGATTTGGGTCTACGGGCGTATAAGTCTTGGCGAGCCTTACCGATAGTCAACTGGGCCGCTACGCCCGCCATATCGTTTTGCAAGACATTGGCGGCGCGGGCCAAAAAGCCTTGCTTGGAGCGAAAGTTCTGGTGATTGGGGCAGGCGGTATCGGGGCGCCAGCGCTGATGTATCTTGCTGCCGCTGGCGTTGGCACGGTGGGCATTGTTGATGATGACACGGTGAGCCTATCAAATTTGCAGCGGCAAATCCTGTATGGGACCGGCGATATTGGAAAAGGCAAGACTGAGACGTCTGCGCAGCGCCTTGAGCAGCTCAACCCGGATGTGACCGTCCAGGCCCACCCCTACCGTTTAACTGCTGATAATGCCCGGGCACTGGTGGGCGACTATGATATTGTGCTGGATGGGTGCGATACCTTTGCAACGCGGCTGATCGTGGGCGATACATGTCACTGGATGGGGAAAACGCTCGTGAGCGCAGCAGTCGGGCAGTTTGATGGCCAGCTGAGTGTGTTTGCCTCCCATCAAGATGGCCAGCCTTGCTATCGTTGCCTCGTAGGTGATGCGCGCGATGAGCCTGGCAACAGCTGCGCAGACCAAGGCATTATTGGGGCGCTCACCGGCATTATGGGTAGCTGGGCTGCGCTTGAAGTCATCAAGCTCGTCACTGGGGCGGGGTCGCCGCTGATCGGCCGCCTCATGCTGGTCGATGGGCTTGGCGCGCGGGTGCGGACAATGACCTTAAAGCCTGATCCTGCTTGCCCTGTTTGCAGCTAGCGGTAGCGGCGTCTGAGCGCTGCCATCATATCCATAAATATCTCGGGGTCCTCGAACAGGCGGGTTTGGATTAATATGCCGTGCACTTGGGCTATGAGGGCGCGCGCTTGGCGCTCAGGATCGTCCGCGCCCAGTTCTGCCAGCGTTGGCATCAGAGCGGCGAGCCAGGCTTCCATGGCAGATCGGATATTAGGTCCAAACAGCGCTTGACCATCGCCCAAAGAAAGCGTGTTCATCAGGCAATTGATTGCGCCGTCATTATAATACCGCGCTAAGCCGTCTAGCATCTCAGCAAAGCGTTGGGCTGCGGGCTCGGTTCCGCGTAGAGGCGCTAAAATGAGCTGCGTAAAGCGCTGACCTGATGCAGCGAGCACGCTGGCGGCCATATCGGCCTTTCCCGCTGGGAAATGATGGTACAGCCCGGCTTTGCTAAGCCCGCTTGCTTTGCCGATGGCCGATAGGCTGGCGCCGTCATAGCCATGACTTTGAAACACGCCTGTCATCGCCTGGATCACCCGCGAGCGGGGCGGTTTTTGCGCCATACGCCGCATCCTTGTCCTCTAGGGCCTTTGACTTTTGCATTGCGCCTTAGGCCCTGCTTTGTAAAGAGGGTGCCTAAGAAAGGCCATGCTCGTTGGCCACACCAACGGCAGCCTACCAACCGCAAAGGGGCCATGCGTGGCGAAGAAAAAGGCAGCACCTAAAGCCCGGCGGCGCTGGTTTTGGCCCATTGTGAAATGGGCTGGGATCTATGGGTTTGTGGCCATCACCGCTTTTTCAGCTGTCAGCTATGGCTTGATTTTATATCTCGCCCAGTCGCTTCCCCATCCGCGCGATGCATTGGTGGCGAGCGGCGCAGCGCCCATTCAGATTGTAGCGAAAGACGGCAGTGCGTTAGCGAATTACGGCCCCAATCAAGGCGACTGGGTGGAGTACGCGGACATCCCGCCTGATATGATCAACGCCATTATGGCGATCGAAGACCGGCGGTTCTTTAATCATGGTGGTTTGGATTTCATAGGCATTGTGCGTGCTGCTGCCAGCAATCTGCGTGCCGGGGGCATCACTGAAGGTGGCAGCACAATCACGCAGCAGCTGGCGAAGAACTTGTATTTGACGCCAAGCCGCACCATCACACGCAAGCTGCGCGAAGCCATGCTCGCCATTGCCCTAGAGCAGCGCTTTACCAAGCAAGAGATTTTAGCGGCGTACTTAAACCGGGTTTATCTTGGCTCGGGCGCGTATGGGATTGAAGCGGCCAGTTATCGCTATTTTGGCAAGTCAGCGCGCACGCTCTCTTTGGGCGAGGCTGCGCTTATTGCCGGGGTGGTGAAAGCGCCGTCGCGCTTGTCTCCAAAGGCTGATTTGAAAGCCTCGCTCGCGCGGCGGGACTTGGTGCTGCGTGCCATGGCGCGCGATGCTTATATTTTGGAAGGGGAGGCTGACCTTGTTGCAGCCTTGCCGCTCAAGCTGATCTCAACGTCAAGCGATCCCCAGCTGCGCTACTTTACCGATTGGGTCTCCGCCCAGGTGCGCGAGCGTTACCCCACGGGCGATAAGCGCCTGAAAGTCTTCACCACATTAGACCCTAAAGCGCAGGCTGCGGCGCGCGCGGCCGTCCGATCTCATTTGCCGCTTGATCATGCACCAACAAAGGGCCTTCAAACAGCGCTGGTCGCGCTCGCCGATGATGGCGCCATCCAGGCGATGATCGGCGGACGTGACTATCGCCGCAGCAGCTATAATCGCGCTGTCCAGTCCGTGCGGCAGCCGGGCTCAGCGTTTAAGACATTCGTGTATTTAGCGGCCCTTGAAAATGGGCTGTCGCCGGCCAGCAAATTGCGTGATACGCCCATCCAGTTGGGGGACTATGCGCCCAAGAATTATGGTGGGCGCTATTCTGGCCAATTGCTGACGCTAGCGGATGCGTTTAGCCGGTCTGTGAATACCATCGCTGTCAAGCTTGGCGAGCGTGTGGATAGGCCCCGGGTCGCGGCCATGGCCAAGCGCCTTGGCGTACAAACGCCGATTGTCGTGGAGCCGAGTATCTCTCTTGGAACGTCCGAAGTAAAAATTCTTGAGCTTGCGGCGGCTTACACGGCGGTCGCCAATGGGGGATACCGGGTGATGCCTTACGCGATTGCGGCTGTTCGGCTTCCGCGCGGTGATGCCCTGCAGCCTTTTCCAGGTAAGGAGGGCCCGAAGGCGGATGCCCAGCAAGTCCTCGACCCGCGCGTTGCATGGCAGATGGCGAGCCTTATGGAGCGCGCAGTGACCCGCGGGACGGGGAAAAACGCCAAGCGCGCCAACCGCCCCGTGGCGGGGAAAACGGGCACGACCCAGCGCGGCCAAGATGGCTGGTTCGTTGGGTTTTCTGACCGTCTAAGCGTCGCTGTTTGGGTTGGCCGCGACGACAATGCGCCGGTAAAAGGGCTGACCGGCGGCGGGATGCCTGCACGCATCTGGGGGGACTTTATCGCTAGCGCGCAACACGGCGAAAAGCCGGGCGGCCTCGCGCGGCGTCCCGGCGGGCCAAATAAAGCTTTACAAGCCCTTGAGACAGCGTCAGGCTCCTAGATATTGTGGTTAGTTTGGTTTGAGCCACAATCTGTGAGGAGGCGCTTATGCCCCGTTTGTTCGTCGGTTTAACCATCCCATCTGAGATTCAGCACTATTTGCTCTTTGCCCAAGGCGGCGTGACGCACGCGCGCTGGCAAAGCGCAGACCAGCTGCATTTGACGCTGCGCTTCATAGGCGATGTCGATGGCCGCACGGCCAGCGATATTGAAACCGCGCTGGATACCATCAGCTTTGCGCCTTTTGATGTTTACGCAGAAGGTGTCGGCGTCTTTGGAAAGGTGGAGCGTGCGCGCAGTGTCTGGGCCAGCGTGAAACCCCGCGCAGCGCTGACGGCGCTGCATAACAAGATTGATCAAGCGCTGAACTACGGCGCTGGATTGCCGCCTGAAACGCGCCAATACGAACCGCATATCACCCTTGCGCGCTTTTCTGGACGCCATGGCCGGCTCAACAGCTTCCTAGAATCTGCAGGGGGCCTGCGTACACCGCCCTGGCAAGTCGATCATTTCAGCTTATTCCTCAGCACCCTTGGTAGCACGGGCGCGCACTACACCGTCCTGGGTAACTTTGGCGGGCTGGATAACCCCTGGGCGCTGGAAGATGAGAGCTTTGCCGAGCCCGAAGCTGCCCCCTTTGAGCTTTAATCTGTAAGCCGCCTGAGTAGCTCTCGGTTTGCTGTGTCCACAAGGTCTAACACCTCTTCAAACCCTTGCGGGCCGCCATAATACGGGTCTGGCACCTCGCGGCCTTCGCCAGGGAAGATCAAGTCTAAATAGAGCTGTGGCTGAAAGGCGCGGCCTTTGGCGAGGCGCTGCATATCGCGCAGGTTGCGTTTGTCCATGGCAAAGATATGGCTGTATTGGTCGAAATCTTCTGCCGCCACTTGGCGTGCGCGTAGGGGCGTTAGGTCAATGCCGCGTTGCTGCGCGGCACTGGTCATGCGCTCATCGGGCGGATGCCCAATGTGCCAGCTGCCTGTCCCTGCAGAATCGATGTCAATCTGCTCACCAAGCCCTGCCTGATGAACGAGCTTTAGGAAGCTGCCATGCGCGGCGGGCGAGCGACATATGTTGCCGAGGCAGACGAAGAGAACGCGGGTCATAAGATAAAACTCTTTGTTTGAGCGAGCGCTTTGCTACAGTCCCCGCCATGGCACAGTATCGCTCTATTGTCATCCTTACCGGCGCCGGCGTCTCAGCAGAAAGCGGGGTGCAGACCTTTCGCGGACCAGATGGTCTGTGGGAAGGTCACAGGGTTGAGGATGTGGCAACGCCTGAAGCCTTCGCGCGCAACCCAGAGCTGGTGCAGACCTTTTACAATCTGCGCCGCGCTGCGCTGAAAACAGTTGAACCCAATGCCGCTCACAAGGCGCTTGCCCGCTTAGAGCATGCCCTTGATGGCGACGTGACACTGGTTACACAAAATGTGGATGATCTGCATGAGCGCGGCGGCAGCGAAAACCTGATCCACATGCATGGCGCGCTGAAAAAAGTGCGCTGCCAGCGCTGCGGCGCGGTCCATCCTTGGGAGGAGGACCTCTTCCAAGAGACACACTGCCCGGCGTGCGGCGCGGCGCCGGGGCTGCGGCCAGATATCGTTTGGTTTGGTGAGATGCCCTACCAAATGGAGAAAATCGAAGCGGCAATTGCGCGTTGTGATGTGTTTGTGTCGCTTGGCACGTCTGGCAATGTCTATCCAGCGGCCGGCTATGTGAACATGGCGCGCCAAATTGGGCGGGCGCATACGGTGGAGCTCAATTTAGAGCCATCCTCCGGCTCATCGTATTTTCATGAGTGTCGGCATGGCCCAGCAACACAGATTGTGCCCACCTTCGTGGACGAGGTTCTCAGCGCATGACGACCAAAATCTGCCGAGCCGGTTTAAGCGCGCTCATACTGCTCGCGAGCTGTGATGCGCCGCAAGAACAAAAGCGGCCGACGGATTTTCGCCGAACAACCTTGATTGTGGCTGATATGGAGCGTTCATTGACGCTGTACCGCGATGCACTCGGGTTTGTGCCCAATTACGATACTGTGCTGCCCATGTCCGGTGTTGCTTTGCCCGCAGGAGAGCCAGGGGCTAAGGCCCGCCTCGTCTTGCTAGAGGCAAACGACCGATGGGTGGGCTGGATTGGGCTCTTGCAGTGGGTGGACCCGCCTCTTGATAAACGCGCTGATACACCGACCCGCATGGGCATAGGCGATGTGGTGTTGCTGTTTAATACCGAAGATATCGATGCGCGATGCGCGAGCATCAAAGGGTTAGAGGGCGTGCGGATGACGTCTGGTCCAAGCACAACAACCTATCCTGGCCGCGATAACGGGCCCGGCATTGATGTGCGCGGCTGCAATTTCTTTGATGCCGACGGCCACTTTGTCGAGCTTAACCAGGTGCTTGACTAGAGCGCTTTTCTAAGCGTTTTTGCGGACGAATTTGCGCACTTCCGGCGCAATCTGCTCGCGCCACCTGCGGCCATTGAAGATACCGTAATGGCCGACGCCTTTTTGCTCATGGTGCGCGTGCTTCGATTTGGCCAAATTGGGTGTTAAGTCGTGCACTGCTTTCGTCTGCCCGACGCCGGAAATGTCATCTCGCTCACCTTCAATCGACATAAGCGCTGTTTTGTCGATGGCCGCGAGATCGATTGCATCACCGTGATAGACAAACTCGCCTTTTGGCAGGCTGTGCTTCTGGAAGACCTGCTCTACCGTTTCCAAATAGAATTCCGCGGTCAGGTCCATGACAGCGAGATATTCTTCATAAAAGACACGCGTCGCTTCAGCGCTTTCGCCGTCACCTTCCACCAAATGCTGGAACATATCATGGTGTTTGACGATATGGTTGCTCAGGTTCATGGACATAAACCCTGCAAGCTGCAAAAAGCCTGGATAAACGCGGCGCATAAAGCCTGCATGGGGTGCTGGCACTGTGGTGATCACATTTTGCTTAAACCAAGCCAGCGGCTTGCGGGTTGCATGATCATTCACGGCAGTCGGGTTCACCCGCGTATCAATCGGCCCGCCCATCATGGCGAGGGTCTTGGGAATATTGGGGTTGCCGGACTGATGCATGTGCGCGACAGCCGCCAGAGCGGGGACGGAGGGCTGACAAACGGCCAACACATGGGTGTCTGGGCCTAAAAACTCTAGAAACTCAATGACGTAATCAATGTAGCTGTTGAGATCGAACTTGCCTTCGAACAGCGGCGATGTTTTCGCATCGCGCCAATCGGTAATGTAGACATCATGGTCTTTGATCATTTCCTCCACAGTGCCGCGCAGGAGGGTTGAATAGTGGCCCGACATGGGCGCAATGATCAGCAGTTTAGGATCGTTGGTTTTGGCGAGCCGTTTGAAGCGGCGCAATTGGCCAAAGGGCAGCCGCAGTGGCTTGGTCTCTTCAATCGCGACCTCTTTGCCATTCACAAGGGTGCTCGGCAGGCCAAATTCGGGCTTGCCATAAGCGCGGGTTGAGGTCTCGATCACGTCAAACGCAGCAGCGAGCATCTGGCCGCCGGGTGTATAGCTTGCTGGATTTAGCGGATTTCTGAAGAAGTGCTGGCCATGGTCCACCATGAATCGCATCGGTGCGAACGCTTTGCGCTGCATCTCATAAAAGGAATATAGCATGGTCTGAACTGTCCCTCATTACGCCTGCACTCGCTGTTTGTTATTGCTTTGAGTGCTTTGTCATTGCGCGCGCTCTTGTTGGCGGCTGCAGAGTTTGACGCACCGCGTGTGTCAAGTTATGACGCAATGCAGCAAACCCATCTGAGTGTGCAGCTTTCTTAGGTGAAAGCAAGCTGCAAGTGACAATATTATAATCATATCGGTGCAATTTTTGAAACAGTATTGCTCTAAATGCCCGAATGCATAGTCTTTTTCGCATAATGCAGTGCACACTTTTACACAACGGAGAATAGCATGAGTTCCCTGAGCGAAGTCTTAACACTGACTAGTTTTGACAGTCTGCGCGGTAAGAGTGCTGTGATTACAGGGTCTACCAGCGGCATTGGTCTCGGTATTGCCCAGGCTTTTGCATCTGCAGGGATTAACGTGGCAATGAATGGGTTCGGCGATGCCGATGAGATCGAGTCCAATCGCGCTGAAATGGAAGGCGCGGGCGTAAAAGCGATCTACAATGGCGCGGACATGACCAAGCCTAAGGAAATCAAAGGGTTAATTGCGGAAGCTGAGGACACGTTCGGCGCTGTCGACATCCTCATTAACAATGCCGGCATTCAGTATGTGGAGAAGATTGAAGATTTCCCGGACCATAAATGGGAAGCAATCATCGCGATCAATATGTCGTCCAGTTTTTATACAATTAAGGCCGCCATGCCAGGCATGAAAAAGCGTGGCTATGGCAGAATTATGAACATCGCGTCCGCCCATGGCCTCTCCGCATCGCCTTACAAATCAGCCTATGTGAGCGCCAAGCATGGCGTTGTCGGAATGACAAAAGTGGTCGCGCTTGAAGTCGCGGAAGAGAACATCACTGTGAATGCCATCTGCCCGGGATATGTTAAAACACCCATGGTGGAGGGGCAAATTGCTGATCAAGCAAAGGTCCATGACATGACAGCGGAAGAAGTGGTCCGCGAGGTCATTCTAGAGCGTCAGCCCAACAAGCGGTTTGTCGAAGTCGATGAGCTGGCCGGGCTTGCGTTGTTTCTGTCGACACCGGCTGGCCGCTCTATGACCGGCCGCGCTATTTCCGTCGACGGTGGCTGGACAGCGCGGTAAACTCTTTGGACACTGGCAGTTTGGAGAACACCATGAGCCGTATCGTCGCCTACGCCGTATCCTGCTATGATAAACCTGGGCCCGACGCAGCCCGTATCCGCCAAGAGAAAATGGGTGAGCACTTAGCGCATATTGAGGAAACGCTTGATCATTTGTGGCTCGCAGGGCCGCTCTTTGATGGCGAGGACGTTGTTGGCTCGCTTCTGATCTTAAAGGCCGAGAGCGAAGAAGAGGCCCTAGCGATGGCCAAAAGCGACCCCTACGGCAAGGCTGGCATTTGGGAGCGCATCGACGTGCGCCGCTTTGTTGGCGCAGCGGGTGAGTGGTTGGGCGGCAAAACCTGGTGATCCGCCTTAGCGTCTTTACGGCGCTACTATGCTTTTCTGCTGTGAGTGCGGCCGCGCAAACGGCCGCGCGTCGTTATAGTTTGACCAACGCTGCGGCGCAGCCTGTTGTACGCGTTTTGGTCGATGATCTTGGCCGCAGTGGGCGCTTTCGCAATGGCACTGGTGTGCTCGTTGGTCGATGCGATGTGATGCTCACGGCCAAGCATGTTGTGGCTGGCGCATCCTTTGAGCAGCTGCAAATATATTCCCCGCAATTGCGCGGCAAAGCGGTGTCTGGGCTAACAGATATCTCAGCGCAGCAGCTCCGCAACGGCGATGGAAATGACCCTGCCGGCTTTGACGATGATATCTCCGTTGTGCATTTGGCGGCCTGCCCAACACACCATTATGTGCCTCTCGAGCACATAACGCCGCTGCAATTTAAACACCTAAGCCATCTGCGCAGCGCTGGCTTTGCCTGTGATAGTCGTCACAAACGGGCTCCTGAAATTGTTCACTTTCAAGGCAAGGTCGTGCCAACGCCCTTCGCAGGCGGTCTGTCTCGCCAGGTACGTTTGCGGCCCGGCGCGCGCCCTGGCCAGTCCGGCGCGCCAGTGTTTAGCGTTTCAGCTGACGGCACGCAGCGCGCGCTTCATATGCTGCTGGTCGCAACCGTGCGCGATAACACCTCACCCGTCGGGTGCGGGATTGATGAAGCAACCGGCCAGTCTGCTGCCGGTCATTCTGCCTTTGGCGCAGTGCTGACCGAGAGTTTTATCAAGGCGCTTGAAACCTATGTTATTTCGCTAGGCGCGGCGCAGTAGAATTCAGGTTTCCCGGTACACCGCTGTATTCATGGCCGGGCGCACCACCATTTCACCAATATTGATATTGATTGGCTGGCTAACAGCGAAGACTACGGCGCGGGCGATATCGTCTGGCAAGCCAACCAGAGGCGTCCGGCCATCGGCGTCGGGCGCAGTGGGCACGCGCTGAAAGGCATCCATCAGCCCTTCAAGCTGTTCAGGAGTCATGTTCCGTCCCAGATTGGTCGAAAAGGCCCCCGGGACGATATTGACAACACGTATGTCGTCGCCTTCAAGCTCATGGCGCAGCTGTTCAGAGACCTTGTCCACTGCTGCTTTAGAGGCCCCGTAAGCCCCGCCTGGGTCCATCCGCGCAGACAGGGACGAGATATTGACGATATGGCCGGGTGTGCCTTGGCTGCGCATGCATGCGATGGCGCTTTGAGAGGCTTCCAGAAGCGACAGCACATTGACTTGGAACATCTCGCGCCACATGTCCGGCGTCTGCTCGGCAATTGTCCCGCTGTGAAACACGGCTGCGTTATTGACCAATATATCAATCTGGCCGGAGGCGCTTGCGGCCCGCTCCACGGCTGCCGCAGCAGCGCCAGGTTGGCTAAAGTCGGCGACCAGCATTTGCCCAGGGGCTTGACCCTCCGTTGGCATTGCTTTGAGCGTTGCAGCCAGCCCTTCTTCATTGCGGCCAAGCACATAGACTTGCGCGCCATGATGGGCGAGGGCAATGGCCGTCGCTGCTCCTAAGCCACTCGACGCGCCTGTCACTAAGGCTGTGCGCCCGGCTAGTATTTGGTCTGTGATCACTGGTACAGCGCCGCTGCGATATAGCCGCAATAGATAAGCAGAAACACCGCGCCGTCCAATCGGCCGAGCTGGCGGCTGCCTAAAATGAAATTATAGGTGATGAGCCCAACGAGAAGGGCAGCAAACGCATGCATCGTCCAAGGGCCTGCAAAAAAGCTTTGGCCCGTTGGCATGAGCAGTTGGCACAGTGGCAAGACGAACAGAAGGTTGAAGATGTTCGACCCCAAAAGGTTGGCCACTGCCACATCACTTTGGCCTTTGATGGCGCTGTGTATGCTGATCACGGCTTCTGGGATGGACGTTATGAGCGCTAAAAGCGCTAGGCCAATCACTGTGAGCGGCACGCCAATGTCCGCAGCATATCCGACGCTGCCCTCCACAAGCTTTTTACCGCCAAACATAATGGCCCCGAGGCCTAGGATAAGGATGGCCATCGCTAAAATCGCTTCACTGGGGCCTTGGCGTAAATACTCAGCTTTTTTCGCCATGACACCGGCGCCAGCTTGGCTGCGTTCTTCCAGCAATGTCATGGCGCAATAGAGTGCGAACACGGCAAAGCCAATGATCGGCCATATCAGGCCTGTTGGCTTCATGATCGTGCCGACCAAAAGGTATGACGCACCAATCACCATGGTTGCCCCATCGCGGCCGATCACCTTGCGGTTTAAATCGATGGGCTTAATCGCTGCGCACAGGCCAAGTAGCAATGCTAAATTCACAATAAAACTGCCAAGTAGCAGCCCCAGGGCGACCGTTTCAAATCCGGCTGCGGTTGCGCCTGCACTAATGGCGAGCTCGGGCAGGGATGTGCCGAACCCAATCACAATCAGTCCAACAATGAAATGCGGCACCGCAAAGCGCTCGCGCAGGCTGCCAGCACCTCTTAAAAATGCTTCTGCGCCGATGATCATGAAGACGAGGCCAACCAGAAAGTTGAGTATCATGATATTTGCCTCCTGCGTTATTGCCTGAGAGTAATCTGCGGAGAGGCAGGCGGCAAGGGGTCTTGCCCTTCGCTATGGGGCGAGCTAATCACCACTCACAGTGTTTCATGATTGGATTGCCTTATGACCTCTGCGCCGCGCCCACGTCGTTCTGTTTTGTATATGCCTGGTTCGAATACTCGGGCGCTTGAAAAGGCTAAAATGCTGCCTGCGGACGGCTATATTTTTGATTTAGAAGATGCCGTTGCGCCGGACGCGAAATCCACGGCGCGGGATCAGGTTTGCGCTGCGGTTGAACAAGGTGGCTACGGCGCGCGCGAATTGGTCATCCGCGTGAATGGGCTTGATACGGACTGGGCTGAAGCAGACATCAAAGCTGCCTGCGCGGCGGGGCCCAACGCTATTTTATTGCCAAAAGTTGAAAGCGCGCGCGAAGTCCAAGCTTTGGCGCAGATGATGACGTCTTTTAAGGCGCCGGAATGGACCAGCATTTGGGTCATGATGGAAACACCGCGCGCGATGTTTGCGACGCTGGAGATCGCCAGCGCCCATGAGAAGATGGATTGCTTTGTGATGGGCACATCAGACCTGGTGAAGGACCTGCAGGCCCATCATACACCGCGCCGCTTGCCCGTGCTGACGAGCTTATCGCTGTGCTTGCTTGCTGCCCGAGCAGAAGGCCTGAGTATTTTAGATGGCGTCTATGCGGACCTAAAAGACGAGACAGGCTTTACGGAAAGCTGCCGCCAGGGACTTGAGCTTGGCTTTGACGGTAAAACACTGGTGCACCCCAATCAAGTCAGCGCGGCCAATCAAACCTTCGCGCCGGACGCAGACGAAGTCGATTTCTCCCGCCGCATCATCGCTGCCCATGAAGAAGCAACAAAAGAAGGCAAGGGCATCGCAGTGGTCGACAATAAAATGATTGAGAACCTGCACGTTGAAAACGCGCGGCGCCTTGTTTCACTTGCAGATGCAATTGCTGAGATGGAAGGCTAGGGCAGAGGCAGCCTTAGCGCGCTACCGCCTCGCCGCCCAAGTGCTTGGCGAGGAACTGGTCCATCGCCTTAAACCACTTCAACCGGTTGGCGTTGACATCAATGCCATGTCCACCCGTCTTAAGTTCAAGATATTCCACGGGTTTCTTTAGCTTTTTGAGTTTCCTGTAGGTTTTTTTAGAGTGTTTGTAGTTGACGCGCCAATCATCTTTAGCGGCGATTAAGAGCACTGGTTTTGTGATCTCTTCTGCCCGGTGGTAAGGCGATATGGACTTCAGATCAGACCGGTTTTCGCCGAGCTTTTCGCGGAAGCGCTTGTAAAATAGGAAATCACGATCGTCGCTCCACAGCAGAGGCAAATCGATGACGCCATTGATGGAAATTGCGCATTGGAATTGCTCTGGTGTCTTAACGACGCCCATCATTGCTGCATAGCCACCATAAGACCCGCCAACGATGCATACGCGTTTAGGGTTCGTCATTCCCTTGCCAACCGCCCAAGTCACAGTGTCCGTCAAATCATCCTGCATGGCTTTGCCCCATTGGCCAATGCCCATGTCTTCAAATGCTTGGCCATAGCCTGTTGATCCGCGAAAATTTGGCTGCAGAACAAGATATCCGCGGTTTGCAAACAGTTGCGCCCAGCTGTCAAAACCTGCTGAATCGCGTGCCCAAGGCCCACCATGGGGCAACAACACCGTTGGCAGGCTTGAGTCGCCCCGTCCAATCGGCGTGGTCACGTACACCTCAATCTCCAGACCGTCTCGCATGGTGACCTTGTGCATAGTCACTGGCGCGACATGCTTGTCCTTTATTTGATTGTGGGTGGCTGAGAAAAAGTTCATTCGTTTGCTGTTCCAATCGAGGGAATAAATCGCATCTACAGCGCCGACTTTAGACGACCGAACCATCCACAAGTCTCCATTGCGGTCGCTCCCAAACAGAGTGTTTGTGGTGCCCGGCATTGCCGCGTTGACCGATGCGAGCACTTTTTTTTCCTTCTTTTTGAAAAAGACTTGGCGCAGCATGGTGTCTTGATAGGTGGTTCCGATAATCCGGCCCGTAGAGCTAGAGATATGTAAATCTGCGACGTCATAAAGCGGGTTTGAATAAATCCATTCGGTTAAATCGCCCGTCGCCAAATCAAATCTGCCCAGGCTTTTGCGCCCATATTCGTTGGTCACGGCAAAAACGGCTGTTTTGTTTCCGTCATCAATTTGAATGGGCGTGATGTCTTGCCTCAGAAGGTCGTAAATCGCTTCATATGACCATGTGCTGCGATGTTTCTTGGCGATGTATAGCGTCGGTTTCGTATCGTAAGTTGAATAGCCTAGCGCAACCTCATGGTCGCCGTCCGTGAGCCAATTGTAAATGTCTGCCCGGCCGCGCTGTACGACGGTGAAGTCGCCCGTTCGGACATCTATTTTCCGCACCCCAACTTTGCCCGTCATATTGCTGTCAATGGCAAGCAAGATGTGGTCACGGTCGCCGGGCAGCAGGTCTATAATATTCCCCTGGCTAGCAGCAAAGGCCGTTTTAGGTGCGCGCCCGATTTGACTGCCGCCAAATTTTCGTTTTTGTTCTTTGGAGGCTTTGACAAGATTATAGGCACCGTCTTTCAAGCTTGCCGCTACCAAGCGGGATTGTTCAACGCGCAGGCCGCGGTAGAACACGTTGGTGCCATAAAAGCTATAAACCACGAGCAGCACTTCATCATTGGCCCAGAAGAAATGCGAGACGTCAGCACTTTTGATATGCGGCAAGATCATTGTCTTGCCCTTTTCGATGCCGGTGACTGGGTGGGCGATGACGCTTTTGCGGCCATCTATGATGCTTGTCATATAGGCAACGAAGCTGCCGTTGGGTGAGAGTTTCGGGCTCATCATATCCGGCATATGTGCGAACGCTTCAACCGGGTAAAGTGGAGGAACGTCTTCCGCCGAGACGCCTTGTGGCTCAGACCCAAACGCTAACAATATGCTCAGCGCAAGCGTTTGCGCCATTTTCAAACAAGTCATATGCCGCCATTCGCCCCTATTAACGGCCGCGCCATTAGGATGCACGGCAGATGTGATTTCAAAACGAGTGCTGCGTCTTGTCAAACGCTTTTTGACAACTTGGGCGAGTGTTTTGTCCCGGAGGCCATAGCGTTTTGATGTGAACGTCATGCAAAAACGCGTAACCTGGTTGCCAGCCTATAAAAACGCTTCTAAAAACACGCCGTGGTAACATCTTAACGTTACATCTCAGCCAACATTAGAAGGGCTACGCATGAGTGATGTGAACCGGCCGGTCTCTCGGCCATTGTCTCCCCATCTACAGGTCTACGCTTGGAGTCCGTCGATGCTTGTATCGACGTTGCACCGGATGACCGGGCTTGCAATGACTGCTGGGACGCTGGTTTTAACTTGGGGCCTTGTCGCGCTCGCCAGCGGCCAAAACGCTTGGGACATTTATTCTGGCTTTTTGGGCAGCATCGTCGGGACAATTATCCTCATCGGGTTCACTTGGGCACTGTTTCAGCACATGATGAGCGGTATTCGCCATTTGATTATGGACACTGGCGCAGGTCTTGAGATCGGCGTGAGCCGCAAGCTTTCCATTCTAACCTTCGTTGGCTCTTTTGGCCTGACCGGGCTCGTTTGGGCCGCGGTATTGCTGGGTTAGGGGATAGGTAATGAGTTTAAAAACACCTCTTGGGCAGGTCCGCGGGCTTGGCTCTGCAAAATCAGGAACACATCATTGGTGGCTTCAGCGGCTCACGGCCATTGCGATGCTTTTGCTGATGATTTGGTTCGTCGTCTCGATGATCGGCATTGCCGGTTCTAGCTATGAAGAAGCCTTGGTGTGGGTACGCCAACCTCTCGTATCTATTGTCTTTCTTGTGATGATAGGGACGGCATTTTACCACATGCGATTGGGCATTCAGGTTGTGATAGAGGACTACCTTGATGGCGCGGCAAAGATTGGCGCGCTTGTGTTACTCAACTTTGGAGCAGCGCTGCTCGCAGCAGCGTGCTTGTTCTCCGTTTTAAAGATTGCTTTTGGAGCGTAACCAAATGTCAGACGCTTATCAGATTATTGATCACACCTATGACGCTGTCGTGATTGGCGCCGGGGGGTCAGGCTTGCGTGCCACCATGGGGATCGCTGAAAACGGCCTCAAAACAGCCTGCATCACGAAAGTCTTCCCAACGCGCTCTCATACCGTTGCAGCGCAGGGCGGTATTGCCGCTTCGCTTGGCAATATGGGCGATGATGCCTGGCAGTGGCATATGTATGATACCGTCAAAGGTTCAGATTGGCTGGGCGACCAGGATGCCATTGAGTATTTGTGTAAAGAGGCGCCAGCGGCTGTTTACGAGCTTGAGCATTACGGCGTTCCCTTCTCGCGTACGGAAGAAGGTAAAATTTATCAGCGTGCCTTTGGCGGCATGACGCAGAATATGGGCGAAGGGCCAGCAGCCCAGCGCACCTGCGCCGCTGCAGACCGGACTGGCCATGCCATGCTGCATGCGCTCTATCAGCAGTCTCTCAAATATGATGCCGACTTCTTCATTGAGTATTTTGCTATCGACCTCATCATGGTGGATGGTGAGTGCCGCGGTGTGATCGCCATGTGCCTGGAAGACGGCACCATTCATAGGTTCCGATCCAAATCTGTCGTGCTGGCAACCGGCGGCTATGGCCGCGCTTACTTCTCGGCCACTTCGGCGCACACATGTACAGGCGATGGCGGTGGTATGGCGCTGCGCGCTGGTATCCCCGTGCAGGATATGGAGTTTGTTCAGTTCCACCCGACAGGCATTTACGGCGCTGGCGTCCTGATTACGGAAGGTGCACGCGGTGAGGGCGGTTATCTTACGAATTCCGAAGGCGAGCGCTTTATGGAGCGCTATGCGCCTTCTGCGAAAGACCTTGCGAGCCGCGATGTCGTTTCGCGCTCGATGAGCCAAGAAATTCGCGAAGGCCGCGGCGTCGGTAAGGAAAATGATCACATTTTCTTGCACCTTGATCATATCGACTCAGATATCCTTGCAGAGCGTCTGCCAGGGATTTCGGAAACTGCGAAGATTTTCGCTGGCGTGGACGTCACCAAAGGTCCAATCCCAGTTGTGCCAACGGTCCATTATAATATGGGCGGGATTCCCACCAATTATCATGGCGAGGTTGTGACGTCGAAAGATGGCGACCCCGACAGTGTCGTTCCCGGTTTGTTTGCCGTTGGCGAATCTGCCTGTGTGTCGGTGCACGGCGCAAACCGGCTTGGCTCCAATAGCTTGATCGACTTAGTGGTCTTCGGCCGTGCGGCTGGCCACCGGGTCTCGTCAATCGTGGAGCCAAACTCCAAACAAGCTGACTTGCCTGCCGATTCAGCGGACATGGCGCTAGGCCGCTTAGACCGGTTCCGCAACGCCAACGGCTCAACGCCAACCGCTGAAGCACGCCTGAACATGCAAAAAACCATGCAAGGCAACTGCGGTGTGTTCCGCACGGATGAAATCCTGCAGGAAGGCAAAGCCAAAATCGACGCGGTCTACCAGTCTATGGCCGACCTGAAAGTCTCCGATCGCTCTTTGGTGTGGAACACAGACCTCATCGAAACGCTCGAGCTTGACAATATGGTTCCGCAGGCCATGGCCACCATGTATTCCGCTGCCAACCGTAAGGAAAGCCGCGGCGCGCATATGCATGAGGATTATGAAAGCCGCAATGACGACGAGTGGATGAAGCACACATTATCGTGGGTGCAGGATGGCTCAGTGAAAATCGACTACCGGCCTGTGCATGACTACACCATGAGCGAAGACATCGGCTACATTAAGCCCAAGGCGCGGGTGTATTAATCCGCGCGCCGCGTTCGTTTATTCCAGTCTCGCCAAAGTTAAAACACTGAGAGTTCTCCATGGCTGAATTCACCCTTCCCGCCAATTCTAAAATTGGCAAAGGCAAAAAGCACCCCGCTCCGCAAGGCGCGACAAACACGAAGACGTTTAACGTTTATCGCTGGAACCCAGATGATGGGCAAAACCCGCATATGGACAGCTATGAGGTTGACCTTGATGAGTGCGGCCCCATGGTTTTGGACGCGCTTGGCCACATCAAAAACACCATTGACCCTACGCTGACCTATCGCCGCTCCTGCCGTGAAGGGGTGTGCGGCTCTTGCTCAATGAATATGAACGGCATCAACGGGCTAGCCTGCACAACAGCGATTGAAGATTGTAAAGGCGATGTCTCCATCACGCCCTTGCCGCATATGGAAGTCATCAAAGACTTGGTGCCAGACTTTAAGCACTTCTACGCGCAATACGCCTCGATTAAACCTTGGATGCAAACCGAAACGCCTGCACCCAACGGCAAAGAGCGCTTGCAATCAAAAGACGAGCGCGAAAAGATCGATGGCTATTATGAGTGCATTTTGTGCGCGTGCTGCTCAACCTCATGCCCCAGCTATTGGTGGAACGGTGATAAATACCTCGGCCCAGCGATCTTGCTGCAGGCCTACCGCTGGCTGGCCGACAGCCGCGATGAACACACTGGCGAGCGCCTAGACGCCTTAGAAGACCCGTTCCGCCTCTACCGCTGCCACACCATCATGAACTGCGCCAACGCCTGCCCGAAGGGTTTGAACCCGGCCAAGGCCATTGCGGAGATCAAAAAAATGATGCTCGAGCGACAGGTCTAAGCGACCAGGGTCTTTGGAACTTAGACGGGGGTTGCTGGTGTCCAACGGCAACCCTGTGAAGTGGTCTGCTGTTGGGACATTGCGAACATTGGGCTACCTTCGTCGTCCTCCGGCTTGACCGGGGGACCCATGGTTACTCTGGGTTAACCGCATGGGTTTTGTTTATATCCTTGCAAGCCAGCCGCGCGGCACACTTTATATTGGCGTCACGAGTGATCTGGTTAAGCGTATGTATCAGC
>JBCCAR010000001.1:0-243159 GCA_039814715.1 Pseudomonadota bacterium
CCTCACGCTCATACAACGTCAACTCAACAACATATTTGATGTTCGCCAAAACCTGACCCCCTCCTTGAAAATGTCAGAAAGAGAGAATCAGATCACAAAACAAAGCGCAACACATCAGATAAAGTGATGCAGAGGACTAGTCTCTGGGCTGCCGACAGGCCATATTCCTCGGCGGCTCAGCGCGTGTTTTGACCACATGTATGTTTTACAGAAAAGCACACTTGCTGAACATCGGGGCGTTTCAGACTTTCGTCAAACGTGTCACCGCGAAGGAAGCGCGGCGATCCAGCTGTTGATAGCCTGAAATACCCTGGGTGACCTCACATGCGTTCGCAAGGGCGACTTGGGGCTCACTTGGGGCTCAAGGCTGATCTGAACCAGGGTTTCAAGGCAACCGTCTATTCAGCAGCCTGCGAGGCGCCACCTTTCCCGTCTTGAAAGGGAATGGACGAGGGCTTGAGCTGGCTTTTTAGGTCGTCAACAAATGCTTCAAAGCTCTCATGGTTGGCTGATACACCGACGGCGGCGACCAAAGGCTGCAGGCGGATCATACCAATACGCGTCGGCAGCGTTCGCTCAGTTAAGTTCACGCATGCACGCTTCAGCGCAATATGAGCGCCTTCTACCGGCGTTTCAGGCAGCAAGGCGATAAATGTATCATCGTAAAACCGCCCGAGATAATCGCTTTCGCGCAATTCGCGCATGCAGGTAACAGACAAGAGTTTTGCAGCGCGATCAGCCGTTGATTGACCGCCGCTTTCCAGCAAAGAGTCAAAATCAGCTAGCTGCAGCATAATAGCGCTTGTTGGCCGGTCGTAGCGGCGCACTTGCGTTAAGATCTTCTCTCCAATCGCTAAGAGCGTGGCCTTATTGAAAACGCCCGTCATACTGTCATAAGCGCTTTGCGGCAGCTGTCCCACCATTGGCAAAAGAGCTGCAGTTGGATCCGAGGGCATCGAATCAAGACCATCGCTTGCACTATCAGAGACCGTTTCGTCTCCCTGCGGAGTATCGTCTACTAGGGCTTGAGATAGCGCTGCAGCGCTGCCAAGCTTTTGCGCAATACTGGTCTGATCACCTTGCAAAGTGCTGTCCATGTCCTCCACTGGGCGTGACGCTGCCTCAAGCGCATTATCGTCAAATTGGCGGCCACGAAGGCGCTGGTTCAGGCGGAACACTTCTAAGGCCGCGATCGCTCCCACCAGGGCAATCACAATGATAAGCGGCCACCGCTTAGCGACATCTGCTTCAATTGGTGCCGGCAAAGCTAAAGCTATGAGCGGCGCACACAAAACAGTCTGAAATAGCCGAATGGGCCATTCTGGCAGCATTTTAAGAGCAAACAAAGCCGCTGCGTAAGCGAAACACACGGTACCAGCGAACCCAATGGTTAAGTAAATGACGATATCAGCCTGAGGGGGCGCAAAAAAGCCAAGCACACCACTCGCTACTGTGGCGGCGGCCAGGGCAGTGCCGAACCAGCCAAGGGCTGGCAACTGTTTGCCAAAACCAGACAGCAATCCGGCGAAATACAAAAGAAGCCCTGCATAAACGGACTTCAGGAAAAGCTGCCAATCGGTACCCAAATTGACGGACGGAATGGGATAAAGGCCGCGACTGGACGCAAACACGAAAGTGAATATCGCCAGCGCCGCTGTCAGTAAAATCCAAAAAGACGCTCTCATGACCAAGGCCATACTTCCAGCCAATAACGCCGCAACCCCCGCAAAAATAAGGGTTCCAATCCCCGCCCTATTTTCGGTGCCTACATGCTGCCGCAGCGCAGCAGGCTGCCACAGTTCTAGTCTGCCCGACAAACCGGCGCCGCGAACAGAGACAAAAATGTTCCGGCGCTCTCCGGCCGCGACTTTGATGGGCAAGCCAATGCCATATGACCGCTCCACAGCATCACCGCCAGACCGCCCGCGGCTATAGCGCAGTACATCTGCGTTGGCGCCAACGACTTGCAAAAATGCTGTAAATTCAGATACATCGCGATCCGTAAAATACAAGATAGCTTCATATGGTGCGTCCGGCGGGGCAACAGCTTCTAACTTGAACCAATGCGTGGCTTTGCTATCTAAAGCCGTGCTTAAATAAGGCTGCTTGAGGGTTTTTAGGCCCCGCTGCGCGGCAGGGCGTACAATATCACGCAGTGTGATATTTCCGGAAGGATCGCGCAGATAGCGCGCCTGATTTGTAATATTGGCTGCTTCTTTTTCCATCGCGGGCAAAAGCGCCTGGGCCCAGCTTGAGCTTGTTGGCAAAAAGAGCAGCATAAGTAAAACTGCTCGTAACCACGCGTTGATCGATCTTGTGCCCTGCTTCAAGATGCCTGCCTCATCATGTAATGCCAAGGAATCTGCCCGATCCGCCACTTCAGGCTAACATGACAATGGATGAAACTCATCCAAACGCCAAGCCTTGATTATTGGCTCGCTATAGTTCTATGAGCGCTTTAGACAGTAAATTGGCGCTTGACGCGTCGGTCTTCCACGACGTTACAAACCGTCCAAGGCGATCATTTGCAGCGCCCCAATCATAAAAGGCAAACCCTTGCTGGCGCAGCCGCTCTTTTTGGTCATCGCACAAAGTGATGAAGACTTCGTTTGCCTGCGTTGGGTAACGCAGCTTCTCACCAGCCGCCTGCGCGATTTGCTCAGCTAGGCCATTGCTATGCCGCGCTAGGGACAACCAAAGACCATCCGCCAGATACGCATTGATTTGCGCAGACACAAAATGCTGTTTGGAGAGCAGATGCCCGCTGCGTTTGCGGCGAAATTCAAAGTCACGCACCAAGTCATGGTTGAAAAAGATGGCGACTTCGGCGGCTAGAGCGCCATTCTTTGTGGCCCCAAAACTAAGTGCGTCAATACCGTTGCGCCACGTCATCTCTGCAGCGCTGCAGTCCAAATGCGACATGGCATTGGCAAACCGGGCGCCGTCCATATGACAAAACAAACCCTTGTCTTTGGCCACGGAACATAGAGCGCTCACTTCGGCGACACTGTGAACGCGGCCAAGTTCGCTCGACTGCGTAAGCGAAAATACAGATGGAACGACCATATGCACCATATCGTGATAGCCCGCTAAGGCTGCTGCAAGGTCATCCGGTGTCATTTTACCATCTGTACCAGGTACGCTCTTAAGCTTGGCGCCAGCAGTAAAAAATTCCGGCGCGCCGCATTCATCGGTCTCCATGTGCGCATCGCTATGGCATAAAATGGCGCCGTGCGGCGGGCAAAGCGAGGCCATGATCAAAGCATTTGCCGCCGTTCCTGTTACCACAGGAAAGGCCCAAACTTGCGTTTCAAACAGCTCAGACAGCGTGTCATTGAGCGCATGTGTTGCCGCTTCATCTCCGTAGGCATGATTGTCGATATTGTTGACCGCAGATAAGGCGCTCAATATCGCTGGATGGGCACCTGCGGTGTTGTCAGACAGGAAATTCATCTGCGTTTAGTCAAGCGCATAGAGCTTGGCATAATCAGGGTCTTTCTGCGCCACTTGACGGGCCAGATCGACAATCACCTTGGCTTGTTTCCAGGTGGCGTCATCCTGCATTTTGCCGTCAATCATGACGGCCCCTGTTCCATCCGGCATCGCCTTTAGGATTTTTGCGGCAAACGCGACTTCTTGCGGATCAGGCGAAAACACGCGCTTGGCAATATCAATCTGTTTGGGATGCAGCGACCATGCGCCCGCGCAGCCCATCAAAAACGCATTGCGGAACTGGGCCTCGCAGGCCGCATCATCTGAGAAATCGCCAAATGGCCCATAAAACGCTTTGATGCCAGCGGTTTGGCAGGCATCGACCATCTTTGCGACGGTGTAGTGCCATAGGTCTTGCTGGTAGAAAGCTCGTGCAGCCCCCTCCTCTGCTTGATCTTCCAGCACACCATAACTTGGGTGACCGCCTCCGACCCGCGTGGTCTTCATACCTCTTGAAGCGGCCAAATCTGCCGGGCCGAGGGAAATACCCTGCATGCGCGGGCTGGCAAGGCAGATATCCTCAACGTTTTTAACGCCCTGCGCTGTTTCTAAAATTGCGTGGATCAAGATCGGCTTTTTCAGCGCGTATTGGGCTTCAAGCTGGGCGAGCAGTTGATCAAGGTAGTGAATATCCCACGCGCCTTCGACTTTCGGCAACATGATGACATCCAGCTTGTCGCCAATGCCCGCCACGAGCTGATGGATATCATCGAGAACCCAAGGGCTATTCAGACAGTTGATCCGGGTCCAAAGGCCTGTGCTGCCAAAGTCTGTCGCCTTTGCTACATCAATAAAGCCAGCCCGGGCTGCTTCTTTCGCATCTGCTGGGATAGCGTCTTCGAGATTGCCAAGAATAACGTCGACTGACTTGGCAATGTCAGGCACCTTCGCGCGCATTTTTTCCACATGTGGCGGGAAGAAATGGATCATCCGCTCTAGGCGCACCGGCAGTGTTTGAAATGGCTGCGGCGCGCCTATGGCCAATGGCTGAAAAAAATCGCGTGGTGGTTTCATATCGTCTCTCATACCCTTGTCTCAAATATGGGCTCTCATTACGATGAAAGCTCAAGGCGTGCAATCATCCTCACGGCCACGCAAAACACCAACATGGACGCACTATGCCCATCGATATAAACGCGGTTCGCTCGCAGTTTCCTGCACTCGCCCTGTCAGACAATAACAAACAGCGCATCTATCTTGACGGACCAGCGGGAACGCAGGTTCCCCAAAGCGTCATCGATGCAGTGAGCGCGGCTTTCATAAGCGCGAATGCAAATCTAGGTGGTGATTTTCCAACCAGCATAGCGGCGCAATCAATTGTCGATGGCGCGCGCAGTGCTTTGGCAGATCTGCTTGGCACGAACGATCCTGAAACGATCATTCTAGGCCCCAATATGACGGGTCTTACGAAAGAGGTGTCGCGCTCTCTTGGTCAGATGCTGTCGCCAGGAGACACGATTGTTCTGAGCCGGATGGATCATGATGCCAATGTATCGCCTTGGCTGGACATGGCCGACCAGCACGGCCTTAAAGTCAAATGGCTCGATGTAGACCCCGAAACACATATGCTCTCGTGCTCGCAGCTGCGCGATCACTTGGAAACTGGCGCTAAGTTTGTTGCTGTCGGCTATGCAAGCAACGTGCTCGGCACCATCAACCCTGTTCAAGAAATATGCGGCATCGCCCGCCAATATGGCGCGATCAGCTACATTGATGCGGTCCACTATGCCCCTCACGGCTTGATTGATGTGGCTGATCTGGGCTGCGATATGCTGGTTTGCTCGGTTTATAAGTTTTTTGGGCCGCATTGCTCTGGCCTCTATGTGCGCCCTGATCTGCTGGATGAGCTGCCAGCTTGGCCTCTACGGCCTGCCCCAAAAGATGGCCCAGTGAAGTTTGAAAGCGGGACGATGAACCATGAAGGGCTGGCCGGCAGTATTGCTGCAGTCGACTATCTCGCCAGCCTGGGGGCAAGCCAAGCCAACACACGCCGGTCGCAGCTCAAAGCCAGTTTCGCTGACATCATGGCCTATGAAGCCCAGTTATGCTGGTCACTCATAGAGGGGCTATCTGAGATAGAGGGCGTTAAAATCCATGGTATTACAGACCGCACGAAGGCCCAGTGGCGCGCGCCGACTATCTCCTTCACCCACGCGCGCACCGCGCCAAAAGACATCGCAGCGGCGCTGACCGCGCAAAACATCTTCAGCTGGGCTGGCCATAGCTACGCCATTGAACCGCTTGGACAGCTTGGCTTGCTAGAGGATGGGGGCGTTTTACGGCTTGGCATTGCACATTACAATACAGCCGATGAGATTGAGCAAACGCTTAATGTATTAAAAACGCTGCTCAACTAAGTCTTATAGCTCGGGTCAAGACGGTCCAATTTACGCAGAAGCGCCGGCCAAACCAAATGATCCGCTGCGAGCGCAAGGCCAGGACCACCGCCTTGCTTTGCTGTTTTCTCTGCAATTCCCTCCGGCGCGGAATGAAGCGTTGGGTTACCGGCAAGCGTTGCGACCTGCATTTCGCAGGCGCGCTCTAAATAATACATCGCTGTGAAAGCCTGCGCGACGCTCTCCCCCAGGGCCAACGTTCCATGGTTCCAGAGCAGCATCAGCGGCTTGTCGCCTAAATCAGCGACGAGGCGGGGGCGTTCATCGATGTCGAGCGCAACACCTTCATATTCATGATACGCAATTTGCTCGCGCACCAAGAAAGCGGTTTGGTTGAGTGGCAACAATCCATGTTCTTGGGCAGAGACGGCGGTACCGGCCACAGTATGCAAATGCATGACGCATTTCGCATCGTCACGCGCTTCATGCACAGCGGAATGGATGGTAAATCCTGCGGCATTAACCGGGTAGCCAGTGTTGACAATAACCTTCCCGTCCAAGTCTATTTTGACCAGGGACGAGGCAGTAACCTCTTCAAACAGCATGCCATACGGGTTGATTAAGAAATGATGATCTGGCCCGGGCACTCGCGCGGACAGGTGCGTAAAGACCAAATCATCCCAGCCATAAAGCGCGACTGCTCGGTAAGCGGCGGCAAGATCGACCCTGACCTGCCATTCTTCTGGGCTCACTTGGTCTTTGACGCTCGCCAAAGACCCGTCGTCAGTCCCGCCAATCGTAATGGGTTGATTCACAGCAGCTTAGTACATGTGCTGGCCGCCGTTAATCGACAGCGTAGACCCAGTCACAAAGCCGGCTTTTTCTCCGGTTAGGAACACGACACCGCGTGCAATTTCTTCCGCCTTCCCAAGGCGTCCCACCGGTATTTTCGCAACGATTTTTTCAAGAACATTCTCAGGCACAGCTGCCACCATATCTGTATCGATATAGCCCGGCGCAATCGCGTTGACCGTTATACCAAAGCGCGCGCCCTCCTGGGCCAAGGCTTTGGTGAAACCGTGAATGCCTGATTTTGCTGCTGCATAGTTGACTTGGCCATACTGGCCCGCTTGGCCATTGATAGACCCGATGTTAACGATACGGCCATAGCCGCCTGCTTTCATTCCGGAAAAGACTGCCTTGGCGGTGTTAAAACAGCCGCCCAAATTGGTATCCACAACGTCTTGCCAGCTGGTTTCATCCATTTTAAGAAGCGTGCCATCGCGCGTAATGCCAGCGTTATTGACGAGGGTGTCAACAGCGCCAAGCTCCTCTGAAATCTGGGCAACGCCGGCTTGGACCGCATCAAAATCGGCGACATCGAACTTATACGTCTTAATGCCGGTACGATCGGCAAAAGCCTTTGCGCGCTCGTCGTTTCCAGCATAGTTCGCTGCAACCGTTACGCCTTCATTTTTCAAGGCAATTGAAATTGCTTCACCAATCCCGCGGGTCCCCCCGGTTACCAATGCTACGTGTCCCATAATCCACTCCCCTAAAGCTCAGCTAAATGTGGCTGGAGCTTATCTGGCAGCTTTAAAAAATACAATGGAGCGAGACGCGGTTTTTCTCAGCAATTAGTCTAACCAACCAACCGCGTTGCTTCGTAGCAATCCTTCATACAAGTCGATGGCGCTTGGCGCATCATTCAAACAGGGAATATAGTGAAAGCGTTCGCCGCCCGCTTCCATGAAAATCTCCTGCGTCCCCATCGCGAGCTCTTCCAGCGTTTCCAGGCAGTCAGCAACGAAGGCCGGAGAGATGATCATCATCCGCTTTTGCCCGGTTTCTGCAGCCTCTTTCGCCACATCATCGGTATAGGGTTTGAGCCACTCCTTTGGCCCAAAGCGAGATTGGAACGTCACCTGTAGCTGCTTTTCATTCAAGCCAAGCGCTTCGCGCAGCAGCCGGCCGGTTTTCTGGCACTGGCAATGATAGGGGTCGCCTTTATCGAGGTATTCTTCTGGCAAACCATGGAAGGACGCCAGGATTGTATCAGGCTGCCACCCTTGTTCAGCGATGGCTTTTTCAACGGAGACTTTAAGCGCGTCTATGTATCCAGGGTGATCATGATAGCTAGGCAAAGTTCTTAAAGCAGGCTGCCAGCGCGCTTTCAGGCTCCATCTGAAAACGGCATCATAGGCAGACCCGGTCGTTGTCGCGGAATACTGCGGATAAAGCGCCAAGCAAACGACGCGGTCACAGCCTGCTTCCTGCAAATCTTGCATCTGACTTTCTACACTTGGAGAGCCATACCGCATGGCCCAGCGCAATTCTGTTTTATCTGACCCAAGGCGCATCTGCAGGGCCTCGGCAATCTGCTTTGTACCCAGCCGCAAGGGCGAATCCTCTCCCCAGACTTTCGCATAGTTTTTCGCAGTCTTAGGCGAGCGAAAAGTGAGGATCGGGCCATTTAAAATTGGCCACCACAAGAATTTATTGAGCTCAATAACGCGTTCGTCGGACAGGAATTGGCGCAGATACCGCCGAACGGAAGCCGTTTCAGGGGTGTCAGGCGTGCCAAGATTAATCAGCAAAATGCCGACTTTGCCAAATCGAACAGAAGGGTGGTTGGCCGGCAAAGGCGCCGCTTTGGTCACAACAAATAATCCGCTAAATAAGACTTAGAAGGTGCCGGTACTGGCAATTTTATCGGCGGCGATGCGGCTTGGAGGAAAGTCGGCAAGCGGCAATTGGCGAACACGCTGCCCAGACCACTGATACACCGCATTGGCAAGGGCTGGGCCAACAGGCGGCACGCCTGGTTCTCCAACACCGCCGATGGGCCCATCACTTGCAAGCACATCGACTTGCACCTCTGGCATCTCCGCCAGGCTCAGCAAACGATATCCATCAAAGTTCGATAGCTGAGGTACGCCAGCGTCAAACGTGATATTCCCATAAAGCGCAGCGCTCAAACCAAAGGCGATACTGCCCTCTATCTGCGCGCGGATTGTATCGGGATCAATCGGCGTTCCAACGTCTACGCTTGCGAACACGCGGGTAACTTTCGGCAGGTCGTCGTCCAAGGAAGGCGCGATTTCCATGATCATCGCCACATGGGTTTCGTAACTGTGGTGGTAGGCGACGCCTTGATAGCGCCCACGCGGCGGCCCGTTGCGGTAGCCAGATGCCGTTGCAACCGCTTCTAGCGCTGCTGTTCCGCGCGGGTCTTTCATGCGCTTCAGGCGGTAGTCTAGAGGGTCTTCACCCAGCCGTTCGGCCACTTCATCGGCAAACGCCTCAGCAAAAAAGGCTGTATAGCTGTGACCCACTGAGCGCCAATAGCCGATATTTGCTGGGGCGACATGATCGCTGTAACCAAGCCGGTATGCACCGACGTCATAAGGAAGCTCTTCCAAGCCTTCAACCGTTGTCGGGTCGTTGCCTTCGAAGTCTCCGCTGGCGCCAAACCAGCGCGACTGAAAACTGGTGCCAACCGATTGACTTGCTACATGGGCTTTTATGGCCCGCACGTCTCCACCTGCGCCTAGCGCTGCCGTTAATGTGCCAGCAGCAGCAGGGCGAAATACGTCTGAATGGAAATCTTCTTCCCGGGACCAAATGACCTGCACCGGCTTACCAACGGCGCGGGAGATCATCGCAGCTTGTATCGCTGCATCAGGTTCGACCTTTCGGCCAAAGCCGCCGCCAAGCAGCGTCGTATGGACCTCGACAATGTCCCCTTCAACCTCAAGTGCGCCAGCAACAGAAGAGGCTAAAATGGTCGATGACTGGGTAGGCGCCCACACCTCAACCTTCGCATCAGTGACCGAAGCGGTCGCGACATTCGTTTCAAGGCAGGCATGGGCAAGGTAGGGCACGCTATAGGTCGCTTGCACAATGTCTGCGGCATCTGCGAACTGAGTTTCAACGCCGTCATCATCATGGAGTATGAACGCCCCATCGCCGGACTTACTGGACGCTTCAACGCGCTTTTCTTGCCAGTTATTGACCATGGGAGCGCCGACGCGCTGGTTGCGCTCAATGGTCAGTAAATCTGCGGCCATTTGCGCATGCCAGTAGGTTTTGCCGACCACGGCGACCCAGTCACGTGTTTCAATCACGTCAATGACGCCTGGCTCAGCCAGCGCAGTGGCTTTATCAACGGCGATGATGTCGCCAAGGCTACTGCCGCCATTCTTTATGGCCGCATAGACCATGCCAGGTACACGCACGTCCGCGCCAAAACCGGCTGTTCCGTCAACCTTTTGCGGCAAGTCCAGCCGCTTGCGCCCTTCTCGGCCGATGATATTGAAGTTGGCATCCGGCTTTAGATAGACATCTTGCTTGACCTTGGTCACTGCGGCTTGTTCCACCAAGTCAGCGAAATCAAGGCGCTTGCTGCTCGGCGTATGGATGACGGTTGAATTGCGCACTGTGCACTCGCCAAAAGGCACATCCCAAAGGTCAGCGGCAGCCTGCTGCAGTGTCATGCGCGCCAAGGCCCCTGCTTCGCGCAGCCGCAGATATTTATCCCGCATAGAGGAAGAGCCGCCTGTGGCGATCAAGCCAACCCGGCTCAACACTTCCTTGACCGCCCAAACGCCCGCCGGCTTCATAAACTCCGGCAGCGATCCGGTTACAATGCCGGAAGCAAACATGATGTTTGAGTACGACGGATGATTGGGCGCTTGCTCCACGGCCATGCGCGACCAGTCTGCCCCCATTTCTTCGGCCAAGACCGCCGCAAAACCGCTTTGCACTCCCTGGCCCATTTCAGCCTGGGCAATGAAGGCTGTGACGGTGCCATCGGGCGCGATTTTAACCCAGTTGTTGAACAGCACATCGCCATCATTGAGCGGGCCATTCCATTCAGGACGCCCAGGAACCGCCACATAGCCAATCGCCACAGCGCCGCCGACGAGCCCGCCAATGATAAGTGTTCTGCGGCTTAGCCTTGCCATGCGCGTCGTGTCCTTCTCTAAGCCTCGCCGCTTGTACTGCCAGCTTCCTGGCGCATCCAAGCAACAAATTCAGCTATTTTGCGCTGCCGCCACTGCGGCTCTGGCGCAACCATAAAATATGCAAAACTCACAGCAACTTCGCCTTCAAAGGGGGCAACAAGGCGCCCTTTCTCGAGGTCGTTAGCAGCAAGTACGCGGCGCGCCAGGGCAACGCCCTTTCCCGCCAATGCAGCATCTAGTGCAAGTGTTTCTAAATCAAAGTGCAAAGCACGCCCAGGCTTCAAATTTGCAGCGCCAGCGGCCTTTAGCCACATCGCCCAGCTAGGCGCGGCCGGATCTGCATCCTGCGAGCTGTCATGAATCAAGGTGTGCTGCGCCAAATCCTCAAGGCCCTTGAGAGGCATATCGCCGGAAAGCAAATCAGGGTGGCAGACTGGCAGCACATGCTCATCCAGCAGTTTTTCAGTTCGCAGGTCCGGATAGCGTCCGCTGCCAAAGCGAATGGCAAGATCGACGTTCTCTTCGGCAAAATTAACGAGATCATCAGAGGCTTGAATGCGCACCTCCATGGTCGGCCTATCAGCATAAAAGCCATCAATACGCGGCAGCAGCCATTTTGACGCAAAAGATGGCGATACTGAGACGGTTAGAATATCAGAGGCTTGGGCTGCCTGCAGCGTTTTCACCGCTTCTTCAAAACGTTCAAAGCCCGCTCTGAGCGCTGGCAGGGATTGGCGTGCCTCTTCCGTCAGTGATAAGGAGCGTGCTTGGCGCTTAAAAAGTACAACGCCCAAATAATCTTCCAAGGAGCGAATTTGCTGGGATACGGCTGCAGGCGTGACCGCAAGCTCATCTGCCGCGAGTTTAAAGCTAAGATGGCGGGCAGCGGCATCAAAGACGCGCAGGGCATTTAAGGGCAAGAGGGCGCGCTTCACCTTCGCTTCGTCTCCGTTCCGCTTTGAGCACAGTTGCTTCCTGCGGTGTTTGGACGTGCTTGGCCTAAAAATCAAGCGACAGACAATTGCGCTAAATTGGCAACAGCAGCATGGAATTTATGCTGAAGAGCCAAGCTTTTTAGTCCATAAGGTGCCTGCGAATTGACACGCGGCGCTTTGCGCGTAGTGTGCGCGGCGAAATCCGAAGAGAGCGACCGTATGAGTTTTGACCTTCTTGGTCTAAGTGATGAGTTATTAAAGGCTGTTTCTGAAGCGGGCTATGAAACGCCAACGCCAATCCAGAAACAGGCCATTCCGCCTGTGCTCATGGGCCAAGATGTTCTTGGCATTGCGCAAACCGGGACAGGCAAAACCGCATCCTTTGTTCTTCCCATGCTGGACGTGCTTGCTCAGGGCCGCAGCAGGGCCCGTATGCCACGCTCGCTGATCTTAGAACCGACACGCGAGCTTGCAGCGCAGGTAGCTGAGAACTTTGAAAAATACGGCAAGTACCAAAATTTGACGATGGCACTGATCATTGGCGGTGTCTCCTTCAGTGATCAAATCAAATTGCTCGACAAAGGCGTGGATGTGCTCATCGCAACGCCGGGACGTTTGCTGGATCAGTTTGAACGCGGCAATGTGATGCTGACCGGGGTCGATATCTTCGTGATCGACGAAGCCGATCGGATGATGGACATGGGCTTCATCCCCGACGTAGAGCGCATCGGTACCCTCATGGCGCAGCGGCACCAAACATTATTTTTCTCGGCAACAATGCCGCCCGCGATCAAGCGCCTCACAGACAAATTCTTAAATGATCCCAAAGTCGTTGAAGTGGCGCGCCCAGCACAGACCGCAACCAATGTGAAGCAGTATTGCATGTCCGTTGGTCCGCGCGACAAGCGCGAAGCCCTGCGCGACATTCTAAATGATGACCCGGACGCCACGGCGATCATTTTCTGTAATCGCAAACGCGATGTCAGCGTTTTGGAAGGAAGCCTTAAAAAACACGGCTTTTCTGCTGGGCAGCTGCACGGCGATATGGACCAACCAGCCCGCACGGCCATGCTTGAGAAATTCCGCTCTGGCGACGTCAAAATCCTAGCAGCCTCCGATGTGGCAGCCCGCGGGCTTGATGTGGCGGCTGTCTCTCTCGTCGTGAACTTTGACGTTCCAATGCACCCAGATGACTATGTGCACCGCATTGGCCGCACCGGCCGCGCTGGGCGCAGTGGCAAGGCAATCACCTTTGTTAGCCGCAGCGATGAAGAAAACTGGGAAGACGTGATCAAATTGATCAAAGTCGATGTGGAAAAGATGGAGCGCAGCGGCGCTAAACCAGCGAGAGCTAAAAAAACAGACAAGACAGAAAAAACCGCGGACAAACCAGCGCGCCGGTCTCGCAAGTCTCAGGATGAAAAAGCAGAGGCTGTCCCTGCAGCGCCGCGCAAAACGGGCGCAACCAAAGCTGCGTCCAGACGCCCTGCCCGCAAAGAAGAAACTGTCGTTGGACTAGGCGATCATGTGCCTGACTTTTTAAAAGTACCGCCCCGCTAACCCGACCGCCACCTCCTCAAAGCTGATAGTCAATCGCAGCTTCCCATAGCGTATGCACAGGCCTAATGTGCGGCCAAATCGCTAATTGAGGAGATATTCCATGTCTGAGCTGCACGCTACATTTGAGATAAACGGCGACGGCGTCGGCGTCTTGACACTGAACCGGCCGGATACACTCAACGCGGTCTCCAATCAAATGCTGAGCGAGATTCGCGGCTATCTGGACATATGCGAAGACCCGGATGGCGGGGTGCGCTGCCTTCTCATCACCGGCGCAGGCCGCGGCTTTTGTTCTGGCGCTGATTTGGCGGGCGGCGGTCTGCCCGATACCTCTGATCCAAGCGCGATGAAGACGATCGATTTAGGCAAGACCCTGGAACGCGACTACAACCCCATCATTCAGCGCTTAGCAGCGCTGCGCGTACCTGTCGTCACAGCTGTGAACGGCGGAGCAGCGGGCGCTGGCTGCAGCCTTGCCATCGCGGGCGACATCACTATTGCAGCGAAATCAGCATACTTCCTGCAAGCCTTCGTCAACATCGGCATCGTGCCCGATGCTGGCAGCTCATACTTCCTTCCGCGCCGAATTGGCGAAGCGCGCGCCACTGCGATGATGATGCTGGGCGAGAAAATCCCAGCAGAAACCGCGCTCGATTGGGGCCTCGTTTATGAGGTTCAAGAAGATGATGCCCTTATGGAGCGCGCGCTAAAAATCGCCACCAAGCTCGCCAAGGGCCCCACACGCTCGCTCGCTATGATTAGAGAAATGGCCAACAAATCGCTCAGCAACTCCATGAGCGAACAGCTTCAACTCGAACGCGTTTACCAGCGTGATGCAGGCCGCGGGCCTGAATTTAAAGAAGGGGTATCAGCTTTCCTTGGAAAGCGAAAAGCGGACTACACCAAGTTTTAAGCTTCGCTATCATGCTATTGCCTGCACTTTAAAATAACGACAGTGTGATGTCAGGACATGACTGTGCAAAGGACGTCGGCATGAAATTTGGTGTTTTTCTGCCCAATGGCAGCAATGGATATATCGTCTCAAAAGCCGTTGAGCCATATTTGCCAACGTTTGAACACAATCTCGCTATCACCAAAGAAGCGGAAAAGCAGGGTCTCGACTTCGTCCTGTCTATGATGAAGTTTCGCGGGTTTGGGGGCGATACTGGCTATTGGGACGCCTGCTTAGAGACATTTACACTGATGGCCGGCCTTGCAGCGGCCACTGACCGCATAGGACTTGTGCCCAGTGTCACGTTGCTAACGCAGCACCCAGCCTATGTGGCGCGGATGATGGCAACGCTTGATGATATTTCTAGCGGTCGGTGCGCACTGAACATCGTTACGGGTTGGAACAAGCCGGAATACACCCAAATGGGCCTTTGGCGCGGCGACGAATATTACGACAAGCGCTACGAGCTCGCAGCTGACTATGTGACCATCCTGAAAGACCTATGGGCGAACGGCAAAACGACCCACAAAAGTGAATACTATGATCTTGAGGATTGCAGCTGCTTGCCCACACCAAAGCATGATATCGAAATCGTTAGCGCCGGCCAATCACCCAAGGGCGTTGAGTTCGTGGCTGCCCAAGCGAACCAGAACTTCGTCATGGCCCAACCAGAAAAGCTGAAGACGATCAGCGAAAGCCTAAAGGCAAAGGGCGGAACCCATGGACGCACGGTCGGGACCTACGCTTTGTTTGGCTTGATTACGGCCGAGACAGATGACGCTGCGCAAGCGGAAGGTCAGCGGATCATCGCGCAAGCCGATGAAGGCGCAATCGCCAACATTCTGTCAAGCGCAAGCCTGGATACAAATGCCGACGGCACCGCCGAGCGTCTGCGATCCGCACTATCTGTGGGCCTAGAAGACGGAAACCTCGCCTTCATGGGCTTTCCGGTGCTGTGCGGCTCGCATGAGACGGTCGCAAAAAAGATTGATACCATTGTCGCCGACACCGGCATTGACGGCATGCTCTTCAGCTGGGCTGACTTTGTCGGCGGCCTGACGGACTTTGGCGAAAACATCAAACCGCGGCTGAACTGCCTGACCTAAATAAGCCCACCCAGCGGCGAAGAAGGATCCGCGTAGCGCTTGCGCGCCATGCGGCCTGCTTTATAAGCCAAACGCCCGCTGATCGTCGCCAGCCGCATGGCATGGGCCATGGCGACTGGATCCTTCGCTTCTGCAATCGCTGTATTCATGAGCACACCGTCGCAGCCCAGTTCCATCGCTTCAGCAGCGTCCGAAGCCGTCCCAACGCCAGCATCGACAAGCACGGGAACACTTGCCTGTTCAATAATCAGGCGAATATGCACCGGGTTTTGAATGCCAAGACCCGACCCAATGGGCGCGCCCAGCGGCATGATCGCAACAGCGCCCATCTCTTCAAGCTGCTTGGCGGCAATGGGGTCATCATTGCAGTAGACCATCACATCAAAGCCCTCTTTGACCAAGATCTCTAGTGCTTTGAAGGTCTCTGGCATGTTGGGATAAAGCGTTTTTTGATCCCCAAGAACTTCAAGCTTTACCAAATTCCAGCCGCCCGCCTCGCGCGCAAGACGCAGCGTTCGCAAGGCATCCTGTCCAGTAAAGCACCCAGCTGTATTGGGCAGATAGGTCACTGCTTTGGGATCGAGGAAATCCATCAACACTGGTTGATTAGGGTCGGTCACATTCACCCGGCGCACGGCGACCGTTACAATCTCAGCGCCAGAGGCTTCGACCGCGTCTTTGGTTTGGGCAAAATCATTGTATTTGCCTGTGCCAACGATCAAACGCGAGCCAAAGGTGCGACCAGCGATCACCAAAGGTTCATCAGCCGGTGTTTTGTCCGTCATGCCGCCACCCACAAAATGTACGATCTCAAGTTGATCTCCTTCAGCTAAGATGGTTTCTTCATACTGAGACTTAGGAACGATCTCTAGGTTTCTCTCAACAGCTACTTTTTTAGGATTGAGCTGCATTTCATCGAGCAGCGCTAAAAGCGGCTGCTGAGCGGTGATTTGGCGGTCCTCGCCATTCACTTGTATTATGACTGCCATAACGTCTGGCCCACTTCCTATCAACGCAAAGACACGCGAAGCGTAAAAGCCCCTTCCAGTCCATACCGCCTGTGTTTATAGAGTGGCCATGCCGCGTCAAGTAGCGGCGAGAGTTGTTTGGACCTTGGCCGAGCTTATGACGAAAACGCCGCCGCGCATCACGGTCATCCATGGACCCAACTTAAACATGCTTGGCCTGCGCGAACCAGAGATCTACGGGAGCAGCACACTTGACGATGTAAACACGGCTATCATGGATCATGCGAAAACCCTTGAGGCGGACGTGTCAGTGATGCAGTCCAACAGCGAAGGCGATATCATCGACGCTGTTCAAGCGCTAAGAGGCAACTGCGACGGTCTGATCATAAATCCCGGCGGCCTGACGCACACGTCCGTTGCGCTGCGCGACGCTATTTCAGCAAGCGAGGTGAAGACGATCGAGGTTCATATCTCAAATATTCATGCGCGCGAAGCGTTCCGTGCTACCAGCTATATTTCGGGCATTGCCGCCGGGGTAATTTGCGGCCTTGGCATTAAGGGCTACCTTTACGCCTTAGACGCACTCGCTAAAGACAAAATATAATACGCCACCATCGTTCAGGAGCAGGGGACACATGGCCAATAAAAAAGTCGATATTGAATTGATTCGAGAGCTGGCAAAGCTCCTGCAAGAAACGGATTTGTCTGAGATAGAGATCGGTGACAATGCAGATCGGATCAAATTAGCGCGGCATGTCTCCGCCGCGCCCGCCGCTGCTGCACCTGTAGCGGCCCCTGCCCCGATTGCTGCGCCGACCGCCGAGCCCGCTGAAGTGCCAAGTAAACCGGTTAACCTAGAAGGCGCTGTCTCCTCCCCCATGGTTGGCACTGCGTATTTGGCGTCCGAACCTGGCGCTGCGCCCTATGTGCGCGTTGGCGATAAGGTGTCTGAAGGCGATACACTGCTCTTGATTGAAGCCATGAAGGTGATGAACCCGATCACGGCGCCGCGCTCAGGCACCGTTTTAGAAGTGATTGTCGAAAACCAGCAGCCGGTTGAATTCGGCGAACCCCTTGTTGTCATAGGCTAAGGCCATGATCAAAAAAGTTCTCATTGCCAATCGCGGCGAGATTGCGCTGCGCATCCACCGCGCTTGCCGAGAAATGGGCATCAGTACGGTAGCCGTTCATTCACAAGCGGACGCAGGCGCAATGCATGTACGCCTGGCGGACGAGTCGGTCTGCATAGGACCGCCGCCGAGTGCTGAAAGTTATCTGAATATCGCCGCTATTATTTCAGCTGCTGAAATTTCAAACGCGGACGCGATCCATCCCGGCTATGGCTTCCTGTCAGAGAATGCGAATTTCTCAGAAATCGTCGACGCACACGGCATCGCGTTCATCGGCCCAACGGCGGATCATATTCGCGTCATGGGCGATAAAGTGGCTGCCAAAGAGACCATGATCAAGCTTGGGGTGCCAGTGGTCCCTGGTTCTGATGGCGCGGTTAATAGCGTCGAAGAGGCTGAAGCGATTGGCAAGGACATGGGCTACCCTGTCCTGATTAAAGCGGCAGCGGGCGGCGGCGGGCGCGGCATGCGCGTTGTCCATCATGCAAGCGAAATGGCAAGCGCATTTGGCCAAACCCGCAGCGAAGCGCGCGGCGCCTTTGGCGATGATACCGTGTACATTGAGAAGTACCTCAAAGCCCCGCGCCATATCGAATACCAAATCCTAGCCGACACCCACGGCAATGTGATCCATTTGGGCGAGCGCGATTGCTCGCTTCAGCGCCGCCACCAAAAGGTGCTAGAAGAAGCGCCCTCGCCTGTTTTGAGTGAAAAGCTGCGCGCAAAAATGGGGACCACCGTTGCGAACGCGATCCGCAAATTAGGCTATCGAGGCGCGGGCACCATAGAGTTCTTATACGAAAACGATACGTTCTACTTCATTGAAATGAACACGCGCCTGCAAGTTGAGCATCCTGTTACCGAGATGATCACAGGGCTCGATCTCGTCCGCGAACAAATCCGCGTCGCCTCCGGCGAGAAACTAAGCGTTACGCAGAAAGAGGTCACCTTATCAGGCCATGCGATTGAGTGCCGCATCAACGCAGAAGACCCAAAACTCTTTACGCCTTCCCCCGGCAAAGTGACTGAGTATCACCCGCCAGGCGGGCTTGATGTTCGGGTCGATTCGGGCCTTTATGCAGGCTATACTGTGCCGCCTTACTACGACAGCCTGGTTGCGAAACTCATCGTCCACGGCAAAAATCGCAGTGATTGCATCATGCGGCTGCGCAGGGCTTTAGAAGAATTTGTTATTGGCGGGGTAAAAACCACTATTCCTCTGCATCAGGCATTGCTTGAGGATGAAAGCTTTTTAGAAGGCGACTATGACATTCATTGGCTCACAAAATTTCTTGAAAAACAGCCCTGACGCCGTGTGGAATTAACGACTGATCTTTTGCTCAAGGCGTATGCCAGCGGCCTCTTTCCCATGGCTGAAAATGCCCGGAGCAGAGACTTGTATTGGGTTGAGCCCAAGCACCGCGGTATCTTGCCGCTTGAAAGTGTCCACATACCGCGCCGCCTCGCCAGAACGATTAAAAAAGCGCCCTATGAGGTGCGCTGCGATACCGCGTTTCGCGATGTGATGCGCCTGTGCGCGCAGCCTTTTAGCAACCGCCAAGACACCTGGATAAACCCAGAAATATTGCGCCTTTATGGCGAGCTTCATGATATTGGCAGTGCCCATAGCGTCGAGTGCTGGTCAGGCGGCAAACTTGTTGGCGGCCTTTACGGTGTGCGCATCGGCGGGGCTTTTTTTGGCGAAAGCATGTTTCACCGCGCGACCGATGCCTCGAAAATAGCGCTCATGTATCTGGTCGCCCGGCTGCGCGTTGGCGGCTTTCAATTGCTGGACACCCAGTTCACCACAGACCATCTGGAGCAGTTCGGCGTTATCGAGATTGCGCAGGAGGCCTATAAAGAGAGGCTCATGGACGTTCTGCCAACACAAGCCGACTTTTACCGGCTTTCGCCCAACGTATCGCCTGAGGTGGTTTTGCAGTCCGTGACCCACAGATCATAAACAGGATGCTCAAGCGCGTTGAGCGATGGTGAGGATGCAAACATCCACCCGCTGAAGACTTGCGTATCGCCCGGCTCGCCAGTCCGCTCTCTTATTTGCAAAAACGCGGACACTTCAGGGCGCTCAGTTGGCGGAGCCTTCTCGCACGTCTGCGCCGTGATCGTGAGCAGACCAAACCTGGCCGGTTCTTTGGTAGACACTTCAATCGTGCGCGCACGGCCGACAATTTTGTCAACGCCGCGCAAAACCACAAAGCGCTCTTGCTCTGGTGCTTGAGCTGCGGCAGTTACTGCAGCCGCGGCAAACGCTAAGAGACTAAAAACCCGAATCATCATCGGACCCGCCCGACGCGAAAACCGCCCGGCTCACAAGATCAATCAAATCAACGGAGCCTTGGGTTTCAGAAAATGTATCGCCTGGCTGCAGCAATTCATCCGCTCCGCCAGGAATGATTTTCAAATAGCTGCCGCCAAGCAAGCCTTCGCTGGCAATCTTAACGGCGCTATCTTCTGAAAGCGCGACGCTGTCATCGATCGTAAAATCGACCACGGCTTCAAAATTCCCCATGTCCAATTCTTGCGAGACGACTGTGCCCACCTTCACGCCAAAGACTTTCACATCTGAGCCAACGCTGAGACCGTCAATAGCGGTAAAACCAGCGCGGTAGACAGAGCCGCCACCAGCTGACAAGTCCGTGTTAGCGTAGACGTAAGAGACAAAAAAGCCCGCTACGACGACGACAATCAATCCGATGATTGCTTCGAGAACATTGCTCTTGGCCATACGTTTGTCCCTACATTAGCTCTCGGGCGACCAAGCTTCGTAGTCACCGCTAGACGTTTCGCGTGTGCCTGTACTGGCAAGCGATCCAGGCGGAAAATAGGCGCCATCTTTGCCCGTCAAATTCGGCACATGATCTTTTTCCCAAGATTTCACAACTGGTGGACGCTCACTTGGCGGCTCTGGGACCGTATAATGGAGCCAGGCATGCCATTCAGGTGGAATACGCGAGGCTTCAATTTCGCCATTATACATGACCCACCGGCGTTCTTGTTCGCCGCTACGTCGGCTGCGATAATAGCGATTGCCTTGGTCATCTTCGCCAACCTTATCGCCATGACGCCAGGTATGCAGGGCGGTGCCGACGGTCGAATCATGCCACCACGTGAAGATACGTGCGAAGACGCTCATGTGTTTTGCCTGTGTCCTTTGGGTCAAACCCTCTTGCCGCGTTCTACAACACTTTTCGAATATTTCCAGTTAAAGCGGTATGAAGCCGCAGGAAATAACATTCTTCCATTTCATTCGACTCAAAATTTCTATGCCTCTTGTGTGCCAGGCGCTGTCAACCACAAGATATTGAAAAAACCTGTTGCGTTAACCATCGGTCTGCATACTATCTGTTGGGCGCTCCGGAGAGGCGCCCACCATATGTTGCGTATCTGTGACGGGTGTCCGCTGTTTTAAAGCAGCACCGGAGTTTGGAACAACATTTTATAGATTGGCACGGATTTCGGTCGGTGCGCAGCCTTCAAAAGAAGCCGCGTACAGACCTCAGGAGCAAAGTCTCTTAATTCCGCGCCTCACAGCAAACCCATGTGGGCCGCAATAAAGCAGGGCCCCACTGACGAGAACAAAATTAAGGGGCATTAGGAATGCGGATCAATCGGACATTTACCACGGCAGGCGAAACACCATTTGCGGGCATAGAATTTCGCAAGGCCGTCAGTGAAATCCGCAATCCTAATGGGGAAACGATTTTCAAATTAGACGATATCGACGTTCCCGCGCGTTGGAGCCAAGTGGCTGTCGATATCATCGCGCAGAAATATTTCCGCAAGGCAGGCGTCGCAAAAGTGATGCGCCGGGTTGAAGAAACGACAGTTCCAAGCTGGCTGTGGCGCTCAGTACCCGATGACGATGCTATGGCCACAATGGCAGAAGAAGAACGCTTTGGCGGCGAGACAAGCGCGAAACAGGTGTTCCACCGCCTGGCAGGCGCATGGACATATTGGGGCTGGAAAGGCAACTATTTCAGCAGCGAAGAAGATGCCCGCTCCTATTACGATGAGCTTTGCTACATGCTTGCGCTGCAAATGTGCGCGCCCAACAGCCCGCAATGGTTTAACACAGGCCTGCACTGGGCATACGGTATCGATGGCCCAAGCCAAGGCCATTATTATGTCGACCATGAAACCGGCGAGCTGACAAAATCAAATTCTGCCTATGAACATCCCCAGCCGCATGCCTGCTTTATTCAGTCTGTTTCTGACGACCTCGTCAATGAAGGCGGCATCATGGACCTTTGGACGCGCGAAGCACGCCTGTTCAAATATGGGTCAGGTACTGGCTCTAACTTTTCTAATATTCGCGGTGACGGCGAGCCTCTGTCAGGCGGCGGCAAATCCTCCGGCCTGATGAGTTTTTTGAAGATTGGCGACCGCGCTGCCGGTGCCATCAAGTCTGGCGGCACCACTCGCCGAGCAGCAAAGATGGTTGTTGTCGACATCGATCACCCCGACGTTGAAGCCTTCATTAACTGGAAAGTTTTGGAAGAACAGAAGGTTGCAGCTCTTGTTTCTGGCTCGAAGTTATGTGAGCAGCATCTCAACGCCGTGCTTACCGCCTGCATCAGCCAGCGCGACCTCCTTGGCGACAACGCCTACGAAGCGAAAAAGAACAAAGAGCTCAAAAAAGCCATACGCGACGCGCGCAAAGTCCTGGTGTCGGAAAATTATATCAAACGCGCCATTCAATTTGCCCAGCAAGGCTATACTAAGATTGAGTTTGAGACCTACAATACAGATTGGGACTCAGATGCCTATCTGACCGTTGCTGGCCAGAATTCAAACAACACGGTCCGCGTGACCGATGAATTTATGCAGGCCATCTTTGATGATGGCGATTGGACGTTGTCACCGCGTGTCCGCGGCGACGAAAAAACCATAAAGGCACGTGACCTTTGGGACCAAATCGGCCTCGCTGCATGGCAGTGCGCCGACCCGGGGTTGCAGTTCCATACGACAATAAACGATTGGCACACCTGCCCAAGCGCTGGCCCAATTCGCGCGTCTAATCCGTGCTCAGAATACATGTTTCTAGACGATACCGCCTGCAATCTCGCGTCGCTGAACCTGCTCACATTCGTCGACGACGATGGGGTCTTTAACACCCAGCAGTTTGAGCATGGCGTAAGGCTTTGGACCATTGTCTTAGAAATTTCGGTGCTGATGGCGCAGTTCCCCTCCCCTCAGATTGCTGAGCTGTCCTACCGCTACCGCACCCTTGGCTTAGGCTACGCCAATATCGGCGGGCTCTTGATGTCGTCTGGGATCAGCTATGACAGTGATGAAGGCCGCGCCATTTGCGGGGCTATCACAGCGATCCTAACTGGTACGAGCTATGCGACATCGGCTGAGATGGCGGGCGAACTGGGCACATTCCCTGGTTATGCTGAGAACGCAGACAACATGCTACGCGTCATGCGCAATCACCGCCGCGCAGCCAAAGGTCTCGATGAAGGCTATGAAGGCCTGAACACAGACCCCGTTCCCTTGCGGCACCATCACTGCCCAGACCAGAACTTAGTCAAAGCGGCAACACAGGCTTGGGACCGGGCTCTGGAACTGGGCGAAGATAATGGCTACCGCAACGCACAGGCCACAGTGATCGCTCCAACAGGCACCATTGGATTGGTCATGGACTGCGACACGACAGGCATTGAACCTGACTTTGCTTTGGTGAAGTTTAAAAAGCTCGCTGGTGGCGGCTATTTTAAGATCATCAACCGCGTGGTCCCCAAAGCGCTGCAAACACTCGGCTATGACGACGCGCATATCGCCGAGATCATCGATTATGCCGTCGGCCATGGAACGCTAGTAAACGCACCGGGCGTCAACCATGCCAGCTTGAAAGAGAAAGGCTTTACGCCGGAACTTCTAGACAGCGTTGAAAGCCAGCTAGAAAGCGCATTCGATATCAAATTTGTATTCAATCCTTGGACACTGGGTGAAACCTTCTGCAAAGACACACTGGGCTTAACCAGTGAACAGCTGGCCAACCCTGCCTTAGATATCCTGTCGGAAGTCGGATTTTCGAAACAAGACATCGACGCAGCCAATGAATATTGCTGCGGAACCATGACGTTAGAAGGCGCGCCGCACTTGAAAGAAGAACATTTAGCCGTGTTCGACTGCGCAAACCCGTGCGGTAAAATTGGCAAACGAGCTCTCTCTTGGGAAAGTCACATCCTTATGCTTGCCGCCGCGCAGCCCTTTATTTCTGGCGCCATTTCCAAAACTATCAACATGCCCAATGATGCGACGGTTGAGGATTGCAATAAGGCCTATGAGCTGAGCTGGAAACTGGCACTCAAAGCCAATGCGCTCTACCGCGATGGCTCTAAACTGTCTCAGCCGCTATCGGCATCCTTGCTCGATGACGAAGACTTAGAAGACATGGAAGAGGTCGCCGATGCGCCCCAGGCTGAAAAAGCTCAGGTCATTGCCGAACGGATCGTTGAGCGCATTGTTGAGAAGGAAGTTGAACGCGCGCACCGCGATAAGCTTCCACAGCGCCGTAAAGGCTATACCCAAAAAGCCATTGTCGGCGGCCACAAAGTCTATCTGCGGACAGGCGAGTATGAGGATGGCAGCCTGGGCGAAATTTTCATCGATATGCATAAAGAAGGCGCTGCCTTCCGTAGCTTGATGAACAACTTTGCCATCGCCGTCTCCATCGGTCTGCAATACGGCGTTCCCGTAGAAGAGTTCGTCGACGCGTACGTGTTCACGCGCTTTGAGCCATCTGGGATGGTTGAAGGCAACGACACCATCAAGATGGCAACATCCGTCCTGGACTACATCTTCCGCGAGATAGCGATCAGCTATCTCGGCCGCAATGACCTGGCCCATGCGCAGCCACAAGACTTGCAAGTCGATGCCCTAGGCTCGGGAGTACGCGGCGGCGGCAAAGAGAAGATGGACGATACCGCCAGCAACGAAGCACAAGAGGCCTTGTCTAAGGTTATGAATTTAGCCTCCTCTGGCTTTACGCGCGGCACCAATCTTTTTGTTATGCAGCCCAAAACCAAAAAAACAGAAACAGTCGTGGAAGCAGAAGAAACTGAAATGCGCGCCGCGTCAGGCGGCAGTGCAACCACCACCCATGTGTCCGTCAGCACGTCTGAAGAAACCGGCGGCGGCGATAGCGCACTTGCCGTCCAGCGCTACCAGGCACGCATAAAGGGCTATGAAGGCGATGCTTGCAGCAATTGCGGCCAATTCACATTGGTTCGTAACGGCACATGCATGAAATGCGATAGCTGCGGAGAGACCAGTGGCTGTTCATAAATCCCTCGCCTAAAGCGGTTAAGGAAGGCGAATGAGCGATTGTCTCATTCGCCTTTCTCTTTATTGTGGGGTTGGGATACTCTTTTATAGAAGGAACGCGCTGTGAGTGACGAAACGCCAAAGCCAGCCGAGGGTGACGCGAACCAAGCAAAGCCGGTGCCTTCAAAGTCCACTTCCGCAAAACCGTCTGCTAGCAAGGCCAGCACGGCTGCAAAACCGAAGGCAAGTGCTGCTAAGAAGCCGGCCACACGGCGCAAAACGCCAGCGAAGACCGCGGCGACCACAAGGTCCGTTCAGCGCAGCACTAAAGCCACTGCAAAAGAGCCAACGAAGTCAGCCGCTACAGGTACCCCGGGAGCCAAACCGAAACCAGCAGCGACAAAAGCAGCCAACAAAACCAAACCAGCGCCTAAAACAGAGCAGGCCCCTCTTAAGAAGGGTCCAACAAAAAAACCGGCTACGACGAAGACCCAAGCAACAAAACCTTCTCCAGCAGCAGCGCGAAAAAAACCGGCAGCCCCTAAAAAGCCAGCGCCGCAGACCAAAACTGCCGCCAAACCGGCCCCAAGTGCAGCCGCTGCGAAAACGGCAAGCGACACGGCTACCGCGCCGCAAAACGCAGACACGCCAGCAGACTATGGGCCGCTTGATGCTGCGGAAGTTATTTTCTACGCCTTTGGCACCATGTTTTTCTTACTCCTGGGTCTAGCCGCGTTAACGGGGCTGCTGGTGCTGAATTTTATTCACAACACTGTGCTTCGTCAGTCAGATGGGCTTAAAAGCCTGCGCGGTCAGCTTGAGCAGTATCTCTCCCAAATTGCTGCATATTCAGCTGACCCGGATGCGCCAGCACCATTCCCATTTTCTAAATTTCCAAGCGACTCCAGCTCGAAATAGAGGTGCAGCTCAATCTCATCGCCATGATGAGGGCGCGTGCGATGCCCCGAAAAGCCAATATTTTGTGTGTTTGCCCTCACTTTGGTTTCTTCAACAAAGCGGCATAGTCGCTTGTTCAAGTCATTGAGCCAAGCCGCGCAGCAGCGCATTTGAATGTGCAGACAAGAACCATAGAGTTGCACCTCAAGTATTCTATACGTCATTTCGAACACACCCTTCCGCGCCAGACACGCCAGTGCGTGGCTCATTCGTGAAATGCATGGCTTTAGCCTGATGCATTAAAGTAGATTCACATGGCAGCTTTTCACGCCCGCGCGGCGCAGCAGGCGTTGCTACTGCGAGCCACATGATCAAGGCGCGGCGAACGGTATCGCGAGACCACCCATGGCGCCTACGGAACCGCCGATCGATGGCTTTGAAAGGCACTGCGTCACACATCACTTGATACACAGGACCACAGGCCAAAGATTGGGACTGGAGATCATGGTACCACCGCGCAAAGCGCGCCTCTACAGCACAGCGTTTGGTTAGCGAAGCCTGTGATGAAACAAGACACGCCAAGCTATCTGACAAATTCCGAAGTGCTGCCATTTCAAAAGCAGACAGCGCAGCATTTGCTCGTCGTCGGCATCCTGACTTTCTAGAAGAGTGTATGGGCGTCATTCTTCAAATTACTCCAGTTTCAGGCACGAGACCAAAAGCAAACGCCTAACAAGCCGCTGCCAATGCCAAACAGATTTTTTGTTGCTTTCTCAGGCATTTCCTGAAAGATGATCACGTTTTGTTCCGGAAGCGATATAATCCAATATTTGAGCTTGAAGTGGCCCTTGCAAGCGCCGACCGCGGCGTAAATCAAATACCAAGCGCGGATCGTTGCAAGTCACACGGCCAAAGGTCGAAGGCGGTGTGGCGGTGTGCTGCAAGTGACATTCGATTGTGGTTAGGATATCCATATATTCTCCTATGAGTTGTATTCCAAAACTCGATTTAGAGAATTGTTGTTTTTTTCCATTTTTGAAAGAGTAAATTTGTAAAATCGTGGTGGGGATACAAAAAGTGATGACAGCAAGTGGATAATTCGATGACAATTCCTCAGCCGCAACGCAAAAGTCCGGAGGATGTCCGCGCCGTTCTGCATGAGCTCATTCAAAACAACGGAGAAGACTATGCAGCTCTCTCTAGGTTGCTTGGGAAGAACCCGAGTTATATCCATCAGTTTATGTTTCGCGGTACGCCGCGGCGCTTGAAAGAAGAAGACCGCAGCAAGCTTGCGCAGTATTTCAGCGTGCCTGAATTTGAATTAGGCGGTCCCGTCTCTAAAGATGCTGATCGCAGCGGTAAGGCGAAAGACCAAGGCTACCTATACGTTCCTGCCTATGATATCGCAGCTTCAGCCGGACCGGGATTGATCGTAGAATCAGAAGAGCCGCGCGGCGCACTTGCATTTCGCAGGGATTGGATAAAGTCGGTTTCCAATGCACCAGCGGACCAATTGGCTGTGGTGCGCGTAGAGGGCGATTCTATGTACCCAACGCTCGCACATGGTGATCATGTATTGATTGACCGCCAGCAAACCGATGTCTCGAGAGACGGCATTTATGTGTTGCGTGTCGATGACGCCATTCAAATCAAGCGCCTCCTGGTTCACCCCGGAACCAAGCAAATCCGGATCAAAAGCGATAACCCGATTTTTGACCAATGGCCAGAATGCCCAGCTGATTCGCTCCATATCCTTGGCCGCGCTGTATGGGTTGGCCGCCGCCTATAGGAAAAAACCTATAATTTGATTACATTTTTTACGAGCATCTTTGTTTTAAACATCTGGATCGGAAGAAACCGTTGGGTTTCATAGCGGGACACTTAAAAGATCAAATGTCGAGCCCGTTAACGGTTCAGACCCGCGGCAACCGCAAGATCAAAGCGCTACTGATGGGAAGGCGCACGTTTGCCAGCTTTTATGCCAGTCCTGACCCAAGTACGTGAATTGGCACGCGCTTTGCTTCCATAAGGGCCTTAGGGCTGGCCCAAACGCATCTCTGTGCCTTTCGTGACCAGCCGTTGTTAGAAATGTTGCGTATAAAGGTCTTTTCATGCGTTTTGATCGATCCGGTTTAACCAATCAATACGACCTCATTCAAGATCGCGAGACCTATGAATTGGCCTTTGAGCTGGTTGATAAACTTGGACCCAGCGCATTGTATGAAGCCCTCAACAAGGTCGAGTATCACGAACAGCAAGACAACGAGGTTCATGCGTATTTATGGCGGCGGGTGGAGGCTGCTGTAAACGTGCTGCTCTCTGAAGAGCCGCGCGGGGCAATCCATTAAGGGACGCTCCGTCCAGCTTTCTTTCGCGGTCTGCCACTTTAACGCCTGACTTCAATTGCAATTAGATGGGTGACTTGCAACAAGTCTGCCTCGGGTGCGTTTGCATTGGGTCCATCATTGTTACTACCGGCTGGAGCGGCTCCGCTTTTTGTTTCGTTTTGCCTTTTTTCTATCTTTGCTAGCGAGTTCAGCCGCGCCGTTGCAGCCTGTCATGGCGCAAGATGGGCAGCAGCAACAAGAGACGGCAGAAGATGGAAAACGGCTAAAAGAAAAGTACGTGGTTACGCTAGAGGGCGAGGCAAGCAAGTCACTTACCTCTGCCCTACAAGCAAGCTTGCCTCTATATGTGCAAATCAAAGATCCGCCCTCTTCCCGGGCGGCACTGCGCGGCAGACTAGATGATTCTCTGGAAGCAGCCCGCAGCGTTTTAAAATCGCAAGGCTATTACGCGGGCCGAATTTTCGGACGGGCGCTGCCAGCAAGCGAACCTGGCGGGAAAGCACGGGTGTCGCTGCAACTGAATGCGGGCAAACGCTATAGCTATGGACCTATGACCCTCAATGTGATTGGGCAAACACAGGCTGACCTTCAAGATACGCTGCGCGCCACGGCAAAGGAAATCTATCGGCAAGGCGAAGCCGCCGCCGCGGAGATTGGCCTGCGCATCGCTCCGGCCATGGCCGTCCGGCTTAAGGAACTGGGCTATCCCTTTGCTAAAGTGGAGCAGCAATCGTTCACCGTGGACCACGCGACACAGTTGGTGCGGCCCGTCATTACCTTGAATGCTGGGCAGATAGCGCGAATATCAGGCATCTCCGTGTCTGGACTGGAGACTATAGATGCGGACTATATTCAGCAGCTCGCCGATATTGACGGCTTGCCGCTCTACGACCAACGCCAGGTGGAGGGGTTTCGCGCGCGCCTTATTGCGACAGGGCTATTTTCGGGCATATCCATTCGCCCCGTGCCGGCAAGCAAGCAAATACCGGCACAACCCGGCGCTGCGGAAGCCCAAGAAGTGGCGCTCGATGTCGCGTTGACCGAAGCGGCGCTGCGCCAAGTGTCTGCGCAGGCTGGGTTTTCAACAGACCAAGGCTTCAGCGTCGAAGGCGCTTGGAGCCACCGCAATGTCTTTGGCAGAGGAGAAATTTTTACGGTCCGCGGGCGCCTTGCGCAGCTAGAACAGCTCATTGAAACAGACCTCGCTCTGCCCAATTTCAAGCGCAATGATCAAACGCTGCGCTTTACGGTGTCGGTGGGCCGCCAAGACACGGACGCATTTGACGCCTTGCTCGTTTCCACCAGCGCCATTCTTGAACGCCAACTTACAGCGCGCTGGGGCATCAGCGGCGGCGGGCGCTTGGAAGCCCAACGCATCGAAGACGACTTGGGCAAACGCACGTTCTATCTCGGCGCCTTGCCCCTCCAAGCGCGCTATGATGGCACAGACAGCATTTTTGATCCACAAGACGGCTTTCGCCTAAATGCACAAGTCACGCCTGAAACGGGGTTCGGCGACACCAGCCTCCTCTTTATCACGAACGACATCTTGCTTCGGGGCTATAAGTCCTTCGACTGGGCAAATGGAACAGTTCTAGCTGCGCGCCTGCGCGTTGGCAGTATTGTGGGCGAGACAACACCAACCTTGCCAGCCAATCGCCGGTTTTATGCAGGCGGTGGCGGTTCAATTCGCGGTTATGGCTTTCAAAATGTGGGGCCTCTGGATGACGATGGCGATCCCTTTGGGGGAAGATCGCTACTGGAAATCGCATTCGAGGCGCGCGTGAAAGTCACACCAACGATAGGAGTCGTGCCCTTTATTGACGTTGGTAACGTTTATTCCTCTGTGCTGCCGAAAGTGTCGGGCTTGCAATATGGCGCGGGGATTGGCGTGCGCTACCATACCGACTTCGCGCCCATCAGGTTGGATGTTGGAACACCACTTAACCCCCGTGCAGGCGATGACCGCGTGCAAGTCTATATCAGCGTAGGGCAGAGCTTCTAATGACCACTCAAACTGCCCCCTTGATTGCATTGAAGACCGCAGCGAAGACAGCCCTAGCAACTCTGCTTGCAATTCTGGCTGTTGGTATTGGCGTGTTGCTGCCGGCGCTGGCTTACCTTTCTTCAGGGTCAGGCAAGGTATGGCTGACCAAGACAATCGACTCTATCGACGGCGTGTCCCTTAATGCCATTTCAGGGCAATTGCTGGGCGATTTGACGCTTACGGGGCTCGCGCTGGAGGACGAAGACGGTGTCTGGCTCAGTATTCAGTCCATTGATGTTGACTGGCAGCCAGCAGCGCTCCTGAGGCGGCAAGTCGCCGTCGACTTCGTTTCAATTTCAAAAATAGAGGTCTTCCGCGCGCCTCAATATGCCCCTGCTGAAACCGACGCTGAGCCACTCGCGCTCGCAGATATCACCGATATTCCAGTTAGTATCTCCATCGTCAACCTCATCGCAGACGAGATACTTTGGAGACCAGGACAAGAAGGAGCAGAGACATTCAGCTTTGCAGCCCGCGCTGCGTTAGAGCGCCGCCAGTCACTCTATACTGTCGCCGCGCTGGCGCCGGTCCGCAGCGATAGGATTGATGACGAAATCAACGCCGACATCCTTATTAATACACGTGATATGTCAGGCGATGTAACGCTCACGCTGACTGCTGCAAAAGATGGCCTGATCGCTGCACTCGCCCGATTGCCAGACCGCACGACAGCCCAGCTCGATGCAGCCGGTGACATAGAGACTTGGAACGCTGCCATGAATGCCATCGTCGGCGGCAAGCCCGTGGTTCAATTAAAGGCTGAATACGCAGCGCCGCGCGGCACCTTGATCGGGAGCCTTGATCCATCCCCCTTCGTTTCCGACGGCACAGCAGATGCGTTAAGCGAGCCGCTTATGACGAACATCCAATTTGAGGCGAAAGGCAATCAGCGCGCGGCAATCACCGGGTCTATCGCAAACCAGTTCGTAGATTTAAACTTAGACGGCGTTGGACGCAATTTAGATGGCATTCTTGAGGGAGAAGACTTTAGGCTCAAGCTTACGTCCAATGGCGTCGCAGGGCCTGCGACACTCGATACGTTCGCTGTCGAAGCCCTGATCAACGGCGACACCGCTAAGCCAGATGTACGCTATAGCATTAGTGCAAGGGCTATTGCCGCTGATACGATTACGATCACCGAGCCACGTGTAAGTGGCCAGTTGAATGCCGTAGGCGATGGTCTATCGACCTCATTTGCCGGCGCGGTCAAAGAGGTTGCTGGCATCGATGCAGTGTCGCCAGAGGTATTGCGGGGACTCTCCTTTGAAGGCCAAGCTGCGCAAAAAAGCACAGGTCTCTCCGCAAAGCTGAGCGCCGCGACAGACGTGCTTCGCTTTGTGCTAACCGACCTTAAGCAAGACAAAGAGGGCACGCTGACCGCGCGGGGCACTCTCGCCGCGAAGACCCTCGTAGCACTGCCAGGCGCACTACCTGCTGGGCTAAAGGCAAAAGCGGTTGTTACCTTTACGCAGGATGGCCAAATGTCTGCCAACGCAGGTGGCGAATTAACAGTCCACCAAGCAGGCGCGCATTGGGCCAGCCGCTTAGCAAGCAAAACCCTCACCTTCGATATTGATGCAGCGATGCAGGACGGTTTTATCCGCGTTTCAGAGCTGGAAATGACATCTGATAAGCTGCAAGTCACCGGCCAAGCCTCCCTCAGTGAGACGCGCATCGACAGCAGCATCAAGGCAACGCTGCAGCCAAGCGCGTTTGCGGACCTAGCGGGCACGCCAATCAACCGTCCCGCTGAAATAAACCTCAACCTTTCTGGTCCCATCGATCAGGCCTTACCAATAGGGCGCATCGAAATACCGGCCATTGCCGCTTCGGGACTAGAGTTCCGTGATCTTGATTTCACCTTGGAAAAGGGCGAAGACGCTGGCGCTATCAAAATTGCTTTAACCGGACGATCAAGCGGTGGGCCAGCGCTGCTGGAAGGGATCGTTTCGAGACCTGGCGATGGCATGCTACTTGTAAGAGACGTGGCGGCAAAAATTGCTAACCTCACGCTGACTGCCAACGCAGCCATTCCAATCGAAACAGACGGCGACGTGTCCGGCAGCGTGACCAGTTCGCTTTATCCAGCCGCCAACGGCACCGGCGGATTATTTGGTGTTTCGGGCCGGTTTGATCTTGTCGCGAAGATAGACCCCCAGCAGCCCGGCATGCTGTCCATGGCTGGTGAAGGCCCGATCATTCGCTACGGCGATGACGATGAAAGCGTCGTGTCTTTAAGTGATGTCAATCTGCTTGCTTCAGCGAACCTTAAAGCCCCCGATCTTGCTCCGACCGGAACGCTTACCGCAAAAGCGATTGAAGCAGGGGGACTGTTTATTGATGCGCTCACTGCCCAAGTCTCCATAAAGGAGCAGCGCCCTCACTTTTCGGTCCTGGTGAGCCAAAGCGGCGCGCAGCCAACGAACTTGACAGTGGGCGGCACGGTGACGACGGCGGCGCAAGCGACGACGATCATAGCCGAGCTGGGCGGGATATTTGGCGGGGCAACTGTCAGCGCGGCCTCCCCCCTCGAAATCAGTGTGTTGCAAAATGGTGTGACGCTGAACCCCGCTGAAATCACCATTGGTGATGGACGTATTTCCCTTGCAGCCAGCCAGACGCAAGACGCTTTAAAAGCGAACATTGAAGTGGACACGTTTGACATTGCAGTAATATCGCATTTTCTGCAGCGCGAAGTCATCGACGGGACGCTGGACGCCAATGCGAGCATCGTTTCAAGCACAGCAGAACAGAACGTGGCAGCCAACTTCACGCTAGCGGGCCTTCGCACACCATCACGAACAGCTGCAGATATTGGGCTTGCCGGAAAAGTGCAGACAGCAAATGGGCGCATAAACACGCAAATCACGGCTGGGCAATCAGAAACACCACAAGAATTTAATGTCAAAGCCTCCGTTCCAATCGAATGGAGGGCTGCGCCTGGGCTGCCTGCGGTACTGCTAAAAAGCCCGCTTGAGGGGCGTGTTGATATCGATACCCGGCTTGGGCCATGGTGGGCTTTGGCGGCATTGCGCGATCAGACCCTAGCAGGCACACTCGCAGCCGAAATTGATCTTTCCGGCACTCTAGAGCGCCCACTCTTAGACGGACAAATCAGTCTAGAGAATGGCGCCTATGAGCATTTAGAGTATGGCAGCACGCTCAAAGCTCTGACCGCAGACATTGGTCTAAGCGGCGAAGACCTTCAGATTAAGACACTAACGGCGAACGATGGACGCTCTGGGACTTTAAACGGCGTTGGCGGACTGTCTCTCGCGACGCTCGAACCCTCAGGCGCAGCGATTACGCTCAATGACTTTCAAGTTCTGGCCCAAAACGATTTGAGCGCGCGCATATCAGCGAATCTTGACCTCGCGAAAGCGGCGGATCAATTGATGCTAGAAGGCGATGTGACCATTGAAGAGGCGCGCTACGCGATCAACACGGGCGGCGCAGCCACTGTGGCAACTTTGCCAATTGAAGAAGTAAACAGCGCGTTTCTAAGCGGGGCAGCAACAGCTGATGTGGTTGTCCCAAAACAAGTGCCCAAAAACGCTGCAGCATCGAGCACACCATTGGCACTGGATATCAATGTCAAAGCACCCCGGCGCATCTTCGTCACTGGGATGGGCTTAACCAGTGAATGGCGAACAACTCTCGATATTGAAGGGCCCGCGGATGCGCCTGAGATTAAGGGCCAGGTTCAAGTCGTGCGCGGCGAACTTGAGTTTGCCGGAAAACGCTTCAACATTGAGCGCGGCCAAATCTATCTTGATGGCGGAACGGAGGTCGAGCCGCGGTTAGATATTCTAGCGCAAAATACCCAAGGTGATTTTACCGCCAACATTGGCATCACTGGCACCCCGTCAAGCCCTGAGATATCCCTCTCGTCAAACCCCTCGTTGCCGGATGATGAAATCCTCTCAAGGATTTTGTTCGGCACCTCTGCGACCGACTTAAGTGCACTCGAAGCTGTCCAGCTCGGCAGCGCGGTCGCTGCTCTCTCAGGCGGCGGCGGCGGCGCGCTGGATATTGCTGGCAAAGCGCGTTCGCTAACAGGGCTCGATAGGCTGTCGCTGGGATCGGCCGATAGTAGCACTGCGATCACGGGCGGCAAATACTTGTCAGAAGACCTCTATCTACAGTTCACAACGGACCCAAGCACCGGCCAATATCTGGCAGCAATCGAATGGTATCTCACGCGGTCATTAAGTCTTTTATCTGAATACGGCCCCCAAACAGGCAGCAACGTGGCCGGCCGTTGGTCGAAGACGTATTGACGAAACGGCCCAGATATAATACGCCATCTGTCATAAAAATGTAATATTACTACGAAGGATTTGTAGCCGCCCGTACGCTTTAAGAAGCGGCGAAGGCGCCAGAACAGACGCTTTATGACGTAAGTCGCTCTTGTCTAAGACAACGCAGCAACAGCTCTATAGTTGGCGTCAATACGACAAATCGCGAATATAAAAAGGATGGCATAGGCCGGTGCTAAAAGAATACCAAATCGATGCGGAGACGTTTAAAACCCTCGAGACTAGAAAGCCTGGGAAAGCAAGGCTTCATGTAACCGGAGCGCTTGCACTCACGCAGATTAGCGTTCTTGACAGCATTGATGGACGGGCTCTGGGCGCAGGACTTATATTGCTTTGGCAGCCTACCATCGGGCGCGCTGGGCAGTTCTGCGTCCGCAAGACAAAGACTGGCGAACGACTGGTCGTCCTGCCGCTCAAAACGCCGCCCCAGACGCTTGGCGATTTGCCCGCGACCCTTTTGGGCGGCGCTCTTCATGACGCGCTTGATGGGCGCGCGTTGATTTGCCTCCATCATCTCAAAGTGCAGCTGAAGACGATGAACCTGGTTGTCAAAAATCAGACCATCGCAGACGCTGTGTGCGCGCTTGAAGGAGATGGCAAACGCGCATGGATGTGGGTTGATCCGCGCAAGGGGTTTGAAAACGCCGCCTCATCAGCTCTAAAACCGATCGGCAATGCAAAGGCTAAAATGCCAGCCTTTTCCGGCGTCCTTGACCACGCCAGCAAGGCGGCGCAGCTCAATAGCAAAGGGTTCCCTACCCTCACGGCGTCGCAGCCAGCCGCGCAGGCAATTCAGCTCCTCCATGAAACGCTGCTCGCGCAGATGACCTCTCAGGTTGATGGAACCTGCAAAGACTTGGACATCGAATTCTTGCACGATTTGCGCGTGGCAAGCCGGCGGGCTCGGTCATTATTGCAGACAGTCAAAACGGTCTTGTCTGAAGAGGCGCAAGCTTATGGCATTGAAAGATACCGCTGGCTTGGGCAAGAAACGACGGCGCTGCGGGACTTAGACGTTTATTTATATGATTACCCGGCCTTGCAAGAAGCGTTGTCGCCGGAAATGCGCATAGCGCTGGAACCCTTCCGCCTCCTCTTGGAAACCGAACGCAAACGCGCTTTCAGCCGTGTGAAAACGGTCTTAAAATCGCGCGCCTTTTCGCAGTTCGCTCAAAGCTGGGGTGACAAACTGGCCGCCGATGAAAGCTATCAAGGCAAGGACGCTGGGCAACCCATCGGAGCCATTGCAGCCAAAGCAATTTGGAAGCGATATGGCCGCATCTGCGCCGATGGTCAGGCGATTACGGATGATACACCAGCCGAAGCCCTTCACGACCTGCGCAAGCAAGGCAAGAAACTACGCTATCTGCTGGAGTTCTTCGCAAGCCTTTACCCTGCAGCTCAAATCAAGCCGCGGATCGGCTCGCTGAAAAAGCTCCAGGACCTATTGGGCGCGTATCAAGACTGCGCTGTGCAAGCAGCGTTCTTGGAAGATAAGGCAGCCAAACTTCGTAAAGATGTGTCTGTTCCGGCAGAAACTCTTATGGCGATGGGCGCGCTTGCAGACCAACGTTTGCAAGATGAAAAACGTCTGCGGAGAGATTTTCAGGCGTTTTTCAAGCCCTTTGCCAGTGCACCAGAGCGTGCCGGCTACAAGGGGATGTTGAACCTCTAGTCACAACTCTAAGAACCACAAATAAAAGGTGGCAATGATGTACGTTTTTGCATTTTACAATTTAAAGGGCGGCGTTGGCAAAACGACGACAGCCGTAAACATAACGCATGTGGCGTCCCTCATGGGCACGCGCAGTTTAATCTGGGACCTAGACCCGCAAGGGGCTTCGACCTTTTATTTCGGCCGAAAGGCGAAGGTAAAAGGCGGCGTTGAGCGTCTGATGACCCGCGACAATGCCCTCCAAAAAGCCATTAAAGGGACAGATTATCCCAATTTAGATCTGCTACCCGCAGATTTTAGCTATCGGCATTTCGATGATGTGCTGGAAGAATTCAAGTCGACGAAGCAGCTCGGCAAAATGTCGAAGACGCTGAAAAAAGACTATGACGTCATGTTCTTAGATTGCCCGCCATCCTTGTCCCATCTGTCTGAAAACGTGATGCGAGCAGCGGATGTTTTGATCATGCCCATGCTACCCACAACGCTATCGCTGCGGACTTATGAGCAAGTGAGCGAGTTTTTGCAAGACGTGAAGAAACCGCCGCTGCTCCTGCCGTTCTTTTCCATGGTTGACAGGCGCAAATCCATGCACCGCGACGTTGTGAACGGGTTCCCCAAAGAACATCCCAACGCCCTATCGACCATTGTTCCCTATTCCAGTATTTTGGAAAAAATGGGCCTAACCCGCGCGCCTGTGACGGCCACAGCGCCGAAATCGACTATCTCAGTGGCCTATCATAGCCTATGGCAAGATATTCAAGACGCATTTGCAAGGCACAAACGCAAGTAGCGCGCTCATGGCTGCTGCAACAATGCCTCATAAGTGACGCCCCAGCCTTTGAACGGCGCGTCTAACAATGCGGCATTAAAGAAGCGCGGGTCTTGCGTCACTTCGCGGCCGAGCCATGACGGCGTATTAAAAGGTGTATCCGGGCCGGGCAATTCAATCTCGGCCACGATCAGCCCCGTATTGTCGCCGGAAAAGACATCGACTTCCCAGCTAAGGTCGCCTTGCGGCAGCCGGTGGCGCACTTTCTCTATGCGCGTTTTGCAAACTGAATGGAGTAGTGGTTCACCATCTTCTGCAGCAATAGCCCACTCAAACTCCTGCCGCGCAATACCAACAGATGGCCCTTTGACCGTCAATTTATAGCCGCTGCCGTCATAGCGGACCCGCACGGTGCAGCCATCTTCTCGCGCGATATACCCTTGGACCAGTGTTTTGGCATCTGGGTCCGCGGGAAAAGGGCCCTGCACCAAAAATTTGCGCTCAATCTCAATTCCCATGGCGACGCTCGCTTCCCCTTGACCTTACACCACGGCTTAAAAAATCTGATGAGACACGTCAATATTACGTATTTTCCTATTTTGTTCTTGCGTCACGTCCCGATAGCCGCCATAAATAGGAACATTAGGGAACAAATGAGGGTGATATGACGTTTTTCGACATCGGTTTTTTGATTGCTTTCGTTTGTGGCAGCACTGTGTTTTGTGTGATCGGTTTTCGCCAAGTGTTTTCAGATATTGAGGCCTGGCATCTGGCCCGTGAGCCGCAGCCGGTTGAAGGAACGATGCGAAATGATCTCGTGACTGCTTCGATCAAGCGTTACGCGCTCACACGGTAGAAACACCGCTGGGAAAGCGCCAGCATGAGGCTTCAGGCAGAGTGTCATGTGAAAAGGATGCGGGCAGAGAACAGCCCAGGCACAGACTTTACAGCAGATCAGGCAGGTGTTTCTAACGCTGTATCTGAACGACGGCGCAGTATTGTCCCTGCGCCTTAAGCCGATCGCATTGAGACAGAGCGGCATCTCTATTTTCATACCCTGCTGACACAAGACGGATGAATTTTCGCCCCGTGATGGTGTTCTCCCCCTTCATCTCATAAAAACTGCGGTCACTCAGTTCATCGGTAAACGCGTCTTCAAGGTTCTCAATCATCTCGGCAACATTTTCTGGCCGCGATAGTGAGGCAAGATGCAGCCCATATTCGATAACGAGCTCAGGCTCTGCCATTGGTTCAGGACTTGGATTAGGGCGGGAGTTCGTGACCGTTTCAGAACCAGCAGGCTGCGTTTCCACCTCCCTTGGGTCTTTGGACGGCTCCACATCGGCAGGCTCCAAGATCTCCGGCTCATCGACCCGTCCCGGCGTTAACGCTGCAGTCTCCTCAGAACTTGGACTTTCATCAGGTCTGCGTGACTGTGGCTCGACCAAGGCCTCAATTTGCCTATTTGGCTCGACTTGCTCCTCAGAAACGGCAAAGGCATCTTTAAACACGCTGGCCGTTTGCTCTTTCAGTTTAAGCCTTTCCGCAGCGCTCGGTTGAACCCGCAAGCGCACACGCCCGGACTGCGCCAAGATATCTTGCGACACTGCAACCTTATCTGGCGCTGCATCGCCGCGCGCGAAGGTTGCTGAGATGCTGATCCCAAGCAAAAACCCTGCAACGCAAAACACAGTATTTTGCAGATAAATATTCGCCATTGCCGCCGCCGCTTATGGTTAACGCATGTATGAGCTTTTACGCTGCATTCGACAAGCCCCAAGCCTTCAATCAAAACCTTCTTTTCGAAGCAAAACCCGGCAACCTTTATCTCATTGCCGATTACCCCTATATTGGACTGGAACTATCAAAGAGATATAGGTCATGGACGTCAAAACCTTATGCCTTGGCATCTTGTCGTTGGGTGAAGCGACTGGCTATGAAATTAAGAAGCTCGTCGCGGACGGCGCCTTTAGTTTTTTCAGCGAAGCAAGCTACGGCTCGATCTACCCAGCCCTTACAAAGCTGATGGAGGCTGGTTTGGTGACCTGCAGATCACAATCACAAGATGGACGGCCAGATAAAAAAATTTATTCCCTCACAGCGGCGGGGGAGGCTGAGCTTAAAACAAATATTTTGCAAAGCCCTGGACCTGACAAACAGCGCTCTGAGTTCTTGGCCACTGTTCTGTTCTCAGAAGCTGTCTCGCCTGAGCGGTTAACGCTGCTGCTGGCAGAGCGAAAGCAATACCACAAGGAACGCATTGCAGCGCTAGAAGTCATGCAAGATGATGAGATGTCACCAGCCGGGCGTTTCGTGATTGGCTATGGGCTGCATATTCAGCGCGCTGCCCTTGCGTTTTTAGAAGACGAAGGCGAAGCTTTGGCCGCGCTTTGTGTGCCTACTGCGGCGCACTAGGCGGCGGGCTATCATCGCCTTGAGCATCCAGCTCCTGCCACCCGCGCCGGACGCGCGCCATATGACGCCAACTGATGGGGAGCGAGGCAAGATAAGCTGCGGCGCAGACGGTCAACGTGATCCACGGAAACGTTGTCAAGCATGCCACAAAGACGCCCACTGACAAGAGCACACTCCATCGCACGGAACGGCGGATACGCAGCGCTTTAAGCGAATAGGTCGGGATGTTTGAAATCATCAAAATACAAAGCGCGAAGGCATAGAGCGTTGTCAGCGCCGGCGTCCATAGGGCATCGCGTCCAGCCCAAAAAGCCATGTACATAGGTGCAAGCACAAGGCCCGCAGCGACCGGCGCAGGAACGCCAGTCAAAAAGCCAGCGCGCTTATAATCGTTATCCTCAGCATCGAGATTGGCATTAAAGCGCGCCAAACGCAGAGCGCAGGACACAGCAAATGCGAGCGCGAGTATCCACCCAATGCCGCCAACATCCTGCAGCGCCCAAACATATAATATGAGCGCTGGCGCCATGCCAAACGCAATCACGTCCGACAAAGAGTCCAGCGCTGCCCCGAACGCTGAGCTAGCCTTTAACGCCCGCGCTATAGCACCATCGACCCCATCAAATATCCCGGCCACAACGACAGCCAGGACTGCATTTTGCCAGTTTCCTTCCAGCGCAAAGCGAACACCCGTCAGCCCGGAACTGAGCGCCAATATGGTCACGCAGTTGGGAATGAGCATCCTAAGAGAAAGGCCGCGTTTTGGCGCCTCAGACATGGCGTACTCCTGCCAGCATTAGCGCCGCACCGCAGGCATTGGGGTGCTGCTTGCTTTGTCCTGCGGCATAGCGAGAATGGTCTCCCCGCCAAGGGTCCTCTGCCCCAATGAGACAGTCGGCGCATAACCTTCAGGAAGGTAAATATCCATGCGCGAGCCAAAACGGATAATGCCAAAGCGCTCGCCTGCTTCGAGCCTATCGCCTTCTTCGACATCGCAAATAATGCGGCGCGCAACAAAACCGGAGATTTGGACAAAAGCAACATAACTGCCGTCAGGCCGTTCTAAAGCAACCAGGTTGCGCTCGTTATCCGTGCTGGCTTTATCTAGATTCGCGTTCACCATGGTTCCAGGGACATAGGCGATCCGCGCAATACGGCCAGCGCAAGGGGCGCGGTTAACATGGACATCTAGGACAGAGAGAAACACACTGATGCGCGTACAAGTGCCTCCTGCAGGGCCTAGATCGCCAAGCTCAGCAGGCCAGGGTGCCTTTGTGACGGCGCAGATGCGGCCATCACTAGGCGCGATCATAGCATCTGCCTGTTTGGGTACATAGCGATCAGGATCTCGGAAGAAAAACAGGCAGAAGCCCAAAAACACAAGGCCAAGCCAGCCAACGATGTTGCCGATCAAGAGGAAGCCTAAAAGCGCAACGGCAAAACCACCAAAAACAAAGGGGCGCCCTTCACGGTGAATAGGGGGGAAAAACTCGCTCATTCCAAATTGCATAGACATGCAAACGGTCTCCTCTTTGCAAAAGAACCAAGCCTGATCTCGCCATACAGCTAAATCACTTGGAATTCTTGCCCAGTTTTAACGCCTAGTTAAATGCCTGGGCTACACAATGCACGCTTAGGCTGCCAACAAAACCTACGAGCACGGGAACCAGACACATGACTATGGCCCTTAGCTATGACATCACCGGCGACGCGTCAGCTATTTTACAAAATATAGAACGCGCACAGCAGGCCATTTCATATGTTCGTTTGCCCTTCAAGTCTCAATTCTCGTTTGGCCCTTATCGCTGCCGCGCGCGGGTGCTTGGAAATGCAGATCGCTTTGCTGTAGCACTCACCATTTTCGCAGGCCGTGTGCCTTTTACAGCCGAAAACAGGGCAGCACGAACAGCTCTGCTGGGCTTACGCGGCACGGATATGGCCAGCTCAGGGTCGTTAGAAATTATGTCAGATAACTGGGCAATCGTGAAAACGCGCTTTGCCGTCTTGCAACCGCCGCGCAGAGAAACAGTGAGTGAAGCGCTGATGTCGCGCCTCACCCTCCTTCGCCCTGGCCTCGATGCGCTGGCACGTGAAACCAAGACCTGAGGACGCCTTCTCAATCAGTTTTGGGGGCTAACGGCCTGATCAGCCGCTGCGCCAGGCAAATCAAAGACCTGGCCAGGGTAAATCAAATCAGGATTGCGGATTTGACCCGCATTCTCTTCAAATATAACGGTATAAAGCTCGCCGCCGCCATAAACTGATCGTGCGATTGCCCAGAGGTTATTGCCACGGGACACAACGACAGAACGTGCAGCCGCACTTGGCTCAAAAGGTGCAGATTTCGAAAATGGTTGCACAATACGCAGCGTGACCGCGCTATCTTCGCGGGCGAGTTGATCAATACGCAGCTCGTGGTCGGCCGAGACATCTAGGGCGCCCAAGCTGATCGACCATGCCCCAGCATCATCGGCAGTCACTTCATTGACATAGGCGTTGTTCAAATAAATCCGCAAAGAATCGCCAGCATTGGAGCGGCCCGTCACAATTGCAGATGAATCAGGCAGGATGTCTATTGAACTGACATGCAAGATAAGGGCGCCAGCATTATTCCCGCTGGGTATTTGTAGCGCGCGGCTGACGCCGTCGCCGGTGCGCGGCGATAGTACAGCCAAGACGCCTTCATCACTCTCTTCGGGGATTTCGACTACAACCACATTATCGGATGTGACCAGTTGACCATCTGCGCCGCGGGCCCGCAATGAGAGCTCAAGCGATCCACCCGGCAAACGATCCGCTAAAATAATGACCCACTCGCCATTATCGTCAGCAAAGGCAGATGCGGCAACATCCTCCCCTTGAAGCAACTCAACTTTTTGGCCAGGCAAGGCCCGCCCTGCGACAACCCCCGTCCCGTTTCGGCTGATGCGAACGATATCAAAGGAAGGCGGCGTGGGCGTATCAATCTCTGGCTCTTCAAACACATCAGGCTCAGGTTCAATAGAAGCAACTGCGGCTTCCTCGACATCACTTTGACGCCCCTGTTGGTCTGATGAGGTGCTGCCCAAAGAGCCGGCAAGCCAAGCGGCTATGACAAGAGCTAAGAGAGCGGCAATTGCCAGGACCCAATATACTGCACGCATGAAACGTCCGCCCTTTCTCTCCGCGCTGGTTTGGCCCTGCCCCGATTGCGCTTTTGGTTTTTTTAAGCGCAAGAGCCTGTGTGCCACAAGCAAGGCGCGCGCGACAAGCTATCCCTGTCGCTTTTTCTCACTTCAAGCATCAACAGGCGCTGCAAATACGGCATAAATGCGAACAAAAGGGCCGTCTTTTTGCTGGTCTTCAATGCGCGAAACTCGTATGTGGCGTGCTAGATTGAGTTATTCCAAAATAAAGAGGATTACATGGCGAAGATTAAGGTCAAAACCCCAGTCGTTGAGCTCGACGGCGATGAAATGACGCGCATTATCTGGAAGTGGATCCGCGAGCAACTGATCCTTCCGTATTGCGATATTGACCTCGTCTATTACGACCTAGGCATGGAAAAACGCGACGAGACCGATGATAAGATCACGGTAGAAGCCGCTGAAGCCATTAAGAAATACGGCGTCGGTGTCAAATGTGCCACGATCACACCTGACGAACAGCGCGTTGAAGAATTTGACCTAAAGCGCATGTATCGATCCCCAAATGGGACTATCCGCAACATTTTGGGCGGCGTTGTTTTTAGAGCGCCCATCGTCATCTCCAATGTGCCGCGGCTTGTGCCCGGCTGGACGGACCCGATCGTGATTGGCCGCCACGCCTTTGGCGATCAATATCGCGCGACGGACTTCTTGGTCCCCGGCAAAGGCAAGATGACCATCAAGTGGGAAGCCGAAGACGGTTCTGATTCCATCGAGCGCGAAGTCTTTGATTTCCCCAGCAGCGGCGTTGCCATGGCGATGTACAATTTGGACGACTCTATTCGCGACTTTGCGCGCGCATCGATGAATTATGGCCTCAACTTGGGCTGGCCAGTTTATCTATCAACAAAAAACACAATCATGAAAGCATATGACGGGCGTTTTAAAGACCTCTTCCAGGAAGTCTATGAAGCTGAATTTGAAGCGAAATTCAAAGATGCTGGGATCACCTACGAGCACCGCTTGATCGATGACATGGTCGCCTGCGCTATGAAATGGGCTGGCAAATTTGTTTGGGCCTGTAAAAACTACGACGGTGATGTGCAGTCAGATACTGTCGCACAGGGCTTTGGCTCGCTTGGCCTTATGACCTCGCAGCTGATGACGCCGGATGGGAACACGGTGGAATGTGAAGCAGCGCACGGCACAGTGACGCGTCACTACCGCCAGCACCAAGAGGGCAAAGAAACTTCAACGAACCCAATCGCCTCCATCTTTGCGTGGACCGGCGGCTTAAAGCACCGCGGCCGCATGGACGGAACGCAGGACGTGGTAGACTTTGCTGAAAAGTTGGAGCAGGTCTGCGTTCAAACGGTAGAACAAGGCCACATGACGAAGGATTTGGCGCTACTCATTGGGCCAGAGCAAGACTGGCTTACCACGCAAGGGTTCTTCAACAAAATCGTTGAAAACCTCGAAAAAGCGATGTCGTAGCGACGCAGAACGCAAACGAAAAATGGGCGGCAGCGATTGTAAAATCACTGCCGCCCGTTTTCATTTTAGGCGATAAAGACTGGCTGTCTTATTCGTAGGTGGGAGCGGCGTCATCTGTGGTCGCCATAGCCACCAGCTCAATGCTGCCATCTTCAGTCAGCATAAGATCACCGAGTGCGACTTCTTTCTCACTGCCATCCATAAGCGCGATCACGGCGAGATTGTCTTTCTCAGATACTTCCGTAATCGTACCGATGGCTTGACCATCTTGTAGAACAATCCGGCCAGCCTGCTCAGAGGTAACGCCGGTTTCGGCAGCCGCGACGTCTACGTCAGCAACCTCACCCGCCAACACAGGCGAAACAGCGAAAACAGTTAGAGCGGCAATACTTGTTACAACACTTTTCAACATGGGGACTTCCTTTCCATCTGGTTTTCACCTGCATCACCTAAGTAGGGGCATGTGAGCAGGCTCCCATGACGCGGGGCGATTAGCCGTCGTGTCAAAACCAAAGATGCCGAAGCCAGCAGGATTTTCCCAACATCCAAAATAAGACGAAACGGTAACGCAATGTCTCCGCGTGTGACTTCTTTTTCCTGCCGCATTTATGTCGGGAAACGGACTTGGTTTGCCGGGCTACTTTTCTAGATACTGATCGAGGGCCGTCAGCTCAACTTGCATCCGCGCGATGAGTTTTTCTGCGCTATCTTGATCTATAGTGGCGCCGAGAGCTTCAGCCTCAGCGCATAGGCCAGCAAGCACCTGCATCCCAATGCCGCTGGCTGCCCCTTTGAAACGATGGGCCAATTCTGGCCAGGTCCCACTCTCCAGGCCTTGGCGCAAGTTCTCTAGATGCGTGCCTGCGTTTTCTTGAAAACTCAGCAACAGCTCTCGCTCAAGTTCAGCATCGCCGCCGGTAAAAGTAGACAAATGCGCCCGGTCGAAAGGTGGTTTCATAGCAAACTCTCATACTGGCCAGCACGGCTGGCTAGCAGCAAGGTCTGTGCTTTTTTTGTGACTTTGAAAAACAGTGCTTGTTTTTCAAGCGCTTGAGAGGCGGTCTGAGGGCATGACGACTTGTCGGGCATAGGTGTTTCTGCCATGCTCCATGTCACCAGTTTATTAAGACTTGTTCAAAAAAAGTGGCTGGATATGGAAGGTAATCTTTCTCTTAAAGAGGCACATGCATCCGTGTCTGCGCAGGATGACGGCGATCATAGCGCGCAAGATGCGCCTGAAAGCGGTGCTTGGGAAACATCCACGACCCGGCGCAAGCGATTGCTGCGCATGGCGACTTTCTGTACTGGACTATGGCTTGGGCTTTTTGTTGCAGGGCTCTTTTGGGCGCATTCTGTTGGCCAGATGGAAACAATCACCCCGGCGCATGTAGCCGTCTTTATTACCGCTGCTGGGGTGCCGCTGTGTTTAATTTGGATTGTATCGCTTGTCTTGCAGCGCGCTGACCCCCTCCTAGAACGCCGCCTGGCGATTGCCAGAACGCTTAACTCCACAATCGCCCCCGTTGATGCTGCTGAAGTCAAACTTGATAAAATGCTGGAACGTCTACGCCGCGATATCGGAACGGTCGACCAAACGGTGATGCTTGCAAATGAGCGGATTGGCGCGCTGGAAGATCGCTTCAAAGACCAAGTATCTGAATTGTTTTCAGCCACCACGGATGCGGAAGCAAAGTCAGCCTCTATTCGCGAGCAGCTTAAACGGGAACGTGAAAGCATGGAGGGCCTCACTGAGTTACTGGAAAACCACCTCGGCGACATTCGAACAACGATGGCCGATGCAACGGATTCCACAATCCAAGCGGAAATGAAAAGCCGCGACGCCTTTAAAGATGCTGCGACAACGTTTGAAGACCAATATACCCGCCTAATCAATGCATCGGGCACGGCTGTCGACGGCATTAGTACCGTTATGAATGGCTTAGCAGAACGCACCACAGCGCTGGATGCAGCCGCCCTGGCCGCAACCCAAAAGCTTGGCAAAGGTGTCTCGGCTCTAAAGGCGCATGAGGATGACTACCGCGGCTTTGTTGACAAATTTGCCGAAGACTTTGCGTCCTTCGACAGCACGGTTGACGCGCGCCTCGTTACTTTGGACGCGGCACAAACGCGGCTAACGCGCAGCAACGAAACGGTCTTTGCGCAGTTATTAGAGCTTGGCCAGAAGACCAATACAAGTGTTGATGAAGCCTTGAGCCGGGCGTTGGCCTCCTCTGACGCCCTTGCAGAGCACCAGCAAAATGTTGAAGACACCTCCGCTCATATCGTCGCTGCGCTCACCGACCAGCAAACTGCGGCGCAGAAAAGCGCGGATCAGTTCGCGGAGCAATTATTCTCCATGAAGCAGGCGCTAGACACGTCCATTCAAACGGCAATGGACGCCCAGCAAACTGCCAGCGAGACCTTTGAAAGCGTTTTAGGCGCGCATGTGCTCAGTTGGCAAAAGGCGCTGGGTCAATTCTCCCAATCTTTAACGCATCAAACCGAACGCGCAGGAAGCATCGCTGCAAGCCGCCTTTTAAAAGCAGGGGAAACAATCCAAAACACTGTCAGCGCTCTTCATACGGATACAGATACGCGCATTCGCGAACAAAGCGGCTTATTTCACTCACTGGCGGAGGAGATAAACCAGAAACTTAGCGAGGCTGGGACGCAAACTGGCCAGCAAGTCACCGCCCTGCAAGGCCAGATTGCAGAGCTCGACGAGCAGCGCACGCACCTGCGCGACGTCGCAGACGCTTTAAAAGAGGACATCGCAAGTGTCCCAGATGTTGTGGCCGCAAACGTTTCTGCTGTTAGAGACACACTGACGCTGGGGCAGCAAGCGCTAGAAGACAGCATGTCCCGACTAGAGGGATCAGCGCAGCAACTAAGCGCCCTACCCGCAACAATTGCCCAAGCCTGGGCGCCGGAGCTAGACAAAGTTAAGGCGAGTTTTGATGCGATTGAAAGCGACCAGCGCAAGCGCCTTGACAGCCTGAGTGACGCCGCAGCTTCAATTGAAGAACGCTGCAAGGATAGCCTGTCGGCGATTGACGCGCAGTTCGAGCAAGTGAAAACGCAGCAACATAGTACAGACCATATGGCGCAAACACTGCACGCAAAGATCGGCGGGCTCCAAGAGGCGCTACAAGAGGTGCAAAAAGGGCTGGCAGAGGGCGAGACGCAGGTGAATGATCTGACTGGCCAGTTTGAAACAATCCAATCCCTGGCAGACGACATATCAAAATTTGATAGCAATGCGATTGGCGCGCTGCCGGATCAATGGAATGAGCAGCTGAAAGCCCTGACGCGCGAGAGTGAAGCGCTCAACCGTAAAGCCCAGGACGATAGCGAAGAGATCGTTGAGAAATACAAATCCGCCTTGTCGGCCGCTGGCACCTTAACGCAAGGCCTGTCTGAAAAGCTCGAAGCGACGATGAGCAGCATCACCAAGGATGCGGATAAAGCGGTTGATCTTGCGCGGCTAAAATGGGCCGCTTTGAGTGAAGACCGTCAAAGCACGGCCCTGGGCGCGGTTGAACGCTTTTCTCAAACCGTCAGCAAAACGCTTAATGAACGATCGAGCGAAATTGAGAGCCAATTGGCGCAGCTTGAAACCCTCACCCGGACGAGCCTAGACCAATTGCAAAGCGACACTAGAGAAAAGGTAAAAACCAGCGAAGAGACTCTCCAGCGGGTCAAAGCCCTAACCAAACGTATTAATGAGGATAAGGGCGCTGATTTGATCAAAAGCTCCAGCTTGATCATCGATGCGCTGCATTCAAGTTCGATCGATTTAAGCAAATCCATGGGCGCGGGATTAAGCGATGAAGACTGGACACGGTATTTAGCAGGGGACAAATCCCTCTTTACGCGGCGCACCGCGGAAATGCTGTCCAAATCAGAGCGTGACGCTATTCGCAAGAAACTGGAGCGCGACCAAGACCTTAAACAGGCATCCTTGCATTATCTGAAGGATTTCGAACTGCTTATGTCGCGGGCGATGGCGGGCGGAGAACCCACGTCGCTGTCCATTGCCCTCATTTCGAGCGACATAGGCAAACTCTACGTCGCTCTTTCACAAGCTATTCGGCGAATGAATTAGCCTTAGGCAGCCTTTTTAGGCTCGCCCATTTTCTTCATGAGGAAATCGAGGCTATCAATATCCTGGGTTTCGCCCAGCTTGGTGAGCACGCGGTCCAGCATGACGGAGCGGAAATGCTCTCTGTCATCACGGCTATCGAGCTTTAGGTCTTTCGATAAGTCCAACGCCACCATGGATATCTCGAACATTTTCTTATCAACGCCAACCTTATCGAACAGCCGCTCCAGGCCGCGCGAGCCCTTTTCATGGATCAAGCGGTATACGTTTGAAACTGGAATACCCGCAAGGCGCGCAAGGCCGGTTTCAAAAAACACCATGTCGCCCATGCACAGCGCGCGCACGACCAAAGTATGACTGAGTCGTCCACTCTTATGGAGCTGATCGACGAGCGCATGAATATCAGGCGCATCGTGGGACCCATCGAGTAGGCTAACAGTAGCCTTTTCGCGCGCTTCTTGCCCCAAAGCACGGGCGGCCGCCTTGCCAACACCTGCGGTTTTCTCCAGATGAGCCTGCATTTTTGAAGAAACCAATGTCACCAAACGTTCGGCGATCGGCAGCGGGAGCGCGTTGCGCTCCGCCATGCTCGTTGCAATCGGCTTCACATGCCCAAAATCATCGAGCACTTTAGACATGGTTGTTTCTGACAGCTTCGCGCCAGAATTCGCCACAAGCGTTGCAACGACGGCTTCATTCTTGGTTTCGACCAACGCATCGGAGACCGCTTCAGACACCTCAGGGCGGCGAGCCACGGCAATTTGATGATCCTGGCCTTGCGAGCGAATGATCTCGATGAGGTCTTCATCGCTCAGCACCGTTGTCATTTCGATGAAGGGGACGGCGACGTCGGCCACATCTGTGGCAAGCTGCATGGCCAAATCGCGGGGAACGTCCGCGCTATCTTTAAGCGAATCCATCATCGCTTGGCGGACCCGCACTTCTACGTCGCGGGCCATGGCGCGGAAGATGTCTTCCGCAAGAGCTCTTTCAGCTTCAGACAAAGCGCCGCCGGTAAAGCTGCCGCCTACCTTCGATATGGTTTGCGCGCGCACATCTGCATCGGTCTTGGAGTTGGCCAATTTGGCGACGTCGGCAGCGGATAAATCTGATGACATAAAGGTCGACTTTCATTCGCAGGGCCAGCGGCTTTTGGCCAAAGTGATTGAGGCCTCGAAAGTGCCGACATCTCCTTAACGAACACTAAAGAGTTGATCACCTGCTTGTGCGTGCAGGTCCTAGTCGTTAACGTCCATTAAGGCTAAGTGGCGGCGCGGAATATCCTTTTATTCTCTGTCTTTGCAGGCCAAACAACATCAAAACACTCCAATTCAGGTGAGAGACTTCCGTGCAATTGACACTAAATTTTAAGCGAGTGCTGTCTGCTTTTGTCGTTCTGATTTTATACTTTGCGATCCTAGCCCCAACGTCCGCCGCGCAGGTTCCTACTTGCCCCTCGCCCACGGCATCACAGCGCATTGATGCTGCGGTCTCCCCAGTTACCAACTTTATTTCAGCCCTCGTGTTTGCCCAAATCCCGGTGGTGCCCGCTGGCGATACGCAGACCGCAGTTCTTAAAATCGATCCTAGTGCGCTAACGGATGGCGACACGATAGACCTATCAATAGGTGATAAAACGCTGGCACTGGAAGTTGATACAAATGGACTTGTGTGCGGCGAAGGCCAAGCCGCAGACCCCAGTGCGCTTGCCCCCCTCGCATTAGAAAACGCACTTAGTGACCTCCTGCCAGAAACAGGCGCTGTGGTTCGCGAGGCGAACACGCTGACACTCTCTGTGCCATCCGGTCTTGCCGCGTCGCTGCGTTTCTCCGGCAGCGCATTCAGCGGCAGCGGCTTTAGCAATGGGGCTGCCGGTTTGCCATTGATTGTGGTTTGGCTTTTGACCGGCGCCATGTTCTTTACCTGGCGCATGCGTTTCATCAATTTTCGCGGGTTTGTGCAAGCCATCCGTATTGCGCGGGGAACCTATGATGATCCAAGCGATCCGGGCGAAGTCACACATTTTCAAGCCCTCACCGCGGCGCTTTCAGGCACGGTCGGGCTTGGCAACATCGCCGGCGTGGCTGTTGCCGTCTCACTCGGCGGTCCTGGTGCAACCTTTTGGATGATCCTGGCCGGATTGCTTGGTATGGCGTCAAAGTTCACTGAATGCACCCTAGGCGTCTTTTATCGTAAAATTAACCCGCAAGGGATCGTGGCGGGTGGCCCGATGTATTATCTGCGCGATGGTCTTGCCGAAAAAGGCTATGGCGGGCTTGGGCGGTTTTTAGCTGCTTTCTTTGCTATCTTATGCGTTGGCGGGGCGTTTGGCGCGGGCAATATGTTCCAAGTCAATCAAAGCGCTGAACAAGTCATTGCAACGCTTGTTCCGCTTACGGGCGGTGCGGACAGTGTATTGGCGGGGAAACCCTGGATCATTGGACTAGCATACGCCTTCTTTGTGGGGCTCGTCATAGTTGGCGGTATTCGCTCCATCACGAAAGTGACGGAAAAGCTCGTGCCCCTCATGGCCTTTGTCTATCTCTCAGGCGCGCTCACCGTCATAGCGCTTAATATTGGAGCAGTTCCGAGCGCGTTTGCACAAATCGTGACGGGTGCCTTCACCTCCGAAGGTGTTGTCGGCGGCTTTATAGGCGTGCTGGTGATTGGCCTCCGGCGCGCCACCTTCTCCAATGAAGCTGGCGTAGGATCAGCCGCAATAGCACATTCAGCGGCAAAAACCCGCGAACCCGTCTCCGAAGGGCTGGTCGCGTTGCTCGAACCATTCATAGATACGGTGGTGATTTGCACCATCACCGCGCTGGTGCTCATCGTCACAGACATGCACACGGCTAGCGCAGGATTGGACGGGATAACGCTTACGTCCAACGCGTTTGCGTCTGTGATCAGCTGGTTTCCCTATCTGTTGACAGGCGCAGTTGTACTATTCGCTTTTTCGACCTCGATCACCTGGTTTTATTATGGCCAGCGCGCCTTTTTATACCTTTGCGGCGACAAGCCATGGGCGGACCTGACTATAAAAGTGTTGTACCTGCTCACTTTGATCATTGGCTCCTCCATGACCCTTGGCGCCGTCATGTCCTTTGCCGATGCCATGCTGCTGGCCATGGCCTTTCCCAACATGATTGGTCTGTACATTCTTGCGCCAAAGGTTAAAGCAATGCTCGATAGTTACCTTGAGCGCGTGGCATCGGGTGAGATAAAGCCATATAAAGAACAAACTTCTGGATAGTCTGGCCCCTTATCAGACGCTCGTTAGTCAAATCCATTATTGAGTAAGAGACCCCCGCTTTGCCAGCCCTGAACGCTTTGCCTGCTATCCGCATTATTGCAGCTTTTGCCATGGTGACCGCGTGGCCAGCGACCTCGATAGCTGAGGATAACGATTTCACCAAATCGACCTATTCCTCTCAAGGCGATGCAGCGCGTGGTGAAAAGGTGTTTAAACGCTGCAAATCCTGCCACCACGTCACCAATCAAGTGCCATCGCGCGCACCAGGGCCGCATTTATTTAAGGTTTTCGGCCGTGTCAGCGCCGGTGACCAAAACTACAAATACTATTCAGATGCCCTTAAAGCGGCCAATCTCATTTGGACGGAAGAACGGCTATTTGCTTTTCTGGAAGACCCCAATAGGTATCGTCCCGGAATTAAACCAACCATGCGCATCCAAAAAGTACGAGACGCGCAAAGCCGGATGGATTTACTTGCTTATATGCGCCAAGCGACCGAACCGCGGTGACCTCCCATGGCGGTATCAGCTTGCAACCGAAGCAAAAATACCAACATTTGAGTTCATGTTTGTGGTAGAAAAAACCCATATTGAGAGACAAAGGACATTGCAAATGAACGCTCCTTTCTTGAAAGCGATGAGCTTAGCCCTGGGCCTTATCACGGGTACAACCGGCGTTTTGACAAGTGCAGCCCTTACGCCCGCGCGCGCTGCTGCAACACAAGAGCAACAAGCGGCAGCCTTGGTTTTCTTTGAAGATATTTCAGGCAAAGCCTTTGCTGTTTTGCGCGATAAATCGCTGACTGAAGCCGATCAGCGCGCCGAATTTCGCCGCTTATTTGCCGAGGTGACGGACGTTCAACGCATTGGCGCAGCCTTGCTGGGCTTTCATCGCCGTAAATTTGATGAAATGCAGATGGAGCGCTACACGAGCTTGCTGCCGAGTTATGTCGTCGCGCTTTATACAGACCGGCTTACCGAGGTGGGCGATGAAGAAGTCACAATCGAACGCACTTACACCCAAGGCAAAAAGGACATTTGGGTGGTCACAAGCGTCACCAGTCCGTTTGGCGGGGATGATTTGCGCGCGGATTGGCGCATGCGCCCCATGGAAAATGGTGACTTCATGGTAATGGATGTGAAAGTGGAAAACATATCTTTGTTTCAGACGAAGAAAGATGAGTTCATGTCGTTCCTAAGCAACCGCGGTATTGAAGAATTCTTGACGCGCCTGGAAAAAGATGCGGAGGCAGACGAGGCCTAAAGCGTGACCGGTATCCCTTGGCAGGACCGAGACTTCGGTGCTGGAGTCACACTCAAAAACCCAGCGTTCATTCACCCCACGGCATTGCTCTACGGCGACATAACGGTGGAAGAAGGGGCCTCTATTTGGCCCTATGTGGTCATTCGCGCTGAAAGTGCGCCGGTCGTCATAGGCCCCAATACCAACATCCAAGACTTTGTAATGATCCACACATCACCGGGGTTTCCGACCCATATTGGCGCGAATGTCTCGGTGACGCATCACTGCACAGTCCATGCCTGCACTGTCGGCGATGACTGCCTCATTGGCATTAACGCAACGATTTTTGACGGCGCTCATATTGGCCATGGATCAACCGTTGGCCAGCATGCCTATGTGCGCGATGGAGCCCGGTTTGACGACCATAGTGTGATTGTCGGATCGCCAGCAAAAGCCATTAAAACGGTAGACGGGCGGCTCATGAACCGCATGAATGCCGCCCTTTATCGCCGCAACGCTGAATTTTTTGCAATTGGGCGACATGACGCTTGGCGCGGCAAGGAGTTTGAAGCATTTATGGCGGATACTATGCAGCAACTGCAAAGCCAATTGGCAGGATAAGAAGGAGCGCTTTCCTCGCTGTCACTGCCGCGTAAAGGACCTTAAGACTATGTCTGACAAACAGCTTCTACACCTCGTTTTTGGCGGCAAGGTGAAAGACCCCCAAGGCATGGAGTTTGAAGACCTCGACAACATTCACGTTGTCGGCGTCTATCCTGATTTTAAATCTGCCAAGTCCGCATGGAAAGGCGAGGCCCAGCGTACAGTCGACGATGCGCTGACCAAATATGTGGTTGTCCATCTTCACCGGCTGTTAGAGCCTGAAGACGGCGACGACAATTAAGAGTAGCGCGCCTTCAAAATCGTGTCGATCATCGCTTTGTCTTGAAGATATGCGCCTAGGCGGGTCTTCAAGAGGGCTGCCGCAGCCCCTTTGGTAACAGGTTGTTCTTGCGCGACCAAAGCAGCGCCCAAACGCTGCAAACCGCGATCACAATAAATCATCATATCGAATGTCATCTCTAAAAAAATGGTGTCATATATTGGCGTGAAGTAGCACGAAAACGTAAAGGTTTTTTTAAGGCTAGACTTTAAGGTTTTGATAAGACCGCCAAGACCGGTCGTATTGGAGAAGGCATGAGTATCGTTGCAGGCATCTTAAACACACTTGCTGGCCTGCTGGTGATTGCCTTGGTCTTTGGCGCAGCAAGTATTGTCGTCATTTTCTTTCTCGACCGGCAGCAATCAAGCAACGCGGTCCGCCGCAACTACCCAGTCGTTGGCCGCCTGCGCAGCCTCTTTGAACATTTGGGAGAGTTCTTCCGGCAGTATTTCTTCGCTCTGGACCGCGAAGAACTGCCCTTCAACCGCGCCCAGCGCAATTGGGTGGGCCGCGCTGCGAAGGGCGACAGCCGCACCATCGCCTTCGGCTCCACGCGGGAACTGAGCCCAGAAGGCACAATCATTTTTGAAAATACGCAATTTCCGGTCCTTGAATCCGATATCGCAGAAGCTGAGCCAATTTGTTTCGGGCCCCTATGCGACAAGCCCTATGAGGCTCCATCCTTTTTCAACATTTCGGCCATGAGCTACGGCTCCTTATCCCAGCCCGCGATTACAGCTTTATCGCTGGGCGCAGCAAAGGCTGGAATTTGGCTGAATACAGGTGAAGGCGGACTGTCGGAGCATCATTTGGCAGGTGACTGCGACATTATCTTTCAAATTGGAACCGCCAACTACGGCGTGCGCAGCAAAGATGGCGCGTTGGACGATGCAGCGTTAAAAGCTGTTAGCCAACATGACGCTGTCAAAATGATCGAGTTGAAATTGGCGCAAGGTGCAAAACCCGGCAAGGGCGGGATTTTACCAGCGAACAAAGTGACGGCTGAGATTTCCCGTATCCGCGGTATTCCGGAAGGTGAAGCCTCGCACAGCCCTAATCGGCATCCTGATATTGCGAGCATCGATGAACTGTTAGCCAAGATTGCACACCTCAAACGCGTCAGCGGCCTGCCAGTTGGGTTTAAGACGGTGGCCGGCTCCCTCGCCTGGATGGACGATCTTGCCGCAGCGATCCACCTTCAAGATGAAGAGTCGCGTCCAGATTTTATCACGCTCGATAGCGCAGATGGGGGAACGGGCGCAGCGCCGCAGTCGTTGATGGACTATCTGGGTTTGCCTATCCGCGAATCACTACCCGCTTTGGTCGATGCGCTAGATCGCCATAGCCTTCGCCCGCGGGTGCGCGTGATTGCGTCAGGAAAAATGCTCTTGCCGTCAGAAGTAAGCTGGGCGCTTGCCATGGGCGCCGATGCTATCAATTGCGCGCGCGGGTTTATGTTCTCGCTTGGCTGTATCCAAGCGCTCAAGTGCAACAAGAACACCTGCCCAACCGGCATTACAACGCATAGAGAAGACTTGCAAAGAGGCCTCGTACCACGCGTTAAAGCCGATCACGTGGCTCAATTTGCCAGCGCTATTCGCCATGATGTGGGGGTCATTGCTCACAGCTGCGGCGCGGCCTCGCCATCGCACCTTCAGCGCCATCATGTGCGCATGGTGATCGATGAGAACCAGTCGATCAATTTGGCCGTTCGATACCCGCCCGTTGATCAGGCCAAATCAGCTGGAAAGACTTGATCACAAGCCGCGCTGTCAGATACATAGCGGCAACGATTAGATATTTTTGGAAAAGTGACCAAACGCATGGAAATGGATACCAAACAGCACCGCCAAACCTACAAAGGTTTCATTAGCGCATCTAAATGGGGCACCGTGTTCGTTGCTCTGATCGTCATCGGCGTTGTAATTATCATCACCTGATACAATCGCTTCTGCGCTTTCTTAGCGGCTTCCAAGCTCTAACAGCCGGCTCAATTGGTTTTGGCTAATAATCGGCAACTGCGGCGCCGGCTCTTGGCGCACATATTGCCGCTGGCTGCGTTGCTTTGGCGGTAATATTGTGCCTGCATCGCCCGTTATGGCACCCTGATCCAGCAAAGGCTGGAACACAGGGTCGCTATAACCGTTCACGCGCTGCGCAATGACGGGATTATCGCCCGACAATACCAAAACCATTTCATCATGATCGAGGTCCATAATATCAGCCGGCTTTGGATAGCCAGTGATGGCCGCAATTTCCTGCGCCACGATCATGGTGTTGGTCCCAAAGGCTTGCAGCACCCACGCTTCGCTTAAAAAGCGTCTCCAAGACCTCGGATAGGCACCGCGCAAGGCCTCCGCGTCCGCCCAAATCGTCCATAGATGCACGCCAAATGCGCTCAAATGGCTGTTGGCGTGGACAAGAGTGTCAAAATTCCCAAGGTCCTGCGCTTGATCAATCAAAACCAAGGTCGCCTGCTGCGGCGCCCTCACCCGCCGTGCCAAAGCTTCCAACAGCGTTCCGAGCCATAGCTGGCCAAGGCGCTGATAGGCAGAGGTCTGTTGTCCCGGCAAAAGGATATAGATGCTGCTGGCTTTCCCATCGGCCACGGCTTCTAGATCAAAGCTGGTCGACGCTGTCGATGAGACTACGCCCTCATGATTCAAGAATTGCAGCTGATCCTGCAAATAAGACAGCATGGCGGTCATCATTTCTGGCGGCGTGAGGCCAAGAAACGACGATGCCTGCCGGATCTCTTCATTCGGGCTATTAGCAAGCAACTCAAAAAGGCGCTTTAGCTCCTGCGGGCTATCAAACAAAATCGCCCGGGTGCGCTCCAAATTATGCTGCATGGGCGGTTCTTGCAGAACCTGAAACAGCAAAACGGCCGCCAAAAACTGCTGTGCGCGCGACGAGATCGCATTTGTATTGGCATCAAGGCTTAGCAGTGGACAGATCAGTGCGGCCAGATTGCGGGCTTTTTCCTGCAGGTCTTGCCGGTCTTTATCAAGCAAACTGAACGGGTTGAGCGACGCACTGGCAGAACCAGACAAGCCGTAAGGGTCAAGCAGGATGACATCATCGCCGCGCTGCTGGCGCGCTTTGGCGGTCGCACGGTATGTGCAAGACGAGCCGCTCAGGCTGATCGTAGGGCCAGAATGACGCAAAATGCCGGGCACCAGACAGTTTGCATCGCTCGCGCTGCGTTGGCCAGAAAAGGTGAGAATATTGCCGCGATTCTCAAACATCACGGCATCTAAAAAACCCGTTTCAGGGCAGCAATCAGGATTCCCAAAGGCGAACCCAAGCGGCATGCTGGCTTGAAGATGTTCGAGCGACCAACCAACCAGGAGCCCCTCTTCCATGAGGGTGTCCGGCAGTTTCAGCGCTTCGCCATCAGCCATGCGCAGTCCTTTCTAGCAATACGTTTTTTTTAAAATGCGGTGACAGAATGGCTTAGCTGTCGTTCATGACCTGCTGCTTGGCCTCAACCAGTTTTTCATCCATCACTGTGCGCAATTTATGGTCTGTTACATCGATGGATTTGGCGTCTAAATCAGCGCGCAGCTTGCGAAAAACATCATCATCGCCAGCCTCTTCTAGGTCGGATTTCACTAAGGTCATGACATACGCTTCTGCGTCTGTATCTGACAGACCCATTAGATTAGCGGCCCAGCCCGCAAGGAGGCGATTGCGGCGCATTTCTGTTTTGAAGCGAATCTCATCATCATGCGCAAATTTGTTTTCAAAGGCGCGCTCGCGGTCGTCTAAGCCAGTCATAAAGAACCCTTTACAAAAATTGATCGATCTTGAATGTACGGACGCTGCGCGCGCGCGCAAGTCAGCATTTTCAAAATTGTCTTGAAAAGCATGACATTCGCGTTGCCGTTTTTCCGCGCACATGGTTTAACGATCCAACTATCTTCTCGGGGACAGACCACCCACGCTCCCTTCCGCAAGAGAAAGCTATTCGCCGGATGACCCGACGCAGACAGATTTACGAAGGCAAAGCAAAAATCCTGTACGAAGGGCCTGAACCTGGCACCTTAATCCAATACTTCAAAGATGATGCGACGGCCTTCAATGCTGAGAAGAAGGCGACGTTGCTTGGCAAAGGCGTTTTAAACAATCGCATCAGTGAATATATTTTCACCTCACTGACCCAGCTGAATATTCCGCACCACTTCATAAAGCGTCTCAACCGCCGCGAACAACTTATTCACGGCGTTGAGATAATCCCACTAGAGATTGTTGTGCGAAACATCGCAGCCGGGTCCATCGCGAAACGCCTGAGCCTAGAAGAAGGCACCCCACTGGGCCGGACCATCGTTGAGACGTATTACAAGGACGATGCCTTGGGCGACCCGCTGGTCACAGAAGAACATATCGCCTGCTTCGGCTGGGCCGGGCCTGAAGAGCTTGAAGATATGACAGGCATGGCGCTGCGCGTAAACGACTTCATGACCGGCTTGTTTACAGCAATTGGCATCCGCCTCGTCGATTTCAAACTCGAGTTCGGCCGCCACTATCATAATGATCAAATGCGGGTCATGCTGGCAGATGAAATCAGCCCAGATAACTGCCGCCTTTGGGACATTGCCACTGGCGAAAAACTAGACAAAGACCGTTTCCGCCGCGACTTAGGCGGCGAGGTTGAAGCGTACCAAACCGTCGCGCGGCGCCTCGGCTTGATGGAAGATGATGATGACGAGCCTGCAAGCGCAGTCCTCGATCTTAATCAGCACCGCGCAAAAAAGAATAAGGATAGCGAATAAATGCGAGCCACAGTTCATGTGACCTTGAAAAACGGCGTTCTTGACCCCCAAGGGCGGGCTATTGCTGGCGCTTTGACAGATTTGGGCTTTGCTGGCGTGGGCGATGTGCGCCAAGGCAAGGTTATTGAGCTTGAAATTGCAGAACAGCCTCCCAAAGAGGCACGCGCACAGGTCGAAGCAATGTGCAAAAAGCTTCTCGCCAATCCCGTCATCGAAAACTACAGCATCGATATCGCGTAGGTCATGCAAAGCGCTGTTATCGTCTTTCCGGGCTCCAATTGCGACCGCGATCTCGCCGTTGCGTTAAAAGAAGCAACAGGCAAAGCCCCTGCCATGGTCTGGCATCAAGACCGCACTTTGCCGGATGTTGACCTCGTCGCTTTGCCGGGCGGGTTTTCCTACGGCGACTACCTGCGCGCTGGAGCTATGGCTGCGCGCGCACCCATTATGCAAGCTGTGATTGACCACGCGACAAAGGGCGGCCTGGTGCTCGGAATTTGCAATGGATTTCAGCAGCTGACGGAGTGCGGATTGCTGCCAGGTGCATTGATGCGCAATGAGAACCTGAAATTCATTTGCAAGGACGTGGAGTTGCGGGTGGAGACCACATCATCGCCGCTGCTGTCCGGCCTTAAACGCAGCGCTAGCGTGCGCTACCCCATTGCCCACCATGACGGCAATTTCTTCGCGGATGAGGATACCTTAGACCAATTGGAAACGCAGGAGCGTATCGCGTTCACATACATCGACAATCCCAACGGGTCAGCACGTCATATTGCTGGTATTTTAAGTGAAAAGAAAAACATTCTCGGCATGATGCCCCATCCGGAGCGGCTCATCCAAGATGACTTAGGGGGGCGCGACGGAGCAGACTTTTTTGCGCAATTGATCGATGCAATATGACACATGTCTTTCTGATTGGCAGCGGGCGGTCCGGTACGTCATTCATTCAACGCATCTTTGATGCCCACCGCGACACATTTTGTCTGCATGAACCCGATATAAGGCTGCGAACCAACGATCCCAGCTATTATCCCGACCCCGACATATTCGCGCAAAAGTCTGACATCGTTCGCGGCTATGTGGACAAGCTTAAAGCGCATCACATCCTAAGAGCGGTTCAGAAGCGACCTGCATTTTCCAAGTCCTACCGAGAGCCACTTGCACACACCCTGCGCGAGGCCTTAATCTCCGCCATGATCGCCGCTGAGCAAACGATTGGAAAATTTGTGTCCGTCGGCGATTGGTCGGTGCCTGATATGGTGCAGACGCCGCCAGCGCATATCGTCATGAAGTCGGTCAGTATGGTGGGGCGCATTCCTATCATTGCAGATGCCTGCGCGCATATGAAAGTGGTGCACATCATGCGCCATCCTTGCGCGGTTGCCGCATCCCGCCAGCGCGGGATTGCCTTGGGAAAAATGCCGCGTATCCATATTTTTGACGACCAGCTCGACTTGCCCATGGCCCGCGAGCATAGCCTGACGCGGGCAAAGGTCGATGCAATGGACGATTGGGAGCGCGCGGCCTGGCAGTGGGTGATCGTCAATGATTTTGCGATGACCCACAGCGAAGGCCGGGCCAATGTGCGTCCTCTGCTCTACGATAAGCTTTGCGACGATGTCTTTGGCGAAAGCGCTGCACTGTTAGAGTGGTGCGGCATGGCGCTCGATCCGCAAGTCGAAGACTATCTCAAAACAGTGATGGCAACGCAAAAAGACAGCAACCGGTACCATGGCCTCATACGCAACCCCAGTATCGCAGCAAACAAATGGCGCGATACTGTAGCAAAGGACGACGCTGCTAAGGTTATGGACATCGTCACCCTCTCGAAAGCAGGCGGTTGTTTCGCCGAGTGGGACCGTGAGCGATAGCGCTGGCCGCGCGGTCAATACGTCGGCATTTCCGCCGCGATTAATCATCATTGGCGCGCAAAAAGCAGGCACGACGACCCTCGCGCACCTTTTGGCCACGCACCCCGACATCGCCATGGGCGCGGTGAAGGAGGTTGATTTCTACACGCGGTTTTGGACCAAGGGATGGGACTGGTACCGTGCGCAGTATGAAGGCGTTTGCGCCAAATGGTTGATTGATGCATCTCCCGCCTATGCAGGCGGCTATGATGATCCAGCTACCGGTCAGCTCTTTGACGTGCCCGGACGCATCAACGAGCACGCCGCGGGCGCGCATGTATTCTACATCTTAAGGTGCCCTGTGCGCCGCGCCTATTCTTCCTATTGGCACGGCGTGCGCTATAACGGCGAAACGCAGCCGCTGCGGCAGGCAATAAGCCCGATCAGTCATTATGCACGGCAAAGCCTTTACGCAGATCAGCTAAAGTTCTTTGAAGATACCCTGGGCGCTGGACAGGTCCAACTCCTACTATTCGACGATCTCAAGTCTGACCCCCAAAAGCTCGTAGAGGGTGTTTTCAGCCAGATCGGCGCTGCGGCGCACAGCCTGCCTGCACAGGAAGAAGACAGTAAAAAGAACGCCGGGTTTCAATATTCTGGCCCAGCCAAAGCTCTCATGAAACTCTTCCCATCAGAAGCGGCCTTTCGCGATACCCTGGATGGTATCCGCCGCTTGGCGCCAGACAGCGCCATATCATTAGCAAAGCGTGCTCTGACAAAAAATATCCCGCCACTGTCTGATGAAGATGCGCAATGGCTCGCCGCCATGTTCGAGGCGTCCACTGCCAAAATCGAGCAACGCTTAGGCAGGCCGCTAAATTCGTGGATAAGACCAAATCTCTAGCGCTGCGATCTGGTCAAGCAAGCATAAAGGCGCTAGAGCCTCTGGTACCTAATCGCTATTGATCAAGTCCCTCTCTATGCCAGACGCGCACACGCAGCAAACCATCCAAGAACACGGCCTCACGCTAGAAGAATATGACCGGATTTGCAGCGCCTTGGAGCGCGAGCCCAACCTGCTTGAGCTCGGCATCTATTCAGTGATGTGGTCCGAACATTGTTCGTACAAGTCCAGCCGCTTGCACTTAAAGACACTGCCCACGAAGGCACCGTGGGTCATCCAAGGGCCCGGCGAAAATGCAGGTGTCGTCGATATTGGCGACGGCCAAGCCGCCATCTTCAAAATGGAAAGCCACAACCACCCCAGCTTTATAGAGCCCTATGAAGGGGCCGCAACCGGGGTTGGCGGCATCATGCGCGACGTTTTTACCATGGGTGCGCGCCCCATTGCCAACATGAATGCGCTTCGATTTGGCGAACCTGACCATCCCAAAACCAGGCATTTAGTCGCGGGCGTTGTTGCTGGCATAGGCGGATATGGGAACTGTGTCGGCGTGCCAACGGTCGGCGGCGAGACGAATTTCCACCCGCGCTACAATGGCAACATACTCGTCAACGCAATGTGCGTCGGGCTCGCAGACCAAGACAAGATTTTTTATTCGGCTGCTGCCGGCATCGGCAATCCGGTCGTTTATGTGGGATCAAAAACAGGCAGGGACGGTATTCACGGTGCCACCATGGCGTCCGCTGAATTCTCTGAAGATGCAGAAGAAAAACGCCCCACCGTGCAGGTCGGCGATCCATTTACCGAAAAACTGCTCATCGAAGCGTGCTTAGAGCTGATGGCCTCTGATGCCATCGTCGCTATTCAGGATATGGGCGCTGCTGGTCTCACATCATCCTCCGTTGAAATGGCCTCAAAAGGCGGCGTTGGGATCGAGCTCAACCTGTCTGCGGTTCCTTGCCGCGAAGACGGCATGGTGCCCTATGAGATGATGTTGTCAGAAAGCCAGGAGCGCATGCTCATGGTGCTGAAACCCGGGCGCGAGGACTTTGCCAAAGCAATCTTTGACAAGTGGCACCTCGATTTCGCCGTCATCGGCCGTATCACAGACACAGGCCGCATGGCGCTGACATTTGAAGGTAAAACGGTCGCTGATATGCCGCTTGGCAGCTTAGCTGATGATGCACCAATGTACGACAGGCCGCACACGCCGCCCCCGACAAGGCTAGCGATCAACGCGGAAGATGTAGCCCCGCCCTGCTCTATCGGCGATGCCTTAAAGACCTTGATGGGCAGTCCAGATATCGCTTCACGGCGCTGGATTTGGGAACAATATGATCACATGGTCATGGCCGATACGATTGGCCGCCCCGGCGGTGATGCCGCGATCGTGCGCATTCACGGCACCGACAAAGCGCTTGCGGTTACTACGGATGTGACCCCGCGCTACTGCGAAGCCGATGCGAATGAAGGCGGGAAACAAGCCGTCGCCGAATGCTGGCGTAATTTAACAGCGGTCGGCGCGCAGCCTTTAGCCATCACCGATTGCCTGAATTTCGGCAACCCTGAACGCCCAGACATCATGGGGACATTTGTGGCCGCTATTGAGGGTATGGGCGAGGCCTGCCGCGCGCTGGATTTCCCGGTCGTGTCTGGTAATGTATCCCTCTACAATGAAACCAACGGGCAAGCGATTTTGCCAACACCAGCGGTCGGCGCAATTGGCCTGATCGCAAATGCAAGCAAGCGCGCACATATCGCGCTTGATCCTGACCTCGATATTGTTGTGCTTGGGCCGCAAGGGAGCCATCTAGGCGCAAGCTTATATTTGCGCGAGCTGTGTCAGCGCGAAGACGGGACGCCGCCGCCTGTTGATTTAACGCAGGAACGCAAAACCGGGGATTTCGTGCGCCAACACATCGAAAAGACAATGCGCATCGTGCATGACGTATCGGACGGCGGCTTGCTGGTTGCGCTAACAGAAATGGCGATGGCTGGCAACTGCGGTATAGACCTGAGCGCAGCGCAGGATGGTCAAAGTCCGCACGCATTCTGGTTTGGGGAAGATCAAGGCCGCTATGTTCTCGCATGTGAGAACGGCCAAGACTTGGCGAAAGAAGCCGAAAGCGCGGGCCTTGAAGCGCTGGTTATAGGACGATCAACACGCGCGGCAGAATTGAAACTGCCCGGCGGAGAGACCATATTGGTGAAAGAGCTTAAACACCTGCATGAAAGCTGGCTGCCAGCGCTTATGCAATAAGTCGCGGCAAAACAGGAGGACCGGCCCAATGCCCATGTCTGCTCAAGATATTGAAGCGTTTATCAAAGACGCCTTGCCAGATGCGCAAGTGACCATCGAGGACTTACGCGGTGATGGCGATCACTACGCTGCGCATGTCATTTCCAAGGAATTTGAAGGCCTAAGCCGCGTGAAACAGCATCAACTCGTTTATGCAGCACTAAAAGGCCGAATGGGCGGTGAACTCCATGCTTTGGCGCTGCAAACATCGCCGCCCGCGTAATCACATCTTGTATGTTGATAAAGTTGGTCTATCGCATACATAGGAAATCAACATTTGCAGGCAGATGTCGCTCACGGCACACTGGGTTGCAATAATAGGAGATAATATATGTCCAATCCAACCCATGAGCGCATCCAATCTACCGTCGATGGATCAGACGTGGTGCTCTTTATGAAAGGCACCCCAATGTTTCCGCAATGCGGGTTTTCAGCCACTGTTGTAGAGGTCCTAAACCGGACAGGCGTGAAATTTGATGCCCACGACGTCTTACAAGACGCAGACCTACGCCAAGGCATTAAAGAGTTTTCTGACTGGCCAACCATTCCGCAGCTCTATGTCAAAGGCGAATTCGTCGGCGGCTGTGATATTATCCGCGAGATGTATTCCAGTGGCGAGCTAACGGACCTTATGGAAGAAAAAGGTGTTGTCGCGGCATAGCGTGGCAACAAGCAATTTTGAAAAAAAAGGGCTGCATGATCTCGTGCGGCTCTTTTTGTTTCTGCAGTCTCCCCTCTTAAGGCATAGCCAGTGACCCTAGTCCAATCAAAGCGCTCCCATGTAACACGCCGCTGGCTGTTAAAGGCCGCGCCGACTGCGGCCGCGGGTCTCATGCTTTATAGCTGCGCGCCTGAACTAGCGGCGCAGCAGGCCAGCAGACGCCTCAATCCTTTTGTGGAGTTCACGCCGGATGGCCGCGTTATTCTAACATGCCCGGAAGCCGAGATGGGCCAAGATGTGTTTACTGGACTTGCGAAAGTCTTAGCCGATGAGATTGGACTAGAATGGGTAAGCGTTGAGGTGGTGCGTGCGCCGCATCACAGCGACTTTTACAATCAATTCGGCGGCCAAACCACTGGTGGCAGCCGCAGCATGCGCACGTGGTATCAACCTTTTAGGGAGATGGGTGCACGGGTTCGTTTAGCGTTCCTCCAAGCCGCCGCCCAGCGCTGGGAAACAACAACCTCCGCTTTAAGCGTCGTCAATTCCAAAGTGATTGGCGGCCCAAGGGGTGCATCATATGCTCTCGCACAGTTATTGGCGGATGTGGCAACCAGCGACATGCCAGCCCAGGCCCCATTAAAAACAAATGCGCAGCTCACGCTTATTAGCCGCAATCTTCAGCGAAAAGATATTCCTCAGAAAGTCACGGGCGCGGCACACTACGGCGCCGATGTGCGCTTGCCGGGCATGCTCCATGCAGCTGTGAAACTCATCCCGGAACAGATGGGAGACGCAAGCGTTAGCAATCTTAGCGATGCTAAAGCGATGAGCGGCGTTTTAGGTGTCCAGCAGTTCGGCAATGCCGTAGCGGTTACTGGCAAAACCTGGTGGGCAGCAAACCGCGCTGTACGGCGTTTGAAATTGCAGCCAACCAATCCTTCCTCTGCGAGCACCATTGATGATGTTGAGGTTGATAACGTCCTCAGCGATGCGATCAACAGCATCTATACGCCGCTTTCTGCTGACACACTTGGCGCAAAGACGATTAAGGCAACTTACTCAGCCCCGTTCCTCTCCCATATGTGTATGGAGACGATGACGGCAACGGCGTGGGTCTCTGATGACGCTGCGAAAATCTGGGTCTCAACCCAAGCGCCCTCGCGGTTTGCGCAGCGCGTTGCAACGCTCCTAGCCATCGACGTCGAGCAAGTGACCTTGGAGAACGCCTTTTTAGGGGGTGGGTTCGGGCGAAAAGGCACTGACATGCAAGCCTTGGATCTTGCGGTACACTTATCCAAGAGCGCCAATGCGCCCGTGCAAGTGATGATGGACCGCCCGGCAGATATTCTGTCCGATCAATTTAGGCCTGCGGCAAAATTCGCTCTATCTGCGGCTATGTCTAAGGACAATACGATTGCCGAAGTCAAAACAGCATCGGCAATGCAATCCATTGCCAAAGCACGGCTCCCGCAGTTTTACAAAAAAGGTCGTCCTGAATTTCCTGAGCAGGGCATTTTTCCTTATTCAGCTGAGAAAAGTGACCACCGCTGGCAAGAAGTTGACCTGCCGGTCTCCATCGGCTTTTGGCGCAGCGTGAATGGAACCCATTTCCCCTTTGCAGGAGAGAGCTTTGCTGATGAACTTGCGCATCTCGCTGGGGAAGACCCCCTCGTCTTCCGTTTAAGCAAACTAGGCAATCATCCACGCCTGCGCGCCGTGCTAGAGCGCGCTGCAAGCATGGCCGATTGGCAGCGAGAACGCCGGCAGGGCACAGGACTGGGGATAGGCCTCTATGAAGAATGGGGCAGTGCCTCAGCGCAAATTGCCGAGGTCAGCGTTTCTGATGGAAAACTGCAGGTGAACAAAGTGTGGATTGCAATTGATTGCGGCCAAGTCATTGCGCCAGACACCGTACGCGCGCAGGCGGTCAGCGGCGTTCATTGCGGCCTAAGCGCAGCGCTATTTGGCAGAATCACATTGGTTGATGGCCAAGCGGTCGAGGCCAATTTCGATGACTACCGGGTCATGGATATGCAGCGCTCTCCGCAAGTCGAGGCCGCGCTCATGGACTCAGATCTGCCACCCGGCGGTGTAGGAGAGATCGGCACGCCTGGAACAGCGCCCGCTATCGCCAACGCAATCTTCGCTGCCAGTGGCCAGCGGATCAGGTCACTTCCGCTTAGTCAATCACTGAGCGTATAAGACAAAAAAAGCCCCAACCGAAGAAGGGGCTTCTTTTAATTTCATCTGGCATCTTCGTCTTAGCGAGAATAAAACTCGACCACCAGATTTGGTTCCATACGGACCGGATACGGCACTTCGTCTAGAACCGGGATACGCGTCAACTTGACCTGGGTTCCGTTGGCCCCGGTCTCGTAATATTCGGGCACTTCGCGTTCTGTCGAGACTTGTGCTTCCATAACCAAAGCCATTTGGCGGGATTTTTCTTTGATTTCCACAACATCACCCACTTGCACGCGGAAGCTGGGAATGTTTGTGCGCACACCGTTTACTTTAACATGGCCGTGGCTCACAAATTGACGCGCTGCAAACATGGTCGGCACCCACTTGGCGCGGTAAACAACCGCGTCTAAGCGCTGTTCGAGCAAGCCAATCAGGTTTTCAGATGTATCGCCCGAACGCCGTGATGCTTCATCATACGTCCGGCGGAACTGCTTCTCGAGAATATTGCCGTAATACCCTTTCAGCTTTTGTTTTGCACGCAGCTGAATACCGAAATCAGAGAGTTTAGACTTGCGCCGCTGGCCGTGTTGACCGGGGCCGTAGTCACGAGTGTTAACGGGGCTTTTGGAGCGGCCCCAAATGTTTTCGCCCATGCGGCGATCGAGTTTATGCTTCGCGCGAATACGCTTGCTCATAGCGAGCCTCCTTAACTGCGTGTCGTCTGTCTTGCCGAGGTTCGCACCACCTAGCCTACTGGCTAGATGCGGGCACCGCTTCACTCGGCGTGCGGGCCCGTTAAACGTGAAGGCGCGGTTATACGATTGGCTGAAAGAATGTCAAGCGAATGGCGCCATTTAGGCACTTTCAGTCATATCGTCGGGGCAACCCTCGTCTTCTTCTTCAGCTTTATCGGCATAGGCACCGAAGAGCATGCGGATGAGGACGTAGAAGACTGGCGTGAATAACAATCCAAATACGGTGACCCCGAGCATGCCAAAGAACACAGAAGTCCCAAGAGCTTGCCGCATTTCTGCGCCAGCGCCGCTCGCCAGCATGAGCGGGATCACCCCTAGAATAAAGGCTAAAGACGTCATGATAATTGGCCTTAATCTTAACGATGCGGCTTCTACGGCGGCGTCCACATAATTTGCGCCTTGCTCTTCACGCTGCTTGGCGAATTCTACAATCAAAATAGCATTTTTCGCGGCTAGTGAGATGAGCACCACAAAGCCGATCTGACTGAGAATGTTGTTGTCCATACCGCGCAGCCATATGCCTGAAATCGCAGACAGGAGGCACATCGGTACAATGAGGATCACTGCCAGCGGAATAGCCCAACTTTCATAGTTTGCCGCGAGCACCAGGAAGACGAATAACACCGAAAGAGCAAACACAAAGACAGCCGTATTGCCCTGCTGAGACTGTTGATAGGCCAGTTCCGTCCATTCAAAATCAAAGCCTTGAGGCAAAATCTCATCAGCCAAACCCGCCATCACCGCAAGCGCTTCACCAGACGACACGCCCGGCGCACCGTTGCCATTGATCTCCGCTGCAGGGAATAGATTATAGCGCGGATAGCGATCAGGGCCGATAACGTCTTTAAAGGTCACGAGCGAACCTAGCGGAACAATCGCGCCGTCGCTGGAGCGGGTGCGCAGATGCGTAATGTCCGTTAAATCATTCCGGAATTGGCTGTCGGCTTGCGCTGTCACGCGGTAGGTGCGCCCAAACAGGTTAAAGTCGTTCACATAAACGGAGCCAAGATACACCTCCAAGGCACTGAAGACGTTTTGAACGGGCACCTGCAAAATCTCAGCCCTGGTGCGATCTACATCTGCGAACACTTGCGGCGTACGCGCTTCAAAAGGACTAAACATCCCGACCAAGTTTGGATTTTGGTTTGCAGCGGCTACCAAGCTTTGCGTCGCAGCCTCCAAGGCGCTACTGCCCTGCCCAGAGCGGTCTTGTACCATCATCCTGAAGCCGCCAGCTGTGCCCAGTCCTGGTATGGGCGGTGGGGAAAGGACAATCGTAAAAGCTTCTTCAAGCCCCCCGCCAAGTTTGCCTTGAAGCTCGCGCTGAATTTCCCCTGCACTGCGGTTTCGCTTGTTAAAACGAGATAAACCGACGAACGTAACACCAGCATTGCTTGCGATCGTGCGCGTTGCACCAGAAAATCCAGCAAATGAGACAGCATACTCCGCGCCCTCAACGCCCGAAATAATCGTTTCCCCGCGGCCAATAACACTGTCTGTTCGCGAGAGAGACGCCCCTGGCGGAAGCTGATAGGCAACAATGAGATATCCCTGGTCTTGCTGCGGCACGAAGCCAGAAGGCACCCGTGTAAACATGAAGGCCGCGAGAGCGATCATGCCCGCATATATCGCCATACAAAGCCATGGATGGGCTGTCATGGAGCGAACCAGGGATGAATAGCCGCCGTTGGCTGTTTCAAAACTCGCGTTAAAGCGCCCAAAAAACCGTCCAATAAAACGGCCCAGATGACTTCTTTGTACAAGCCCTTCTTGCTGGCGCTTGAGCAAAATAGCGCTGAGTGCTGGCGACAATGTGAAGGAGTTAAACAGCGAAATCGCTGTAGCAGTGGCGATTGTAACGGCAAATTGGCGATAAAACTGGCCAGTTATACCTTCTAAAAATGCGGCTGGGACAAAAACGGCGAAGAGCACAAGCGTTGTCGAGACCAAGGCTCCACCAACCTCGGTCATCGTGCGTTTAACAGCTGCTTTGGGAGAACAGCCTGAGCGCAAATTACGCTCGACATTCTCCACCACGACAATGGCATCATCAACGACGATCCCAATCGCAAGAACCAAGCCAAATAACGTTAAGTTATTGAGTGAAAACCCAAGCGCGGACATGACAGCGAAGGTGCCGATGAGCGAGATCGGGATCGTTAAAATTGGGATAATCGCCGCGCGCCAGGTTTGCAAAAACAAAATGATCACGATGATAACCAGAAGAACCGCTTCTATGATGGTTTGAAAAACGGCATCGACGGATTGCTGAATAAACTGCGTAGGATTATAGGCGACGTCAAATGCCAATCCGCTTGGAAAATCCTGCGAAAGGTCTTCCATTGTGCTCAAAATTTGCGCCGCGGTTTGGAGGGCATTCGCACCTGGCCGCTGGCTCATGACCAACGCGACGGCTGTTTGTCCATTGAGGTAGCTATTGGACGAATAATCATTGGCCCCAAGCTCGACGCGTGCCACGTCTGACAATCGCGTATAGCGGCCATCTTCCCCTTGGCGCACAATGATATTGCCGAATTCGCTTGGTTCGCTCAGGCGCCCTTGCAGCATAATACTCGTTTGAAAGGCGCGGTTTGTATCGAGCGGCGGAGCGCCCAATGCGCCGCCGGCAACCTGCACGTTTTGCGCGCGCAGAGCCGCAACGACCTCTTCCGGCGTCATACCGATTGAAGAAACCTTGTCAGGGTCTAGCCACACGCGCATGGCATATTCGCGCGCGCCGAAGACCTGAATATCGCCAACACCGGGAATGCGCGCGAGCTGATCACGCACTTGCAGCAGCGCATAATTGGTAATGTAGATTTGATCCCTGGAGCTATCAGGCGATAGCATGTGCACCACCATCATGATGTCCGGAGAGACTTTGCGCGTGACGATACCTTGGCGGCGAACCGCCTCAGGCAAGCGCGGCTCTGCAATCGCCACTCTGTTTTGCACCAGGACCTGGGCCTGGTCTAAATCCGTCCCGACCTCAAAGGTGAGCGTGAGGGTCATTTGGCCATTGGAAGTGGACTGGGAGTACATATAAAGCATCCCCTCAACACCATTAATCTCCTGCTCTAACGGCGCGGCAACAGTATTTGCGAGCACTTCAGAAGAGGCGCCAGGATAAGTCGCTGAGACGGAGATTGTTGGTGGAGCGACTTCAGGATATTGCGCAACCGGCAATCCAAAGTAGGCCAATAGCCCAACAATAATGACAAAGATCGACAGCACAGTTGCGTAAACCGGTCGGTCGGTAAAAAAATGACCAATCTGCATCTTAAGACCCCCTATGCTCTAGCGCGCTTGCGGGCCGGCGGGCATTTGCGGATACGACACTTCAACTGGTTTAGGCGTTACTTTTGATCCAGGCCGCGCACGCAGCAGACCATTAACGATGACCTTGTCGCCAGGCTCTAGGCCGCTTCGAACGATCCGCAGCCCTTTGTACATCTGCCCGATCTCAATGCGCTTTGGCTGGGCGATGTTCTCAGCGTTGACGACCATAACATAGCGAGACGTCTGGTCAGTGCCGATCGCCGCATCCGGCAGCAGCAAAGCGCTGACGTCCGAGCGGCCACGAAGGCGCAGACGGCCAAACATACCGGGTATGAAAACCTGCTTGGAATTTTCAAATATCGCGCGGCCGCGCACCGTGCCGGTTTGTTGATCAATGACGTTGCCTACGAAATCCATTTTTCCGCTATGGGGAAAGCCTGTTTCTGTGATCAACTCAAGTTCAACCGGGTTTGGCGCAACCCGGCTGCTGGGGCGCTCACCATCTCTCGCCTGTTCAGCATAGTTCAAATATGCCGCCTCATTCGCATCAAAATAGAAATGAATGGGGTCTAGCGAGACAACCGTTGTTAACAACGTCCCATTTGCGCCAGCGGTAATTAAGTTGCCGACGCTTGGCAGGTGTCTGTCAATACGGCCGGAAATAGGGCTGCGAATCTGCGTATAGCTCAGATTAAGCTCCGCCGTTTCAACCGCGGCAATGCCGGCTGCAACGCTTGCCTCAGCAGCGCGTTTTGCCTCCACACGTTCATCAACCGCCTGTTCTGATATATTGTTGCGTTTAAATAGGTTTTGCGCCCGTTTCAGATCACTGGTCGCAAAGACCAGCCGTGCCCGCGCTTGTTCCAGATCCGCCTTAGCCGCGTTGAGCGCCAACTCATAAGGCTTGGGATCGATCACAAATAGAACCTGATCCTTTTCCACCATTTGGCCGTCGGTAAAGCCAAGGGATTGCACCTCGCCAGACACACGCGAGCGAATCTCAATTTGATTAACCGCCGCAAACCGCCCAACGAATTCATCCCACTCGGTGACTTTATCTTGAAGAGCGGAAGCCACACTCACGGGTGGCGGGCCACCCATAGGTGCGCCAGGGGCGCTTGTTTGCTCACAGGACGCAGAAAACAGGCTAACAGCAAAACACAGCAAACTGCCCAATCGATTTAAAATCATAGCGAGACCCCTAAGCATCGACTCTAGTACGATGAGCATAGGAAGAAGCAGGCCGAGGTGAAATGCTAAAGGTGAGACGTAAGGACAATTTTTCGGCAGCGTTTAAGGCGTGTTTTTGGGCCTAAGAAGCTGTTTTACGATCCCGCGCAAGGTTTGAACCTCCTGGCCGCTAAAACCTGCGCGTTCTAAAATGTTGCGCAAGGTCCGGCGCATCAGGTCTGCGCGGTTCTCCGGATAGAAATAGCTACGCTCTTCGAGCGCGGTTTCGAGCTGCCCATAGAGCCCGTCTAGCTCCACTTTTTTCGCAGGAAGCAATAGGTTTTCTTGTGTCTTGGGTAGCGGCATTTGGCTGTATTCATAGGCCATCAAAATGACGGCTTGGGCCAAGTTGAGGGAGCCGAAGTCTGGATTGACCGGCACGGTTACGATCGCATCAGATTGGGCGACTTCGTCATTGTCCAGGCCGCTTCGCTCTGGCCCAAAAATAAACCCGGCGCGCCCGCCTTGTGCCTCAAATGCCCGGGTTTTTTCTGCAGCGACTTTCGGGGTCAAAACTTCTTTGATCATTCCGCGCGGGCGGACAGTGGTTGTATACGTGACTTCGCAGTCCGCTACCGCCTCGCTGAGTGTGTCATAAACCCGCGCTAGATCGAGCACGATATCAGCGCCGGAGGCGGTGGGACCTGCGTCTGGATTAGGCCAACCATCACGCGGCGCAACAAGGCGCAAATCCGTCAGACCGAAATTGAGCATGGCCCGGGCCGCTTTACCGATATTCTCCCCAAGCTGAGGGCGCACCAGGATAATCGCTGGCTGGCTCATCCTAGGCTGGTTCGCCTGCCAGACGCTTTTCAACTTTCTCGCGGCCAATGAGCGGCAAGAGTTCCGCAAGCTCCGGTCCGTGGCGTTCCCCAGTGAGCGCAAGACGCAGCGGCATGAACAGGTTCTTGCCCTTGGCTCCTGTTTCGCTTTTGATCGCACTGACCCACTCAGACCAAGTCTCCCTGCCCCATTCGCCGCCAGGCAAGCACGCGCGCGCAGCTGGAACGACGGGCGTGTCTTCAATCACGGGCATAATCGGCCCCGTGATCAGTTTGGCCAGCGCAGCAAGATCAGACAGCTTATCCAAATTGGGCTGGAGAGCATGCCAAGCTTCCGCGTTAAGGGTTCTGGGAACCCGGTCCTTCACCGCATCAAAAGGCAGTGCATGGAGTATCTTAGCATTGAGCGTTGAGAGCTCATCTTCAGAAAATTTGGCCGCCGCGCGCCCAAAACGGCCAAAATCAAGACTATCGGCTAAGACTTGAAGCTCGACTATGGGTTCAACCGGATCGGCTGTGCCAAGCCGGGCTAAGAGGGCATTGATTGCCATGGCCTCATAGCCATCCGCGCGGTAATCGCGGATTGACTTGGCGCCGTGGCGTTTTGAAAGCCCTGACCCGTCGGCCGCTGTAATAAGTGCTGTGTGCGCGAAGGCGGGTGCTTTTGCGCCCAAAGCTTCGAACATCTGCACTTGCACAGCAGAATTGGTGACGTGATCTTCGCCTCGGACGACATGGGTGATGCCCATGTCGATATCATCGATCACACTGGGCAGCATATACAAAAAGCTACCATCCTCGCGGATCACCACCGGATCAGACAAAGCGCTCATATCAAAGCCGGCCTCGCCGCGCACCAAGTCTTCGAACTCAACGCGCTGGCTCTCATTGAGCTTAAAGCGCCAATGCGGGCTGCGCCCTTCAGCTTCGTAGTCTGCTTTTTCTTTATCGCTCAGCGCCAGGGCCGCGCGATCATAGATTGGCGGCTGTTTGCGCGCGAGCTGCATTTTGCGCTTAAAATCGAGCTCCTGCGATGTTTCATAACAGGCATAGAGGCGGCCCTGTGCCCGCAGGGTATCGGCGACCTCTTGATAGCGCGTGATTTTATCCGACTGACGTACTTCCTCGCTATAGTACAAACCCAGCCAAGCCAAATCCTCGCGAATGGCCTCGGCATATTCCTGCGTCGAGCGCACCATGTCCGTATCATCCAGACGCAGCAGAAATTGGCCGCCTTCACGCATGGCAAAGAGAGCATTGTGGATCGCTGTCCGGACATTCCCCACATGGAGAAAGCCTGTAGGGCTGGGCGCAAACCGTGTTTTCACTTCACTCATTCGGCGGTGTCCTTCGGATCAAATGATAGGGGGCCATGGCCATCGCGAAAGCCATTTGTAATCGGATAACGCCGATCGCGGCCGAATGCCTTGCTAGAAATCTTCACTCCGGGCGGGGCTTGCCGGCGCTTATATTCCGCAATCAACAACAAGTGTTCAATGCGCCGCACAGTCTCTGGCGCATGGCCGCGCGCTGCAATTTCTTCCGCCGCCATTTCCTGCTCGACAAGGCAATGGAGAATATCATCGAGCGCCTCATAAGGCGGTAGACTATCCTCGTCTTTTTGATCATCCCGCAGTTCAGCCGAGGGTGGCTTGGTGATAATCCGCTCAGGGATCACCTCTCCGCTGCGGCCCTTGGCGTTAAGCGGCACGTTTTCATTGCGCCATTTGCACAGCTCAAACACCGTCAATTTATAGATGTCTTTTAAGACCGAATAGCCGCCGCACATATCGCCATACAGCGTCGCATAGCCAACGCTCATTTCAGACTTATTGCCCGTCGTCAGCACCATATTGCCGTGCTTGTTTGAGAGCGCCATCAAGGTGAGCCCGCGGATGCGCGATTGAATATTTTCTTCAGTTGTATCAGGCTCAAGGCCTTCAAAGCTGGGGGCAAGCATGTCCCCAAAGGCTTCCACAGCCGGTTTAATGGGGATGATGTCATAGTCTGCACCGCAAGCCTCAGCACACGCTTTTGCATCTTCCAAACTATGATCAGATGTATAGCGCGAAGGCATCATGACGCAGTGCACTCGCTCTGGGCCAAGCGCATCGGCGGCAACGACAGCGCTGAGCGCACTATCAATCCCACCGGACATGCCCAAAACGACGCCAGGAAATCGATTCTTTTCAACATAGTCTCGCAAGCCAAGCATCATCGCTTGATAAATACTGCCCAAATCGCTTTGCTGCGTGCCGTTGATTTGAGAGGTGCAGGCCCAGCCGTCTTTGCCGCGCTGCCACTGTGTAATGGCCTGCGTTTCCACCCAATCTGGCAGCAAGACTGGCCTTGAGCGGTCCGCATTTAAAACAAAGCTATCCCCATCAAACACCAGCTCATCTTGGCCACCCACTTGGTTGACGAAGATGAGCGGCAGGCCAGATTCCGTGACGCGCGCTACAGCATGATTGAGCCGTGCATCTTCTTTGCCGACATCATAAGGCGACCCATGAGATGATATGAGAAGTTCAGCGCCCGTTTCCGCTAGGGTTTCTGTCACATCAGAAAACCACATATCTTCACAGGTCATCAGCCCGAGCCGGACGCCTTTAAAGACGACAGGTCCAGACGGAGCGCCGCTTTCAAACACGCGCTTTTCATCAAAAACGCCGTAATTCGGAAGATGATGCTTATGAACAACGCCTTGAACCTGACCATCAGCCAGCAAGCACAAGCTATTGTATAATTTTGAGTTTTCCGTCCAGCAAGTACTGACGATCAGTCCGGTTCCGCTCGCTGCTGTCCGTGACGCCAAAAAAGCCACTGCGTTCATGGCTTCTTCCTGAAAGGCAGGCTTCAACACCAGGTCTTCGGGCGGATAGCCAATGATGCAAAGCTCTGGGCAGACTAGCAGGTCCGCGCCATCGGCTTTCGCCTTGTCATAGGCGGCCAAGATGCAGCGCACATTGCCTGCAATGTCGCCCACGGTGACATTCAGCTGCGCCAATGCGATCTTTAAAGTGTCCGTCATCTCCGCGCTTGTAAGCGCGCCCTCGCTAAGAGGCAACCCAGCAAATACCTGAGACTATTCTGCTGCCAGCGCCCGGCGCTCCTCTGCCAAAGACTCCGCGATCAAGAAGGCCAAATCTAGTGATTGGCTTGCATTGAGGCGTGGATCACAGTGCGTGTGATACCGATCTTTCAGTCCATCATCCGTAATGGCCTGTGCGCCGCCGGTACATTCGGTGACGTTTTGGCCCGTCATCTCGCAGTGAATGCCGCCAGCGTGCGTGCCCTCTGCGCGGTGGATCGCAAAGAAGGACGTCACCTCGCTCAGAATGCGTTCGAAAGGACGGGTTTTAAAGCCGCTGTCGGCCTTGATGGTATTGCCATGCATAGGGTCGCAAGACCACACGACGGACTTGCCTTCGCGCGCCACCGCTTGAACAAGACCAGGCAAATGCTGATCGACTTTGTCAGCGCCAAAACGGCTGATCAATGTCAAGCGGCCAGCGGTATTGCTTGGGTTCAATTGATCGATGAACGTCAGCAAATCATCGGGTTTGGTCGTCGGACCGACTTTCATGGCCACCGGGTTGGCAATGCCACTCAAAAATTCAAGATGCGCACTGCCTTCAAAGCGGGTCCGGTCGCCGACCCAAAGCATATGAGCAGACGTATCGTACCAATCCCCAGTAATGCTATCGCGCCGCGTCATGGCTTCTTCATACCCAAGGAGCAGTGCTTCGTGGCTGGTATAAAAGTCCGTCCCATCCAGCTCGGGCACTTTGTCAGCCGACACGCCGCACGCTTCCATGAAATCCAGCGCATCACCGATTTTATCGGCCATGATGGAATACCGCTCTGCGGCAGGCGAATTTTGCACAAAGTCTAGCGTCCAACCATGCACTCGCTCTAAATTCGCATAGCCGCCCTGAGCAAACGCACGCAGTAAGTTCAGCGTCGCGGCAGATTGCATATAGGCGCGGATCATCCGCTGCGGATTGGGAATGCGCGCTGCTTCTTCAAACCCAATCTCATTAACAATGTCGCCGCGATAGCTTGGCAGCTGCTTGTCTCCCTGCGTTTCCATATCCGCTGAGCGCGGCTTGGCAAATTGACCTGCCATACGGCCGACTTTAACCACCGGACGCTTAGCGGCAAACGTTAGAACAACCGCCATCTGAAGGAGCACGCGAAAGGTATCGCGGATATTGTCTGGATGAAACTCAGCAAAGCTCTCAGCGCAGTCGCCGCCCTGAAGGAGGAAAGCCTTCCCATCGGCCACCTCGCCCAAGCTTTCACGCAGGCGCAACGCTTCGCCGGCGAAAACGAGCGGTGGATAACTGCGCAGTTCTTCTTCCGCCGCGCGAAGGCCAACTTCGTCCGGATACGTCGGCATCTGGATCGCTTTTTTCTCGCGCCAGCTTTTTGGGGTCCATGCCTGGGTCATCGTACTATACTTTCAATTTATCATGACGTGCTGGGCTACTGCGAAACAGGCTCCCGCATCAAGACCAATTCTTCTGCTGAGCTGGGATGGATCGCCACCGTTGCGTCAAAATCCGCCTTGGTTGCGCCCATCTTAACAGCAATCGCAACACCTTGCATAATTTCAGCCGAGCCGGGACCCAGAAGATGGACGCCAACCACGCGGTCAGAGGCGCGGTCGACGATGATTTTAAACAAGGATCTGTCTTGCCGTGCTGGCAGGACATGCTTCATGGCGCGGAAATCGGATTTGTAGATGTCAATCTCGCCATAACGGCTGCGCGCTTCGTCTTCCGTCAAGCCTACAGTGGCTATTTCAGGCGTTGAAAACACAGCGGAAGATACGCTCTCATGGTTTGGCTCCCACGGCTTGTTCCCAAACTCAGTATCGGCGAACGCGTGGCCTTCTTTGATGGCAACCGGGGTCAAGGCGATCCGGTCAGTTACATCGCCAACGGCCCAAATGTGATCAACGGACGTTTTTGAAAACGTATCAACGCTAATGGCGCCGCGATCATTGACGGCAATGCCTGCATCGGCCAATCCAAGATCCTGCGTGTTGGGCAATCGGCCAATCGCATACATGACGGCATCCGTTTCTAGCGTCGCCCCGTCGGTAAGAGCGACTTTGATCGCCTCTCCATCTTTTTGCAGCGATTCAAAAGCTGCGCCGAGATGAAATTTTACCCCGTGCTCCTTCATTTGTGCCATGACGCCGCGGCGCATATCGTCATCAAACCCGCGCAAGATGTTGGCATTCTTGTAGTAGACCTGGGTCACATCGACGCCGAGACCATTGAAAATACAGGCGAATTCGGTTGCGATATAGCCTGCGCCGGCAATGACGATGCGTTTGGGCAATGCGTCTAAATGGAAGGCCTCATTGGATGTAAAGCCCAGCTGCGCGCCTGGAATATCAGGTACGAACGGCGTTCCGCCTGTTGCAACGAGGATTTTATCAGCCGTCACAGTCTCGGTGCCAAGGTCGATCTTATGGTCGCCTAACAGGCGCGCATGGGATTGGAAGATATCCACACCGGCATTGGTGAGCGTTTGAATATACAGGCCGTTTAGTCGGTCAATCTCACGGTCTTTGTTCGCGATCATTTGTTGCCAGCTGAATGTCGGCGCTTCCGGCACATCCCAGCCATAGCCTTTGGCATCGGCAAATTCTTCCGGGAAATGCGATGCATACACCAGTAACTTCTTTGGAACGCAGCCGCGAATAACGCAGGTACCGCCAATGCGGAAACTCTCTGCAATCCCGACCTTAGCGCCATAGCCAGACGCGATACGCGCCGCGCGCACACCGCCAGAACCAGCGCCAATAACGAATAAATCAAAATGCTTCATGGTCTATTTGCCTTTGCTTTGACCGCGGGAATGCCACACATCAAAGCGGCAGAAAAGCAGAGTTTATCGCAAACAGTCTTCGCGGGGCTCGATCACCTGAATGTGATCGGCTATTCCACTGTGACTGATTTCGCCAGGTTGCGCGGCTGATCCACGTCAGTCCCTTTTGCCACGGCGGCATGGTAGGCTAGCAGCTGCACATATATCGAGGAGACAATCGGCGACAACATTGGATGCACGTCTGGCATTTCAACACGGTGCGCCAGGTCATCATCAACTTGGTCTAACCCAGCTTTATCTGACATCAAGACCACGCGCGCGCCGCGGGCGATGACCTCCTGCATGTTGGATATCGTCTTTTCAAACAGTGGGCCTGAGGGCGCGACAACAATCACCGGCACCTCCTCATCAATGAGCGCGATGGGGCCATGCTTCATCTCCCCAGCGGCATAGCCTTCAGCGTGGATATAGCTGATTTCTTTCAGCTTGAGCGCGCCTTCCATAGCAATGGGATAGTCTTGGCCGCGGCCGAGATAGAGAACGTCGCGGGCTCTCGCTACGTCATGGGCCACTTGCTCCAGGTGCGCATCGTATTTTAAGGCAGCGTTGATCACAGCAGGTAAATGCTGAAGGGCTTCAACTAGCTCTGCTTCAGCTGCAGCCTCAAGCTGGCCGTTCGCCTTTGCTAAAAAAGCGGTGATGAGCGCAAGAATAGAGAGCTGGCAGGTAAAGGCCTTTGTGGAGGCAACGCCGACTTCTGGACCGGCCTGTGTTGCGATGACGGCGCCAGCTTCTCGCTCCATGGAGCTTTCTGGTACATTGACGACCGCAAGGCAGTGCTGGCCAGCAGCCTTGGCATGGCGCAGCGCTTCTAAGGTGTCTGAAGTTTCGCCTGATTGGCTGATAAAGACTGCTAGGCCGCCAGGCGCCATCACGGGTTGGCGATAGCGAAATTCGCTTGCGATATCGACTTCAACCGGGACTTTGGCAATCTGCTCAAACCAATAGCGCGCCACCATGCCGGCATAATAGCTGGTGCCGCAGGCGATGATCGTAATGCGTGATACCGCTCCGAGATCAAACGGCAGCTCCGGCATTTTGATCGTGCCCATATTCGGGTCCAAATGCTGCGAGAGTGTCTGGCTAATCACCTGGGGCTGCTCAAAAATCTCTTTGAGCATGAAGTGGCGATAATTGCCTTTGTCAATGAGCGCATTGGTAATGGCCGACGTACTTTTACGCCGCTGAACTGAGGCCCCGGCAGCATTGAAAATCTCTACTCCGCTGCGCGTTAGGACTGTCCAGTCGCCTTCTTCCAAATAGGTGAGCTGGTTGGTCAAATGCGCGAGCGCAATGGCGTCAGACCCGAGATACATTTCCCCATGGCCATGACCAATAACAAGCGGGCTGCCTTTGCGGGCAGCGTAGATGCGTTCTGCATCACCTTCAATCATGACGGCAAGTGCATAGGCCCCAGTGAATTGCGCCAGCGCTTTTTGAAAGGCATCTTGCGGCGATAAACCTTCGCTCAAATAGCGATCAACCACATGGGCGATGACTTCGGTATCCGTCTCCGTTTCAATTGTCCGGCCCGCCGCGCGCAGCTCTTCTCTCAAGCTTTTAAAGTTCTCAATGATGCCATTGTGAACAACGGTGACGCAGCCGGAGGCATGAGGGTGCGCATTGCCCACTGTTGGCGCGCCATGTGTTGCCCAGCGGGTGTGCCCAATGCCGCGTTTGCCTTCTAAAGGGCTCTCATCAACAGCCTTTTCAAGATTAAATAATTTGCCAGCCGCCCGCCTGCGCTTAACGCCGCTTTGCGTGCACACAGCAATACCAGCAGAATCATAACCGCGATATTCAAGCCGGCGCAGGCCATAGATCATCCGCTCTGACACAGATTTCTCGCCGATAATTCCAATAATTCCGCACATGCCTTTGCGTGATCCTTTGGTTAGAGCCCTGCCCTCAAGCAGACTTTTTCTTGGCTGCTTTTTTGGCCGACATCATGGCCATAAACCGGCTCGCCCAGCCTGCTTTGGTCGACTGAGGCGCGCGCGTGATGCCAAGTGCGCCCGCTTCGACATCCTTCGCGATCGCAGAGCCAGCCCCGGTGATGGCATTCTCTCCTATGGTGACAGGCGCAATGAGAGATGTGTTTGAACCGATGAAGGCCCCTGAGCCAATCACGGTCCGGTATTTGAAGTATCCGTCATAATTGCAGGTGATTGTCCCCGCACCAATATTCGCGTTTTGGCCCACATCAGCGTCGCCAATATAGCTCAAATGGCTCGCCTTAGCGCCAGCCGCGAGGCGCGCATTTTTTACTTCAACAAAGTTCCCGACTTTTGCATTGGCGCCTATCTGCGCGCCGGGGCGAAGCCGCGCATAAGGGCCAACGCTTGCGCCGCTTTCTACATGACAGCCTTCAAGATGACTAAAGGCTCTGATTATCGCACCACTTTCGATGGATACACCCGGGCCGAACACCACGTTCTGCTCTATAACGACATCCGGTCCAACAGTGGTATCAGCTTGAAAGAACACAGTGTCTGGCGCTTGCAGCGTGACGCCGCCATCCATCATCTCCTGGCGGCGTTGCTGCTGAAAAACTTTTTCAGCAACAGCCAAGTCCGCGCGGGAGTTTACGCCCATGACGTCCACTTCATCGGCTTGAACCACATTGACCGAAAGTCTGCGCGTGCGGGCAATGGCTACGATATCCGTCAAATAGTATTCGCCCGCGGCATTGTTATTACCCACAGCATCAAGCAGCGAAAAGAGCTGCTCGGTCGGCGCCGCCATAATACCAGAATTGCAAAGAGTGATCGCTAGCTCATCTGTGCTGGCGTCTTTGGCTTCAACAATCCGCTCAAGCATAGCGTCCGCACCAAGAACGAGGCGGCCATAAGCACCTGGGTTATCCGCATCAAAGCCGAGAATGACTGGGCCACCCTGCTGCGCGGCCGTCGCCGTCATTTGAGCCATGATGTCGGTCGGCACAAACGGCACATCGCCGTAGAGGATCAGCGTAATCCCGACCGAAGTTTCCACTTCTAGCTTCGCTGCCAAAACGGCGTGGCCAGTTCCATATTGCGGCTCCTGCAGCGCGGTCGTCACACCGGCGCTACCGGCAATGGCCGCTTCCACTTGATCGCGTCCTGCCCCAACCACGACGACCGTTTGCGCTGGCGTAAGAGGCTCAACACCGGCCAACACATGACCTAACAGTGATCGGCCAGCGACTTTGTGCAGCACCTTATGCGTTTGCGATTTCATCCTGGTGCCTTTTCCCGCGGCCAGGATGATGCAAGTGATGGGCTGTGTCATTGCTGCTGTCGCTCAACTATTGCTGCACAGGGATGAGTGCCTTTAAGCATAAGTCTTCCAACAAAAACATGAATGTTATGCAAATGATACCAACGAATGAGCAGAAATTTGGGCGGTTCACAGCCGCACTGTTTGATCTGGACGGAACGCTGGTCGATACCGCCCCGGATTTGGCTGCTGCACTCAACCATTGCTTGGCCCAAGATGGCCATGCCCCATTTGCTGTGAAGGACATGCGCTCCCTGGTTGGCCACGGCGCTGCCGCTCTCCTCAAGCGCGGGTATAGCCTCCGGGAAAATATGCCTTTAGACGATGCGCGTCTACCTTTCCTGCGCCAACGCTTCTTGGACTTCTATGGCGAGAACATCTGCAATGAATCGCATCCATTTGAAGGCGTTGAAGCAACCTTAGAAAGCCTTCGCGCCGAAGACGTTGCATGCGGTATATGCACCAACAAACCCCACGACATGGCACTTCGATTGATTGAAACGCTTGGCTGGCGCGACCGGTTTGACGCCGTCATTGGCGGCGACGTCCTGGGCCTCAAAAAGCCCGATCCGCGCCATATCACCGAACTTTTAGGCACCATGAAGCAGCCTGCTGAAACGAGCTTCTTCATTGGCGACAGTGCCGCTGACTATGATGCCGCGCAAGCGGCAGATATTCCCACCATTATCGTGCGCTTTGGCTACTCAGCGCAGCCAGTTGAGACATACACGAATGCTGTTCTGCTCGATCATTACGATCAGTTTTCAAGCGCCGTTGCCAAGCTCTAAACTTGCCCGCGCGCACTTTGATACAGCCGCGCGATCGTATGCCGGGCAAGCATCAGAGGCGGCATTGTAATCCAATGGCTGCGCGCATAGAGGGCAAAATGCGCGAGCCATGGGTCGCGGTAACGAAATGGCTGCGTGCTAAAGCTGCGCTGCGCGATCGCCCAAAAGAAGAAGCTTTGCAATGCTGCAGGGCGGCTATGCTGAACAACAAAGGTAGCTTGTTTAGACGTGAGCTCTAAATCATCGACCTTCACAAGCAAATATAGGGCGTCTGCAACGGGTCTTTTCGCCTCATGAACACTGGCGCGCTCTAAAATGCGGTCAAGGCCTCGGTCTTGCTGATCTGGCAACGCTGCTATCAGGTCTCTTAGATCCAAAAAAGAACGCAGGGCGGCGGTAAAGTCCCCATCATAAAAACAATGCAGCGCAGCATGAACGAACAAGTCGGCATGGGAAGGCCGTTTCAATGTTTCAAACGATGTTTCTACAGCACAATCGAAAATCGCTTCCGGTGAGGGCGTGATACGCGCGACGGGCGGCACTATAGTGTGATGGACATCGATCAGGCTTTTGCGCTTGGTGTGCCGCAAGGGCGGGAGCTCATGCATCCACTGTCGATAATAACGTTCGGCATAGGCTGATTTGACCTCCATCTCCCAGCCAGCTTCTTTGAGTAGCTGCTCGCAAGCGTCCAAACTCTCCTTTGGAACTAAAATATCAACATCACTTGCTAGCCGGCCATGAGAGAACGAGAAATCACCGGCTTGATAGGCACCGCCTTTCAACAAAAGCACTGGAAAGTCAGCGGCGCGCAACGCTGCATCAATCCGCTCCATTTCAAACTGCAGCCGCCGCCAGCTTGTCTCCCCCGTAATCGCAAGATCGGCCAGAGTTTGCGCTGCCAGTGGAACAAGATCGCCAAGAACACCCGCCTGCTGCGCCACCACGCCCAGCCGGGGCGCCAATGCCTGACGCCAGGCAAGCCGGATCAAGTCGCTGAGGGCCTCACCGTTGAGGTCCTTTAGGAGAGATGGCTCTTTTAAGACCTGCCATAAAAACCGGCCGTCAATCAGCATTTTTGACCTCGCGCTGATCCTTTTCCAGCGCTTGGATAATTTCACACGCTTTTTCTAGCGACGGATATGTCATCCGATAGGCTGGTATCGTGGCCGCCCAGCGCGCAACCGTTTCAAAGGCGGTGTCGCTTAAACGTTCGAAGTTGATGCAGGCGTTGGTGAACTCCATCAATGCTTCAGCCTCACGCATACGCCCTATCCGCGGTTCCTCATCTGCAACAAATCGCGGAAAAACCGCCATTGCAAATCGCGCTGGCGGATGGCCCGGCGCGAGCGCATCTCGAGGCGGGTTGAGGTAGGCCATGCGCCCTTTTGGCGTCTTTTCGAAGGGTCTTGAAAAGGCAGCCTCCGGCGCCCATCCGTTCAACGCTTCAATAGATTGGTTTTTCAAGCTCGCTGGTCGCGCAAGAGCCTGAAACACCGCCTCTCGCGGATCATAGAGCGCAAACTCATCACCCAAAAACCGCCAGCCCCGATAGCCCATGGCGATACCTAAGGTGCTTTTTCCGCTTCCCGACATCCCCGGCATTATTATAGCCTGCCCGTCTGGGCTCGCGACGGAAGCGGCATGAAACAACAAGCAGTGATTATAGGTGTTCGCAATATGCCAGTTTTGCGCCATCTCAAAGCCGACGAATGAGATGTCTGGCGGTAAAGGCGCAAAGGGGCCGGGGCGATCAGACGCGCCAGTGATTTGGCGGCGCACATAGCGGCGCAAAAATGACGTGTAACGCATATCAACGCAGATATTGGCGCCATCGACAGCGAGATCAGCAACTTCATATTGCCCATAAATCGCGGCGACATCGTGCAACAATTCAGGAATTATGGTTTTAAGGCGGGTGATCATTGGCCCGCAGCGAATGGCGAGGCCGGCTCCAGATGCCAACCTGGCAATCTGTTTTTCGCTCAGAGAATGGACTTGCATCAAGCGCCCCACAAAGAAGAGGGGCTATATGTGCCTGCGCAGGGGTAAAAGTGCAATGAATCCCGCATAAACGAAGCTGTAAGGCCTCGGTCAGGCCGCTTCGCATACTCCACGGCGTTCAATGAGGTCTGCGCCCACCAGATGCGTGAGCGCCTGAATAACTTCCGCTGTCAAATCTACCCCCTCTTCAACTTCAAACTCATCGAACAGGCGGCGCGCAATATCGGACGACGTCAGGCTGTTCTCAGCGTTCTGGGGCAGCGCGCCCAACACCGCAAAATGCAGCGGCGCTAGAAAATGCGAAATAGCGGGTACGGGATCGAAAACGACTTCAAAGTCTTCGACCACTTTGTGCATGAACCGGCTTTTATAAGGTGCCCAGTAGAGAATCGAGCGCATATACGCGGCCCGTCAAACCGTGTTTAAGCCTATTGGGCCTAGATCACGGCGCCTAATTGCACAGACGCCACACAGGACGCTCCGGTGCCTTGCGTCGTAATTCTATTAAGGTGCTCTAGATAAATTTGGCGTTGCACTGCCGTAAGGTTAGTATCCATACCGCCATTGGCAAGCAAGCTTCTGACATCATCTTCGCTCAGCGTGATGTCTTCAGTGATATCATTGTTGGCATCGATGTCTTCAACAGCAGTCGCAGTAATCTGAACGGTACAGCCAACGGAAATACCAGTTTGCGCCAGGGCTGCGCCGCCTTGAAGCGACATGATTGCCGGTACGCCTGCAGCGCCGAGCTTGAGAAGACGGCGCCGGCTGGACACTGCGTTATCGGCAACGTCTGCTTCGTTTTGTGGTTTCTGGACTTCTTCAGACATACTCATCAAACTCCGTCGCGAAATCTCGTGGTACTTTATAATGCCGTACGGCCACCAGCGAGTCCATTCATTTGTGAGGCAAGCAATATTCACGCCAATCTCGAAAATCAATACATCACAGATGGTTAAGGACTTATGACAGCGGACCTAGACGCATGATGTAAAGTTCGCCGACACCGCGCTGCCTCTGTATGAAACACAGCAAACACGCGCAGCAATGGGTTTACACCGCGCTCTATGCTTTCAGGCGAGAGAAGGCTATGTCGTGTAACGCAAAGGTCATCTAAAGTACTTAGGTAGGTTGCAAGCATATTGACTGCAGTGCTGCCCAAGCGACGGGCTATGAATGATAACTAAAGTGCCTCTACCCCTCTTTGCGATTGCGGTTTTCACTGCGCTCATCGCTGTTGTCTTCGCTCTTGCTGGCCTATCGGTCCTGACATGGTCGGCTGGGTTTGCGGTTGCTTTGCTCCTGCTCGCAGCAGCATTTTTGATTAGCTACCGCTTTGAACGCGACATGGCAGAGCAACGCCGCGATGCGGAGCGCAAAACACTGGTGCGTGAGCGTGAAAGGGCTGAAACCTTTGCATCGCTGCGCTCACGGATTGTTCAGGGGTTCCCATCGCCATTGCTAATGATTGACTCTCAGCGTCATGTGGTCGAGGCGAATAAACATGCACGCGAGATGTTTGGCGCAGACATTATTGGCAATGACATTTTCTTTTATGTGCGCCAGCCTGCAGCGCTCGACGTCGTTAAAGAAGCGATCAGCTCGGGGCGACCCGAGCAACGTGAATTTCAGCTCACCTCCCCTGTCGAGCGCTTTTACACGATTACTGCAAATCGCATCGACCAAAGTGACCCCGCCGCCGCCCATGAAGAAGATGGCCAGTTTTATGTGGTCATTGCGCTGGAAGACATTACGAAGTCAAAAATATCGGATCGGATGCGCGTCGATTTCATCGCCAATGCGAGCCATGAGCTGCGTACGCCTTTATCGGCCCTAATCGGGTTTATTGAGACGCTGAGCGGGCCTGCCGCAGATGATAAAGAAGCCCATCAACGATTTTTAAAAATCATGGCGCAAGAAGCAGATCGCATGATCCGGGTGATTGATGATCTTCTCTCTCTATCGCGCATTGAGCTTGGTAAACATGTGCGTCCACGCGACATCGTTGACCTCAGCGACGTCGTCCAAAGCACTGACCAAACCTTTCAAGTGGCTCTGCGTGATGCGCGCAGGCGCTTGGAGATCGAAGTGGATGGCGACCTACCTCCTATTCTAGGCGACCGGGATCAGATCGTTCAGGTCTTCCAAAACCTCATTGCCAACTCCATTAAATACAGCAAACCCAAGACACCCATTCGAGTGCATGCCGATCTGCTATCGCAAAGCCGCATCAGGGTCCGGGTTGAAGACCAAGGGGACGGCATTCCAGAAGAGCATATTCCGCGCCTTACTGAGCGCTTTTACAGAGTCGATACCGCGCGCTCACGCCAAATTGGTGGCACAGGCCTAGGCCTTGCCATTGTTAAACACATTATGGAACGCCATGGCGGGGAATTGATTATCGAAAGTGAAGTCGGCAAGGGCACAACAATGGTCCTGCTGTTTCCAACAGTACGCGATGACACCAGTGCAGCTGTGGCAAAACCAGCCGTCTCAGCCCCGACCGGAACCATTAGCGCATGAGCTTAAGCGCCCATTTTCGTTTAAGCGTTGCACTCGCGTTTGCAATTGTATGGAATGCACCTTCCTCCCATGCACGCGATTTCATTCGTATTGTTGGATCGTCCACCGTCTTTCCTTTTTCTGCTCTGGCCGCAGAGGAATTTTCGCTGAAAACACCCTATCCAACACCGATCATAGAGCAATTAGGCACCGGCGGCGGCCTTAAGCTTTTCTGCGGAGGTCTAGGCACATCGGGCCGCTTCGATTACCCAGATATCGCCAATGCGTCGCGCGCGATTAAACCGGTAGAGCGCGCATTATGCGCACAAAACGGTATTAGCGACATTCTTGAAATCAGGCTAGGCGATGATGGCATCGTGCTGGCCCACTCTGCGAGCAGTAAACAATTCAGTTTGTCGACACGGCAACTCTATTTAGCGCTCGCACGGCGAGTCCCAACGTCCAATAGCCTTGCAGCCAGATTGATTGAAAATCCATATGAACGCTGGTCGCAAATTGATCCAAGGCTGCCGAATGAGCCGATCTTAATTTATGGTCCGCCCGCGAGCTCGGGCACAAGGGACGCCTTTTTGGCTGCTGTCATGGACAAAAACTGCCAAGCAATAGACGCATCTCTCCCGACAGACGCTGGCGACCAGGCCAAGACAAAGCCCGCTTGCCGCGCCTTGCGTACCGATGGACGTTTTATTGAGGTCGGGGAAAATGACAACGTCATCGTTCAAAGGCTACGCCAAGCGCCAGGTGCCCTTGGAATATTACCTTTCGCCATCGTTGATCAGAACTTGGACTTGGTAAAACCGACTGCAATTGACGGTATTGTTCCGACCCGCTTGAGTATCGCGGCAAACACCTACTCGATTGCCCGGCCGCTCTATATTTACGTGAAATCTGCCCACGCGCGCACGGTGCCTGGGCTAGCGGATTTTTTAGCTGAATTCTTGAGTGAAAATGCCCTTGGCCCGTACGGATACTTGACTGAAGTCGGGCTTGTCACCTTGCCGCTTGAAGGCCGCAGCTCCAGCAGGAAACGTGCGCGGTCCTTGTCAGAGCTAGGGCCCATTGGCGTTGATAGAAGCGGCAATGCCTTATGACGCTGCTGCACCTTTTGGGATTTGGCCTGATTATCTCAGGCAGCTTCTTTTTGATAAGTCGTTTTCGTCTCAATGCCCTAGCGCTGCAGCAAGACCGTGTTCCGCGGTCTCTGCCGAGACTGCATGGGCTTTATGCCGGCTGTTTTGCTTTCGCGCCGGTACTTGTTTTAGCAACGCTTTGGGCGGTGTTTGCTCCCAGCGTCTTGGAAGCCTTGGCGCTCAATACGGCCGAGACTCAATCGGTTTTTGTAGATGCTCTTACGCGCAGGCAATTTTTGGCTGAACTTTACAGTATTTTAGAAGGCCAAGCGCTGCGCCAGCCTGATCCCTTGGTGCTTCAGGCAGCGCAGACCTATGCCAAGGCCAAAGCCATTTCTTTTCAAGCCGTCAGTGTTTTGGCGCTAGCCTGTAGCATCGCAGCTGGCATTTGGGCCCTCAAGCGAAGCACACTTGGCTTTAATGCCCACAGCCGACTTGACCGCTTGACAACGCGCGCTTTGTTGTTTTGCAGCGGGATTGTCGTGGCTGCGACCCTTGCGATCCTGGTTTCCTTATTGCTTGAGACGTTACGGTTTTTCGAACTCGTTAATCCGGCAAGCTTGCTTGGCGCAGGCTGGAGCCCGCAATCAAGCCTTGGCGATAGTCAAGGCGGCGGTGTTGGCGACTATGGTGTTGCCGCGCTGCTGGCAGGAACCGCTATTATCAGTTTAGTCGCTATTGCCCTCGCAGCGCCGCTGGGGCTTATGGTGGCGATGTACTTATCGCAATATGCCAATCGATCGGCCAGGCGCGTCGCCAAACCGCTTCTAGAGGTATTAGCTGGCATTCCAACGGTCGTTTACGGGTTTTTTGCTGTTTTGGTCGTCGCGCCCGCCTTACGCGGCGCAGGTCAAGGCCTTGGACTTGATATTTCAGCGCAAAGCGCGCTCGCGGCCGGTCTTGTGATGGGGGTAATGATCACACCCTACGTATCGTCTCTGTGCGAAGATGCAATCAGCGCTGTACCAGCAAAAATCCGCGATGGCTCTCTCGCCCTGGGGGCAACGCGGGCTGAGACCATTTGGCGCGTGTTGCTACCATCGGCTCTCCCGGGGATTTCAAGCGCTTTCCTTCTGGCCATTTCGCGCACCATCGGTGAGACCATGATAGTGTTAATGGCCGCCGGGCTGGCTGCCAATTTGACTGCTAACCCCTTGGAAAGCGTCACCACCGTCACTGTGCAAATCGTCCAAGCGCTGACCGGTGAACTACAGTTTGACAGCGCCAAAACCCTTTCGGCGTTCATGTTGGGCATGATTTTGTTCATCCTCACACTTTTCATGAATATTACTGCACTTGCGCTCAGGCGCCGGCACCAACGGAAAGTGCAGCGATGACGAAACCAGACATGGCAGGGACAACCGCGGCATCAAGCGCCCGTAAACACAGGCACCTAAAGCGTCGCAACTTGACAAATGCCGCTCTTAAATTCGCTGGCTTAAGCGCTTTAATGCTGGCTGGCGCAATCACACTGCTCTTGATTGGAACCATATTTTGGCGCGCGGTGCCGGCATTTCTGCAGCATCAAGTCAAACTCGACGTCGACTTTGCGCAAGCGGCCTTTGAGTCAGACGGCGCCATAGGCAGCCGAGACACCATGATTTATGCTAACTACGGCGAACTCATTGGTAAGGCTCTGGAAGCTACGTTTGTGCAGGTTGCAGACGAACGTGACAAGCAAACCCTGCGCGCCATTGTATCGCCGAGCGCACGCGCCGAGCTTCGCGATACGCTTTTGGCGAACCCGGAATGGATTGGAACACGTCAATCGGTTTGGCTCCCAGTTAGCAGCAGGGTTGAGTCGTTCCTTCATTCTAGCGCCGATGGGCCAAATACACGCAGTCTCGCCCCGCAGCTGCAGCAATGGCTCGCCGCCTTAGAAAGGAGCGATGCAACACGGCGCTCCTTTCGTTTGCCCTTCTTTAAACGAGGCGACTCGCGCCGGCCGCAAGGCGCAGGCATTCTCGGCGCGCTATCAGGGTCAGTCCTGACCTTGATGGTCACGTTTGCGCTGTCTTTCCCAATCGGCCTTGCAAGCGCTGTCTACCTTGAGGAGTTCGCTCCCAAGTCGCGCTGGATCGATCTGCTAGAAGTGAACATTAACAATCTTGCTGCAGTGCCCTCTATTCTGTTCGGCCTGCTTGGTCTTGCCGTATTCATTAATGTGTTTCATTTGCCGCGCGCGACACCGCTCGTAGGCGGCATGACATTAGCGTTAATGACCTTGCCGACCATCATTATTGCTGCCCGCGCAGCAATTGCAGCGGTGCCAAACAGCTTGAAAGATGCTGCTCTTTCTTTAGGCGCCAGCCCCGTTCAAGCGGTCTTTCATCACGTTGTCCCGCAGGCGATCCCAGGTGTCATGACCGGGACAATCCTCGCCATGGCGCAAGCCCTGGGGGAGACAGCGCCTTTGTTAATGATCGGGATGCTAGCGTTCATCGTGGATGTTCCCGGCAGTGTTACAGATGTCGCCACCACGCTGCCCGCTCAGATCTTTCTGTGGGCGGAAAGCCCGAATAAAGCATTTTCGCAAAACGCTGCAGCGGCGATTACCGTCCTCCTTCTCATCCTGTTTCTTTTGAATTCTATTGCAGTGTATCTACGCAACCGCTTCGAACGCCCCATATGAACCCAATGATCGATCAACCGCATCAAGATCAGTTTAGCGCTCCGCTAGCCAAAAACGCATCGCCAAAAATGAGTGCGCGCAATGTTCATGTGCATTACGGTATGACGCACGCATTAAACGATGTCTCGCTGGACATTTACGAAGATGAGGTCACAGCGCTTATTGGTCCATCAGGATGCGGCAAATCTACGTTTCTTCGATGCTTCAACCGAATGAATGAGATGGTTGAAAATGCTGCCACCACCGGCGAAGTGCGGATCGATGACAAAAATATTTATGACAGCAAAACCGACGTAGTTGCCCTGCGCGCCTCGGTCGGCATGGTGTTTCAAAGGCCCAATCCATTTCCCAAGTCAATTTACGACAACGTAGCTTACGGTCCGCGCCTGCACGGCACGGCAGAAACAAACAGCGATCTTGATGAAATTGTGGAAGCGTCCCTCGAACGCGCTGGGCTTTGGGAAGAAGTCAAAGACCGACTGAGCGACTTGGGAACCGCTTTATCGGATGGGCAGCAGCAACGGCTGTGTATCGCCAGAGCGATTGCTGTAAACCCTCAAATCATTTTGATGGATGAGCCCTGCTCGGCTCTAGACCCCATTGCAACTGGAAAAATAGAAGAGTTGATCGAGGAACTGCGATCTGGTTTTACCATCGTCATCGTGACGCACTCCATGCAGCAGGCGGCCAGGGTGTCGCAAAAAACGGTATTCTTTAACCAGGGGTCTTTGATAGAGCATGGGCCGACGGTCGAAATTTTTACGAAACCAAAAAAAGAACGCACAAAAGATTACATAATGGGGCGCTATGGATAGAGTTATCGTTATTGTATGAAAGGCTGCCACTGATGCCTAGCCTACCCAAACACAGCTTAAAGGCCTACGACGCCGAGCTGACCGAACTACGCGCCATGATCAGCCAAATGGGCGGGATGGCCCAGTCTTTATTGGATGAAGCCGTTGGCGCACTTTTGTCTCGCGACGCCGAGCGCGCCATGGCCGTTATTGCTGATGACAAAGCGATTGATGCTTTGGAAGTCGAAGTTGAGCGTCTTGCGGTACAGACAATTGCCTTAAGAGCGCCGCTTGCTGATGACTTACGCGAGATCATCTGCGCGCTTAAGATTTCGTCTATTTTGGAGCGGATAGGCGACTACGCAAAGAACATTGCGAAACGAACAACTGCGTTGAGCGCCGACGATGTTTTTGAAGATGTAACAATTCTGTCGGAAATGGCGCGTATGGCCAGTGGGATGATTGAAACAATGCTGGATGCGTTTGTCGCGCGCGATGCGGAAAAGGCATCAGAGGTGCGCGACCGCGATATCCGCATTGATACGCTGTACAACACGCTGTTTCGCGACATGCTGACTTACATGATGGAGAATCCGAAAGCAATAACGCCCTCGACCCATCTGCTATTCATTGCGAAAAATATTGAGCGCATTGGGGATCACACGACGAATGCCGCTGAAATGGTGTACTATGGAGCCACGGGCAACACCCTCGACACTGACAGACAGAAAAACGATAGTACCTCCTTCACCACTAGTGATGAAATCGATACGTAAATTGTAACAAAGACTTGAAGTACAAAGGGTAGGACGCGATGGAAGCCGCAACTCTCACACCTGGTTCAACAGCCATTAAACCGCGCATTCTTGTCGTCGAAGACGACATGCATATTGCCGAACTCGTCCGCTATAACCTGGACCGCGAGGGCTTTGATGTATCGCACTGTGATGATGGGGAAGAAGCTCTTTTGAGGGCAGAGGAAGATACGCCGGATCTCATCGTCCTTGATTGGATGCTCCCGCATGTGTCTGGCATTGAAGTATGCCGCCAGCTACGCCGCCGCGCAGGAACACTCACCATTCCCATTATCGTGCTCACCGCCCGCACAGAAGAATCAGACCGTATCCGCGGCCTAGAGACCGGCGCGGATGATTACATGACAAAGCCCTTTTCTCCGCGCGAATTGGTAGCCAGGATTAATGCAGTATTGCGGCGGACACGGCCTGCACTCACGGGCGCAATGCTCAACTATGCGGACATCGCAATGGACACCACTACCCACAAGGTGACACGCGCAGACCGTCAGGTTCGCCTTGGCCCAACTGAGTTTCGCTTGTTGAGGCATTTCCTTGAGCATCCTGGGCGCGTTTTTTCGCGTGAACAGCTGCTGGATTCTGTTTGGGGTCATGACGTCTATGTCGAACAACGCACTGTTGATGTTCATATTCGCCGGTTGCGCAAAGCGCTGAACCAAAAAGGCGAGGCCGATATTATTCGCACGGTCCGTAGCGCGGGCTACGCGCTGGACGCGAGCGTTCATTAGACAGTCTCTTGCGCCAAAAAAAAAGCACTTTGAGGGCGCGCTATTGCATATCTACGGGTCGACGCTCTGTAGATAGTATGTTTTCAGTGCTTTTCAGCTGTTTTTAATCGCAAGACGTTGATTTGAACTGGTTTATAACCTCGCCACGCCGATCGAAGATGTCGATCCTTTTTACAAGTATAGCTGGCACCCCATGCGTGTCATTATGGGACAGTTCACTTATCGTTTTGATTCCACTCGCTTCTTCAAATTTGGCCCAGTTCTTGCTTTGATATGTACTGAAAAAGAGCGTCTGCGCGTTTTATATTGAACCGAGTTTGAATTCGTTAACTATAGTTGCTTACGGTAGAGTGACCAGCCTCAATTTTGTCGGATTACAGTCGGCAGGACTTAGAAAGGACGCCAATAAAATGGCACTTACCACAGATAAAGAAGAGGGGCGCCTGGCCCCCAGAAGTTCGTTATTAATGATCATCACAGGTGCCGTTTTGGGATGGGTACTTGCGTTTGTGATCATTTACGGTGTTGTGCGCGGCTTGAGCGATAATGCCACCGAACAAGGCAATATTATTTTTGCAGATGATGAAATCATCCGCGATCTCTCTGAGATACAGCCCGCTGCTGGACCAAAACCAGCAACAGAAAATTCCGACGACTAGCAGAAAACTTGCAGGGCTTGGTATGGTCATGCCTGCAAATGCTGTTGTTTTACGCAGCTAGGCTGGCATCTGCGTCCTGGCCATTACCCAACAAGTGCGACAGGCTCTTGTTTAACATGATCAACGCAAACAAAGGCCGCCCATGAAGCCTGCGTCCGCTTTGATGCTCTTCCAGCAAGCTCTGCGCTCCGCGGCCATCAATGAGCCCTAGATCTTGCAGGAGCGGCGATGTAACCGCTGACGTTGCTTCTGTCTTCAACCCCCCATTCATCCAAGCATCGACAGGCGATGAGAAGCCCATTTTTTGCCGATAGAGCACATCTTTTGGCAGGCTGTCTTCAAACGCTTTCTTGAGCAGCCATTTGCTTTCACCATCTTTTAGTCGCATGGCAGAGGGCACATTGCCTGCCCAGCTTAGAAAGTCCGCATCGAGCATTGGTACCCGCACTTCCAGCGAATTGGCCATGCTTGTACGGTCGACCTTGGTAAGGATGTCGCCCACAAGCCAGGTTTTAAAATCCAAATATTGGACTGCTGATAGCGGGTCTTCATAACCCGCGTCAGCAACAATATCCTGGAACTCGTGTTCGGCTCTATGCCCTTGCAAAGATGCCTGCAATGGCTTGCCGCGCAGCAAGTCACGCTCACGTTGCCCAGCAATGCTAACGCTTGAGAAGTACGCGTCCGCCGTGGCGCGAGCGAGAGACTGGAAGGTCGACTTGGCCCGCAGAACCTGCGGCGCCCAATCTAGCTTAGGATAGAGCGCGCCTAAGGCGCCAAAAAGAGGCTGGCGTAAAGACAATGGAAATAGGCCGCGCAGCCGCTCTTCTGCTGCATGAAAGCGATAGCGTCGGTAACCAGCGAATACTTCATCCCCGCCATCACCTGAAAGCGCAACAGTCACATGTTTGCGCGCCACGCGGCAAACCTCGAAGGTTGGCAGGCAGGAATTGTCTGCAAATGGCTCGTCGAACACCGTCGCCATCTGATCGAGCATATGAAGATTGTCTTGCGCAACGGTCTCCACATGGTGGTCGGTCTCAAGCAACGTAGCGACCTTCTGCGCGTAAGAAGTTTCATCAAACGCGCGCACATCAAAACCAATGGAGCAGGTCTTCACGGGCTCGTCCATGAGGTCTGACATAACAGCAACGACCGCGCTGGAATCAACGCCGCCAGATAAGAAAGCCCCAAGCGGCACGTCGGCCATCAAGCGCGCGTTCACCGCTGCCTTTAGTTCTTCCCGCAAGGAGGCAGCTGCCTCTACCTCTGAGGTCTCCAACGGCGTTTTATCAAAACGCATATCCCAGTACTGAACGGGCTTAGGCACGGGCTTCCCCTGGCGCACAGTCATCCAGTGGCCAGCCGGTAGCTTTTTCACCCCTTCAAGAATGCAAAGCGTATCTGGCACATAGCCGAGCGCCAAATAAGCATCAACCGCGCGCGGTTCGATACGCGGCGACAGGCTTTCTGCGGCCGTTAAGCCTTTTAGTTCTGATGCAAAGGCGAACCAGCCATTGGGCAGCGCGCAATAGTGAAGGGGTTTTTTTCCGACGCGGTCGCGGGCGAGAAATATGGACTTCTCTTTTCTGTCCCAAATCGCGAAGGCAAACATGCCGCCAATGCGCGCCGTGCATGCTTCGCCCCATTCGATATAGCTCGCAAGCAACACTTCCGTATCGCTTTGAGTGCTGAATTTATGCCCCTTGGCGCGCAGGTCTTCACGCAACTTTTGGTAGTTATAAATCTCGCCATTAAACGTAATCACATAGCGGCCATTGCCAGCTTCCATCGGCTGATGGCCGCCGCCGAGATCGATGATGGAAAGACGCCTGTGCCCAAGACCCGCTCCAGGGCCAGCCCAGACCCCACTGCCATCAGGTCCGCGGTGAGCCTGCACATTGGTCATGCGCTCAAGCAGGCCTTCATCAACAAACATGTCTTCTTGAAGATGCATTAATCCAGCAATACCGCACATCGCGCTACCGCCCTCCCGCGCTGCTCGTTAGCAGCTGCTCAAGCTCTGGTATATGCTGCCCAAAGCGCGCCATGTCTGGCTCTCCGCGCTTCGTATCAGCTGCGCTTTGAAGCGGCGCTGAAATCGCTAAAGTCGCCGTATAAAGCGGCCCACCGGTCAGCTTGGCGATGACAGTTTCGATTTTCACCCGAACGGGGCTCGATACCATTTTACCGTTGACCCAGTATACCTGCCATACTTCGCGAAGCGTGCCCCAGCGGCTACGCAGCCTGGTATAATGCACGCTTACATCACGGCCATTGATTTTAACTGCGCGCCGACCAACGGCAGCCCTGCCCCATTGATCATCGTCATTTGGTGCGACCACAGTATTGCCAAACCCAATCAATTCCGCGCCTTGTCGTTGATACGTATAAGCAGCGCGGTACAAGCTCACCACGCTTTTGCCATCGCTGAAATGCTGCAGACTTGTTGTATCGGCGCCGTTGTAATTGGGAAGCCAGCCGTCGCCAACAAACCCTTCCAGCGGGGACCATTCGCCTGAGACAGTCGGCGCTGCAAAATCTGCAAGACTGACTTCGGGCCGGCGCCCATCGATCCAGGCATTAAGCGCAAAAAAGAGCGCTACGATAGAGACAGCGAAGGCGCCGCTGCGAAGATATTTGCTTTGGTGAAAAGCAGAGCCATCGTTCGCTTCTAGCGGTTTAAGCTGCGCTACATCTATCGGCGGGTCTTGAACGGAGCGATCAGAAAAGGTGAGGCCTACCAGAATGAGAACGATGGTCACGAAGGCAAAGAAAATCCAGCCATAGATCAGATGGTCGACGCCTACAGCAACTGTGTTATCGGTCAGATAGGCAATATACACGATGCCAAAGGCGCGAATACCATTGGCCACGATGGGGATGAGCAGGCTAAGCAGTATGACGGTTGCCCGCCGCATCGGGCTTTTAAAGCAGAGAACAGAAAACAAGGTGCCAAGCGCGAAGGTCGACACCATAAAGCGGATGCCTGAACACGCTTCTGCGACTTCAAAGTCTCCTGACGGCGTCTGCAGAAAAACGCCGTCTGTATAGACAGGAATACCCAGGAAGTTCAGTCCTTGGACGACAAAATGGGCTGTAATGTCCTGCAGCTGCGGAACAAACTCCTCCCCAAATGGTACGAGGAAGATCAAGAAAAATGTAGGGAACGCAAGCGCAGCAAGCCCTAGTCGCCCGAAAACGGTAAGCACCAAAATTTGAAGGGAGCCCACAAACGCTGCTTGCTGTACTAAAAGCACATCAGCCGCCTGCCCCAGCAACCATAAAAAGCCTGTTCCAAACAAAAGGAAGCCAGCCTTTGGCATTGGCGCCGGACGCAGCTGTTTAAGTTCCGGCCAACGATTGTTAATCAACCAAGCAACAACCAGCGGGATGAGCAGAATATGGCCAAATGTGTTCGACGTCATCGCCGTATGATAGATCGACGCGGCGGCGTTCCACATCACACACCCGACAAGCACAGCCAGAATGGCGTATGTGATCGCGCCCTTGCGCCAAGCGTCCGCTGTGTTGATGTCTTGGTCTTGCGACGTCGATGAAGCTGCGGGAGCGCCGCTTTGGTCGTTCATGGTCTTCGGCAGTCCCGGCTTAGGTGATGATCATCAGTTTACTTACGAAAAGAAGCTATCTTAAACGTTAGAATATTCCGTTACCCAAGTGCACGCGCAAAGTCGGTCAGCGGCCCTAATGCGGCCTGCCAGGCATAGCCGCGCTCCATGGCGTGCCGGGCACTCCGCCCCATTTCGTGCGCTTTTCCTGGAGAGGTCATAAGCGAAAGAACGGCTTGTGCAAAGGCCTCAGCATCGCTTTCCACCAGCAGGTCCTGACCGGGAACAGCGCGTATTCCCTCATAGCCAGCCTGCGTTGCAACAACAGGCTTGCCCATGGCCATCGCTTCCAGCACTTTGTTCTGAACCCCGCGGGCAATCCGCATCGGCGCCACGCAGACGCTGGCGCCTGCAATATTATCGCGGATATCTTCAACAAAGCCAGTGACGTCCACACCCTCCACTTGGCTCAGGGCTTTCACGGATGGTGTTGGTTTAGACCCAACAATCGTGAAGCGTGCAGCCGGCTGAGCAGCGCGGATGAGACCAAACACCTCGCTCACGAACCACGTCACGGCATCTACGTTCGCCTGGTAATCCATGGCCCCTGTAAAGACGATCTGATGGCTGGAGAGGGCAGCGTCGCGCGGCGTAAAATACTCTAAATCAACGCCGTTATGGACCGCCGTCACACGGTTGCTCTCAAGCCCAGAGCGGTCTTTAAACAGCGCAACTTCATCGTCTGTTACAAAGCTCGACATATGGGCATTGCCGGCGATGGTGCGTTCAAAGTCCAGCAACCGGGCCGCCTCGCGTTCATACACACGGCGCATGAGCCCATTTTGCGCCTCAGCATATTGCTGCCACTTATCGGAATCGAGATCGACGAAATCCATCCAAATCGGCAACGTCTCAAAGCTCTCCTGCGGCACAAAGCGCGCCATGGCGGCCGAAAACAAAATAGCCGCATCGACACCGCCATCGATTTGGTTGGTCACCCAGCGCTGAAAAGCAGCATCGCTGTAAAATGCTATGCTCAAGGCCTCCCCTGTCAGAAGGCCGTGCAGCGCGGCCACTTTCCTGCGCTTGGGATCAATCGACCTGACGAAGACGTCCTGACAATACTGGTGAAGAACGTCCACATGCTCGAGGTCAGCAGGATCATCGACAAAGCACCCCAGGACCACGTCGTGGTCTTTTGCGAGGGCCTTGAGGACGTTGAACGACCGGATTTTATCCCCTTTGTTGGGCGGATAGGGGATCCGGTGAACGAGATAGAGCAAGCGGCCCATGCGGCCCTACCCAAGGTTCTTTGAAATCAAAGGGCCCATCCGGTTGGCAAGCCATAATGGGAGCTTTTTCCAAGTCCTGATCATGAGCTGGTATTTTGGATTTAAAGGGTTCACATCCGGCATGTCTGATCCTTCCGGCAAAAAGAACTCATAATGCAGCGGCGTTGGCTCAAAGCCCCAGTTCTTTTTGAATGAGAACGCCCCGGTACCGACCTTCGAGCGGCCAAAATCAAAAGACGTGCAGCCCTTATTGCGTGCATGCTCCATCAGCGCCCAATACATATAGTCATTTGCTGCAAACGCGCGCGCGCCAGCCGTCCCGCCACCATAATAGGGCAGAACCTCACCGCGGAAATACAGCGACATGACGCTGGCTAAGCTCTTATCATCTTTCTTAATGATCAGGATATCAGCTTCATCACCATAGAAATGCTGCAGCGCTTGAAACCACTTTTTGGGGAATACCGGCGTTCCTAAATTACGGACGCTCTCTGCGTAAATCGCAAAGTGATGATCGACCGAGCCACTGATTTTCGCATGGAGATCTTTCTTGATGGCCTTGCGCACCATCGCGCGCTGTTTGCGCGGGATTGCTTTCATATTCACGTCAGGGTCTGCATCAATGGCCCGCCGAAAGGTGACATACATGTCAGATTTTGATGGCCATTGCGGTACCTCGGGTTCACAAGAGCGCAGTTCAAGCGCAGAGGCTCCACTATCTAAAACAAGTGATTTCGCGGCTTCTAACAGCGCCTGTTTCGCACCATCATTTTCGTAAACCGGCCCTCCGTATACAGCAAACGCCGATGAGATAATTGAATGCCCGAATAGCCGGCTTTTAACCCGCGTTAGCGGCAACACACCCTCTAAAGCGCCAGCACGAGAGCGATAGGTGAGCCAAAAAACCTCATGACCCATGCCCGCTTTCAGCGACCGATGCCATGCGGACAAGTGAAACGCGGTAGACTTTGGGTGATCGCGAACGAAATCGTCCCAAACGCCAAAAGCGCCATCCTCAAGCGGTGTCACAGACATGTATTGGCCCAGTGCAGTGTTATTGGTTTGGGTCAAGCAGCGTTTTTCACATCGCTGGACTGATCCTCGAGAAACACGCGGTCGACGCGGTCCCAATGATAGTCCTTCAACGTTTTGTGAAGCTTGCCATACATTGCGTTGAGATTCACATAATGACGGAAGCGAGACAGCAAGGGCGCGCCGTCTTGACGTGGTTGCTGCGTGTCGATCTCCCAGGGATGGAGATAAAACATGATCGCAGCGCCATCTGTCCCATTCACCCGGTCAAAAAGCCGCTTTGACACACCATAAGGCAAGAGGCGGAAGTACCCACCACCGCTGCAGGCGATGGTTCGACCACCTAGCTGCGTTGTCGTCATAGGAATTTCGACCATCTTGCCGCCACCAGGGCGAAAGGCCCGGCGCGGCGCATCGGGCATGCCATAGTGATCATGCTTAATCGGGAAGACGCTAGAGGAGTAGGCATAGCCTTCGTCCGCTAGCACCTCTAGCGCCCACAGGTTTTGTTCGCCGATTGAAAAAGATGGCGCGCGGTACCCACGAATTTCGCTGCCAGACACATCTTCTAAGATCGCTTTTGATTTGCGCAAATCAGCGCGAAAGCTCTCAGGCGTTAACGACGTGACGCGCTTATGATCATAGCCATGGCTTGCAAGCTCATGGCCTTGATCAACGATCCGGCGGATAAGAGCGGGGCACCGTTCCGCGACCCAGCCAAGCGAAAAGAACGTGGCTGAAACGCCTTCCTGCGCGAACAAGGCCAGCAATCGGTCCGTATTGCGCTCCACCCGGAGGTCATACGCATCCCAATCGCCGCGCTTAATGGTGTTTTCAAAGGCGCCGACTTGAAAAAAGTCCTCTACGTCAACAGACATCGCGTTGATGATGCGGCCATCTGCAGCCCGGCGGACCGGAACAGTGACAGGTTCAGACGTCATCTGCATTGGCGCGCTTCCCCCGCTTTACGGGGCTTGGCGGTGTTTCGTCATCCGCGTTGTCGCCCTCGATCCACATCGATAGCAACTCAAGCATCTGCTTCATCGTCCTGTCATGCGCTTTCACATATCGCTCAAGAACATTGAGGCGGCGCAAAATTTCTTCTTGTTCGGCTTCATTGGCGTAGTGCGCAGCCGATGGCGGCATGCTCGTCCGGTCGTGCCAATCCTGCGCCATTTTTGGCGGTACATTCGGCTTAAAACTACTACCCGTCAGCGGGCCCTTGCCGCTCAATTCGCCGCCATATTCCATTTGGTGTTTGGGTCCAGTCGTCGGCGTGTTGTCTGCTTTTAAATCAGCCACAACAGCCTTTACAAGGTCGTCGCCAATTTCTGACCTCTCTTCCAAAGCGCCCAGCAATAGGAGCCGCGAACACAGATTATTGAGCCTGCGCGGAACACCGCCGGTAAACTCATGGATTTCTCTACAGGCATCATCGGTGAACACCGGGCTCCCGTCCCAGCCCACAAGTTTCAGTCGGTGCATGATGTATTCGCTCACCTCTTCGAGCGCCATTGGCTCGAGATGGTGGGTCGCAATCACGCGTTGGCGCAGCTGCTCAAGTTCGGGCGACAAGGCAAGCTTATCGCGAAATTCCGGCTGCCCGAGCAAAAAGGTTTGCAAAAGGGCCCGTTCACCTTCTTGAAAATTCGATAGCATGCGCAATTCTTCAAGCGCGCTCGTTGGCAAGTTTTGTGCCTCATCTACAATCAATAAGACCCGCCGACCTGCCTGATGCTGTGTCTCCAAAAAACGCTGCATTTGATTGATCAGACTGGCTTTATCTAAGTTAGCACTTTCTATGCCGAAGGCTTGCGCCACCATGCGCAACGTATCGTCTGCATCCAGCTGTGTGGTGACAACTTTTGCAAAGACGAACTGGCTGGTATCCAAGCTTTCAAACAGGTGACCGACCAAAGTGGTTTTACCAGCACCGATATCGCCAGTAATAATAATGAACCCCTCGCCTTGATTAAGACCATAGCTCAGATAAGCCATCGCCTTGCGGTGCGTGCGGGTGTCAAAGTAAAATCGCGGATCCGGCGTAAGCTGGAACGGACGTCCGGTTAGCTTGTAGAAATCTTCGTACATTTAAAAGCTAAGTCCGTTTTGCGATTAGAACGTGGCGGCAAAGGTGAGGGAAATGGAATTAATTGTTCGATCGAGCGCCGCGCTATTCGAGAAGCGTTTTGAGAAGTTATACCGCGCGGATGCATTCAGATTAGGGCTGATCGTGTAGGTATAAGAGGGCGAAATTGCTATAAAATTATCGCTGCCGCGGTTTGGGAACTTCGTATTGCGATAGGTGACATTTGCAGCAATGCTTTGGGCGCCATCCAAGCGATACTGCCCGCCAAGGGAGGCGCCATAGACTTCAGTCGTAAAATCGTTCGCTGCGAAGTTTCTTTGCTGCCAAAAAGCGTTTACCGATGCTGACGTTCTCCGCAAATTCCTTGCTAATGTGAGTTGTCCGGATTTTTGCTGAAAAACTGCATCGGTTAAGAAGGCATCTTGGCCCAAAATCTCATCGATGGGCTCATCAAAATCTGGAATATTGTCGCCATCTAAATCAACAACATTCCCAAAGCGGTTCGCACCGAGCTGATTTGGAACATTCACATCTTCAGAATAGCTGGCTTGAAGGGTATCAGTTTGTGAAAAGCGATAACTGGCGGAGGCTGAGAAAACTGTGCCGCCAAAGCGCTCACCAACGCGCCCCTCTAGAGATAGGCGCGGGCCGGGCGTAAACCGAAAACCCACGTCCCAAACCACACTTTCCTGATCTTCACGCAGCGTATTGTCACTAAACTCCTCATAGCCCACGCTGCCAAGAAGGGAGAGTTTCCGGCTAAAATTATAGTCCAAATCCAAGATGCTGGAGGCGCGCTCAAAGCGCAGATCATTAAACGTACGATTGTTGGATTGATACCGGGTGGTCCAATCCCAGCGTAATTTCTGGAAGGCTGGGCCGCTCTTTAGAGAAAAACTACCGCTATGACCAATATTGTCCGATAGCGCGCCCACGGGACTAGCGTCCCCTTCTCGTTCTAGCTCCGTAATTCGAAACGTGTATTGGGCCGTGGCGGTCGCAAATGATCCAATTTCTTCTTGCCAGCGCGGATTAACTGCATAATTTTGAACCGTAATCCGGTTTTGTGTGAAGTTCTGCTGGAAATTCACAATCTGGCCGCCGAAGTTCTGAAACTGCTGCTGAATGCCGCCGCGGACATCGACAAAAAACCGATCCCGAATAACCTCTGTATTTACAGCTGCTTGGAGCTGATGGCGAATATCGCTGTTGCTACTGTCTTTCCAGAAAACCAAGCCATTTAAGGTATAATCGATAAAGGTTTGAACGCGCGCCGTTGCACCAGAGATATTCACACCGGGCGAGATGGTCGTAATGAAATCGCCATTTGTACCATTCACGTCCAAATTGGCTGTATCCGTCCAAGTCTGGAGGACTTGCAACCGCGGCGTCACTTCGATCTGCGCGACAGCGATTGGGCCAAAGCACAAGCCAACAAGCGCCAGTGCGCCACTGCCTACATGCCATCGCAATGATGATTTCACTGATTGACCCCGCATTGTATTATTCCCCCGCTTACGGTGCCTACTAGCTTCCGTAACCGTAGTAATTGCCAAATCGGCGGTTCTTTTTATGCAAGCCAGTTTTATTGAGCAGCAAATTGATATCGCTGCACGCGCTGACCATCGACAGGCCGTCTTTGAGCTCGGATTCGGTCGTATTGTCAGCTTCGACGACGAACACGACCTGGCCGACATGCATAGCAAGCACTGAGCCGGCACTGCTTGCCAGCGCAGGCGGACTATCAAAGATGACGATACGATCACGGTACCGCGCTGCAATTTCTGACACGATCTGACCCATGCGATCTGACGCGATCAATTCCGTTGTTAAATGATGTTGTCGCCCAGTCGGCAGTACGGATAAATTCTCGATATTTGTCCGAATCAAACAATCTGACATGTCGAGGCTTGGATCAGTAACAATATCGACAAGCCCCTTCCCCCCTTCCAAACCCAGTGTCGTTAACACCTCAGGTTTGGAGAAGTCAGCATCGACCAGCAACACAGTATTATCGCGCTCCGACGCCATAGATAGCGCGAGATTAATTGCGCAGTATGTCTTGCCTTCATTTGGCTGTGACGAGCAGACCAAAATCAAATTTCCGTTACGCACCCCCGCCCCTTGGTTGCTATCAAAAGCACGTGACAAAAGCTGCCGCTTGATGAGACGAAACTCTTCCGCCGTGGTTGTTGTCGGAGCGTCAGGAACAATAAACCCGTTCTCCCGCAATGACACCAAGTCGATATCACCGCGGCGACTGCGGCGTTTGTTGGACGCGCCGCCTTGCTTTAAGGCAGGCTTCACCTGCGTCGGTCCGCTCGCTTTGCGCCGAAGCGGCGCTGTATCAACTGCTGGAGCAGCGGTCAGCTTTTCAGCAGCCCGCTCCAGGAGGGAGGCGCCATCCTTACTCGGGGCGCCGCCTGCTTTGTTGTCTTTACTGTCCATGGTCAATACACCTTACATATCTCGTTGCGCTGTGGTCGCGAGCAGCCTGATAGGCGGCCAGCTTCCTTAAGCCACGTTTGTTCCAAGTTGCTGTGTCAGCTCCCACAACATCACTGCGCCATAGGTTAGGAAAACAGCAAAGAACAGCACACAAAATGCCCACACCTCGAGCTTGCGTTGTGACCGCTGCTGGTCAGATAGCACCGACGTGACACTGCCTAAGACTGGCATAGCGAAGGTTTGACGCAGCTGATCCATAGTAGCAAAGGAGGACTGCAATTGACTGAAGATAAATGCAATACCAGCGCCAGCAGCAAGGCCTCCCGCAAGTACCATCGTCAACAGCAGCTGGCGATCCGGTGCAACTGGTGTTAGCGGCACCTCAGGCGGATCAATAATGCGAAACTTCACTTTATCGGCTTTATTGCTGATGTCGCCATATTCCTTGGCTTCTTCACGGTTGACAATCAGCTCCTCATATTTCTTCCGCAAAATATTGTAATCGCGGTTGAGGTTAGCCATTTCGGCTTCAACGAGCGGCGCATCTTTCGCCGATGCCTCTAGTTCAGCGATTTCCTTAGCAAGCTTATCGCGGCGACCAGATAGGCTGGCAATCTGCGTGCGCGTGCGCACAAGTTGAAGCTGAATGTCCGTAAAGACAGGGTTTGCCGGCGCCTGGCCCAATGCGGCATTGCTTTTGGGCGCTTCCCCGGAATTAAGCTGTTCTGTGATTTCCTCTATGCGTCTATTGAGGTTGACCACATCAGGATACTGGTCGGTATATCCCCGAGATTTCAGGTCTTCCAGCTGACTTTGAAGAGACTGTAGGCGCTGAATTTGCGCGCCGCCAATAGGCGCACCTGCAATTGTTCCAGTGGTCGTAATGACCGGCGACGTGGTCTGTTGCTGGCGCTCTAGCTCCTGCAACCGAAGCGCTAATTCGTTCAGCTGGTCTTCTGTGTCAGCAAGCAGCTTCGTATTCGTCTGAATGCGGGTAACGAAATTAAGGTCACCAGGAAGCAAGCCAAGATTCTCACGCTCAAATTCGGCGCGTTTGCGTTCTGCTTGTGCAAGCCGGCGGTCGTAGTCTTTGATTTGGTCTTCCAAAAACCGTTGAACATTCACAATGTCATCTCGGCCTTCGACAATGTCACTGTCGAAGAAGATGGCGATCAAATTTTGCACAATGCGCTTGGCCAGCTCCGCATTCTCGCGGTCAGAAAATGACGTTTCTCCGCTGGTATAGGAAATCCAAAAAAGATCATCGCCTTCGCTGCGAATATTAATGTTCTTGGACAGATCAGTGATCAACTTCTCCATCTCGGCATCGGTATCTGTCGTCAAATCAAGATCAACCCGGCGCACCACTTTTTCCAGATTGGGCCGGCTGACGAGCGTTCTGCGCATGGCAAACACTTGGCGGAGCGCATTGTTATTGATGTTTCGGTCACCCATCACCTCGCTGAGGACCAAATTAGTATCAACATATATTCGCGCGGAGGATTGGTAGCGATCGGGAATAAGTGCAACAACGATCCAGCCAAGCACACACACCAGCCACATGACAACCAAGCCATGCCATCGCTTGCGCCACACCCCGTATAAAACGGTGGTTAGCTGTTCAATATAGGCATTCATGCCGCACTCCCACTTTCACCCGTAAGCGTTGATCAGCGTCTGACCACGCTATGTGCACTTCACTCAAATTCGCTTTCTAAACGAGGTGCCTAAAAAGCGCTTCTCTTTACGGCGCATACAAAAGCGATGCGCCGACGACTCATGCTCTTCGTTTAGAAGAAGCTCTCTGGCACGATGATGACGTCGCCTGGCTCAATGCGCACGTTGGCCGAAATGTCGCCGTCGCGCAGCAGGTCATCCAAGCGCACGCCGTATTCGCTCTGATCCCCGCGCTCACGGTCGAAGCGCACGAGGCGCGCCCGGTTGCCCGCTGCAAATTCAGTTGTACCGCCAACGGAAATCATCACGTCCAAGAGCGTCATATTGGCCCGGTAAGGAATGGCTTGCGGATTTGCCGCTGCGCCGACAACGCGAACTTGCTGCGCAAATGGCCCTTGGAAGCCGCCCACAATCACCGTCACGATCGGGTTTTGAATATAGACAGAGAGCTTTTCTTCAATCGAGCGAGCCAGCGTGGTTGGCGTTTCGCCTGTTGCGGCTAAGTCTTCAATCAGCGGCACAGAAATACGCCCATCGGGACGAACCGTCACACCGGTCGTCAGTTCTGGGTTCCGCCAAACAAAGATCGTTAAGCTATCGAGCGGCCCAATTACATAATCGGCGCCGGGCCCTTCATTGGGCGAGACAAATGGCGATGGCGGCAACTCGCGATCGACCGATGTCCCGCAAGCGGCGACCAGTGCAAGCGCTGCCAGCACCGCGCCTTTCATCAAGATTTTAGCAATACTGACCACATTCATTCCCCTTTTCTCCAAGGCAGCCCCCTGACCTGTCGCTACACCTTTATGCAGCCTGAATAGGTCAGTTCGTTTCATCGCCCGCACGTTTTGCATCTATACAAACTGCTCAGGCCCTAAAAAACCAATCAATCCCTTGATTCTTAACCTTTTCCACTCCGCTAATGCAATGCGAAAACAGGCAATAACAAATAGATGTCACACAGTGTGGCGCACTTGCATGGCCAATTTGAGACACTATCGTTGTGTTTTTGCAACGCAAAGGCTTTCTAATAATGATCTTTAGACCAGAGATATAATTAAAAGGTTACTTTTCGTTCATTTCATTGACTGGCGGCTGTCTTCAGTGAAAGGCCCTTCAAACAAGCTCTTCTGCACATGCAGGATGCGACAAGAACGCTGACGGGCTTGCCGTTGGGCCATAGGCACCGCATCGCATCACCGCAATAACGTCTCCCACATCCGCCAATGGCAGTTCCATGTCATCGCCAAGGCGATCTAGCGGCGTACACAAACAGCCCACAACCGTCACGCGTTCGAAAGATGGGCCTTTGGCGACATAATCTCGCGCCACGGCAACCGGATAGTTTTTCCGAAACACCTGGCCAAAGTTCCCAGAGACAGCCAGCTGGTGATGCAAACCGCCATCCGTGATCAAAAAGGTAGAGCCCCGCGATGTTTTTTTATCGATAACGCGGGTCAAATAAACGCCGGCCTCCGCGACCATGTATCGACCAAGTTCTAAAATAAGTTTCGCTTGCCCAATGTTTGATTGCCGTGCCGCAATGGTGTCGCGCAGGCTCTGTCCGACGTGAGACAGGTCGACGGGAGTATCGCCAGGGAAATACGGAACGCCCAGCCCCCCTCCCATGTTAATTGTGTGCGGCGGGTTGGGCGCAAATTCGCTAAGATCAAGCGCCAATTGCAGGGCATTGGCATGGGCTTCTCCAAGCGCCTGCGCAGACAAGCTTTGAGACCCTGTAAAGATGTGAAAACCTTGGAAATCCAAACAGTCTGACGGCCACTGGGCAAAAAGCGCGGGGACCTCGGTATCGTCAATTCCAAAAGGTTTTGCCCCTCCGCCCATGCGCATGCCTGAGCCGCGCAAATCAAATGGCGGATTAACGCGAACTGCGGCAAGCCCCCTCACCCCTTTTTGCCGCGCGATGTCAGCAAATCGGTGCATTTCGCCAATGGATTCTAAGTTTACGCAGCACTTCAGATCGATCGCTGCGGCCAATTCCGCGCTGCGCTTGCCTGGGCCAGCAAAACTCACGGGCATCTCCAGCCCAACGAGGGACCTGACAAGCTCCAATTCACCCTGCGATGCCACATCCAAGCCATCCACCAAATTAGCAAGTAGCGATACCACCGGCCCAAACGGGTTCGCCTTGACGGCATAGTGAAGGTGTATCTCCTTTGGAAGGGCAGCGCGAAGCGACGCAATGGTGCCTGAGATAACCGACTTGTCATAAGCAAAGACAGGCGTATCGTGCCGTGCTGCAATACTGGCCGCGCTGATACCATTGATCAATAAGGCGCCATCATTGGACGCTTCAAATGGCAAAGGCGCATGCACTTTATCAGCTACAGTGCTAGTCATTGGAGGCCTCGTTAGCCAATAGAGCCATCGCATCTGCTTTCAAACGAGGACGATCAATCTTCCCGTTTGGATTGCGGGGCAATGCGCTAAGCACCAAAAGGTGTGAAATTTGCGCATAGCCTGGCAAATGGTCTCTGCAAGTCTTTCGTATCGCCATGTCCAAAGCTGCATCATCTTCGGCGCTAGCACCCTTTTGGACCACAACGAGGATTTTTGCGCCCACCTGCGCGTCTTCAAGTCCAAAAGCCGCGGCAGCGTCTACGCCCGGGGCCAATAGAACAACGTCTTCAATTTCCTGCGGACTGAGGCGGTTGCCAAGCACCTTGATCATCTCGTCAAGCCGGCCAACGAAATGAAAATCTCCATCTTCATCGCGAAAAACTTGGTCTCCGGAAAAAACGCACATATCGCCTTCTTTTGCGCCAAGTGCGCTCCGCAATCCCTCCGGTACAGGGCGAAACCGATAAGCGGTTCGGTCTGGATCGTTCCAGTAACCGGCAGCGACAAGGGGGCCTGCATGAACCAATTCACCTGCCTGGCCGGGCACAGCTACTTGCCCATCAGGCCCAGCAACAGCCACGCGTGCAAAGGGGATCGCGCGGCCGATACTCATCGGTTTTTCACTCAAACGATCAGGCGGCATATACGTAGAGCGAAACGCTTCTGTCAGCCCGTACATCGCAAAGATATCTGCCTGCGGGAAGGCAGCCCGCATGATGCCTTGAATATCTGGCGTCAATTTACCGCCAGAATTGGTGACAAAGCGAAGCGTTGCTATCGCTGCCTGGTTCCACCCCGCCCCAAGTAGCATGTGCCAAAGCGGCGGTACGGCAGCAATCCCCGTCACGCCGGCACGTTCACAGACCTTCGGAACGTCAGCAGCCAAGAAAAAATCGTGCAAAACAGCGCAGCCCCCTGCCGCCCAGGTCGATACGAGTTGGTTGAAGCCGTAGTCAAAGCTTAGCGGGAGGAGTGTCAGCACGCGGTCGCAGGCAGATATACCTAGATAGTGGGCGACCGACGCCGCGCCCAAGACATTTGCATGGTGCGTCACCATCACACCTTTAGGATGGCCTGTGCTGCCGGATGTGTAAAACAAAATGGCGGGTTCAGCGGGAGAGCGATCGCACTCAATGCACTGATTGCGCCAAGCGCCTGCGTCCACAGTTTCAATTGCGCTCTGAAGATCCGCGCCAGCCATGCCCAGCCAACGCAATGCGTCGACGCGATGAGCGCTCTTGAGCAAATCTATCTGGTTCTGCGGCATGAATGCAGCCGTCATGTCGCAATTGCCAGCGATATACGCATGCTGTTCAGGCTTCAGCGCAGGGTTTAGAGGAACAACGATGCCGCCCGCACGTAGCACTGCAAAGAGCAAAACAATATTGGCAGGCTCCTTTTTCACGTAGACGCCAATACGCTGCCCATCCAAGCTTGCTTTTGCATCTTTGGAGAACATCTCGATAAGCCCGGCGGCACACTGATCGATGGCCGCATCAAAATTGGCAAAAGAGATGGTGTCACCGCGCCACCATAAAGCAGGCGCGCCGGGCGCACGCGCGGTGGCTAATCGCACAATCACATCAATGGTGAAAGAAAAGCGTGCGGGGTCCGGCTCAGGGTCTCCCGGGCCCCAGCTTAGCGGTCCAGCAGGTAACTCCATCGCATCGGATAAGTGTGTTGCGCGTTCAGATATCATAGAAGCAGGCCGCCAAAATCAAACTCTGGTGCCCCTTTTTGCGATGCACAGATGTGAAGATATGGCCGCACGGTAGAAAAAGAAAATTGCAAAGGCCCTAATTTTACAAACGCAGCGCTGCCAAGGCATGTGTGCGCCAGACGTTTGTGGGCCCTCAAAGACGCTCTGTTCTGCGCGCTGATGCGGCTGATTGAGTATCGATGGCCATTTTCTATCATGTGCTTGGAAAATGCAGACCACAATTGTAGCAGGGCTCGGCCCGCGCGAAGGTGGGGCGGAACATAGACACCGTAGTCCCAAACAGCCTGATGCGGCAAAACGAAAACAGCGCGAACCTCATCTTCGATATAACGTCTTTGTGCATGCCAGATCCATGCAATTGGTGTTGCTTCTGCCATAACGAGCGCATGACAGAGACCACCGGCCGCATAGCGGCTTTGAATAACGTCAGGATTTACGTCACACCCGTCAAATAAGGCGTCATCTGGTTTCAGCTCTTGGAATGCAGGCAGTTGGCGATGCGCCGATTTCGATGACAGTGATACAGCCTCTAAATCGACCGCGAGGAAAAAATAATACTGTGTTTGACCAAGACGAATTGCCCGAAGCGCCTTGCCTAGCCAATAGACGCCCATGGCGGCGAACCCAACTTCTTGGATATCGAGACGGATCGTCGCCAAATTGACCATAAAGCGCGCTAGACGTCCTTTTTTGCAAGCAGGCGGCCTTCGAGCCTTTGCTCTTCGTCAAACGAAGGTGGTAAACTGTTCTCTAACGCTTAGGTGTTTAACACTCCTGTAAAGCAAGGCATATTTATTTGGCAAAGGCGGTTGTGAGGCTATGGCGATATCGCACAGTGATATAAACGCAGAAGCAGTGGCTGGCGTTCGCGAGGTTTTGCGCCAAACCTTGCAACTGGGCGCGCGCGCGGATCAGTTTGAACCTGCGACACCGCTCCTTGGTCAGCTGCCTGAGCTCGATTCAATGGCCGTTGCATCCGTCCTTGCAGGGCTTGAAGAGCAATTCGATATTTATATTGAAGATGAAGACATTAGTGCCGATGACTTTTCAACCTTTGGTAGCCTTTGCCGGTTTGTGAATGAAAAAGCACGTTGACGCCGCCAAAAAACGCCTTCGTTTGTCCGAGCGCGAGATCTTTTTTCTTGGCTCTGGCTGTGATGCACGCCTTGTAACCAGCCATGGGCCTTGGAAAGGCCTACCCCGCCGCAAAGACAAAGTCGCTGTCATATTTCTTCAGCCCTTTGCAGAAGAAATGAACCGCTGCCGACGGTTGATCTCGCTAAGCCAAGACGCCCTAAGCGCGCGCGGCATCTGCAGCCTTACAATAGACTATCTTGGAACCGGTGATAGCGCTGGCGCATTTGAAGATGCTTCCCTAAAAGCCTGGACGGACGACGTGAACCGGTTATGCGATTTGGCGATCAGCGCAGGCGCCAAGACCCTGCAGTTCGTAGGCGTCCGTTTTGGCGCGCTTCTTGCTGAGACGATTGCAGCCAGCCGCCAGGACGTTACGCAGATCTTGGCCCTGCAACCGCAAGAGAGCTACATGCGCGCAATGCGGCAGTTCATTAGGATTGCGGCCGCGTCGTTAGACGAGACAGGATCAGGAACGGCCGGCGTTCTAAAGCCCAGTCCTGCAAAGCAATTGGAAGCAGGGGCGAGAATTATGGTGGGCGGATATGAAGTCACGCCTGAGCTGTATAGCGAATTCAAGACATCGAAAGCACCAGGCAAAATACCATGCCCTATAACCGCCGCTTTCGTGGGCGTTAAAAGCGCGCATAGTGACATATTAACCAGCGCAGACAGGCGAACGGTATCACAGATGTCTCAGCGGGCACCGCAGGTCCATTATGTTGCCATTAATGATGTTCAGCTTTGGCATCAGGGCATTCCTGAAGAACCCCGGGTCATGCCCAGCGTTATTGCTGATATCTTGACGGGCAATCTGGCGAAACAGGACATTCAACGTGCCGCTTGATGACGCTTTCATGATCGATACGCAGGAGGCGCGCCTTGCTGCAGTCTATCATGCGCCGCAGAAGGATCATTATGGGCTAAAGCTGGGCTGTATCATTCTCGTCGGCGGCCCCCAGTACCGTGTTGGGGCACACCGGCAATATGTGGCGCTCGCACGCGGTCTCGCAAAGCGCGGTGTTGGCGTCCTGCGATTTGACTACCAAGGCATGGGCGATAGTACCGGCACGCTCCAAGCAATGGAAGATCGCGGCGCTGATATCGAAGCAGCGTCGAATGCTTTATCCGAGCGGCTAGGACGTAACGCGAAGATTTTCCCATGGGGTTTATGCGAAGGCGCGAGCGCGATTTTCATGCATAATCATAGAATTGTGAATATGGCCGGCGCTATCATTGCAAACCCATGGGTCGGAGACGCGCGGATAGAAGCGCAGGTGCGCTGGAGGCACTACTATCTAGGGCGCCTCAACCTGAGTTACATGAAGAACCGCATTCAATCACGGCCACTCTTCGGCGGTAACTTCTTTAAGAATGCAAAGGGCTTTCTGCGCGGCGTCGAGTATTTCGATCAAGACCCATATTCGCCAGCCTTAACTAATTTACCCGATGACATGGCCTATTTGCTCGCCCGCAACAGGCCTATTCTTTATATTGCGAGTACAGACGACCGTGAACGCGAAACGTTTGACTATGCCCTTAGCTCCGAGCCGAGGTGGAAACAGGCCCATAACAAGAGCATTTTGATCCGCAAAGAGCTGACTGGGGCAGACCATACGTTCTCAACAGCGCGCGCCAAACAGAAGGTTGAAGACGTCACATTCAACTTTATTGATGAGCAAACGCGCCCAATTGGTGCCTTAGCGCCAGCAGCATAGGGCTTGGGCATCTGCGAAATTACGAACGACGTTGGTTAAGCTGCTTTTGATTTTCCAAACGCTTTGCTTCTTCCGCCGCTTCGCGTTCTTCCAGTGTTGATTTGTAAACGATGACAACAACAACGATGCTCAAAGCGCCCATCAGCATAAGGGTCATCGCTCAATCTCCAATATCTAGAGGGTATTTTCAGCCCCCGACTATCTATCATTTTTTTAACGCAATAGGTTTAAGGTAGCATGAAAGCTAACCAATTTTGACGCGTTTCATGTATGTTAGCCCGAAGATAAAGTGAAGGTGTGTTAGCACGTGTTAACGTCTCTGTTTATTCTTATTGTGCTCATCGTGATGTTACCTGCCATCTTGATGGCACCGCATACAGCGATGTATGTTTGGTGCTGGGTTTCTTACATGAATCCGCATCGCAATTCCTGGAGTTTCATAAAAGAAGCGCCACTCCTTGATGCAGTGGCTGCCTTTACCATGGTGGCGTGGCTAACCTCAAAAGACCGCAAAGTACCAGAGCCGCACCCAGTCTTATTTGTGATGCTTGGTCTTTTTCTTTGGACCTGTTTAACCACCATATTTGCCGTAAACCCGGACTATGCGGCTAAACAGCTGACACGGTTTTCTAAGATCATTTTGTTTACGATCTTTGCGATGGTGTTCATCACTACGAAAGATCGTATCCGTTATTTCATTTACGTTATCCTTCTCGGTCTTGCTTTCTACAGTGTCAAAGGCGGAATTTTCACCATCCTAAACGGTGGCAAGTATATCGTTTTGGGGCCAAGCAAGACTTTTCTAGCAGACAACAACCAGTTGGCACTTGCTTGCCTAACCGTAACGCCGCTGTTCTATTGGGTCGGCCGCCACGGTGAGACAAAACTCATACGATTAGCGGCGATGGGCTCAGGAATATTTACCTTGATCTCAGTTTTAGGGTCGCAATCTCGAGGTGCGATCATTGCGCTTACAGGCATGATCACCTGGATGTGCATCCTTGGCCGTAAAGTGGGCCTCGGTATTCTTCTTGGCGTCAGTCTCCTAGGCGGCGCGCTCTTGTTCATGCCAGAAGAATGGCTTGGCAGAATGGAGTCCATCACCGAATACGAAGAAGATGCATCCGCGACCTCGCGTATGCGAATGTGGAAGTACGCTACGAATGTTGCAGACGCACGCCCTCTCATAGGGGCCGGATTTGATTTCTATTACAATCAACAATATGCGAGAAAGTACATGCCCGGTGGCGGAAAAATCTATGTCGCGCACTCGAATTACTTCGATAGCTTGGGGCAACATGGCTATGTCGGATTGTTCTTGTATTTATTCCTCTTCAGCTGCGCCTTTATTTCCACAACTGAAGTACGTCGTTTGACCAAAGGAAATGAAGAACTGGCTTGGGCTTTCGACCTTGCGCATATGCTTCAGTTTTCGCTTATAGGCTTTGGTGTTGGCGGCGCGTTCTTGTCACTTTCAACGTTTGATTTGTACTTCCACATCGTTGCACTCACCATGGTGCTTCATTGCTTGGTCTTAAAGGACGTACAGCCCGAAAAAACTGCCTTTAGCTTGAAGGATTTGGCAGGGCGAACAGCAAATAAAGGTGCGCTTCCCGCAGAGTAAGGGTTGAAAAAGTAACGGCGGCATTATGCAATTTTTGTTATAATTGTAGAGTAACAGCTGCATTGAAAGAGAGCAGCGTGCTCCCCTAAGGTGTGGCGATGGCTCATGTTTTTTATACGAACACTTATCGCTATTCATTTAAGGGTGTTAGTACCTGCGTTTCGTTCAATTCCATTCAGCAATTGAGTTGGAGGAACCAATAGTGTTTAGCGCTGATTTACAGAACATTGGCGCCAAACGCGTCTTGCCCCAGCTGTCGGGCCTCACGTTTTCAACGGACCATGTAGACGATGTACGCTCTCACATGAGCAGCGTTCTTTACCCGCATACAATTCATGCACATGGCTGCGGCCAGCTCAATTTCCGGCATCACCAAGGGCGATTGAAAAACATCTGTTTCAATGCGGTCGATTATGGGACGTCGAAAGGCCAAGTCACGGTCGGCGTTCCGCCTATGGAGTCCAGCTATCTCATGCACTTTTCCCTTGCAGGCTCGTGCGATGTGGAAATGGGTGATGAAAAAGTACACGTCCCGACTGGTTCCTTCACAGTCCTAAGCCCTTTTGAGCACTTGCGCGTTGGCATGAGCTGGGACCATCTTCAACTGAGCGTGCGCGTTCCGCGCGAGCTGTTGGAACAAATTTTAGGCCAAGAGATTGGCTTTCGCCCAAACACACCGGTTCTTTTCAAACCTAAAGCATATCCTTCGCAAACAGGCTCATATGCACTCAGACGGATCGTTGAAACCATCTGTTCGGACTTCTCAGACGGCATTCCAGGCGTCACTCATGCCCGCGTTGCTGCGTCTTTAGAAGACTGTTTCGTTCGGCTCATGCTGGCAACCTTGGACCATAGCTATAGCGCAGATATCAACGCCTTAGACCAAGCGCCGCCGCCAGCGCCCTATTATATTCGCCGCGCTGAACAATACATCCGCGCCAATGCCACAGAAACCATTACCATCGCGGATTTGGTGCAAGCCTCCGGCGTGAGTACACGCTCACTACACGCAGGGTTTAAGCGCTTTAGGCGAACTTCGCCCATGACATATCTGCGCAACTACCGACTTGACCTCGCAAGGGACGCTCTCCTGGCGGCCGCTCGGCGGGACAAATCCGTGACCGACGTCGCCTTAGACTGCGGCTTTAATCATTTGAGTAAATTTGCTCGGGACTATCACTTGCGTTTCGGCGAAAAGCCATCAGAAACTCGGCGGCAAGGGGCCCTGAGCAATTAGACGCCCTATCTGTCGATGAGGAGCTGATCGCCGGAAACAGTCACTTTATAGGCGCGCACGGGCTCAGAACACGGTGCAGCCGTGGCTTCTCCGGTTTTGATACAAAATGAGCCCATGTGAAATGGGCAGATGATCGACCCATCTTCGATTTCACCATCGGCAAGGCTTGCCTCGCCGTGCGTGCACAGATCATCCGTGCAATGATATTCGCCTTCCCAGTTATAAACTGCAACGGCGTGTCCATCTGACAGCTCAACCTGAACTACGTCGTCTTTTGGAACATCACTTGTTTTGCAAAGAGGCGTCACACACCGCTCCTCATACCTGATTGTCTTCTGTTTTCAATTAAGTCGTTAGGTCTTCTTGCCAGTCCAGGGGACATCGCGCGGGCTCTGCAAGCGCATATCCAGTGTCACATGGTCAAAGCGCCAATCACCGCTGCGAATGGAAAGAGTGCTGTCATACCATCCACCGAGCCATGTATCGGCTGAAGTTCCATCGGGCTGGACCATGGTGCACAGTTCCCATAAATACCAGCGGCAGCTTGCCGTAAGTACGTCACTCGCTACGTCGATTTTTGGTGCCACCATGTAATGCAAAGACCACGTCACAAATGTCTGCCCAAGATCGGACAGACCAGCAGCGATCACATCCCTGCCCTCATAGCGCGCAACGCCGTCAGCCTCCCACACTGCATCGTCGTGGAATAATGGCGCAAGAATAGCCGGATCATTCTTCCGGTCAGCCCCAACCGCATAGGTCGCAATGAGCTGGCGAATCGCCTCATATGCCTCCAAACGCTCAAGCCTTCGTGAAACGTCGACCGACACTGTTTAGCGAGGTCCATTTGGCGGCAAGGTGCGCCAAGTCTCATCTTTTCCGTGAATTGCAACAAAGCGGCCTTCTTCAAAGGAAAATGGTACTGCAGGATCAGCTTTATAGAATTCCACATGCGGCCCAATTTCGGCCATCGAAAGAGCAATATTGAAGATCGCATGATGGCTTTCGGGTAATTTGCCAAACTCGAAAGCATCACAAGCATCTAGGATGTCTTCCATACGCGGCAAAACCGCATCATAGAAGGCTTTTAGCTCGTCCTTGCTTGCTGATTGGCGTTTCAGCGTGCGTTCATCGGTTGTCGCCAAAGCCCATTCAGCAAAGGGCTCAAGAGCCTCGAACCCTTCAGGAAACCTTGCGTTTGTCATACTTGCTCTCCTTAGGCTTACGCGTTTACCAAGTCTTCAACGACCTTGAAGTTGTGGCGGATCAGGATTTCTTCATCTTGAAGATGCTGCACTGTCTTTGCGCCTGACAGCATCGCGCGATGCGTATCCTCCATCGTCGCTGTGTCTTCCAGCCACGCATTGCGCTGCAAGATCATGGAACGCTCAAAACCCCATAGTTCAGAATAGTTGCGCGGTTTGGGCAGATAATACTTTCCTTCCCAGAGCGTTTTGTCATGTGCAATCGGCCAGAATTGATGGGTAAACCAAATGCCTTCCGACACATGCAGCAACAAGCTTGGGAACAGCACGCTGAGCTCAAAGCCCCAGTCCGCATCTTTATTGGGATTGAGCTGCGGCGGCAAAGTCGACGTCCCAGCGGCAGCAGCCAGGGACCCTCTAGAGCGGGCGTTGGCAAGATCACCAATAGGTGTTTGCGGCAAATTGTCTAACTGAAGGCGGACTGAGCATGTCCGGTGCGGGCCAAAGAATTTCACATCCTCAATCGCGTTTTGAAAAACATTCGGGAAGGAGCCCGCATGAATTGTATCCACATGATACGCCTCAGCGAAAGCGTCTGAAGCAATCTTCCAATTGCAGTCGAGAGTCGTGTGATAGGTGAAGCCATAATCGCAGGCATCATAATCAAACCCACCAAAATGATCCGCGTAGCCGCCTAAAAAGTCCATCAGGCCTTGCACTGGGCCCGGATCGACATTCACGAAAATGAAGCCGCACCAGGTCTCGCAGTGAACTTCAGTCAGGCCGTTCTCAGATTTGTCGAAGCAGCTGTGGAAGCGCTCTTCTTGCGGGACATTTACCAGCTCGCCTTGCGCATTATAAACCCATCCATGGAACCGACACGTCACGATGCCAGCTTTGTTGCGGCCGTACATTTCCTGCTCGGTCCCAGAAATCACTGTGTTGCCGCGGTGAGAGCAGGCATTGTGGAACGCTCGGATTTTACTGTCTTTCCCGCGCAGAATGATGACCGACGTATCCGCGCAGTCCAAACGGCGCACTTTGTAACTGCCAGTTTGCGGAACTTCACGCTCTAAGCCAACGTAAAGCCATTGCTTTTTAAAAATCTTCTCTTTTTCTTTTTCATAGTATCCCTGATCGATATAGGGCGCGGTCGGAAGTGGACCGGTGCCAAGATCGGGGTATTGACGGGCCCAGCGGCCAGGTTCTTTATCAACAATTGGCTGTGTCGCCATGGCAATCTCTCCTTCTCGGGGTTGCGGAGTGCGTTTAGTCTTCAAAGATGTCTAGTGGCAGCACCGCTGACACCATAAAATTGGGAACATCAACCAACTGGCCGATGCGTAGATCGACCGCTGCAGCAGCCACAACATAGGCCTGCTCGCGCGTTAAGCCTTTTTCGCGGCCCATCCAGTCAATGATCTTGAGCAGCGCATCGCGTGTCGCTAGCGTCAAATCTTCTGACATATTTTCAAGTGCGGCAGCCTTTGGACTGTCCAAATATGCCAAATGCGGCGGAAGCTCGCCCTTCTTCTTCAGCGGCAAACCAGTGGTTGCGTAAAACTTGCTTGGCGCCGAGTTGCGCAGCTGGGAGCCGCCCATGATGTGCGGATAGGCGATATCTTTTCCGCCGCCCTTAATCACCTCACATTTCACAGTGACATGCGCTGCCATTTCAATGGCAGTGCCGCAAACTTCCCCATCGCCTTGCGCATAATGGATGTCGCCCATCCAAAGCCCAGCGCCATCATGACATACGGGGAATAAAATCGTGGTGCCGACCTGCATGCCTTTCACATCCATGTTGCCGCCAAATTCTCGCGGCGGCACGGTGCGCAGGCCTTCATGAGCCCACGGTGCGCCTTGGGCAAAGTGTTTCGCTGGGATAGCGTTGGTCGGGTCTGGCATTAAAACGAAGCCGCCGGCCTCTGCCAAAGCGCCTTCGCGCGCCAGTGCACTGGCGACTTCTTCCTTGCCTGGCAACACGCCGATGGACCCAGGAAATCCGCACATGGGCACTCTCACGCCAGGAAGCTGTTCAGACACAGCATGGAGACGGTCAAGCTTCCAATTGGCAATGAATGGCCCTTCAATGACGTCGCGCAAAAAACCAAAGCCGGGCACAATGCAGGTGTAGCCGTAGTCATCTGGCTCAATATCCACGACAGTGACAGCCAATGCGTCGCCGCGCTGCGCGCCTTCAATATGGACGGGCCCGGTCATGGGGTGGACGCGCGTTAGATCGCAAGCTGCAACCGTCTCTGGCGTGCTTTGCATATTGAACTGGTCATCAAATGCATCGCGTGTTTGATAGGTAATGTAATCTCCAGCGGCCGCTTTTCCGACAGGCTCAAGCGCCCAATGAAGCCGGTTAAAGCAATTTGGATCATCCGCCGCGTAGTCACCCGATCGCTCAATCAATACTGAATTTGCCATTTAACGTCCTCACCTTGCGTTCTGCTTGTATGGCCTGAATATTCTCTCAAGCACACCAACGCGGCTATCCCTATAGTTCAGCAAAATAGCCCCTTAGTGCATCAAGCAGCAAGCAGTGTGTGGCAAAGCGGCGTGCAACAGCGCTTTGACGCTATCCCTTTTTCGCAGTCGAAATTGCCGCAGTGGGATAGACCATCGCCAGTGGAGGCCCTAGGGTTCGAAGACTAACCTTATAAGAACCGGAGCGGATTGGGTATATATATGCCAGACCTACCAGCAGGATTTGAAGACCTTGAGCCCTTTATCCAATGGGCTGAACCTACGGAAGCGGGCCGCAATAGCCGCCGGTTTTCGACATCATATGATGAGCTCAAAGCCTTCTATGATGTGATGATCAAGCGCACAGATGCCGCGCTGACCCATTTGAACGAATACCCCTTGGATGAACTCGATGGACAGCAAAAGAATCTTTTATATATGTGTCTGTCGCTGACTGAAGTTGCCTTTGCGGTCGAGAACTATCAGCAGCCAGACCCGCCGTATTTATTTCCAATTGAGCGATTTGTGCCTGAGCACGATCGCTGGACAGACCTTTACAAACGCTAAGTGACGCTGGAGCAACAGCCATGACACAATATGAACCGATGCGCTTTCACAAGGCTTGGGGCTATGAGCCTAAGCCCATTCCAGTCGAGCGCTACACCAGCCCAGATTATTTCTTGAAAGAAAAAGACGCTGTTTTTGCCCGCAAGTGGCTCAATGTTGGACGGATCAACAAGATCCCCAACAAAGGCGATTATTTCGTCAAGGATATGCGCATAGCTGATACAAGCCTGCTGATTGTGCACGGAACAGATGGCAAAGTCCGCGCATTCCACAACATGTGCTCCCACCGCGCCAACCCGCTTAGCTGGGATGAAGAAGGCAAATGTAACGGCAAAAAAGGCCTGATTGCGTGCCGCTTCCACGGCTGGGTTTATGACAGTACGGGCAAGCTGGTGCACGTGTCTGACGAAGAGAATTTTCCAAGCGTTAACAAAGAAGAAAATGGCCTCACGCCCATACACTGCGATGTTTGGGAAGGCTTTATCTTCGTCAACTTTGCTGAGCAGCCGGAAGAAACCTTGCTCGAGTATCTGGACCCAATGCTCAGCGAAATTACGGGCTACCCATTTGGCGATTACGAACACTATTTCTCCTATCGGATTGATGAACGTGTGAATTGGAAAACGCTGCAGGAGGCGCAGCTCGAGGGCTGGCATTTGCCGTACCTGCATGAAAAAACGCTCGCGCTTGCCGTTGCTTCAGACGGGCAGCAGTATCGCCATGCCGCCATCGATCTCTTCGGCCCGCACGGCGTTCTAGGGTCCCCGCCACCAGATAATTTCGAACCCTCTCCCACCGGCCAAATCGCTGGTAAGTTTGGCACCGGCACAATGGAAGCCTTTGGCCGCCAACGCAGTGATGAAGATTCCCAGCAAGGCCCTAAATGGCGCGGATCCTTCGATTTTTATCACGTGTTTCCCAACACCTTCATCGGGTTATTGCAGGGAACCTTCTTCACCTTCAACATTTGGCCCATCGCGCATGACCATAGTATTTGGGAGATCAACGGCTATTACCCCAAGTGTAACAACGCCGGCGAACTGTTTGCGCGCGAATATTCAAAAGTTGGCCTTAGAGACCCTATGATGGAAGACTGCTTCACCCATGAACGGATCAATTCTGTGATCGCAAGCGGCGCCAAGAAATTTATCCATTTCCAAGATGAAGAACTCATGTGTCGCCACCTGTCTGAGGGTGTTGACCGCTGCGTGCGCGGGGAAATGTAAACAAAAGACGGCAGGGGCTTAACAAACGAGCCCCTGCCGTTCGCATACACGACGCTTCCAATGCAGGTCGAGTTTTTGGCTGACCTGAGATAATGTCCGGCTCTTTAGCCATAGAAATGAGCCCGCATGGACAGCATTACGCTTCATCAGCTTACAGTGTTCGCTCAAGTCTGCGCGCTTGGAAGCTTTACACAGGCCGCTGATCATCTGAACGTGGCCCAGCCCGCGCTCAGTCGCCAAATTAAGAATCTAGAAGAACAACTGGGCATCATCCTGCTCGACCGGACTGCGCGGCCTCTTAAACCCACACGTGAGGGCGCCCGCATTCTAAGCTGCGCCCACGACGTTTTAAACGCGCTTGAGCGGCTTACAAACACGGCCAAACAAGCGCGCTCGCGCAGTAAGCGGACGCTGGCCATTGGGTTTGTAGGATCAGCTTTGGTTGGCGCCCTTCCCCGCGCGCTCAAGCAGCTGAATATGGCAGCGAGCGACGTTGATGTCTCGATGGTGGAGCTGTCTTCAGCCGAGCAGATCGCGGCCCTTAAAAGCGGTGAAATACATATTGGTTTTGGCCGTATCATGTTTGATGATTCTGAAATCAGGCAAATTATCTTAAAGCGCGAGACACTGATTGCTGCCGCGGCGACTGGCAGCGCTTTTGTGTGCGACACGCATGTATCGCTAAAACAGCGGCTGGAGCGCGAAACCGTTTTGAGCTACCCGCGCACACCGAGCCCAAATTATGTCAGCCAAGTCCGCGCGGGCCTGAAAGCCAACGCTATCGAACCAAAACGTATTCAAGCTCTCGTTGACCTTCAAAGCGCGCTTAGCCTGGCCGCGGCAGGCATGGGCATTGCCATCATTCCCGCTTCTGTGGGCGAAAACCCGCGCCATGATATAGAATATGTGGATATTTCATCACTGGAGATGACGTCTCCCGTAACTGTGAACTGCCCTCTTGAGAGGATGAAACCAGACGCACAGGCGCTCTTAGAAAAAGTAATGGAAGTGTCTGGTGTTTCTCTAGATGAGGAACTCTAAAAGAGCGGCTGTAAAAGCCGCTGGCTGCTCTACATTTGCTAAATGAGCCGCTTGAAGAGCCTTTCCCCTCGCATTTGGGATCGTGCTTATAAGGTGATGCGCCTGATCCGGCGGTGTCGCAGGATCGTGCTCGCCGTAAAGAACCAAGCATTCGCACGCAATCAATTCGGCCGTTCGGCGCATATCCATATCGCGAATGGCTGCGCAGCAGCCAGCATAACCTGCTGCAGGGGTTCGTCTTATTAGCGAAGCAACCTCTTCGGCGGCCTGCGGCTTTGCTTCAAGAAACCCTGGCGTGAACCACCGTTCTAAAGCCGGTGCGACCATGGGCTCCATACCGCCGTCAAAGGTCGCCCTTATGCGCTCATCCCATGCACTGGGCGGCAACATCGCTGCGGATGTATTGGCGAGAACTAAGCGGCCGAAACGCTCAGGCAAGCGGTAGCCTACCCACTGCCCAATCATCCCGCCCAGCGACACACCCGCCAAGTCGACATCCTCTAGAGAAAGATGATCGAGCAGCTCTATGAGATCACGGCCTAGCCGATCGATTGAATAGGCTCCAACCGGCGCATCACTGGCACCATGCCCGCGCATGTCATAGCGCAGGATGGAAAAGTGCTGCGATAGCGCTGCGACCTGCGGATCAAAGAGTGCCCTGGACGTTCCCAGCGCATGCGCCAAGACAAGCGTGCGGGCGCCTTCTTTTACCTGATGGTCATAGGCGATATTGCAGCCGTCGCCGATTTGAAAGTCTGCCACGGCTTAGGCGGCGGCGCGCGGACGCACGGACAGTGAGCTTTCAGCGTCGTCCTCTGCTTTGCGCAAAATGAGGTCAAAGGTGATATGCGCATGATTGCCGAGACGGTCGATGCTAGGGACCAACCCATCGCGGGTTCCAAAGGCAAAATCATCGTGCACCTTAGGGTCGTCGGCGATGTTTATTTGCGTTGTCAGAGGTGCGTAACCTGGCGCACGCACGAGCAGATGGACGTGTGCTGGTCGGTCTCCATGACGCCCAACAGCGCCAAGCAATTGCTCGGTGGAGCCGCCAGGAGGAACGGAATACCCAACGGGCATAATGGTTTCTATTTTGTAGCCACCATCTGCGGAGGGAATGATCTTTGCACGGTTATTGAAAGCTGGCTGGCTGCTATCGAAATGCGAGTATAATCCACTCAGATCGGCATGCCAAACGTCGAGCACAGCACCATCAATAGCTGCGCCGTCCACGTCTCTTATGGTGCCTTCTATGGTCAGAGGCTCTCCGCTTTCACCGGCCGCGTTCAGCTTTGCCACATAATCAGATTGCGGCGCACCTTCGACAAAGAGCGGCCCTTCGATGGTGCGCGGCGTGGTTTGCGCATCTGCATGCTGCTCGGCTTCATCGCGGTCCGCTTTTAAATCCATGAAGTGTTCAATGCCGATGCCAGGCACGATTAGCCCAAATTCCGGCGCTGCTTTTTGCAGATAATCGACAAACGTCCATAGCTCACCATCGCTCACATCATGGCGCTCAATCACGATCATCATCGCTTCGGTCATATCACGCAAGATAGCCTTAAACCGGTCATCGCCGCCGGGCTCAGGCATGCCGGCGACCTTGTCTAAAAGCGCTTGCACTGCATCAGATTTTACAAGCTCCGTCATCATGTTTCCTCCCTAGGCGTCGTCGATGGATTTGATTGCGGACGGATGCTGGCACAAGCTAGTGACGGCGATCTCCATATACGGGTAGAGCGGCAACTTCATAAGCAAATCATGCAGCGCTTGCGGGCTTTCAACATCAAAGATGCTGATATTTGCGTAGAGCCCAGTGACCCGCCACAAATGCCGCCATGTGCCAGCGTGTTGTAGTTCCTGCGCATAAGCCTTTTCGCGCGCGACAATACCAGCCCAGCTATCTGGATCGATATCCTTTGGCGGATTGACCGTCATCTCAACTTTAAACAGCATGGAGCGCCCCTTCATTGCTGCGCGCCGGTATATCAAAAGGCATTTGCCCCTCCCTGGCATAGGCGGATACCTTATCCCAGTCCAGAGATACGCCAAGTCCAGGCCCTTGCGGAATTTGAAGCTCAAAATCCTTATAAATCAGAGGCTCGATAGTAAGGCTATCGCGCTGCAACAGAGGACCGAACAACTCCGTGTCCCAGCGAAACGTCGGCACCGTGGCAAACAGCTGAGCTGATGCAGCCGTTCCAACCGGACCTTCAAGCATCGTCCCTCCATAAAGGTCCATATGGCCAGTTTGGGCGATATCGATCATCGCGCGCGCTGCCAGCAAGCCGCCCGCTTGCGCAATCTTGATGGAGACCGCATGGCCAGCGCGGGCCCGGGTAATCTCGTACATACGCTGCGGGCCATTGATTGCCTCATCCGTCATGATTGCAATCTCACTCGAGCGCGTGAGCATTGCCAGCCCTTCGATATCATCGCGCGCGATGGGTTGCTCAATCAGCTCGGCGCCCGCATCGGCAAACATGCGGCAGCCGCGCTGCGCGTCCAAAAACCGCCAGCCTTGGTTTACATCCACGCGGAAGCGCGCGCGGTCGCCAAAATGGGCTACGAGACGAGCGATCCAATCACAGTCCTCTGCAAGACTGCGGCGCCCGATTTTCACTTTGAAGATGTTATGGCGACGCTGCTGTAAGAGCTTTTCGCCTTCCTCTATATCAGCACCAAAATCGCCGCTGGCGAGTGTCCATAAAACCGGAACAGCCGTGCGCACAGCGCCGCCAAGCAGCGCGCTGACCGGCACCGCGAGCGACTTTCCAACCAGATCCCAAATGGCGGTTTCCACCGCGCACTTAGCAAAATGATTGCCCACGATGGCTTTGGAGAGCGCAGCCATAATGGCGCGGGGTTTGCTGGCGTCCATTCCAGTCACCAGCGGCGCCACATGCGCATCAATTAGGGTTTTTATGGTCTCGGGGCTTTCAGGAACATAAGCAGCGCCGCGAATGGTTGTCGCTTCTCCAATCCCAACCTCTCCGTCCTCGCTGGTGATGACAACCAGCACACAAGACTGCCGCTCCATAACGGCCATAGTCATCATATGTGCGCGCTTTAATGGCACGTCGACAATGAGGGTCTGAACAGTCCGTATCTTTATCATGCTCAAACCTTAGAGTTCGCGATCACCGCTTTGAAATACCGATTAGACATTAAGTTATGTCTTTGCCGCGATACTGGTCTTTCATAAGCGCGAGCAGCAAACACCCACCGCACAGCACTAAAATAATCGCAAAAGGCAAACCAGCGACGATAACCGCATTTTGCATGCTGCCCAGCGCGCCTGCCCCGCCTCCAACGAGCAGCGCAATAGCAACGCCGCCTTCAAGGAGTGCCCAAAAAACGCGCTGCGCAACAGGCGCTTCTTCGCGGCCGCCAGCTGTGATGGTATCAACCACAAGTGAGCCTGAATCAGACGAAGTGACAAAAAAGATGATCAAAAGTGTCAGCGCTATAAGTGAGGATATAAGCGGCAGCGGCAACGCTTCGAGCGTCTGCCAGATGACCAGATAATCCTTATCGATCCCGCCTGCTAAAGCGCCGACCCCTTGCTGCATTTGGCTAATCGCGGTTTTGCCAAATGCGGAAAACCAAACGAGACCAACAACCGTGGGCACCAGAATAACGCACAGCAAAAATGTCCGAATGCTGCGGCCGTAAGAAATGCGCGCAATGAACATGCCCACGAAGGGCGCCCAAGCAATCCACCAGGCCCAATAAAGCAGCGTCCAGTTCTGAAAGAACAGAGTATCGTCCCGGCCGCGCCACCGGCTAAAGTCTAGGAAATGCGCGGGATAATCGAGCGCGGCCTGGCCTATTGTTGCGGTGATAGCGCCCGAAGGGCCCACCACGAGCACAAACACCAAAAGGCCTGCCGCAAGCCACATATTCGCAGTGCTCAGGCGGCGTATGCCTTTATCGAGCCCCAAGGCGACAGATACTGTAGCGGCAGCCGTGATGACGCAAATGAGGAGGATTTGATTGGCTTGGCTATCATCTGCGCCGAACAGATAGCCAAGCCCGCTGATGGCCAAGGTCGCACCAAAGCCTAAGGTGGTCGCAAGGCCGAATACGGTTGCCAACACCGCAAAGATATCGATTACAAAGCCAGGCCAGGCGCGAATATAGCGGCCAAGCAGCGGGGAAAAGCCCGAGCGCATGGTCAGCGGCAAACCTTTATTGAAATGAAAATATGCAAGCGCCAAACCAGCCAGCGCATAAATTGCCCACGGGGTTAAGCCCCAATGATATAGCGTTGCTGCAAAGGCCAGACGTTCAGCTTGCGGCGTATTGGCGGATGCCCCGAGCGGGCTACCGGCCCAGCCGCTATAATAGCCTGCCGGTTCGGCCGTGCCGTAAAACATCATGCCGGTCCCGACACCAGCGGCGAACAACATAGCGAGCCAAGACATGTTAGAATAACGCGGACGCGCCTCCTCTCCCCCGAGCCTAATCCGGCCCATCGGCGATAAAGCAATGGCAAAGCAGACCAACACGGCAAAAGCTGCCGTTACCATGAACACCCAATCAAAGCGGGTTAGCACCAATTGCTTTAAAGCGGCCATGACGGAGGCTGTCGGGCCTGGAACAGCGAGCGCCAAACCAACGAACGCCAACAGCAGCGCAGCACTCACGCCAAAAATAGGGCCATGAATTAGTAGGGCGATACTGCCAAGGCTGAGCGGCTTCGCGTGGCGCTCTTCATGCGCCCTACCTATTCCCGCCATTTAACGTCACCTTTTGGCTGGCCTTAAGGGAAAAGGGCCTCGGGCTCCTCAATCAGCTCTTTCAAGCGGGCCATGAATGTTGCACCAACAGCGCCATCAATAGCGCGGTGGTCGCAAGATAGCGACAACCCAATTTGACTTTCAAACACTCCGTCACCGTCAGCGCCTTCAACAAGCGCGCGCGTAATGCCGCCGACAGCCAGGATCGACCCTTGCGGCGGATTGATGATGGCGTCGAATTGGTCAATGCCAAACATGCCCAAATTGGAGATGGAAAACGTGCCGCCTTCCATATCGTCATGGCTAAGCTGGCCTGCTTTGGCTTTTTCAATCAGAGCCGCCGTTGCGCTAGCGACTTGATCAACGCGCATTTCATCAACGCCGCGAACGATGGGCGTTACCAGGCCCGCATCTGTCGCTACAGCCACCGCGATGTCGGCGTGGGAAAAGCTGTGGATATCACCGCCGTGAACTTGAATGTTCACATTTGGATTGTCTGCAAGGGCAATGCCGCAGGCCCGGATCAGATAGTCATTGATCGAGGCTTTCACGCCAAGCACTAGGTTCGCTGTTTTGCGCAGCGCTAGAAGCGCCTCAACACTTACAGTCATACGCAAATAAAAGTGCGGAACCTCTTGTTTTGACTGGGTCAAACGCCGGGCCACAACCTTTCTGATCCGATCCATCGGCACAACGCGCGGCGGATTGGGTGATGCTTGAAAGGGAGCACCAGAGAGGGCAGCCGAACCACGCGCTTGCGCAGGCATCAGCGCGAGGACATCATTCTTGCGAATACGCCCGCGCGGACCCGTGCCTTTCACGCCGGACAAGTCCAGCGCGTTCATCTTCGCAAGCCGCTTGGCCAACGGCGAGGCAAAGAAGGCATCATAGTCTTCAGCCAAATCCGCTGGCCCGTGCAGCGCCGTGACGGCCGCTGGACGGCTTGCCTGATGGACATCCTGATAGGTGATGCGGCCGTTGCGGCCAGACCCATCTATCCCATCCAGATCAACGCCGTGATCTTGCGCAAATTTCAGCGCTTCAGGACTGATCGGACGGTTTGTCTCAATGGTGGCTATACGCTCTGCTGGCTGGGCTGCGGCAGCTGGCGCAGCGCTTTGCTTGCCTGCACTGCCAGCAGAGGCCGCTGGCTTATAGGCATCTGCAAAAGCGTCAATCTCCTCTTGCGGTGTCTGCGCATCTGCATACACACCAAGCAGCGCACCAACGGGATAGGCCGTCCCCGTCTCAACCACCACTTTGCGCAAAACGGCATCAAATTCCGCTTCGACTTCGTTGGTGATCTTATCCGTTTCGATCAGGCAAATGAGATCGCCCTTTTTAAAGGCATCGCCTTCTTTCACCATCCATTCTGAGATGGTACCTTCCGTCATTTCAATGCCCCATTTGGGCATGGTAAATGGGCGTATGTTTGACATGTCCCGCCCTCTCAGCGCCAATCCAGCGTCTTTTGAATGGCCGCTTTGATCTTGTCAGGCGACGGCAGATAGGCGCTTTCCAGCTCACGTGCAAATGGCACTGGCGTATGTGGAGGCGTAACTGTTTGCGGCGGCGCTTTTAGGCTTGCAAAAGCATATTCAGACACCAAAGCCGCCACATCGCGGGCCAAACCGCAGCGCGCAGGCGCCTCATCCACCACCACCAGGCGGCCGGTGACTTCGACCGAGTCTAGGATCGCTTCTTCATCCATCGGGCTCGTGGTACGCAGATCAAGCACATCGCAGCCAACACCATCGGCGGCCAATATGTCTGCAGCAGCTTCCGCCATCCCGACCATCATACCAGTGGCAACGATCGTGACATCCTCGCCGGCGCGGGTGAGGCGTGCATGACCAAATGGCACAAGATGCTCGCCATCGGGCACCTCGCCTTCCGTCCCATAAAGCGCCTTATGCTCGAGGAAGATCACCGGATCATCATCGCGAATAGCCTGTGTTAGGAGGCCCTTCACGTCAGCCGGTGTTGCCGGCATGACTACTTTCAGGCCTGGCATGCTCGACAACAAATGATGCACGGATTGGCTGTGCTGCGCTGCCGCGTTAAAGCCAGCGCCATAGACCATGCGGATAACGGCTGGGCAAATCGATTTGCCGCCAAACATGTAGCGAAACTTCCCAATCTGGTTCCAAATTTGGTCAAGGCTCACGCCAATAAAATCGGCAAACATAAGCTCTGCAACCGGCCGCTTGCCTGCCAGCGCTAAGCCGCCAGCCGCGCCAACGATCGCACTTTCAGAAATGGGGGTGTCAATGACCCGGTCTTGGCCAAACTTATCAAAGAGACCAACCGACGTCCCCCAGATGCCGCCAATGGCTTCAGGGCCACCATCGGTGCCCATGCCGCCAACCAAATCTTCGCCAAGTACGACGACCCTGTCATCGCGCTCCATTTCCGCATGCAAGGTTTGCAGCACAGCATCCCGGTAAAGCATGTTCGCCATCAGCCCTACTCCTTAAAGATAGTCTACATAAACGTCTTTGAGGACGTCTTGAGGGGTTGGCCGCGGCGCAGCGCGCGCGTCATCAACCGCCTTGTCTATAAGCGCAAGGACCTCGTCATCCACTGTGTTTAACGCGGCATCATCGAGCAGACCTGCCTCGCTGACGGATTTGCGGAAGATGGTGATCGCGTTGCGCTCTTCCCACAATCGGTCGAGCTCGCCTTCGCCGCGGTAGCGCTGGGGATCACCTTCGAAGTGGCCGTAGAAACGCTCGGTTTCAAATTCAACAGCCGCTGGGCCATTGCCGACGCGGACATACTCCAGCACCTCGCGCATGGTGTCATAGACAGCAAAGAAATCGCAGCCATCCGCGCGCCAGACCTTCATACCAAAGGCTTCTGCTCGGCTGGCAATATCTTTGTTGGTGCCTACGGCATAATCAAAGCCTGTGTGTTCGGAATATTTGTTATTTTCAAAGACAAAAATGGCTGGAGCCTTGGTGACCACTGCCATGTTCATGGCTTCAAAGGTTGTGCCTTGATTACAGGCCCCATCGCCGGAAAAAGTGATCGCGACCTTTCCGTCGCCGTCCAGCTTCGCTGACAAAGCAGCGCCCACCGCAATGGGGGCGCCTGCACCAACGATGCCGTTCGCGCCAAGCATGCCAACATCTTTATCAGCAATGTGCATGGACCCGCCCTTGCCATTGCACAGCCCTTCCGTAGAGCCCCAAATCTCTTTCATCATGCCAATCACATCGCAGCCTTTGGCAATACAGTGGCCATGGCCGCGGTGGGTGGAGACAATCATGTCCTGGTGGCTGAGATGTTCACACACGCCGACCGCGACGGCTTCTTGGCCGGCATAAAGATGTGTAAAACCAGCGATTTCGCCTTTCATGATCTCATCATGCAAGCGCTCTTCAAACGCGCGAATGGTGCGCATTTGGCGGTAGGCTTGTAATAGGTCTTCCCGGCTGAGCTGCATGGCGCCGTCTCCTAGAACCAAAGATGATACGTTCTTTAAGGCGCAATGCAGGTCGCCGTCACCATGCCCAAAAACATAGGGTGACGATCAAGCAGTTTTTTTAGACTGGGTTATTCCGGCTTGTCGCCTTTAAACCCTTTGTCATTTGCGAAGGTATTAAAAGCAATCATGGTGTTCGTATCCCGCACGCCGGGAAGCGTTTGGACCTGGCTTGTGACGAATTTTCCAATGTCCATCTCGTCAGGCAAGTGGAATTGGGCAATCAGATCATGCTCGCCTGAAATGGAATAGACCTGCGGGCATGGATCAACCTCGTAAACGAGGTCTACCGCCACGTCATAGGCTTTGCCCAAATCGCACTTTATAAACACAAAGACAGGACGACCCATCGGGCTTCTCCTTCACAAACACACAAAGAGATTGCAAACACTTGGAATGCGGATTTCAGACTTTGAGCTAGCTTGTCGTCTTGGTCAATATGCCTATGAGCCCACTGCTCCGGAGTGCCAAGGCTGGCGAAGAAAAGGGGTTGCTAGGCTGCAGAAAAAAAAACGCGCGAGACTGAAGCCACACGCGTTTTCTAAATTGTTAAGATACCTGTATCCAACCAAGGGATATCAGCAGGACTTTACATCGCTTTAGACTGCATAGCAGCTTCTGCTTCTTCCATGGCTTCGCCGGCTTCCTTCATTGCTTCACCCGCCTTTGCCATCGCTTCTTTCGCATCTTCCATGGCGACTGTAGCGCCATCTTCTGCAGCGTCTGCAACCGTTTCAGTTGCTTCTTCAACCACAGCTGCTTCTTCGACTTTGGGTGAGAAAGTTGCCAAATAGGCCACAACGTTTTGACGGTCGACTTCCTTACGCAGCTTGAAGATCATTTTGCTGCGCGCTTTTTTATCGTCCAATTTCGCTTTCAGGAACTTGTTAGGATCAAGAAGATATTCAATGATGTCTTCTTCCGTCCAAGCAAAGCCTGTTTCACCCAGAGCAACAATTGAGTCGCCGTATTTGGTGAAGTCTTCCTTGCTGCCTGCAACCCGGCCAATGATGCCGGTCAGCGCTGGGCCCGTTTTGTTTTTAGCGCCTTCGCCCACATTGTGGCATGTACGGCATTTATTGAAGACCTTTTTGCCCGCTTCGGCATCGCCTTCGGCGTGTGCTGGCGCGCTAAAGGCGACAGCTGCAACCACAGCGCCAAGCGCAGAAAAACGAGCGATAGGGGATTTCTTAAACGACATTTGTATCTCCGGATATATGAGAAATCAGGGTAGTGACGGGCTATATATGTCGTTGTCTGAAAATTTCATGGCAAAATTTTGTCTTTTTGCCGAAATAGCGCCAGGATGTCACACAGCCACCCTTCAGCGGCGCCATCTCAGGCAGATGTCGGCAATGTGAAAGACAAAGGCAAAGATCAGCGCAGCACCGATAAAAATTGGCGGCCCGTCAGATGCCAGGATCAGTAACGCCGCCGCGAACCCAGCGCCTGCGCCCAAAAACGCAATCGTTTGCGCCGGCGGCAGCCCAATGTTTCGAACCGACCAAAGGGCAAGAAGCGCTGCGCCTTCCATAAGCAGCGCGCCTAAAACGATATAGGCAAACTTAGGAGAGGATAGCAGCTGCTCTAAAAAGACCATGCAGCCGCCCTGCCCTTAGGTCCGCGCCAAGCCAAACAGATGCCCAAGGTCTTTAAAAAACACGCGTACGTGCGCCATGGGGTCTTTGCGAACAAGCTTCTTGTTCATATAAGATTCCCAAGTGAGGCGCTGAACGTCGGCATCTTCGCAGATCTTGACAAAGCGCTCGCGGCGGCGGTCTCCGCCGTACCAAAAGAACTGCAAAATGCCGAGCACCCAGAATACTTTGCCATGCTCTTTCATGAAAGTCCGGCGTGCAGTTGATAATGCCTTAGCGTCACCAGTTTCCAGCGCGTCATATACAGCATCTGCCCCCATGCGGCCACATGCCATGGCATAATAGATACCTTCGCCAGACGCTGGCGCAACAACGCCGGCTGCATCACCAATAACGATAACATCGCGGCCATTATCCCAGCGCTTGAGCGGTTTCATGGGAATTGGCGCCCCTTCGCGGCGTACAGTTTTCGCGTCCGCCATGCCCACTGTGTCTCGCAACGAATTTACAGAGCCACGCAGTGAAAAACCTTTTTGGGCCGAACCCACACCAATGCTAGCGGTTTTGCCGTGCGGGAAGACCCAAGCGTAAAAATCAGGTGATAGCTTGCCTTGATAATACACATCACAGCGCTCGGCGTCATAAACGTCATCATCATTCGCAGGCTCTGGCGCTTCGACTATTTCATGATAAGCGAAGACGCACGGCGTCTGTTTTACGCCTGGCAGCCCTTGTTTGGCGACTTTTGAGCGCGCGCCATCGGCGCCAACCACTATTTTTGTACGAATATGCTGCAAATCCCCATTGGCATCTTCATAGACGACAACGGGGGCGCCATCATCGCTGCGCTCTAATTTAACAAACGTTCCTTCCCGGCGGTCCGCGCCGCTTTCGGCCGCGCGCTCACGCAGCCATTCGTCAAATGTCTCGCGATTGACCATACCCACGAACCCGCTGTCGATGGGCATATCAACCGACTTGTTTGACGGCGCAATCATCCGCGCGGAACTGATGCGGGCACATAAAAGGTCTGTTGGGATGTCAAACTCGCGGATCAAACACCAGGGAATCGCCCCGCCGCACGGCTTGATGCGGCCCGATTTATCAAGCAGCATCACATTGACGCCGCGATTGGCCAAATCCGTTGCGGCCGTGGCGCCCGAAGGCCCACCGCCAATAACAACTGCGTCAAACATCTGCGCTGCATGAGACATGGTTTTTCTTCCTATCTGTGATCTTGCGCTAGCGGCGCGCTCCTATTCAGCGGGCTGCATGCTTGGATCGAGTTTGGGTTCCACAATTTCTGGTGCGTCATAGCTGGCGTTCAGCGCTGCTCTTGGCGCGACTTTCAAGGCAATTATTCCCGACAAAACGAAGAGGATAGCCTCGCCTGTGAAAATGGTAGCGTAAGCTGTTTCAGGAGACCCCAGTAAAGCGCGCGCCACATCCACAGCGACCGCGCCGAGGAAGCCCCCGAGCCCAAAGGCGACGGCCTGCGCCGCGCCCCACAAGCCCATGCGCGTTCCCTCGCGCCTGGCTTCGCCCTGGTTGGCCAGCCCCATCATTGATCCGATGGCAGCAACGGCAAAGGCGCCATTGGCAAATCCTAAAAAGAACACGTTTGCACGAAGCGGCCATGCCTCGCCAACCTGCGACGCAGTAACAAGGCCAACGAAGGCAATGGCGGAGGCAATGCAGCCGGAAACCGCCCAGAACCGCATAGACCCACACAGACGCCCACCAACAGCGCTGCCAGCGATAGCCACTAAGATCATGCCAGCCATCACGCCGCCATTTTGAGCGCCAGCAAGCTTTGTGGATTCTCCGGGCGTAAAGCCGAACACGAGCCCAGCAAACGGCTCTAAAATCAGGTCTTGCGCGCTGTAGGCGAACATGGAGACAAACACGAATATAGTGAATTGACGTGCGCGCGGCTCGCTCCAAACCTCTCGAAAGGCCTGCCAAAACGGCGCTTTTGGTGCAACAGGCCCTGTCTCACTCGTTGCGTGCGGAGCCGTTTGCCCCTCAATACCGATCAAGGCAAGAATAGAGACCAGAAAAGCGACCACGGAAACAAGGCTGCAGACAATAATGAGGCGCTGCGATGAGTAAGGATCAAGCTGGGCACCAGCGCTCACAGCGGTGATCACGAAGCCTGCAATCATCATGATCCACACGATAGATGCCGCGGCCGGCCTGCGTTTTGGCGCAACGCGCGTTGCAAGCAGGGTTAAAAGCGATGTGCCCGAAGCGCCAACACCGACGCCAATCAAAGCGAAAGCAATAATGCACAACATCAAACCAGGCCAAAAACTGGTTCCCAGCATCGCTGTCGCAGCCGCCGCTAAAGACCCGCCCACAGCAAGCACAGCCATGCCGCCGATAATCCAAGGCGTTCGGCGCTGCCCCATGTCACCGCCATAGCCCCAGCGGGGCCGCGAAATCTGAATGGCATAATGAAAGCCGACGAGAGCGCCAGGCAAGATCGCAGGCAAAGCATATTCGACGATCATGATCCTGTTTAGGGTTGAGGTCGTCAGAATAATGATCGCGCCAAGAGCAGTCTGCACCAGGCCAAGGCGAACAATGCCAAACCAGGAAAGAAAGGGTTGGCCAGACTGCTGACCATTATTTTCTACTATCATCATGGTCCCGCTAAAATCGAACCAATGCCAAAAGCACTGGCAAGCATACCCAAAACGTACAGCGTGGTGCCGCTTCCATTATAATAGGCGGCGCATTCGCGCGGCCTTTTGACGAGTTCTTGTGTATTGAGAAGAAACTTGAGCATCAAAATGCCCTGCGCGACCAGCAAGCCAGCGACAATAGCGGCGTGAATAGGAAGCCCCCAATTGAGCAGCAAACCAATAACAACAAGCTGAGGCGCAGCCATAACAAGACTTGCCAAACGCGCAGCAGGCGCAACGCCAATTTGGACAGGGATGGTGCGAATGTTCATTCGCTGATCACCAGGAATAGACTTGAAGTCATTCAGCGTCATGATGCCATGAGCGCCAAGACTATAAAGCCCTGCGAGCGCAAGAATGCGCCAATCGGGCATCCCGCCGATCAGCAAGACAGCCCCAGTAAACCACGCCAATCCTTCATAAGACACAGCGCAGGCTGCATTGCCCCACCAACCATTTTGTTTTAGCCGAAAGGGCGGCGCGCTGTAGGCCCAGGCAAGCGCTAAACCAACTATGGTTGAGGCAACGACTAACGGCCCAAGCAAGGCGGCAACGGCAAGGGAGAGTCCGGTCCAGAAGAACGCGATATACAGCCCCCAACGTCCTGGCATACGGCCTGATGGAATGGGGCGTTGCGGCTCGTTGATCGCATCAACATGGCGATCATGCCAATCATTGATCGCCTGGCTCATAGCGCACACAAGCGGACCAGCGAGGACCACACCAGCTGCAACAAAAAGCCAATTGTCTTTAAAAGATATCCCGCTCGACACAGCGCCGCACATAAACGCCCACATCGGCGGAAACCATGTGATGGGCTTGAGCAGCTCTAAAGACGCAGACACCGTCGGAACACGACTGTCTGTAGCTGGAGCAATCAGAGGGGATTTCACATGGGCCATGCCGAAAAGAGTATGGCTGGCCCGCAATAGTGTCAACTAATTTCAACACCCCAAGTGTCAATATTATTTGTCACTTAAGACGAGTCATCGCCCGACTTTGTTTTACCCAGTTTAGCATAAAGACTTTGGCGGCTAAGGCCCAGCATCTGCGCTGCAAGCGCGCGGTTTTCTTTCGTCAATTCAAGCGCTGTTTCGATGCAGAGTTTTTCGATCATTTCTGTCGTTTCGCGGACAATATCCTTAAGCGGCATATGGCCAACTAGGCTTGTGATTTGTTCATCTGATCGCGATAGGGACTGACCTTCTGCCTCCGACGTTGCAAGGGCAGCTGACATTGGCCGAATAACAAACCCATAAATCGACTCTGTTTGATGCTTGGACTGCACGGCTGCGATTTCAACATTTTCGATTTGATCATAGCTGGTGCGCAGCATGGTGGCAAAACGGCGAACCGTACCATGCTCGCGAATATTGGCCATCAACACACTGCAATCGACATTGGGCCTGTCAAACCACGCGTCAATCAATCGCCCTTCAGCTTCATTGGGGCCTGACAGACCCAGCAAGTTCACAAACGCGCTATTGACTGCGATGATTTCGCGCGATGCGTTCGTGACCACAAACGCATCTGGCATATGATCAATCACATCCAGGAACTTCAAATCAGACGCATTCGAAAAGGCAACCACATTGCCCGAATCAGACGATAGCCTTAAAAGTAGAAAGCTTTTCCGGTCTTGCCTGAAATGTGATGAGGAGATGGTAATCACCTCGCCGCCGCGAAGGACGGTTTTTATGGTCTCTTCACTTCCATCCGCGACAGATGCTCTTAACAATTGGTGCAGCAGGTCAGCATTGCTGCTATCAAATAGGCTTACAACTTTAACGTCTTCTAGGCGCTGGTGATTGCGCCCTAAGATACGGCGCGCAGCCGGATTGATATCGCTCACCCGCAAGGTCGACGCGTCCACCACAATTTGCGGCACATCCCCAAGCTGGAAAATCATGCGGTAGCGGATTTCAGCAGCTCGCAGCCGGGCAAACTCGCGCTCAATCGTGAGCTGTGAATTCATCAGTTTTTGTTGGAGCGTCGACACGCTGGAAATATCACGGCCAAAGACAACAACACTGCCGGTCTCGCCCAGCGGAACAGACGTATACCGGACGGGCACGTCGGCGCCATCTTCCATCGGATGGTTTATTTCGCGCGGACGGGTTTTAGTCTCATCGCGCGCATCTTGCAGCAGTTTCGCCGCCTTATTGACGCTGTCTTTTGTCACAATGTCGGCGAACTTTTGCCCAGCCCAAAGATGGCCGCCAGCCTCATACACCACCTTGGACGCAAAGGCTGCGTCGCGGATCACACCATCACTATCAACAATGAGCGCTATATCAGCGGCATTGGCGAGAATGCCCGCTGTTTGCTCGGCGGCTAAGTCGCCAAAATGGTCATTGGAGTTTGCAAAGTTCATCAAAGCCACGTTGGACACAACGTCCTCCGGTTGCCTTGCATGCAGAGTATGTACGAGATTTGATAATGGACAAAAGCAGTCACTTCACTTTCTATCATCGTGTTTGCTCCATCTAGAGACTTGTGCATACGCTCCTGAGTCCATTTCCATTTTACAACTTAACAATCAGCAAGATTACAAGACGCTAAGCGCCTCTGAAACAACAGATTTTTTCGCAAGGCTTAATGCAGCAAGCGCATTGGGAGCTGTTAAATCAGCCCCTATCGACTCATGTAAATATGCATCGAACAAAAACGGAGGCCCGCCAACCATAACCTGCACGCTTTGATTGCATGAGTGCGCCTTCATTTGGCGAATGAGCTTTTCTGCTGAAGCAACCTTCGCCTCGCAGCTCACTGTTATAATCAAAACATCGAGATGGTATTCAGTAATGGTATCCAGCAAGGTATTCGTACTTTCATCTATGCCGGAATAGACGCGCCATTGCGCTGCGCGAAAATAGGTCGCTAGCAGTGACGCGGCAAAAATATGGGTTTCGCCGGGAATTGGTGTCACCAACACGCTTGGGTCGCCCACGGCTCCAGGAAGCTCGCGGCCCAGAGCGTCGCCATAGCGATGAAGAATTCGGTGTAACACCGAAAGCCCGAGCGTTACATCGCCAAAGGAGCAGAGATCGTCCGCCCACATGTCGCCAAGCTGCTGCGCGCAGCCAACCAAAAGGCGCGAAAACAAGATGTCGACGCTCTTGCCTTCCTTTCGAAGGGCGTCAAAGCGTGTCATCAGCGCGGCTTCAGGCTCAACCAAGAGCATATTCGTAAAAGCTTCAATATGGTGCTGACTGATGGCGGACGTGGCCGCTTGTCCGTCTGAGCGGCAACCTACTTGAGACTGACCACTTCGCGAAAGACCGGGAATCACTTTTGATCGCAAGGCGTCTTTTACCTTGCTCGATCCCGGCGTTGTTTCCCAAATTTCTCGCATAAGACCCCACAATCATGCCGTTTTGTCGCAGGAGCAGACACCCCTCCCTATCACAGCCATTGGATTATGTTGTCAAAATTTTTTTACGTCAAGCTTACTTGACAAAGTTGTCACGTCAGCCTTACAGTTTTTCAGTCAAAAGCGGTCGGCCTATGGGCCACCGGGCAGTATAAAAGGAAGGCGATTTTGGCGGCTCGGCAAAATAGCAAAAGCGCGGAAAAGCAGCCAAAAAGGCCGCTATACACGCCAAGCGAGCGGGTCCGCCGGGACACAACGGTATGGACTCTTGTTCAAGGCATCCTTGCGCCGCTTCAATTTCTCGTCTTTCTCGTTTCGCTTGCGTTTGTAATTCGCGCCTTGCTGACGGGCGCAGGATACGACTTGGCGACTGGCTCTGTCGTTCTCAAAACCGCCATTCTTTACATCATCATGATCACTGGCGCGATCTGGGAGAAGGTCGTCTTCGGCAAATACCTCTTTGTTGAGAGCTTCTTTTGGGAAGACGTCTTTTCCATGGCGGTCATCGCTTTGCACACGGCTTATCTAGCAGCCCTGCTTGGCGGATGGCTTTCCCCTACCGCGCTCCTCTGGTTAGCGCTCGCCGCTTACGGCGCCTATGTGATCAACGCTGTTCAATTCCTCCTCAAGCTTCGCGCTGCACGGCGCCAAAGTGATGCTACGCAGACCCCCCTTATGCCTGAATCAAACGGAGTTGCGGCATGACCCTCGTGCGTGAACACGTCAAAGTGCCTGACATTGCAAACTGCGATGACCGCCCTGTCCTGCGCGAGCGCGGACAACATGAAGTGTTTTGCGGCCTAACAGGTATCATGTGGCTGCACCGCAAAATCCAAGACGCCTTTTTCCTCATCGTTGGCTCGCGCACCTGCGCGCATCTGATGCAATCGGCCGCTGGCGTGATGATCTTTGCTGAACCGCGCTTTGGCACTGCGATCATGGAGGAACGTGACCTGGCCGGCCTAGCGGATATGAACGATGAGCTTGACGCAGTGGTCGACAAGCTTTTAAAGCGCCGCCCAGATATCCGGCTGTTGTTCCTGGTCGGCTCCTGTCCGTCTGAAGTGATTAAGCTAGACCTATCGCGCGCGGCCCAGCGCCTGTCGCGCACCCATTCCCCAGATGTACGCATCTTGAACTATTCCGGCAGCGGGATTGAAACGACGTTTACACAAGGCGAAGATGCTTGCCTCGCCTCCTTAGTTCCAACGCTCCCGCCCGAGCCAGACAATGCGCCAGCCTCTTTGATGGTAGTTGGCGCTTTGGCAGATGTGGTGGAAGACCAATTCGCGCGGCTGTTCGACCAACTTGGCATTGGGCCCGTACGGTTTTTGCCAGCGCGGCTGGCCGATGATATGCCATCGGTTGGCCCTAATACGCTTGTGTTGCTGGCGCAGCCGTTCTTAACAGACACCGTCCAAGCGCTTGAGAAGCGCGGCGCGACACTGCTGCAGGCGCCCTTCCCACTCGGCGCGCAGGGCACAACTGCTTGGCTTAAAGTCGCGGCCGATGCTTTCGGGGTTGATCAAGCAACATTCGACAACGTGACGGACAAGCCACGCCAACGCGCGCAGCGCGCTGTCGCCCTTCACCATGAACAACTGAGCGGCAAAAAGGTCTTCTTCTTCCCTGATTCGCAGCTGGAAATTCCGCTCGCGCGTTTTCTCGGGGAAGAACTGGATATGGTCGCCACAGAGGTTGGCACGCCCTACCTGGACAAGCGCCTGATGGCGCCCGAGCTTAATGCGCTGCCAAGCCAAATTGATGTCAGCGAGGGCCAGGACGTCGACCTGCAGCTTAACCGCTGCCGCGAGGAACGCCCCGATATTGCTGTCTGCGGCCTTGGCCTTGCAAACCCACTTGAGGTCGAAGGCATCACAACAAAATGGTCCATCGAACTCGTGTTCACGCCCATCCAGGGCTATGAGCAAGCCGGTGATTTAGCGGAACTCTTCGCCCGCCCCCTCAACCGCAGAACGCGGCTGGAGGTATAACGCCATGCAGCTGACCATCTGGACATATGAAGGCCCGCCCCATGTTGGCGCCATGCGCATCGCGACGGCGATGACGGACATGCACTATGTGCTGCATGCGCCTCAAGGCGACACCTATGCTGACCTGCTTTTTACGATGATTGAACGCCGCAAGAAGCGTCCGCCAGTGACGTATACCACGTTTCAAGCGCGCGACTTGGGCGGCGATACATCCGAGTTATTCATGGACGCGGCGCGCCAAGCTCATGAGATGTTTGATCCTGCAGCTATGATTGTGGGGGCGAGCTGCACAGGCGAACTCATTCAAGATGATCCTGGCGGCTTATCGAAAACCATGGGCTTGCCGATCCCGGTCATACCCGTTGAGCTGCCGTCCTATTCAAAGAAGGAAAACTGGGGCGCGTCGGAAACCTTCTATCAGATTGTGCGCAGCCTGGCACCTTACGGCCAAGACATTGAGACAGAGCCCGGTGCAAAACCATCCTGCAACATTCTCGGCCCAACAGCTCTTGGGTTTCGCCACCGCGACGATGTCACGGAGATCGTCCGGCTTCTTGAAGACCTGGGCATCCATGTGAATGTGGTTGCTCCGCTGGATGCAGAAACGCGCGACATTTTAGAGCTGCGCCATGCAGATTTTAACGTGGTGCTCTACCCAGAGATCGCCAACACAGCCGCCCAGTGGCTGAAGCGAACATACCGCCAACCCTTCACCAAAACAGTTCCGATCGGTGTTGGCGCAACAAAAGACTTTATTCGCGAGATAGCTGAGTTTGCAGGCTTGAATGCAGAAGACTTGCTTGAACGCGCTGAAAGCCGCCTGCCCTGGTATTCGCGCTCCATTGATTCAACCTACCTCACTGGTAAGCGCGTCTTCCTGTTTGGCGATGCAACACATGTCATCGCCATGGCCCGGGTCGCCGAAAAAGAAATGGGCTTTAAAGTTGTCGGAATGGGCACTTATAGCCGGGAGTTCGCACGCGATCTGCGCGATGCGGCTAAGCTATACGATGTCGAACCACTGATTACAGACGATTATCTGGAAGTTGAAGAGCAGATCCAAGCGCTGCAGCCTGAACTTGTGCTCGGCACTCAAATGGAACGTCATATCGCAAAGCGCCTTGGCATCCCCTGCGCCGTGATTTCAGCGCCCGTGCATGTGCAGGACTATCCCGCGCGCTATTCCCCGCAAATGGGGTTTGAAGGTGCCAATGTGTTGTTTGACACCCTCGTTCATCCCTTGACCATGGGTCTGGAAGAACATCTCCTCAACATGTTCCGCGATGATTTTGAATTTAATGATGCGGCGGGTCCGTCGCACCTTGGACATGCAGCGGTTTCTCTGGCAGCGGCCCAAAATCAAGAGGACAATGAAGATGCCCCTGAACAAGCTGCACCAGCAGGCGGCGCCGACATCATTTGGCTCAATGACGCTGAAAAAGAGCTGAAGAAAATACCGTTCTTCGTCAGGGGTAAGGCCCGGCGCAATACGGAAAAATTCGCCGCAGAGCATGGACTGGCAGAAATATCAATGGAGACGCTTTATGAAGCGAAATCCCATTTCAGCCGGTAACGCAGCCCCAGTCAATGTGGTGCTCATCACGCTCGACAATCATATGTCGAGCGCAGTGGACGAAGCGCGCGCGCTGCTGCGCCCCGATCTTCCAGGCCTGACCCTGTCCGTCCACGCAGCGACGGACTGGGCTGAAAATGAAGAGAGCTTGAAGGCCTGCAAAGACGACATTGCCAAAGGCGACATCATTGTTGCGACCATGCTGTTTGTTGAAGAGCATGTGAAAGCCGTCCTGCCAGACTTAGAGGCTCGCCGCGACAGCTGCGATGCCATGGTGTGCTGCATGTCTGCAGGCGAGGTCATGAAGAACACCGCCATGGGCGGTTTTCGCATGGACGGAAAACAGTCAGGCCCAATGGCGCTTTTGAAAAAGCTGCGCGGCTCAAGTAAAAAAGGCAAAGACACCGGCAAAACAGCAGGCGAAAAGCAGATGAAAATGCTGCGCCGCTTACCAAAATTGCTGCGCTTTTTGCCCGGCAGCGCGCAAGATGCCCGCGCATATTTCCTAACCCTGCAATACCGCCTCGCTGCCAGCCAAGACAATATCGCCAACATGGTGCGTATGCTCGTTGGCCGGTATTCGCACAACGATCAAAAAGGGACGCTTGGCGCTCTTACCTATACCGATCCAGCTGAGTATCCGGAAACCGGGCTTTATCATCCACGCGCCAAAAAAGCCCTGACGACCGACATTGCTGATTTGCCCCGCAATAAGAAAACGACAGGCACGGTGGGCTTGCTCTTGCTGCGCTCTTACCTGTTGTCGGGCGATACGGCCCATTATGACAGTGTGATCGACGCGCTGGAAAAGCGCGGCCTCAATGTCGTACCGGTCTTTAATAATGGCCTCGACATGCGCCCAGCGATCGACGCTTATCTATCGGGCGGAGATACCGGCGTAAAGATTGACGCGCTACTATCGCTGACGGGTTTTTCCCTGGTGGGCGGGCCTGCCTATAGCGATACGGATGCAGCAAGCAAAGCGCTCGAAACGCTTGATGTTCCTTATGTATCCGCAGCAATCACCGAGTTCCAATCTCTCCAGCAATGGGAAAACTCTGACGCTGGTCTAACGCCCATTGAAACAACGCTTATGATCGCTATTCCAGAATTGGATGGCGCAACGGGCTCCCTCGTTTTTGGCGGACGCTCTGAAACAGGCGCTGACCGCAAGATGCAGCCGCAAGCCGAGCGGATTGACATGCTTGCAAGCCGTGTCGCTAAGCTAGTCGCTTTGCGCAAGACGCAGCGAGCTCAGCGTAAGATTGCGCTGACGATTTTTAACTTTCCTCCCAATGCTGGCAATCTCGGGACCGCCGCCTTCCTCTCAGTGTTTGAATCGCTGCACGCAACCCTGCTGCGTTTGGACGAAGAAGGCTATGATGTGGGCGAAGTGCCTGCAGATGCGGACGCCTTGCGCGGCGCTGTTCTCACAGGAAATGCAGAGCAGTATGGTGCGCTGGCGAATGTACACACGCTTATCCCAACGGATGACCATGTGCGCCGCGAAACGTATCTCGATCAAATTGAAGAGCAGTGGGGGCCAGCGCCGGGCCGCGAGTTTACCAACGGCTCTTCCATCTTTGTGCTCGGCAAACAATTCGGCAATGTGCTGATCGCGGTTCAGCCGGGCTTTGGCTATGAAGGCGATCCGATGCGCTTGCTCTTTGAAAAGGGCTTTGCGCCAACGCATGCGTTCTCGGCGTTCTATCGCTACATGAAAGAAGACTTCGCCGCCGACGCCGTGCTGCACTTTGGCACGCATGGCGCGCTGGAATTCATGCCAGGCAAACAAGTCGGCCTCACAGGGACATGCTGGCCTGACAGGCTCATTGGCGATCTGCCAAATTTCTACCTTTATGCGGCCAACAATCCGTCGGAAGGGACGATTGCCAAGCGCCGATCTGCCGCGACACTGGTTTCGTATCTCACCCCGCCCGTTACGCAAGCAGGCCTCTATAAAGGCCTTAGCGAGCTCAAATCGTCGCTTGACCGGTTCCGTAACCTCACGCCCGGCGATGATAAAGAACGCAGCAGCGTCTTTGAGCTTATCCTGGCCCAAGCTGAGCAACTTGATCTGGACAAAGACCTGCCTTGCGACAGCCGCAACCAGTTTGTCGAAGCGCTAAGCGCCGCGATGCTTGAGCTTGAGTATGCGCTGATCCCGCACGGCCTACATGTGGCTGGCCAGGGCATGAATGCAGCTGAGCGGTTCGATATGCTCACGCAGATAGCGCAAGCTGACGATGCTGGGCCTTTAGAACCATTGATCATCGAAAAGATCGTCAGCGGCGACATTTTATCCGCGCCCGATAATCAAGATGCGCAATCACTGCTCATCGCGCGCTTGATTACCGCCAACGCCAATCTGGCGGACAACCGCGAGCTTGATGGGCTGATGATCGCCCTGGACGGCAAATTTGTTAGCCCATCGCCCAGCGGCGATCTGATCCGCACGCCCGAAATGCTGCCGACGGGCCGCAACACCCACGGCTTCGACCCCTTCAGCATTCCAAATGCCTTTGCAGTGACCGACGGTACGCGCCAAGCGGCCAAAGTCCTGGACCGCCACCTCGAGACAAGCAACAAACTGCCAGAGACGATCGCAGTGGTTCTATGGGGTACAGATAACTTAAAATCGGCGGGCGGGCCGATTGCCCAGGCGCTGGCCTTGCTCGGCGCGCGGCCTCGGCTGGATAGCTATAACCGCGTATGCGGCGCTGAACTCATCCCGCTGGACGAGCTGATGCGACCGCGCATTGATGTTGTGATGACGCTGTCGGGTATTTTCCGCGATTTGTTGCCGCTCCAATCGAGCATGCTGGCCGAGGCAAGTTATTTAGCCGCCACTGCCGATGAGCCGGAAGACCAGAATTATGTGCGCAAACACGCCCTTGCTTATGCGCGCGAGCATGGCTGCGACCTTGAAGAAGCTGCTTACAGGGTATTCTCAAATGGCGACGGAGCCTACGGCGCAAACGTCAACTATCTGATCGGCTCTAGCGCCTGGACCGACGATGAGGAAATTGCCTCAACCTACACAAACCGCAAGAGCTTTGCCATCAACCGCAAGGGCAAAACCACCAAGCAGATGGACCTCTTAAACTCCGTCCTTGGGCAAGTTGATATGGCCTATCAAAGCCTTGACTCTGTGGAGCTCGGCGTCACAACCATTGATCATTATTTCGATACGCTCGGCGGGATTTCAAAATCTGTTTCCCTCGCCAAAGGCGGCGCCGACATTCCGGTCTACATTTCCGACCAGACGCAAGGCGAAGGCAAAGTCCGCACGCTCAGCGAGCAGGTGTCCTTAGAAACAAGGACCCGTTCGCTGAACCCGAAATGGTATGAGGGCATGCTGGACCACGGCTATGAAGGCGTGCGCCAAATTGAAGCGCAAATCTCCAATACGGTTGGCTGGTCCGCCACGACAGGCGATGTGCAGCCCTGGGTCTATCAAGAGCTGAGCGAGACGTTTGTTCTTGATGAAGACATGCGCAATCGGCTGGCGGACATGAACCCAGCTTCATCCTCGCGCATGATCAACCGGCTGATTGAAGCAAGTGAACGTGACTATTGGCAGCCCGATGCGGACACGCTCGATGCGCTGCAAAATGCAAGTGAAGAATTGGAAGACCGCCTCGAAGGAGTAGAAACGGTATGACCATCGCCCCCCAGAATGCGGAGCTTAAGGGCAAGCGCCGATCCATCATCCATGGAGCAGACGGCGAAGGGAGCACGCAGGTGCACCTCGATCCAAACATGGATATCGGCAATGCAAAAGTCTTTGCCGTCTATGGCAAAGGGGGAATTGGCAAATCGACGACATCCTCTAACCTGTCTGCCGCGTTTTCTAAGATTGGGAAACGCGTGCTGCAGATTGGCTGCGACCCAAAGCATGATTCCACCTTCACGTTGACCAAGCGCTTGGTGCCAACCGTCATCGATGCGCTTGAAGAAGTCGCCTTCCATTCTGAGGAGCTACGCCCAGACGACTTCGTTTATGAAGGCTATAACGGCGTGATGTGCGTTGAGGCTGGTGGGCCGCCTGCTGGTACAGGCTGCGGCGGCTATGTGGTCGGCCAAACTGTGAAACTGCTGAAAGAACATCATTTGCTGGAAGACTCAGACGTCGTGATCTTCGACGTTCTCGGCGATGTGGTCTGCGGCGGCTTTGCCTCCCCGCTGCAACATGCCGAGCGCGCGCTGATCGTCACCGCGAATGACTTTGACTCGATCTTCGCCATGAACCGGATTGCGTCGGCGATCGGCGCAAAATCTAAGAACTACGAAGTCCGCGTCGGCGGCGTCATCGCCAATCGCTCTAAAGACACCGATGAAATTGACCGTTTCAACAAAGCGGTTGGGATGGACAAGATAGCGCATTTCCCTGATCTTGATGTGATCCGCCGCTCCCGGCTGAAAAAATCGACGATCTTCGAAATGGAAGAGTCGCCCGAACTGACCGCCGTTCAGGATGAGTATCTAAAGCTCGCTCAGATTTTGTGGGAAGGCGGCGATCCCTTTACGCCAACACCCATGAAAGACCGGGAAATCTTTGACTTCTTGGGCTTTGATTGAGGCGCGCGGACGATGACTGATACGGCATATAAAGCCAGGCGCGGCGAGCTGGAGACTTACTTCGGCAAAACGGCAGCTGATAAGTGGGTCGCTCTGACGTCCAATGGACCGGTGAGCATGATCCGCGAAACTGTGCGCGAAGGCAGAGACGCTATGCGCTCAACTCTGCTCGACTGGCTGCCGCAAGACCTGACGGGTGCGCGCCTGCTCGACGCTGGCTGCGGCCCGGGCATGCTGTCTATGGAAGCTGCGTGCCGCGGCGCAGATGTGGTCGGCGTTGATCTATCGTCAGCACTTATCGATGTCGCCAATGAACGCACACCAGAAAACCTTAAAAGCAAAATCAGCTATCACGCTGGTGATATGACAGACCCTGCAACGGGCGCCTTTGACTTCATCGTCGCCATGGACAGCGTCATTCACTACGACCTGCCACATATCACCGAGTTGCTGGGCGGCTTTGCGGCGCGGGCATCAAAAGGTCTGCTTTTCACCTTTGCCCCGCGCACGCCAATGCTGGCAGTCATGCACGCTGCAGGGAAAGCCTTCCCGCGCAATGATCGATCTCCTGCAATTGTGCCGATCAGCCAAAAGAGTATTGAACGCGCAGTGGCATCTGCGCCAAAGCTGAATGACTTTGAAATCAAGCACACGCACAAGATTTCAACAGCGTTTTATAAATCCCAAGCGATGGAATTGATGGCAAAGTGACACAGCAGCCGACATCGCAGCAGCGCATGACCATGGCTCAGCTATGGCAAAGCGTTGGCACGCGCTTCCTGCCCTTTGCAGATGCCGCGTCCGATACGTTGCCGCTTGGCCGGTTGCTGCGCCTTTCGCTGTTCCAAGTGGCTGTGGGCATGGCCACGGTGTTGCTAACAGGCACGTTAAACCGTGTAATGATTTTAGAGCTCGGTGTGTCGTCCGCGCTTGTTGCGGTGATGGTGGCCCTGCCCTTTTTATTTGCTCCGGCGCGCGCGCTCATCGGCCACAAGTCAGACACGCACCGCTCGCTACTGGGCTGGCGCAGGGTACCCTATCTTTGGTTTGGCTCCATCCTGCAATTTGGCGGCCTCGCCATTATGCCCTTCGCGCTCTTGTTACTGCAGTCTCAAACCAGCGGACCCGAGTGGATCGGGCCAGTCGCTGCTGCCCTTGCATTTTTGATGACAGGGATTGGCATTCATACGGTGCAAACAGCTGGCTTAGCGCTCGCAACCGATATTTCTCCAGAAGACAGCCGTCCGCGCGTGGTGGCGCTGATTTATGTGATGCTACTCGTTGGCATGTTCATAAGCGCGATCGTGTTTGGCGCCTTGCTAGAGAACTTCAGTGCCAAGCGTCTCATCCAAGTGGTTCAAGGCGCTGCGGCGGCTACAATCGTGCTCAACTTGATTGCCCTTTGGAAGCAAGAAGCGCGGCAGCCCGCACTGACATCCCCCAGGAAAACACACCCCACCTTTACGCAGGCATGGGCACACTTCCAGCAAGACCGCCGCAGCGCGCGTTTGCTCGTTGCCGTGGCGCTGGGCACCATTGGTTTTTCGATGCAAGATGTTCTTCTTGAGCCTTATGGCGGCCAGGTGTTGAAGCTGAGTGTGTCGCAAACCACCCTTCTCACAGCTTGGTTTGCTGCAGGGACGCTGGGCGGCTTTGCTATTGCTGGCAAGTTTTTAGCAAGTGGGTTTAACGCCTATCGTTTGTCAGCGTTTGGCGCACTTGTCGGCGTCATCGCCTTTTGCTGCGTTGTTTTTGCAGCGCCCTTATCATCAGCGAACCTGTTTCGCTGCGGTGCTTTCTTGATTGGCACAGGCGGCGGGCTGTTTACACTCGGCACTTTGATCGCTTGCATGGACAAGGCAAAGACGAATGGTTCGGGCTTAGCGCTCGGCGCTTGGGGCGCTGTTCAAGCATCAGCAGTCGGGATTGGCCTCGCCTCTGGCGGCATCATTCGAGACAGTGTTTCAGCCCTTTCCGGCGCCGGATATGGGCCAATTTTTTCTGACCCAGCCTTTGGCTACAGCGTCGTCTATCACATCGATATCGCGTTCCTTTTCTTCAGCCTGATCGCGATAGGCCCCCTAGTTCGCTTTTCGGAGACATCCAGAAGCGCGCACAGGGAAAATCTGGGCTTGGCTGAATTACCAAGCTGAACTTAAATGGAGCAAGTAAATGGTTGAAATCGTTGGAAATATTGATGTAGCCCAGATGGTGCTTTATGCATTTTGGCTCTTCTTTGCAGGGCTGATTTGGTATTTGCAGGCAGAAAGCCGCAGGGAAGGCTATCCGCTGGAAGAAGACCTGACGGGCGAATACAACAAAGACGCGTGGCTGTCTCTGCCGACCCCTAAGACTTTCAAGCTCCCCAACGGCCAAGGCGAGAGGACCTATCCCCATCCCGCAAACCGCGACACGCGCCCCATTGCTGCCCGCCGTGCCTCAGGCTTAGCAGGCGCGCCGCTCATTCCAACTGGAGACCCGTTGGCAGATGGCGTTGGCCCTGCTGCTTGGGCAGAACGTCCTGATCATCCAGATCTGACGCCCCATGGCACAGCCAAAATCGTCCCCATGCGCGTCCTGCCTGAGTTTAAAGTTGCAGCGGGCGACATCGATCCGCGCGGTATGAACGTGATTGCGGCCGATAATAAAGTTGCCGGCACCATCAGCGATGTTTGGATCGACCAGTCAGAATCTCTAATCCGTTATTTTGAAGTCTCGCTCGGGGATGAAACGCGCCTGATGCCGCTCCACTTTGCCATCCGGCGCGCAGCGCGCGGAGGCCGCGGCAAGGAGTATTTCGTTCGTTCTCTGCTCGCTGAGCAATTCAAAAATGTGCCCCAAACCGCTTCTCCGGAGAAGATCACCATGCTGGAAGAAGAGAAGATCATGGGATACTTCGGCGGCGGCAATATGTACGCAACCCCAACACGTTCGGAGCCATTGATATGAGCCACGACGACTTTGAAAAAGAGCCAATTCCGGGCCTTCCAGCGCATCTACCAGAAGGCGAGAACATCCTTTGGCAAGGCGCGCCAGACCAGGCAGCCTTTCTGCGCAAGGTTCTCAACATTCGCTTGATTTGCCTGTATTTCGCACTGGTCTTTGTCTGGAATGTGGGAACGGCCTTTTATGACGGCCGCGCGCCGATGGAGATAGCGTTAACTGCAGCATGGACAGCCGCTCTTTGCGGCATCGTATATGCGATGGGGTATTGGTTCGCTGGCGCAGTTGCGCGCTCGACCATGTATACCATTACCAACAAGCGTGTCGTAATGCGCTTTGGCGTTGCCATTCCAGTCACTTTCAATTTGCCCTTCACGCAGATCACATCCGCTGATGTAAAAATGCTGGATGGCGATAGCGGCACAATCAGCCTCTCTTTGAAAGAGCACACCAAAATCTCCTGGGCTATTCTATGGCCGCATGCGCGCCCTTGGAAGGTTGGTAAGCCATGCCCTGCTCTGCGCGCTGTTGGCGATGCCAGCACCGCAGCGCAAGTTCTGTCTGATGCACTGCGCGCCGCCCATGGCCAAGAGCGCCTAAACCTGCGCATCGCAAAACCAGGCAAAGCTGAGGCCGCGCCATCTTTTGCAGGCAGCGCGCGTCCAGTTGGCGCCATGTCCATGGACGGAATTTAAGGCGCCCACGCGAAAGGAAAAACGGACCATGACAGCTCACACGCACCAAAACCAGATCACCGGTGTTCATAAATTGCCGCTCTATGGCGCACTTGCTGTGGTGATTTTCTCGGTTGCTGCCATTGCTATATCGTCTTGGACCGGGCAAGGCCGTGTTGGCAGAACCATTGGAACGCCCGTCGCCCAGCGCGATATCATGTTCCGCAACGATGCCAGCGGCACGGTCCAGGTGCTTGATGCACAAACGCGGGCGCAAGTTGCAACCTTCGACGTTGGTGAAGGGGCATTTCTGCGCGCGGCCATCCGCAGCATGAGCTTGAACCGTTCGTCCCAAGGCGTTGACTATACCTTGCCCTACACCGTCTCCCAGTCGGCAGACGGCAAGCTTGCCGTCATTGACCCAGCCACTGGCCATTCCATCTCACTCAACGCATTTGGGCGCGTTGCCATCGAGTCTTTTGCCAAAATACTCCCAAATTCTCCCAAGAACAGGCGCTAATATGATGTCGATCAAATCACTGCTCCCCCAGACCCTTATTGTTGATTGCACGGTCGAAATAGAAAACACCTTTGAAAGCCTTCATGCTCATGTTCGCTTTGATGATGGAACAACAGTCAACCCGGGCGATGAAGTCACCGTTCACGGCAAACCGATTGAAGTCCCTTACGGTGAACAGCAAATTTTCCGCCGCCGCGCGACGGTCAAACGTGCAAGCGCCATAGAGCGTATGTGGACCAAAGCCACCGGCGATTTAGACGTCATGGAATTATGCGAATTTAGTTTTTCGGAGACGAGACTATGAATATCCAAACCCCCATTGAAGCCGATACAGCGCTACCAAAAACCCGCAGCGTGAATGAAACGACACAAAGCGCGCAAAAGACGACGCTGTTACAACCGCGTTTCTACACGACCGATTTTGACGCTTTGGATAAGACCGATATCTCCTCGGTCCGCAGCGAATGGGACCCCTTGCTTGCCGAAATGAAAAGTGACCCCAACAGGGGACACTTTAAGCGCAATGAAAACTGGGAGAAAATCAAGCTCGAGGATCTTCCCGAAGGCCTTCGCGAGGAGCTTGTGGATTTTCTGGTGAGCTCATTAACGGCAGAATTTTCAGGCTGCGTTCTTTACAAAGAAATGAAACGCCGCGGCACCAACCCAGACATTAAGGCACTGTTTTCTTATATGAGCCGCGATGAAGCGCGCCATGCAGGCTTCATCAATGACGCCCTGAAAGAATTCGATATTGGGGTCAACCTTGGCTTTCTGACGAAAGCGAAAAAATACACCTACTTCAAGCCGAAGTTCATTTTCTATGCGACGTATCTCTCAGAGAAAATCGGGTATTCGCGTTATATTGCCATCTTCCGGCATCTAGAAAAGCACCCGGAAAACCGCTTTCACCCCATCTTCAAATGGTTTGAAGAATGGTGCAACGATGAGTTCCGCCACGGAGAAGCCTTCTCTTTGCTCATCCGGGCAGACCCAAAATTACAAAAAGGCCACAATAAACTGTGGATCAGGTTTTTCTTATGCGCCGTTTATGCGACGATGTTCGTACGCGATCATGCCCGCCCCCACTTCCACAAGGCGCTTGGCATCGATATTGAAGACTATGATTTCCGTGTCTTCCGCATTTGCAACGAAATCAGCAAACAGTGCTTTCCATTCACGTTGGACCTAGACAATCCAAAGTTCCTTCAGCGCTTGCGGCGCCTTAATGAAATCGCTGTCGCGATGGACAAAGCAACGTCTGAAGGCGGGCTGCTTAACAAAGTGAAGAAGGCTAGCCTTGGCGCTGCAGCGGCCTATAACTTTGCGCGCCTCTACATGCTGCCAACACAGAGCAATGAAATGCCGGAAACCAGTCATCTGGTTCCAGCGTGGTAGGCAGAATGAGCACTCTAGCAGACGCAGGCGAGCAAATATGTCTCTGGTGATACCAGTCCTATTTGTGATCTTGATCTGGTGGTTTTCCACCGGGGCTGTGCTGTGGCTTGCCACACGCTCCGGCGGGCATCCAAATCTCCGGCTATCGGCCATGACGCTGCTTGGCGTTTTCGGTATTATGGGGGTCAGCGTCAGCTCGTTTTCAAGTTCAGAAGCCATTTCTCCAAGCACAGGCTATATCGGGTTTTTATCCGCTCTGGGCGTGTGGGCCATGATTGAGTTCACGTTCCTAACAGGCATGCTGACCGGTCCGCGTTCGAAGCCATGTCCTGATGATGTGTCGGAAACAGAGCGCTTTCGCCTCGCCTTTCATACGATCAGCCATCACGAATATGCCTTGGTCGGCGCGCTTGTCTCCATTGGCCTCATCAGCTTGCCCGGCGGGCATCTTACCTCATTTGCAACCTTTGCGCTCTTATGGCTGCTGCGGATCAGTGCCAAGCTGACGCTCTTTTCTGGCGCGCCGAAATTCTCTCTGGATTTGATGCCGGGGAAACTTGCCCACATGCAAACCTATTTCCGGCGCGACAAAATTGGCATTGTCTTTTGGCTTTCAACACTTCTCACAACCGCAGCTTTCGCGGCAGCTATCTTTTGTTTTGCCGCTGGTGCCGTACCGCCGCAATATCAAGTCACCGCCATCATGTTAACCACATTGCTGGGTTTAGGTGCCATAGAACACTGGTTCATGGTGCTGCCGATTGCCGACAGCGCCTTATGGCAGTGGGCAATGCCCAGCCGCAGTAACAAACAACGTTCAAACCAACCACAAGAACATGATCGGCACGCCTTGCTGATCACGCCGGGCTCGACTACAGCTCGTCAAAGCAGAACGGGAGCAATGCTATGAACTTCGATGATTTCTTTCAAAAGGAACTCGACAGTCTGCGAGAGGATGGCAACTACCGCGTCTTTGCCGATTTAGAACGCCATAAAGGCGGCTTTCCGCGTGCGACCCGCTATAGCGAAAACGGTACAAGCGAGGTCACCGTGTGGTGCTCGAATGACTATCTGGGCATGGGCCAACATCCTGCGACCCTAGCAGCCATGCATGACGCGCTAGAAAAATGCGGCGCCGGCGCAGGCGGCACCCGCAATATTTCCGGCACAAACCACTATCATGTTCTGCTTGAAGAAGAGCTGGCTGACCTGCACGACAAAGAAGATGCGTTAATCTTTACCTCAGGCTATGTGTCAAACTGGGCAGCCCTGGGCACCTTGGCGTCTCGCATTCCCGGCATTGAAGTGTTCTCAGATGCAGATAACCACGCTTCCATGATCGAGGGTATCCGCCACTCGCGGGCAAAGAAACACATCTGGAAGCATAACAACCCTGAAGACCTGGATCGCGCGCTATCGAGCGTTGACCCAAGCACCCCAAAACTCGTCGCTTTTGAAAGCGTCTATTCCATGGATGGCGACATTTGCCCCATGAAGGAAGTCTTAGACGTGTGCGAGAAGCATGGCGCGCTTTCCTATCTTGACGAAGTGCACGGCGTTGGCCTTTACGGGCCCCGCGGGGGCGGTATCGCTGAACGCGAAGGCCTGATGGACCGGGTAACGGTTATTGAAGGTACTCTTGGCAAGGCCTTTGGCGTGATGGGCGGCTATATCTCATCTTCAAAAAACCTGTGTGACTATGTCCGCTCCTTTGCGTCCGGGTTTATTTTCACAACAGCGCTTTCCCCTGCCCTCGCAGCGGGGGCGACGGCCTCTATTCAGCATTTGAAACAAAGCGATTTTGAACGTCAACGCCAGCGCCGCAATGTGAAAATGCTGCGCGACCGACTGGACGCTGCGGGCATTCCCCATATGCACAACGAAAGCCATATTGTGCCTGTGATGGTTGGCAACGCGAAGAAATGTAAATTCATTTCCGACTTGCTGCTCGATCACTACGGGATTTATGTCCAGCCGATCAATTACCCAACGGTACCAAAAGACACAGAACGCCTGCGCATCACCCCATCGCCCATGCATACACCCGCCGATATTGACGCCCTTGTCGGCGCACTTGGGGACCTGTGGGCCCAGTGCGCACTTGCAAGGGCCGTCGCTTAAAGCCACGCATCCTTTTGGTCTGCGCATAGACACACAAAAGCCTCCGGCCGCGCAGGACCCGGAGGCTTTTTTTCATGGCCAGAGCCTGCGCACGGGCCTTTGTAGACCTTTTGCGCAAACCCCAGAGGGGCAAATTGGTGTTCGTCAGAGCTCTTGAGCAGCCCAACACTGCGCATCCCCGGACGTGATCCACGCGGCGAGCTTTGGTCTACCGCCGCACAAGACGCCCCAATAGGCTGGAAGAACAAGGCCAAAAAAAAGCGGCGCAGTATCCCGCGCCGCTTTCGATTGCAAACTGGTCTAATGTTATTACACCTTGCGCCGACGACGCAACAAGCCCAGACCTGCGATGCCAGCGCCGAGCAATGCAAGGCTAGCGGGCTCTGTGATACCGACGGGCGGCGGTGGCGGAGGCGGCGGAGGAGGAGGAGCCGGTGGCCCAATTATCGTCCTGCCTTCAACGAGGTTATCAAACAGTATTTCGTTATCAAAATCACCCCATAGAGAGCCAGAGTTGTCCCAAACATTCTGATCTGTGATGAGGAAAACACTGCCATCTCCGACGTTAGCGAACGCCATCATCACCGCTGTAGGGTCTTCCTCACCAAGCATTAAAACTTCTACGCCAGGACCTACATCCAGCGACGCGAAGGCCGCATACTCATAAGAGTCAACGCCCTCGGTCAAGGGATGATCGAGTATCTGACCATCCAATTTTGACGCTGAACGAAAGCTGGGATCAACAATGTCCACGTTGATGGAGATGTTGACCCCAAAGAAATCTAACGCTTCTGTTATGCGCGCATTTTCGTTGGGCTGGAAGTTCCCATGCTCGCCCATGAATGCGATGCGTCCGCCACTATTCAGGTAGGACTCCATCGCGGTGAGTTCAGCATTGGTGTAAGAATTTGCTGGCTGGAGCGCCCAAAGCAAATTCACATCGGACAAATCAAACGTGTCAAACTCTCCATTCAGGACTTCAGATGTATGCCCACCAAAGCTATTGTAAAAGTTGTTAATGATGTCCAAATAATTCCGGTCCCCTGCGACGCGCACGACGCCAGCCTCGACCGAAAATGATGCAATAGCCACTGCACCTGTAAGCGCAGTGGTTGCTAAAACCTTCCCACGTTTATTCATTGTGTTACCCCTAATTGCTCCAACACACGTGTATTCGGCCCGTTCGACAACAATGAGCTGAGTACATTCGCGACAACAAACAAGCAAAAGGCATGCCAAAACTGCCCCAAAGTGGGAAAACAGGAATTTACTATGCTTAATAAAGAGTTAACCTTTTGCCTAGGATCCTGAGGGCCCGCCTTGCAGGAATGAAGCGTTTTGACTTGTCAAATATCTCGACACACGGCAGGTCTTTTAACGACGTCAGGAGTGAAGACAGGACATGCTTAGACTCTGCAGCGTTGCCGAATACCTTTGGTTGCGAGCGGCAAAAAAAGAGACACAAACAATAAAAAAAGGCGCCTCCGGAGAGACGCCTTTTCGATTTCCCTGGGTCTATGTGCACGAGAGGAAATCCCCCCAGATATCCCTCTCAGCGCGAGACCTATGGGAACCAGTTGGAGCCTGATTCAGCCAGAACTCCGTGTTTGATCGCCCACCCAGACCAATCGTCAACGACCGTGCCAGTGAGCAGGATACCGATGCCGCCGGTTAATGTGGTGAGCATTGCAAACCACCAGGCCCAGCGGTGAATGGATTCCATGGTCGCGTTAAAGCCCATAGTCCATCTCCAGAACAGAGCTGCACGTTCAGACGCCGTACCGCGATCGGTGATCTGTTCAATCTCACGGTCGCCGCCATAACGGCTCACAGCCAAGATTGTCGCGCCGTGCATGGCAAAGAGCAGCGCAGACCCATAGAGGAAGACAATGGAAAGGGCATGGAAGGGGTTATAGAACAGGTTGCCGTAGTTCAGCGACAGCGCGTTCGTCCAATCTAGGTGCGAGAAAACCCCATAAGGCACCGCATGTGACCAGCCGCCCATGAGCATAGGCCGCAGCAGGCCCAGCACCAACATCAACCAAATGGCAGAGGCGAACGCGATGGGGATGTGCATCCCAAGGCCAAGCGCTTTGGCGCGACGATAGGTCCGCAGCCACCATAGAAAGACCGAGGCTGTAAAGAAGAAACCCGTGATGACAAACCACCCGCCCTCTTTTAATGGCGGCAAGGCCTTAAAACCATATTCCGCCGCTGGTGGATCAAGTGATAGCCAAAAGAGTTGACGCACAAACTGTACTGGATCCCAATCGACTTGCATCCAGAAATTCAAGCCGATGATGTTGAAGGCGATGAGCCCACAAACGATCGACGCTGTTCCTAGAAAACCGAGATAGATCGGCCCGATCTGAGCGTTCCCGATGAGACCAAGGAGTTTGACAAAATAGCCATCCCCTAGGCGTTCGGCTTGGTCCTGCCGAGGGAGCGGGATGCCCGTCTCCGGCACGGCTTGGACCTGAACGGTCGTGAAGATATTTTGATATTCTGGCATTGTTCAGGCCTCTCTTAAGGATCAGTTTTCAGATCGCCGATGTAGCGAACGAGGTCTTCTTGCGGGAAGACGGGCAATTCGAGCCACCAATCCCACCATTCACTCCAAGGGTCGACCCAGATGAACTCAGGACCGCTGATGATGATACACACCGCGCTCCAAAAGCCCGCGTTAAGAGCTAAGAACAAACCAACACGGTGAATACCGAGTGTGCCGACAGAATAGCCGATGATATCTCGGAAATAGGTGTCTTCATGTTCAGGCGTTTTAACCTCTTTGCCGCCGCCAGGATTGGTGGAAGAAAGGATCAAACCGCCATGAAGCGACAACGCGAGCGTTGTTGTAAAGAAGAACGTGATAGCGATCATGTGCGCGGGGTTGTAGTGGAAGTTGCCGAAGGCGTAGCCCACATTGTTCACCCACTCTAGGTGGGAATAGATACCGTAGGGAAATCCATGTCCCCAGGCACCCATGGCAAGCGGGCGAAACACAACAAGCGTGACATAAGCGAAAACAGCAACGCTAAAAGCGAACGGAACGTGAAGGCCCATCCCCAATTTTCGGCTGATTTCAACTTCGCGCAGAACCCACGATCCAAAAGCGCCAACCGCGCAGATGCTAATGATCTGCCAAAGTCCGCCTTCATTCAGCGGTGCAAGACCGAGACCATATTCTAAGTCCGGCGGATTAATGCTGATTTGCCAGAGGTTCCATGTAGGACCTTGGGACGCACCGTAAATGATTAAGAGTGTGCCAAGAATGGCAAAGAAAGCTGCTGAGACACCGAAAAGTCCCACATAAAACGGACCAACCCAAAAGTCGAAGAGATCTCCTCCAACCAATGTGCCGCCACGTACTCGGTATTTTCGCTCGAAGCTGAGCATGGCCATTTCCGGTCTCCGTATAAAGTCTTAAAATCGGGGGACGGAGATGAATGTCTCCGTCCTCCATTGTCTATTTGCTGTTAGGTAATCGCGTTTTCGATCACGCCTGCAGCAGATGCGGAAGCCATTGCTTCTGCATCAAGCCAGTTGTACCTGCCGGTGCTGAGCAAGATGAAATGAATCAAAATTGCTAGCGTGAACAAGAACACTGTCAAAGCGACTAAGATGCGTCGTGGATCGAAGATCAGCCAAAGTTTATACATGGTTTATCTCCCTTATCCGATGAACGGCATTAAAGTTGCTGACGCAGTTTGCACAGCATCCGTCAGAGACGAATACGTGTTCCCCTCGCCTGGAATCCACGGACGCCAAAACCACACAAGTAAATGTGCGATGATCGCGATGATCGTGAATCCAACGAATCCCGAAATAAATGCTTTATGGAATTCGCGTGCCTCACCATCCGTCATTCCGGATAGGGAGACATTGTCGGGACTAGACATAATTTTACCCTCCTAGTCTCTTGCCTCTCGGCCTTGCCGCTGAACATCCCGCGGCCGGATCTGTGACCCGGTTGAGCCACAATCTCTCCAGAGCTAGAGTGGAGAAATCTCTATAAATTCAACAATTCACCGCATATCCTGCAGGGCCGCTAGCCGCTCGCTTTGCCGCTTCATAAACACCGCCTTGTGGTGAGCGGCCAATCACCGCAGCGCCCAGAAAAGCGGCGAAGGAGATAACAAATAAAGTGCCGAACACAGTGTAATAGACTGTCATATCAAGCTTACTGCGCCGGCATCTGCCGCGGCATTCCTCTGGCGACAAGCGCTCTTGGCTCGTCTGGGTTCCATGGTGACCGGCACTCGAAATGGGTGTCGTAAAGGTCATGCTGCCCTCCTCCTTAGCGAGTGGCTTGATGCCATAACGCGATCAACGGTGACTCGCTTTTCACCGGCTTCGATCGCATCACGTTCAGTTTGGTCGCGAAGTGTTTTTGCTGCAGAGATGCGCACGAGCACCGGCTGGCTGTCCACCACTTCGTCAAGCGCTTGGCGCGCCTGCTCATCCCATTGCAACTGACCCGCCACCTTGGCGGCGGTGCTCACAGCGGCTTTATCCATATCGCTTTGCAGCGGCAGAATATGGAACAGCGCGTCAAACAAGCTGTCGCACACCGTCTGAATAAGATAGCTGGCGCCCGAGAAGCCCATAAAGGGCGTCCCTGTATGGCGGCGTATCGCAGCCCCTGGGAATGAGGCAGGTACGAACATCGACCTAGAGCCCTGATCGGCCACATACATACGCTCGTTATAGGAGCCGAAAACAATCATCGGTTTCTTCTCGGCGATCAAATCTTGGACATTTTGATTGTCAGATTTAACGCCAGGCAAACGCGGCACAGCGAACATACACGGCAAGCCCATTTCTTCTTCTAAGAAGTTGCGCACGCCGCGCGCGTAGGTTTCGTCAGCGACGATAGCGAAGCTCGCCGTTCCAAAGAAATCCTGGGTTACAGAGCGCCACAGGTCCCACATGGGCTTGAGCGTTGTGTGTTTTTCGCGCTCAATGAAGGGCTCTGGGTCCAGCTCTAAAATCTCACCGAGCTTGCGCAAAAATGCCGTGGTAGAGTGAATACCAATCGGCGCTTGAAGATAGGGCCGGTCTAGCTCTTCGCACAGAAGCCTGCCGAATTCGCGGTAGAGACAAACATTCGCCTCTGCCTGCCCAAGCTTTGCAACATCCGCCAAGTGAGAGCCCAGCGGGAAGGTCATATTGACTTCTGCTCCGATGCCTTCGACCAGGCGGCGAATTTCTGCAATGTCGGACGGCATGTTAAACTTGCCATACATAGGGCCGATCAGATTGACCTTAGGCTTAGCGCCCTCCGCCCTCTTCTTGACTGGCTTGACCTTTTTAGGTCCGTATTCGGTCCACAGCCACTTCAGCGCCCTATCGGCACTTTGCCACTGGTCTTCATCAATGGTGCGCGGCAAAAAGCGCTGAATATTCGCGCCTTCGGGCGTGACGCCGCCGCCAATCATTTCAGCGATGGAGCCTGTCACCACAACAGCAGGCAAATCAGGGTCAAGCACTTTGCGCGACCGGCGCATGGCTTCTTCTGTGCCTGTTTGGCCAAGCTCTTCCTCGCCCAGGCCCGTGACGACGATGGGCAATTCGTGAGGCGGCAGCCCATCCGTATAGTGCAGCACAGATGTCACCGGCAGGTTTTCGCAGCCAACCGGTCCGTCAATAATGACCTGCAGGCCTTTGATCGCTGTAAAGGCGTAGACTGAGCCCCAATAGCCGCCAGCGCGGTCGTGATCGAGAATAAGCGTCATGTTCCGATTGCCCCCCCTGAATCCACAGCGTTGGCACTGCGCGCCGCGCGAGCCGCAAATTTCTTCTTAAAAGCTGGCCGGTCCTCGGGAAGGTCTTCCCAAATGCCTGCCGCATAGTCCGTTCCAACGCCGTCAAAAAAGGCTTTCATGGCATCAAAGCGGGATTTATTGGCGATCGCTGTGTTGATCACCTCAACAAGCGAGCCTGCGCCCGCGGGCCCCATCAGTGGTCTGGCGGAGATCAAGTTGGTGAAGTAAAGCGACGGTGTTCCTGCTTCTTTTGCATGCTGGACGACTGGTGTCGTACCGATAGCAAGGTCTGGCTTAAACTCTTCAAAGGCCGCGAGGTCTTGCTCAAGGGACGCACGGAAGCGAACATGCACGCCGCGCTCTTCGAGCCAAGCAACGTCATCCGCCGACCACTGCGTCTTAGGACATGCAGAGCCCACATAGCGAACGTCTGCGCCGCACTCTATGAGCAGGCGTGCAACGAGCAGTTCGGAGCCTTCATAGCCAGACAGGGTGATCCGGCCTTTGATCTGGCCGCCATTTAAAACGCCCTGGATGGCTGGGCGCATGGCGTTGCGCGCTGCATCAATTTTGGATGGTTTGACATTGCACGTCTCACCAATTGCCTTTAGCCAGGCATCCGTGCCATCCACGCCAACAGGCGCAGAGCCCACAATGGGCCTGCCCGCGGCTTCAAACTCACGGAAGCTTGCGGTGTAGAACGGATGGATCGCTGCAACCGCTGCGCAATCTAGCGCTGTGTAGAGCTCGCGCCATTCGCGGGTGGGAACAACTGTCCCAGCTTCCAAATCCATGGGCGCAAGCATCTGGCCAATGCTGATGGGATCGACAGGGAACATTTCGCCCACCATCGTAATTTTTGGCTTACCCGTGTCTGCCTTGGCATCCGGCGCTTGAACCGGGCCTGCTTTAATCTCGCTGCGCGCGTAATTCAGCATGGCGCCAGCCAGCACATCCTTGGCCTCTGCATGGGTTGGAATGCCAAACCCAGGCACATCAATGCCAACAATACGGACGCCATCGATTTGCTTGGGCAGCATTTGCAGCGGAACACCGGACGCAGTGGGCACGCATAGGTTCGTCACCACGATGGCGTCGTACTTCTCAGGATCGGCCATCTCATGAACGGCGTCTCGGATATCCTCATAAAGCTTGCCGGTGACCAAACTTTCAGAGTCAAATGGCACATACCCCACGGTGCGGCGCGCGCCATAAAAATGCGAGGTAAACGTAAGGCCGTAAACGCAGCAGGCAGACCCGGATAAGATGGTGGCCGTGCGCCGCATACGCAGCCCAACCCGCAAAGATCCGAATGCCGGGCACATACTTTGCGGCTGGTCATGCGGGCCTTGCGGATAATCTTCAGCATATTGCGCCAAAACGTCGCTTTTGCCTGCCTTTTCAGCCGCAGCTTTCATCGTGTCTGCGCCAGCGTGGCAGCCCAGACCGTCAGTGTTTGAAAGATCGTCTTGGCTGACGCTTTCGGCGTCAACCACTAAATCGTCACGTGTTTGGAGGGACTCTGTCATGACGATCACACGTTGTCGTAAACGACTTCGAGGGATTCTTTGCGCAATACTTTCGGGTCGCACATATCTTCCGCTGACGCTGATTCAAGTACGTAGTTCGCGCCCGTATCATCATCCGAAAATAGCCCAAGCAACTCTTCTTGACTGAGAGGGGACGGTTGACGCGGCGGCGCTGTCATGACGTTTTCAGCCAGCTCACTGAACATCGGCCCCCAATCACCTTCCGGATCGCCAACAATTTCGTATTTGGCAGATTTTCTGCGAATGTCCTCATGTTGAGGAATTGCTGCCAGAACGGGGATATTGACGGCCTTGGCGAAAGCGGCTGCCTCGCCAGTGCCATCATCTTTGTTGACGAGCATCCCAGCGACGCCAACGTTGCCGCCTAGCTTGCGGAAATACTCAACAGCCGAGCACACATTATTGGCCACATAGAGGGACTGCAGATCATTTGATCCAACGACGATGACTTTCTGGCACATATCACGAGCAATCGGCAGACCAAAGCCGCCGCACACGACGTCGCCCAAGAAATCTAAGAGGACATAGTCGAAATCCCAATCATGGAACCCGAGCTTTTCAAGCAGCTCAAAGCCATGAATGATGCCGCGCCCGCCGCAGCCGCGGCCCACTTCTGGCCCGCCAAGCTCCATGGCGAAAACGCCGTCGCGCTTAAAGCAAACGTCGCCGATTTTCACGTCTTCACCTGCCGCCTTCTTGGCCGCGGAGGTTTCAATAATGGTTGGGCAAGATCGCCCGCCGAACAAAAGAGATGTCGTATCGGACTTGGGATCACAGCCAATCAGCAGGACTTTTTTGCCTTGGCGCGTGAGATTATAAGATAAGTTGGCAAGGCTAAAACTCTTGCCAATGCCGCCCTTGCCATAGATGGCAATGACCTGCGTTTCTTTAGTGACCTCGCCAGTGTGAACTGGATCAGGCTCGGTGCTGGCTTCGTCCACAAGCAATTTGCGAATATCTACACTTTCATCATCTGCTTCTTCATAAACGCCAGCGTCAGGGTTGGGGGATAAACCTTCAGTCATTGCGTATCGCTCCAGTTGAGGACCATTTTCAGACAAGTTGAATCCGTGAAGGCTTGCTCATAAGCCTGTGCAGCATCGCTGCTTTTCGCTTCATGGGTCACGAGCCCATCAAACGACAGTCGCCCGCGCTCAAGCAGGCGGCGTACAGCGACCATATCGGCGCTTTGCCATTCTGCCGCCACGCGAAACCGTGCTTCCTTCATGAACGCTGGCGGGAAGGAGAAATCGACGCGGCCAGCGTAAAACCCTGCAAGCACAACCTCGCCAGCTGGTCTGAGATGAGAGACGAGCTGATCAAGAATACTGGCGGCACCGCTCACATCATAAATATGGGAATAGGTGCTGCCTGCATCGTCAGCAGGATCAATCACCTTATAGCCGTGATCGCCTGCCCGGCGGCCTGGATCAATGTCCCACACAACCGGCTCAGCACCGCCTAGGGCGATCGTGAGGCGCGCCAATAAGCGACCTAAAATGCCGTGGCCGACAATGAGCTGAGGCAACCGCGCGCCTTTTGAGCCAAGCGCATGATGGGCTGTCCCAGCCAGAGCCAATAAAACAGCATCGCGTCCTAAAGCACGATCTACATTCAACGCTTTTTCAGCTGGAACAATGATCGTGGAGGCAGAGCCGCCAAACAAACCGCGGACATTTTTATATCCGATGGAGCCAGGCACATAAACACGCTCGCCAATTCTATCGGCGTTGGCCTCAGCGGCATCCACCACAGTGCCCACAGTTTCATAGCCAGGGACAAGTGGATATTCGAGACCGGGAAATGGCGGCATGTCGCCGGTCCATAAGAGCTTTTCAGTTCCGGTACTAATACCGCTCCACTCAACATCGACAACAAGGTCATCCTCGCCAGGATCTATGAGCTCAACCTGTTCAATCGAGAGCTTCCCTGGCTTCTCAAATATAACAGCGTTTGCGTACATTCTCACCCTTCAGGTCAGCTTTGGCCTCTGCCAAACGTTAACGGAGTCTTGATTGTCAGTTTATTTAGACGCCTATAATTGTCAAGTAAGATTTACACCTTAGGACTAGGCTTTTTGGCAGACACAATGCTGGTAATGAACGGATAGCGCGTTGTGACGTGGTTGAGCTCTGTAAAGCCTGTTATTTGCAGCATGTGTTGTAGCTGATCTAACGACCGCGGCGTGCCGCTTCCCATGGCGTAAAGGTAGAAATTAAAATACGCCTCGCTGATTCGCGCCGCATGACCTCCTGTAGACATAGGTTCGCAGACAATCAGGGTTCCGCCCTCTTCGAGAGCGTCAAAAACTGCCTTTAAAATGGCCATACAGGGCGCATCATCATGATCATGAATGATCCGCACCAGGGAGATAAGATCCGCGCCTTTGGGCAAAGCGTCATCAAAAAATGACCCGGAATGAACCTGCGAGCGGCCTGTCAGACCCGCTGCTTTAAGCGCTGCTTTCGCCTGATCCGCCACAGCTGGCAAATCGAAAAGCTGCACGTTCAGATGCGAGTTTCGTTTCGCTACCGCACTGATAAATGCGCCATGACCACCGCCAACATCGAGCAAATTTTTAAATGGTCTAAAGTCAAAAGCGGCCAACACCTCAGCCGACACCATGTCTTGGCTGGTGGCCATGAGCTCTGAATAAATGCGCACTTGGTCGCCGTCGCTTCCAGCCGGATCAGCGCTCCTAGCATAAGCCCAGAAGCGCGATAAGTTTGTCTCGCCGCGCCCGTTTTTCAAAAAAGCGATCGGATCGGCCAGATCACGGTATAAATGTGGGTGATGACGCACCATCGCAATCGCTCCAGGATTTGCCACCAAGGCGGCACCCAAATCGCCGAGCCGGAAAAGGCCTTTGCGCTTTTGCAGGAGCCGCAAAGACGCAGCGCCCTCACAAAGCCGGCGTGTCTCGTCTTCGCCCAAGCCAATTTGGGCCGCCAAGGCCTCAAGAGAAATGCCGCGACCAATATGCGCGAACACATCAAGCTCGATACAGGTCAGCAAAATTTGCGAATAAACAAAGCCAGAAACAACATCAAAGAGCTCGCTTTGACGCTTTCGAACGATTGGACGCGTTAAGGGAAATTGCGCTGCAAAGCGCTGGAAGCGGTCAGACGTGAGGCAGCGATCGCGCAGATCGAGCCAAGAGTCGATTAAGCCCAATGGTGCCTGCCCGCCCCAAGCCTATGCCGCTTGATGGGCTAGTTTTTCAGGAACCAATCGCTGCGCTTGGCCAATGATCAGCGTGCGCAGCTCGGTCACGCGGTCACAGTCTGGAACACTGCGCGCCGCTGAATGGACGGTCTCTTTCAGCAGAGCGACTGCGCCGCTAACGCCGAGCTGCTGAACAGCGCTTGGCCGATCATTGGCAGTATCTTGCGCGACGGGCTTGCCGCATTCCGCGGATGTTCCAACCGCATCGAGCAGATCATCAGCGATTTGATACGCGGCGCCAATTTTTGAGCCCAGCATCCGCCATGGTGCAGGGTCATGCCCCGCTGCAATGGCGCCTGCCGTCACAGCGCCGACAAAGAGCGCGCCGGTTTTGGCGTGATGATATTCTTCCAGATCAATCTCGTCTTCGCTTTCCCAAGCTTGGCCGGCTGTAATGCCGCCGCTCATGCCCACGCAGCTTGCCACGCACGCAACCAAGCGGCCTAAACGGTCAGGATGCGTCGCACTTGCCCGCGTAAGAGCGTTAAAGGCTTCTACAATCAGGGCGTCACCAGCAAGAACAGCCAGCGGCTGGCCATAAGCCAAATGAACGGATGGATTGCCGCGGCGGATGTCCGCATCATCAAAACAGGGCAAATCATCATGGACCAAAGAAGCGCAGTGTAAGAGCTCGATGGCAACCGCTGCCCCATCGGCGATCGCTTCAGATTGACACCCGCAGGCATCTGCGACAGCAAGCGTTAACGTCGGCCGCACGCGCGCTCCGCCAGGAAACACAGCATGGTGAATTGCTTTAGACAATGTGGGCGGACAAGACGTCGCTGTTGCGCGCGCAAGTGTGGTCTCTAGGTTTTGTTCAATCCGTGCGGTATTGTCCATTGCGCCCTCCGATAGAATTTGTCAGAACAATTTGACATCTAAATGTGTCAATTATTATTGACGATCGTAAATCCGAAATCAACCACATCTTTTTGAGGACACTTTTGAGCCAAAAACCCATCATCATCATCGGCGCTGGTTTGGCTGGACTATCGGCGGGCATCGCGCTCTGCGCGCGCGGAATGCCCGTCACCATCATCGAAAAAGAAGCCAACGTTGGCGGCAAGATGCGCCAGCAGACAGTCGGCGGTCAGCCGATTGATGCTGGCCCAACAGTGATGACCATGAAATGGGTGTTTGATGATCTCTTTGGGATGGTCGGCTCCAACTTAGACAGTGAAGTCGAGCTCACAAAGGCCACGACGCTGGCCAGGCACGCTTGGAATGGAACACGCCATTTTGATCTATTTGCAGACGCGAAACGCGCCGAGCAGGAAGTTGGGGAATTCTTCAACGCCAGAAACGCCATTGGCTTTCGCCGGTTTTGCGCTGACTCAGCAGCTGCCTTTGACACCCTGAAAGATACCTATATTTCCGCGCCCTGCCCCTCGCCGACACAGTTGGCGCAGCGCGTAGGCTTTGCCAACACATCCAAACTGTTTGGCCTAAAGCCATTTCATTCTCTGTGGCGCGCGCTGAGCGATTACTTTCCTGACCCGCGCTTGCGTCAACTATTCGGGCGCTATGCCACCTACGTAGGCTCCTCGCCCTACTTGGCGCCTGCAACATTGATGCTCATCGCCCATGTTGAGCAATCGGGGGTGTGGTTTTTAAAAGGAGGGATGCATTCCCTCGCATCCGCCATGGCCAAATCCATAGAAGCTCAAGGCGGCAGCGTTTTATGCGGCGCAGACGTAGAGCACATTATTTTAGAGCGCAGCAGCGCGAAGGGCGTCATGCTTTCCACAGGCGAACGCATGGAGGCAGCAAAAGTGCTCTATTGCGGTGACATCTCACGCTTGTCGCCGCGCTTTTTCAAGCCCAGCACCGCTGCAGCGCCGCAAAAAGTACCCGCCGACAAACGGTCGCTGTCTGCCATTACCTGGACAGCGATCGCGAAGACGAAAGGTTTCGAGCTGAAGCGCCATAATGTCTTCTTTTCAAGCAATTACAGGCGTGAGTTCGATCAAATTTTCAAACAAAGGCAAGTTCCTAGCGATCCAACCGTTTATATCTGCGCGCAGGATCAGGAAGGTGAAAAACCGCATGACCCCCAAAGCCCGCAGCGCTTGCTATGCCTCATCAACGCGCCAGGCTTTGGCGATCGACGCCGCTTAGATGAAGAGGAGATTTCCAAATGCCTTCAAGCGATGCTATCGCGCCTAAAGGATTGCGGCCTCACTCTCAATCAATCGGATATGGACGCGAAAGTGACCCAGCCGGCCGACTTCGACCAGCTATTTCCCGGCTCTGGGGGCGCGCTATACGGCCGCGCATCCCATGGCTGGATGGCATCCTTTGCACGGCCCGGCACACAGACGAAAATACCGGGCCTATATCTGGCAGGGGGCAGCGTGCATCCGGGCGCGGGGGTGCCGATGGCAACCCTTTCGGGGATGCTGGCGGCGGAGCAGATGATCAAGGACCGCGCTTTGACTTAACCGTTCCGCCGCAAGGCTATGGCTGGTGGTATGCCGATGCCATGAGCGACGATGGGCAATTCGGCTTTTCAATTATCGCGCTCATCGGAACGGTGTTTTCGCCCTATTATGCGTTTTCTGGTCGCCACGACCCGCACAATCATGTCGCGCTGAACGTTGGCCTCTACGGCAAAGGCATTCGCCGCTGGACGATGACGGAGCGCGGGCGCAACTCCCTTTCGCAAACGCCAACACAGCTGCAAATAGGGCCAAGCGCTCTGGAATGGCATAACGGGACTTTGGTCGTCACGATTGATGAACGCGGCGCGCCCCTTCCTCAGCGCGTGCGCGGCACCATTCGCCTCACCCCTCAAGGGATCACTGCGGCAAACTACCAGCTAGATTTCAAGGGAAGGCATTTTTGGCACCCTATTGCTCCCAGCGCGCGCGCGCAGATTGATTTCGAGTTTCCTAAGACACGCTGGAGCGGCGATGCGTATTTTGACTCCAACTGGGGATCAGAACCGTTGGAGGCCGGCTTTTCCTATTGGGACTGGTCCCGTGCAGTGCTTGCAGATGGCGCAGGCATCTATTATGACGCTGTCACCAAAGACGGCGGTAAGCAGCGGCTTGCCCTGCTCTTTGATAAGGCAGGCAGCGTACAAGAAATCGATTGCCCGGAGCCCGCCCCAATGGCGCCCGGCCCTATCTGGCGTGTTGCGCGGTCTGCTCCAGCTGCGCGCGGCGAGGATATCCAAACGCTTGCAATGCTCGAAGACACCCCGTTTTACACCCGGTCAAAGATTTCAATTCCCTTCAACGGGCATCAAGCGACAGCCATTCATGAGAGTTTGGATTTGGACCGTTTTTCAAAGACCTGGGTGCGCTGTTTGTTGACATTTCGTATGCCGCGCAACACGTTCGGCTAGACTAGTCCTCACCTTCTTCAGCTCTTTTTTTGGCGGCGTCCGCCTCGTCAAGCTTCTTTAAGCTGCGCAATTGCCAAAAGGCGAACACAAGCACAGCGCCGAAGAACAGGCCAAACTCCAGCAAGAAGGCAATTGTCGAGCCTTTCATTGTGAATGCACTTTCTAAGCCGCACTTTGATCCGGGTTCATGCGCCACACTGTGGCACTCAAAACCGTTGCGACCATGACCCAAGCCAAATATGGCAAAAGGATCAAGCCAGCGAGCTGGCTAATCGGCAGGAACACGATGATTTGCAAGGCCACCCCCAAGCACAGCAGCCCAGCACTGGTCTTGGCCCAGTCCAATCGTTTAAGGCCAAAAAAGACATATGACCAAGAGGCATTCAGAATGAGCCCAACCACATAGATGCCCATTGCCCACAAACCTGGCCCCTCAAGGCCAACTTGTTTCCAAACAATCCAGCCTGAAAACGCGTTGATCGCGTAAAGAACGCTCCAAACGAGGGGAAAAGCCCAGTCTGGGGGCTGCCAGGAGGGTTTATTTAAATCACGAAACCACTGGTCGGGCTTGAAGGTCGCCCCGCTGAGCGCAGCGGCGAAATTCATGGCTGCAAAGGCAAGTAATGTCCAACTCATGCGAAAACGTCCGTCTTGGTCTTTAGCTTTGAGGCTGCTTTATAGACTGTAACGTAATGCGCACAGTGGTGACTTCAACGCCTAGCGCGGATCCAGGTTTTGGATGCGCTCCTCTTGAAGTCCAATTCCATGATCACGGCATTTGAGCGTATACATCAAATCCATGAACCATTCACCCGCACTGACAGGCTCAGGCACAGGCTTGGCCGACATCTGCACGAGAAAGTCGTTTGCAGGCAGCGGCGCTGCGTCATCGCGCGGCGGCACCCAAAGCGTATCAACGGATGCGCGCGCAAGGAGGGAGAGTTTTTTTGCGCGGCTGGTATAGGCGCGCTGCGTGATCGAATCATAGCCGTTACGGCGCACCTGCGCGCCTATTTCAGCATAGACCAAACCAGCTGTACGGATGCCCGGGCGGCAATTGTGCGGTAGGTCTGCAAGCCCGGTTAAAGAGCGCTTATAGATAATGCCTGCCTCATCCAGCAGGCGCTTGACCACCCGCCCGATCGCTGGAGAAAAGGCGGGACGCGCTAAAAACGCGTCAGGGTCAATACCTTCCTCGCGCAGCCACTGGGCCGGCAAGTACAGACGGCCATTGCGGGCATCCTCACCCACATCGCGCGCGATATTGGTGAGCTGCATGGCGGTGCCGAGGTCAGACGCGCGCGCCAGTGTCGCGCGGGCACGGCGCTGCATGATCATAGTCATCATCACGCCGATTGTACCAGCAACGCGCGCGCAATAGTCGAGCACATCGCTAAATGTCTCATAGCGGCGGCCAGAGACATCCCACTCAAAGCCCTCAAGCATGGACATCAAGACGCCTTCAGGTATCTCATAATAGCTAACGACTTGGGCCAGAGCACGGTCAGCGCTGTAGTTAAAGGGATAGCCGCGATAGACGGCTGTCAGGCGTGTGCGAAGTCGGTCTACTGTTTGCGCTGTTGCGCCGCGCTCATCGACCATATCGTCGGATAGTCGGCAAAAAGCATAGAGTGCAGACGCAGCATCACGGACATCCTTAGGCAAAATAAGCGAGGCGGCATAAAAGGATTTAGAGCCTGCACGAATGCTGTCGCGGCAATCTTCAATTAATGCGGGCGTCAGCTTTGGACCAACATCGAGATTATACATTTTGATCTTTCCATTGGTCTGCTTGGGGCACAAGTTCATCAAGTACCTTTGCGGATATCACGACACTGGGCACGCCGGCGCCTGGGTGCGTACCAGCGCCAACAAGGTACAGGTTTTCAACTTCTTCACTGCGATTATGCGGGCGATACCAGGCGCTTTGGAACATGCGCGGCTCGGGCCCAAAGGCCGCCCCAAATGGTGCATTGAGCCGGCTTTCGAAATCATCCGGCGTCATGACTTTGGACGTTGCGATGTGGCTGGACAAACCAGGAAGCACCGTCTCTTCCAGCCTGGCTTCCAGCTTCTTGCGGTAGCGCTCGCTTTCTTTGCTCCAGTCTACATCCGCCTCCAAATGCGGGACTGGCGAGAGGACATAAAAAGAATCGCAGCCGTCTGGCGCCATAGAAGGATCGCTCGCCGTCGGGCGGTACAGATACATACTAAAGTCGTCGGCAAGGAGTTTGCGGTCGAAAATATCGGTCAGCAGCTCTTTATACCTCGGTCCTAAAATAATACTGTGATGATCAACGTCTTCATAGCGCTTGTCCGTCCCAAAGTACCAAACGAAAAGGCTCATGGAGTGCGCGACTTTGGATATCTTTTTATCCGTCCAGCGTTTGCCTTTGTGTTTAGGAAGCAGTTTGTCATAGCCCCAAATCGCATCAGCATTGCTCACCACGAGATCAGCTTTAATCGCTTCACCGCTCTCAAGCTTGACGCCGATTGCTTTGTTGCCGCTGGTTAAAATCTCATCCACAGGCGCATTCAGCCGCAGCTGCCCGCCCTGGCCTTTAACCAGTCCAACAAGACCTTCAACCAACGCGCCGGTCCCGCCGCGGGCAAAGTGAACACCGAATTTCCGCTCCAAATGCAGAATAAGGCAATACACACTGGTCACGCGCAGAGGATTGCCGCCGACAAACAGCGGATAAAAACTCATCGCGATCCGCAGACGCTCATCTTTGATGTATTTTGACACCATGCCGTAGACAGACCGATCCGCACGGTAGCGCGCCATCTGCGGGAAGGTCTTCATCATGGTTTTGAAAGAGTGGAACGAAATATCGCCCAGCTGCTCAAAGCCATAGGCGTAAAGCTGCTCGCAGCGCTTCATGAGCGCTTCATAGCCAGCAACATCGCCAGGGCTAATGCGGGCGACTTCAGCTTTCATTTTATCCGGGTCAGAGCAGCGATAGAATGTTTCGCCGTCGTCAAAACGCATCGAATAAAAGGGCTCCAGACGCTCTAAGGTGACATCATCTTCCATGCGCCTGCCGCAAAGGGCCCAAAGTTCTTCGAAAACGAACGGCGCTGTAATGATCGTAGGCCCGGCGTCAAAGGTATAACCATCCTGTCGGAACACGCTCGCGCGGCCGCCAGCTTGCTCTAGTTTCTCCACGATCGTGACTTGGTATCCGCGTGCGCCCAAGCGGATCGCAGCAGCCAGACCACCAAACCCAGCACCGATCACCACTGCATGCGGCCGCGTAAAAGGAACAGCATTATCGAGCGCAGAGGGTGTCACATGTGTCGTCATAGTTTTACACTAGATAGTGTTAAGTTGATTTGCGCAAGTCTTTCGCGTCGCTGCGTACATTGGTCTCACCAGCAAACTGATAGATCACATCGGCCACCTTGTTTGGCACTTCCTCGTGTACTAAGTGACCACGCCCATCGAATTCGATTAGTTGACCCTGTTTTAAAAGAGATGCAGTCTTTTGCGCGGCGCTGGGTCGGATGGTTTTGTCTTTCCCGCCAATGATTTGAAGCACAGGTAGCTGAAGCATTTTAAGAGCCTCTTCCATGGGGACCAGGTCCCAATTCGCCATCATTGCAAGTGTGCCTTCAACGTGATTCTTTGAGCTTAACGCGCGCCTGTATAGCTCCAAGCCGGCTGCATCCAAGGTTGATCCGGTTGAATCAATGAGCTTAGCAACCCGGCGCGGGTTCGAGGCACTCCTGGCCACAAGCGATGGAACGAAAGGATTCAAAAAGAGAACCTTGGCAAAAGCAGGAAACATAAGCGCGGCCGCGCCTGGAAAGGGATAAAACGCGCCATTGATAGAGATGACACCAGCTGGATCAATCAATTGCTTTGCCGCGAGCCGCACAGCGATCGCGCCGCCCGCAGAATGCCCTACCACCAATGCTGGATCGACGTTTTCAGCTTTAAGCAAGGCGGCGATCGCTTGGCTCACGCCAGGCAGTGTCGGCTGGCTTGATTTAAGCGGGCTAGTAAAGCCATGACCTGGCAAATCAAGCGCGATCACCTCAAAGCTATCTGCCAGCAAAGGCAAGAGACCTGCAAAGGAATGGGTGGTCGCGCCGCTTCCATGCAACAGCAAAATCTGCGGCCCTTGTCCCATACGCTGCACATGCCAGCGCGCACCGCCCGCCTCTACAAAACGGCTTATGGCGTTATGGGGCCAGTGGCTACCGTGCTTCAGCCAGTCCATGCGTGTCTCTTTGAGACGGCGGCGCACATGCCTATTGGGTGGCCTTAACAGCTTGCGAGAGGCTTTTGGCATCTGCGAAAGGCATTGGCAGGTATACCGCGTCCATTAGCTGGGCCAAATGGCGGGCACGTTTTTGCGGGCGGCGGCCTATGTCAACTAGGATAGACGACATACCGGACAGCCCAAGTTGCCGCGCGTATCTTTCGGCATCTTCTGCAGCATTCTTACGTCCTCCCTGCCCTTTTGCATCCACATTCGCACTGCCATCGGTCAACAAAACAATGGATGGGTCGCGCCCGCGTTTCCACTCCTCCTGCGCCAGCGCGAGTGCTGTTTGAATGCCGCTCGCCAGCGGCGTGCCCCCGCCGCCTGGCAAAGAGGCTAGGCTGCGCTTGGCGCGCACCAATGCGCGTGTGGGCGGCAGCAAAACCTGCCCCTCACGCCCGCGAAAACTGATTAGCGACACATAATCACGCCGCGCGTAACTCTCGCCTAGCAATATTTCTATCGCGCCTTTGGCTTCACTCAGGCGGTTCAGCGCTGTCGATCCAGAGGCATCAACAACAAAGATGGTCGACGTTTCAGAATGTTGATGATAGCGACGCACATGAAAATCATCTTTGCGGACGTGGACTTTCAGATCGCTACCTGTGGCCAAGCGCCGGGCCCTTTGCCAGGGTGCAGCGGCCCTTAGTGTCGCCACCAAATCGAGCCGCTTGCCAGTGGTGAGCGCGCCTTTTCGGCTTGTGAGCGGACGGCCACGCTTTGCGCCAAGGGTTTTGGCGCCGCGCCTTCCTGTTTTACTCCGGCGTTTTTGCGCGGCCGCGCTGGCCTGCAAATAGGCAAGAAGTCCTGGCGGCATTGAGGCTTGAACCGTCTCAAGCATCATATCATCCGGCATATCGGTCTGCGCCTCGGCCGCATCGCCTTGATTGTCAGGTTTAGGCTGTTCTTGCGAATGCTGCTCCTCGGGCGGCGAGGGTTGCTGCTCAGGCTCGGTTTGCTCGTCAGGCTCCGGCGGCGCTGGAATTTGCAGCGCGCGATGAACAAGGCTTAGACGGATAGCGACTGCCACATCGTCCTCGTCCACTTCTGTGCGGCCTTGGAATTGCGCGAGCACTTTTGTGAGCGCAACCATCTGCATGGCTGGCCGCATAGATATCAAGCCAAATGCTGCCGTGACAGCACAAATTTGCCCGCGTATTTGGTCGCTTATGGCTGTCTCCTGAGAAAAAATCTCATCCTTGATGCCACTACTGCCTGCTGAGCGGATGCTAATGGAGCGCAGGTCGATATGAAGCATCAAGCGGTCTAACAAGACCTTGCTAATAGCGTCATCCGCGTCTTCGCTTTCATCAAAACAAATGAGGCCGAAGCGTGCGGGCCTTGCGTCGCTGACCCCGTCACGCTCAATGCGCACGTCTCCCGTATCACGCGATGCTGCCAGCAAGGACACAGTGCTATCTTCCGCCAGACCGGCTACCGGTAAGAACAGAACATTGCAATCGGCGGCGGCAAGCAAACCTGTCATCTCCACCGCGCGCCCGGCCGCCAAGGTTCGGCCAAGGTCAAGCCCGCCTAGCAACCGCTCTACAGAGACATCAATGGGAATTTGCCCAATAGTGACATCCGCAGGCAGCAATGCTCGCAGATGATCCATCCAAATATCGCGAACCGGGCCAGCCTGGGCTTTGACAGCAATACCTGCGTTTTGAAATTGCCCGTCTTTTACAAGCGCCGCAAAAACTTGAGCTGCCAAGCAGGCATCGCTCCAAAGGGCTTGTTCTAGCTCATCCGCCATGCCGATATCTTGGAACACGGTGCCGTCCATCTGCTCTCTAGGCGACGCTGCGGGCGGAGAAAATATCGTCCAGCACTTTCTCAACCCGAACGCCGGCGCGCGCATCGTCAAGCGGGTCACGCCGCAAACGGTGGGACAACGCCATTGGCGCCATCGCGCGCACATGGTGAGGATGAATTTTATCATCGCCAGCGAGCGCTGCCTGCGCGCGCGCAGCTTTGATCAACGTCAGCTCGCCGCGCAAACCGTCTGTGCCCAAGGCGATACAAATCTGCGCGATTAAAGCCAGAATATCATCCTCTAGCGCAATACCCCCCAGCTTAGAGCGCGCCGCTAAAAGCTTGGAGCGCAGGCGCGATGTTTGGCGCTGGTATTTTTTGATGAAGGCAGCCGGATCAGCCTCAAAGGCTTCGCGGCGCTTGATCACTTCCACGCGCTGCGCGACGTCGCGCGGCGTTTCGACATCAACAGACAAGCCAAACCGGTCGAGCAACTGCGGCCGAAGCTCGCCTTCTTCTGGGTTACCGCTGCCAACCAGGACAAAGCGCGCGGGGTGGCGCAGGCTAAAGCCCTCGCGTTCAATCACATTCCAGCCTGACGCGGCCACATCCAGCAACACATCAACCAAATGGTCTTCCAGCAGGTTGATCTCATCAATATAAAGGTACCCACGGTTGGCATTGGCTAACAGACCGGGCTCAAAGGATTTCTCACCGTCAATCAGCGCCTTCTCAATATCCATGGACCCAAGCACACGGTCTTCGGTAGCGCCAAGAGGCAAATCCACAACTGGCACAGGTACGGTTTTGCTCTTCTGCGACGCTAAGTCCTTACCCGTTCCACAAAGTTCGCACGCGCCGCTCGCAGCCACGGGATCGCAGTTATAGCGGCATCCGCTCACAGCCTTAATATCGGGCAGCAAAGCCGCCAGGCCGCGCACGGCGGTTGTCTTGCCAGTCCCGCGGTCCCCGAGCGCTAACACACCGCCTAAAGACGGGTCTACAACAGAAAGCATGAGCGCTGTTTTGATATCGTCCTGGCCAACAATCGCGCAAAATGGGAAAGACTTCGATTTTGCTGGCATAGTCACTTCGTCCCCTTCAGTGCCGCGGCGGGCAAGCCCTTTGTTGTTGTCGCCAAGCGAACATCACCGTCTTGGCGACACCCAACGATGGCCGCTCACCGTCTAGAGCAATGGCCCACCAACCTGTCAACTTTCATTGACAATTCAGCGCCCAATATGTCAATTCTGCTTGTCAGTTACAATGGCAAAAAGACAAAGATAGCGCTGGATTTTGATGCAAACGTCTTTTCCCCCAATCGACGGGTTTTCAGATGCTGTTCCGCGCAAGCTGTGTACAGATTGCGGCATCTCTCGCAGTGAAGACCCCAGCCGCTGTGGGCGTGCCTGCCAATTCATCAAACCACAATACCCGGCCTTGGAAAAAGCTGTGCACGGGCGCGCACGGACCCCTGAGCGCAACCAAGATGAACTGCATTTTGGTCCGTTTAAACGTATTGTGCGCGCCTCGCTTACCGCGCCGCGCCGCGGTGCCCAATGGACGGGGATTACGACCCGGCTTTGCGAACGCCTGCTGGAGACGAACGCCGTAGACGCAATCCTGGCCATGAAGCCAGACCCACAAGACCGCTGGAGGCCCGTTCCCACAGTGGTGACGAAGGCAGTGCAGATGGAAGAATGCCGCGGCATGCGGATGGGCTACGCACCGCTGCTTGCCTTGCTTGAGCCTGCTATAAAAGCTGGTCATAAGCGCATTGGAATTGTCGGCATTCCCTGCCAGGTCTACGCTCTGCGCGCACTGGAAGACGAGCTTGGTCTGGAGCGCCTATTTGTCATCGGCACGCCTTGCTCCGACAATACAACGACAGAAAACTTCCATACATTTCTATCGCTGCTGGCCGATGATCCTAGCAGTGTCACCTATTTTGAGTTCCGGGCTGATTATCATGTGGAGCTGCGCTTTGACGATGGGCGCAAGCGCGAAATCCCGTTTCTTAAACTGCCGATTTCAAAGCTGCCAAAGGACTTCTTTCCCATCACTTGCCAAACCTGCGTGGACTATACCAATGCACTGGCAGACATCACCGTCGGCTATATGGGCGGCCAAGGCGAACAATGGCTCATTGTGCGCAATGAGCGCGGGGAAGAACTGGTATCTTTGCTCGGCGATGAGCTAAACGTCGCCCCGCCAGGATCGCGCGGCAAGCGCAAAGCGAGTGTAGCGGGCTTTAAGAAAAACACGGAGCGCGCTGCAGGAGGGTTGCCGCTGCGTGCTATGCCGGACTTCATGCGCCCGATTGTTGCTTGGCTGATGCCCAAAATCGGGCCAGCGGGCCAGGAGTTTGCCCGGGCCCGTGTTGAGATGAAAGCTGTGGAAACAGTGCTGCATCTGCGCCAACGCTTACCCCAGCAGATGAAAAACATGATCCCAGATCATGTTTGGGCGCTTGTTGAGGCTTATGGTTTAGAGCGGCAGAACGGCGAATAATCGCGCTAAAACGTTAGCAGGATTTCAGCAGTGCTTGCCTCAACAGGCTAGGGCGCGTTTTGCTCTTCTAGATGCGCAAGCAATGTGCGCGCCTTTGCAACCGCATCATCTGCGTCCCTTGCAAGCTCATCTGCGCCAATCGCATGATGAATTTCAGGATGGTCTGAAAAACCACTGCCGCCCACCAGAACCACGACATCTTTATTTAGCGATATCTCGCGCAGGGCCTTGATGTCATCAGTCAAGCTCCGGGCAAGCTCTTCACTTGACGCCGTCAAGCCCACCACGTCAAACCATGACTGGCTGACCAGTGTCGTCAACTCTGCACCAGTATGCAGGTCCGGCCCGCCGGTGACCAGCCAACCTTCCATCTCAAAAATTTTAGAAACAAGCAAAACCCCAAAGGCGTGCTGTTCAGCCGGCGCACTGGCCAAAATTATATTGTGCCGCGCCCCAGCAGCGTTCAATCCCTCATCTGTCGCACAAAGCTGATGAACCAACATATGGAGCGCCCCAAGCGCCATGGTGACTTCGGCAAAGCTAAGAGCATCATTATTCCACTCTTCGCCCAAATTGCGCGCTGTCTGTGTAAAGAGCCCAAGACACAAATCACGCGCAGTGAGGCCGCCATTCAAATGGGCTTGGATAAAGGTCATACAGGCATCATTATCGCCGTTGAGCAGCAGCTTCTGAAAAAGAGCGCCAGCCTGCTCATCAATACGCGCCGCCACGTCTTGCGGCGTTGGCACATCCTCACCCTGGGCTTTGTAAACGCGCGGAATAACCTCGCCCGAGACAACACGCTGGAGTATCTTATGAATGTCGTCCTGGTGGTCGCCGACAGACTTTTCAGCCTGGCCATTCAAGGACTGCCTGCTTCGCGCTCCCAGACCCGCCTGCGACGGCGCTCCACTTTTGTCGTACAATCCTTTAAAATCTGCCATCGCTTTGGTCAATATCTCCCCAAGGAACTTAGAGCCTATCCAGGAAGTGTCACAATTGTCTATGGCCGTTTGAAATAGGCGTAAGCGCGCGGCCCGAGAGGCTTAGCAAAAACGACGGTAACAGCTATAAATATGCTGCAATGCAGCGACGTCGTGGATTAGCTTTCCACCAGATCAAAGAGAAAAGGACTAACCGCATAAGACTAAACGGTAAAAGAAAGGCTTGTTCCAATGATCCATGCTCAAATTAGAAAGCCATCGCTGCCTAATCTTGGCATTGCTTACAAGCTTTTAGGCCTTCTAAAGTGACAAAGCGCCTCGGTTAAAGCAAAGGTCAAATCTATCAAAATTCCAAATGGACTGCCTCATAAAGACGAACATATCGGCCTCATGACGGCGTGAGTCGGAGCGCTAGTCCTGCGATTCTCCGCCCGCCTTGTGCACTCAAAAACGGCTTTACCCAAAACCCGTAACAAACTTGCCAAATCATGGCACTGGCACTAAGACACCGCATGCTAGTGGATTGGCTCAGACAAATGGCACCCATAGGACAGGCGTTCCATCAGTGCGGACATGAAGTAGGTCATTAAGTGCAGAACTTGCATTAGTCCCGCAATTGCCAAAAACGTGCCCGCGACGGCGCCTGTTTCAGCTTCCACAAAACCTGCAACCGAGACAACCAGTGCCAAGAAGACTAAATCCTGGTTTGGCAGAAATGGCACCCGGGTCAAGACAAGTTGAAGCGTTGCCAAGACAAACCAAGTATCGAGCGGCACCGTGGGCAGAGCCATGGCCCAAATAGCGGCTTGTAAAAAGAGCGATATGCCAAACCGCGCCGTATGAACCGCGAGGACGATGCCAAAGGATTGGTTGGATAATGCGAGGAGATTGCTACGAAATTTAAGCACGCTGAACGCTAAAATTGTCGCCAAGGCTGCGGCGAGGCCTGCATAAAGCTGTATGTTCGGTGAAACATGGAAGAAACGCTGCATTTGGCCAGTCGCCAAAAAGAACACAACCATCAAGACTGTCGCACAATTTGAGACCAACGCAGAGAGAACAACATTGTCCTTTATGCTTGCTAGAATGCTGCGATCGCTCAGGGCCACTGCCTTGCGCGCCCAAAGGAACAAAACCGCCTCCCCGGAATACGACATCAAGGCGAAATTATAGACGCGTTTGCGAAACATGATGGCCGTGAGCTTAGTGATTTTGACACGCCACAAATGGCGGAAAATAATGGTCTCACCAAGAGGCTGAATGACATAAAATACGGCAATGAAGGCATAAAATGGAGCTGATGTCGGAAGGTGATTGGCTATTGTCTGCCAGCCAATAGCGCCCAAACGCGATACAATGACATAGAGGACCAAGGCCCAGACAAGGCCGCGCAAAATATGCAGCGCTGTTCTCGCGGCAGGCGTATCCGCTGCTGTCTCCACCCTGTTTTTTATCTGTTCCAGCGTCATATTACGATCCGCTGCGGCGCACACCAGCGCCTTTTTTGTTCGCGCGCTTTCAATGTCGATGCGCGCCGACAAAAGCAAGGGCGGTCATAAAACTATATTAAACGAAGGCTAGCTCTCAAGCTGAGTTTTAAACCAATGCTTAGCGGGCGGACATGACGAACAACCCTTCTTTCAGTGTCATTATGCTCGCGACGCCTGAAATCGATAGCTATGCAAACCACACCAGTCAAAATTGGGCACATTATTGCGAGCGCCATGGCTACTCCTACGAGCGCAAGCAAGAGCGCATGTACGACGACATGCACATATACTGGTCCAAAGTCGGGTATATGCTGCAAGCATTGCAACAATGCCGCTCTGATTGGGTCTTTGTTGTCGATGCCGATACGCTTGTGCAAACCCAATCCTACCGTTTAGAGACCCTCGTCAAACGTTACGGCGACAACAACCAGGTGCACTGCCTGATATCAGAAGACTGCAGCAGAAGGCTTGGGGTGCCCTTGCCGTTATCTCTAAAAACAATGCGCTTTAGCAAAACGTTCCGCGGCGCAAATTCAGGGTTCTTCGGCTTTAGAACGACGCAGATGGGCCTCAAGATTGCTGAAGATTGGCTGGCCCTTGGCCGCACGACATTCACGCGGTTTAGGGTTGAAGCCCCGCATGAGCAAGCTGTGTTTTGGCTCGGGATTATGCGCTCTTATCGGCAGAATGTGCGTGTAATCGGCGGTGAAGTCATGCGCGTTGGCGGCAACCCATTTCTAGATTGGCTATTAACGGACACATCCAGCGCATTTGTCCTGCATGATAAGGGTATCAAGCAGCGCTGCGCTGCATAACGCTTGGCGCGTCGAGCGCGCAATTCAGGCCATCACGATAATGCGAAAAGAGCTGCTGAAAATGTGTGTCATGCGGCAGTAGCTGCATCCGCGCCGCTTCGCTCACCGAACGTTGCAGTGCGCCAGGATCGCGGTCCAACAAGCGCATAACAGCGCTAGCAGCCGCTTCAGCATTCCCCGCTGCATAAACCTCACTATGGGACGGGCGCGCCATATCAAAGGCGCCGCCGCGATCCGGAACGATGAGCGGCAAACCCGAGCAGAGCCCCTCCGCGAGGACAAGACCAAATGTTTCTGCAGCGCCTGCGTGGATCATGGCATCCGCGCTTGCCAAGTAGCGCGCTAAGCTGCGTCTCTCACTCACAAAACCTTGGAGATGAATAAAAGGGGTGTTGCGCGCCAAGCGTTGAATGGATTTGGCGCTCGGCCCCGTGCCAATCTGGATAAGTCCGATGGGGCGATGATGATTGGCCAGACGTACTGCTTCAAAGACTGTTTTCAGTCGTTTTTCAGGGTGGTGGCGACTGATATTAATCAGCAACTTCGCGCGGTCAGGGTCCATGCCCATGTCTCGCAGAAGCTTAGCCCGCAAGGATTGATCGCGAAAGTGTGGGCCAAGACTTTGCTTAAGCAGCCCAAACGGCACGACATGTGGCGCAGAAAGGCCGAAGCGCGCCAACCTTTTTGCCAGCCATTCCCCGCTGACAACCGTGGTATCAAAACGGCGCTGCAGCTGCCGCATATAACGCCAAAAAGGAAGAAACACGGCATCGATGCGTTGCGGAGACAGCACGCCATCAAGCAGAGTATGTGGATAAACCGACACTGGTTCTTGGTGCAAAATAAGCGCGCGCAGAGCATCGCCTGGCCAAGACGCCGCAATCCAGGCACCGCGCCATGTCGAAGAGGCTTCGATCACGTCAGGCCGCTCCTGCCAAAGGATATCATGGACTTCTGCAGAGCGGGTGAAGAGATAATAGCGCTTGTCAAATGGGAGCTGCGCAGCCTTGACCCACCAAATTTGCCCGCCTGGCACGGGCTCTTTATAAGTCTGAGGCCCTGGCGCAAGAATGATGGCCTCATGACCACCGGCCTCAGCGGCTTGCAGTTTTTGATGAATGTAGGTTTTAACGCCGCCGCCATGCGGGGCATAAAATTCGGCAATATCAACAATTTTCAAGAGGCAACTCCCGCACTTTGCATTGTACTTGGCCTTTGCCGCTCGGCGCAACAATAGCGCTGTTGAAGGGCAAGATAATGCCCAACGACCTCGTTTAAGACCGTGTCCCAGCGTCGTCCTTCAGATAGCACACGGCTTTCGCAGCCAAACCGCCTGCGCTTGCAATCGTTCATAAGCAACTCTTCGACACATTGAACATGCTCTGCCAAATCGCGCGCCTTTGCCAAAAGACCGTTGCGACCTGGAACAACAAGGTCTTTGCTGCCGCCTGCATCGCTAGCGACACAGGCCAGCCCGCTCGCCATTGCTTCGAGCGTCACATTGCCAAACGTCTCAGTGTCACTGGGGTTAAAGAAGATATCGGCGTTCGCATACGCCTGCGCCAGGTCTTCACGCTGCAAATGTCCGGTGAAGTGCGCATCCTGCAGCACCTCTGTTAGAGCATTTCGCTGTGGTCCCTCTCCAGCAACAACGAGGTTATAGCGGCAGCTTTTTGCGTTTAAGGCCTGCGCTAAACCAATCAACAGATCGAGACCCTTTTCTTTTACCAAGCGGCCTACAAAAATGATGGTTGGAGTAAAAGCGTCAAAACCCCTTGCCTGGCGCCAGGCCTCGCTTCGTTTCCCAGGCGAAAAAAGCGACGTATCGATACCGCGCGTCCATCGCCGTAGCGGCACCTGCACACCATCGGCGCGCAAGGCATTGGCCGAGGAGGTCGACGGCACAAGCACCTCGTCGCAACTATTATAGAAGTTGGTCGCAATCTTGGTGGTGCTGGCCTTCAGCGCTGCAAGACCATAATAGTCCAGATAAGTCTCAAAGCGCGTGTGAAAGCTGGAAACAACCGGAATATTGTGCCGCCGCGCATAGCGCCTGGCAGCATGGCCCATTAAATCTGGCGCTGAGACATGGATAATGTCTGGCGCAAACCTATTCAAAACGGCTTTCGTATGCGCGCCAAATCGATAAGCCAGGCGGTATTCCGAGCGCCCGGGAATGGGCACAGACGGCAGGGAATAAAGTTGGCCTTTCGGCTCGAACGCAGGATTTGCAATGGTCGGGGAAAACACGCGGACAGCATGCCCTGCGTTTAGCAAATGATCCGTGAGACGATTAAGCGCCAAATTCGCGCCGTCTAGAACATTGTTATAATTGCCTGAAAACAGTGCAATGCGCAGCTTCCCCGGCCCTTGTAGCTTCGTCATGTGCCTCACGCCTTTGCTAATTCAAAAGCGGATGCCACACCTTCATGTCAAACATGCTTCATTTGCTTGACGGAATCATTGCAGCAAATGTCTCAAAAAAGAAGTCGTGATCTCGCCTATAGAAGGGTACTCAGTCTTGACTGTGTCTAAGACACAGAATCGACTTTTTTCTGCAAACAAAGCTTCTTAGTTTCGTCATCGCTGTGTCATCACGCCCCGTCATTCGCAGCTGCAACAATGCTGAATTGATAACCATAGCAGGGAGTGCGCTCACATGTACAAATCTAGACTGTCTCAACTTCTGGCGAGTTGCGCGGCCTACGCCTTGCTCAGCGCCCCCGTAGCGCATGCACAGGAAGCGGAGCGCGACGTAGAAGACATCATGGTGACCGCACAAAAGCGCGAGCAAGCCATCAAAGATGTCCCCTTGACGATCACTGCGCTAACCGGCGAATTTTTGCGGAAACTTGACGCAACAGAATTTGATGAAGTAGCGCTGTTCACGCCTGGCCTGACCATTCAAGAGCAAAGCCCAAACAACCCCGGCTTTGTGATCCGCGGGATCACATCCGATTCAGGCAATGCACAACAAGCGCCGCGCGTGTCTGTTTATTACAATGGAGTCGACGTTAGCCGGTCGCGCGGGTCGTTTTTCGACCTGTTTGATATCGAACGCGTGGAGGTGGTCAAAGGCCCACAGTCAACGCTGTTCGGCACAGCAGCGGCCATTGGCGCGGTCTCCGTGATTTCCAACAAAGCCGAAGAAGGTTTCAGCGCCGAAGGTAGCTTTGCTTACGGCAACTATGACTACATCGAATCTCAAGGCTTCGTAAACTACGGCACTGACGTGATCGCCGGGCGCATCGCCTGGAGCTACAAGGACCGTGAAGGGTTCATAGATAATGTCTTCTCTGGTCCCGGCAGTTTACCTGATGGGCAATTTGGGCAATCCCTCAATGGTCAAAATGTGCTGGCGTTCCGTGGGACGTTAAGCTTCACACCAACAACAGATTTTCGCGCAGATTTAGTCCTGTCCTTTGACCGCCAGCGCCCGCCTGGCACGTCCTTTAAGTCCGGCACATTTGCCCCTCCTGGCGGTGACACAAGCCCATTCACATTTGCATCCCTCTCCGGCGCGCCTGATAGCGAAGAGACCTTGCTGGGTGAAGAACCAGGGCTTGATCGCGAAGTTATCGATCTCAACCTCACCATGAGCTACGATTTCAACGAGCAATGGAAGATCACGTCCATCTCAGGCTACCGCGAGTTTGATAGCGTTGAGGTGTTTGATGCAGACGGTTCCGCCGCGCCCTATCTGGAATTCACCGAAGACTCCATCGGCGACCAGTGGAGCCAAGAAATTCGCATGAACTACGATGGTGAAGGCTGGTCTACCTTCTTTGGCGGCTCCTATTTCCATGAGGATGGCAGCCAGACGGTCCCTTTCTCAACGGAAGAAGGCTTGCTGCTGGAATGCCTCACCGGCGCGCTTGAGCTAGGCTGCGTCGCACCGGATGGGTCTGTCCCAGCTCTAAATGCCACAGCCGCACTCACGGGCGGCGCCCTAACCTCCATTCCTTACAGCCAAATCCTCGGTAACACCGGCAGCTTTGACATCTGGACGCTCTATGCAGATGCAACTGTTGAAGTTACCGACCGATTGGAGATTAGCCTCGGCGGACGCTATGTGAATGAAAGTCGGACCTCCGGCGTGTTCAACGAAGCCCCGGCATCACAACTTGCACCGCAGTTGATCGCGGCTGGGACAGCTTTGGACGATCCCGGCCTGCTAGGGCTTGGCGCGTTTCTAGATGGCTTTCTGCCGCTCGGCACCGCCAACACAGATGGCCAAATCCTAACCGACAGTGCTGATTTCTCCGATTGGCTCATGCGCGCCAATATTCTCTACCGCATCACGGATGACATCAGCGTATATGCCACAACGGGCCGGGGCCGCCGATCTGACGTGCTCAATGTCACCGCGGGCAACACGCGGCAGACCCCTGCTGGTCCTGTAACTATCCCGCCTTTCGCCCAGACGGAGTTGATTCCAGCAGAGATCATCTGGAATTATGAGGCTGGCATAAAGGGTAACTTTTTTGATGGGCGCATGTTTGCTTCCGCAGCAGTATTTTACCAAGATTACAAGAACTTCCAGGTCACGATCCCACAGTTGGACGCAGAGGGCCAACCCACTGGCCAGTTCATAACATCTGGCGCTGGCGGCGCGACCAATTTCGGCGTTGAAGCGGAATTCAGCGCCAACGTCACCGAGGAGCTGCAAGTCTTCGGCAATGCCGCCTATATCGATGCGCAGATCGACGATGACCCAGACGTAAACGGTGACCTGGCAGGAAACCGGTTCCGGTTGCAGCCCAAATGGGCCGCTTCTGCCGGCGCTTTGTATGAGCGGGAAATCACCGATGATCTCAGCGGCTTTGTCACCCTGACCTGGACATTCGAAGGATCGAAGTTCTTTGAACAACCGAATGACCCCATTATCGCAGAGGACGCCTATTCGCTGGTCAACCTGCGGGTCGGCGTCAAAGACCCAGACGGCCGCTGGCAGGTGGATGCCTTTGCGACCAACTTATTCGACAAGCAGTATGTGATCGATGCCGGAAACACGGGCGGCGCATTCGGAATTCCGACATTCATCGCAGGCGCGCCGCGCTTTTATGGCATCCGCATTAGCGGCGCGCTTTAGCATATGTCCGATAAACAGGGCTTTGCGATGAAACGACGTGCTGCTTTAAAGGCCCTGGGCCTTGGCGCAGCGGCGACAGCAATGAGCCAAGCTCCCAGTGTCTCTAGCGCGCTCTTCCAGCACGGCGTCGCCAGCGGGGACCCGCTTGACGACCGAGTGATCATCTGGACGCGTATCACACCGCAAGGCAGCGCTGCCGCATCCATTCGCCTGAGCTGGGAAGTCACGACAGAAGATGGGAAAGTCGCAGCGCGCGGCGATACGGCGACGGACGCTGCGCGTGACTATACCGTGAAAGTTGATGTGAGCGGCCTCGCGCCAGGCACGCGCTACCGCTATCGCTTCATCCATGACGGCGCTGCTTCGCCGACTGGAAACACACGCACTTTGCCTGTGGGTGACGTCGACAAGCTCACCATCGCGGCGTGTTCGTGCTCGAATTATCCTTATGGATTTTTCAACGTTTATAAAGAGATGGCCGCGAATCAAGATATCGATATCGTCCTTCATTTAGGCGACTACATCTACGAATACGGCGTCAACACTTATTCCTCCAAAGCCATTGAGGACGCAGGACGGCGGGTTAAGCCCGCAGCGGAAATTGTTGCGCTTGAGGATTACCGCGAGCGCTACGCATTATACCGCCGGGACAAAGACCTACAGGCCGTCCATGCCGCCCACCCCTTCATGCTGATCTGGGATGATCACGAATTTACAAACGATGCCTGGAAGGGCGGCGCTGAAAATCATCAGCCAGAAAAAGAAGGCGATTGGTCCACGCGCCGCGCCGCAGCATTACAGGCCTATGAGGAGTGGATGCCCACGCGCGCGGACTTGGATAAACCGTGGCGATCCTTTGATATCGGCAATCTAGCCCGCATCATGCTCCTCGATACGCGGCTATGGGGGCGTGACAAACAGCTCAACTACGCCAAGGACTTCAGCCTTATAACGGCGGCCTTTGATGTAAGCGACGATGCTGCGCCGACACTTTTAAAAACGGGCGCAGACGCGAGCCAAGCTGACACAATCAAAACACTTCCAATCGTATTTGACATGCGCCAAACGCCGCCAACACCAATTCTAGACTACAGCGAATTGGCTCAGTTTGACCCAAAGACAGCGCCCACCTATCTCATGTATTTGCCTGATGTGGACGCCTTTAAAGCGCGCCTAAAGGCGCCAGACCGGCAACTCTTGGGGCCAGACCAGGAAAGCTGGCTTGAAGACGCGTTTATCACCTCAAAGGAGCGCGGCCAAACCTGGCAAATTTTAGGCCAACAAGTCCTCATGGGGCGCATCAACATTCCGGAAAATGCCGCGGATTTTGTCGGCAATCAGACGGGATACATCGCAGACCGAATTCGCTGGCTTGCAAAGCTTGCAGCCTTTGGCCTGCCGCTGAATATGGACGCGTGGGACGGCTATCCCGCTGCGCGCGAACGCGTCCTGGGGCATGCACGCAAACATGGGCAAAACGTCGTGGTTTTGGCCGGAGACACCCATAACGCGTGGGTGTCAGAGCTCGCAGATACCCAAGGCCCCGTCGCTCACGAGTTCGCAACAGCATCGGTCTCCTCACCTGGCTTTGAAGGCTACGTTCCGGCCGATCCAGCGATCATTGAGAAAGGCTTTCTTGATGCATCACCAACCCTCAAATGGGTCGATGCGCAGCACCGCGGCTACCTTACGATGCGCTTCACACACAAAGATGTTGAAACCCAGTTTCACCGAATCTCAACGGTCAAATCGACCGAGTATGAAAGACTAGAGCCTGTGCGCTTCCAGCTGACCGCTGCCGATGACGCCGGAGAGCAGTCGCTCACGAAGCTCGTTTAAAGTTCCTCTCGCGTCCCCACAAACGGCCTTTGAACCTGGCGCTCCTGACCGATCCGCGAAACTCGGCAGTGAACCGTATTGGCGACCTTCCGCGCGGCTGGATTTCGTCGTAGGGGCGAAAGAGACTGGGTTTGACGATGCATTTACATCAACCAAATCCGCCACAGTATTCAAGCGGAACATTCTGTTTGGTGGAATCTAGTGGATTGGCTCAGCCAATCCACTAGTCGCGCCGCGTCAAATCGCTGAGGTAGGCGTCCTTCGTCAGGCCCTTTTTCCGCAGAGCTATGCCCGATAGGCAGGCATGCAACACAGAATTCGCATTCAGAGGTGTTTGATAGCTCAAGTCGAGATAAGGCGTTACGTCGAAAATGCCAAAGCCCGCGACCTGTGTTTCCGCGCACAACCGGCGCAAAAAGGGTAGGACTTCTCGCATGGTCAGACCAGCAGCTTCAGGCCTGCCGGCACCAGGCCCTTCAGCAGGATCAAGCACTGACATGTCAAAAGAGATAAACACTCTGCCGGGCCCAGCTTTCGCCTCAGACAAAGCTGCCTTCATGACACGGTCCCAGCCGCGCTCCTCAACTTCGGCCATCGTATGATAGCGAACATCCTGGCTCCGTAGCCAGCTGAGGACGTCATCACTCAAATCACGGCCGCGCAGACCAAGCTGCACTAGGTTGCTGCCTTTCATGAGGTTGTCTTCGATAAGCGCGGAGACGGCATTTTGATCCACCAACGGATGCGCAAGGCCGCGCAAGGCATTGGGATGCGCATCAAGGTGTACGATGGTGATATCATCAGAGCCAAGGGTGTCAGTCATCGCAGCGACTGCGGGATACATGACCGAATGATCACCGCCGATGATGAAGGGCACGACGCCTGCGCTAACCATTGCAGCGACCGTTTCGCGCACATGGCCGACGCTCATATCAATACTTAGCCGGTCAACAGAGATATCGCCATAGTCAGCCAGTGTCAGTTCAAGCGCTGGGTCCAACCCAGCATAAACATCATAGCCCGACAGGCCGTGCATTGCCCGCAACGCGCCTGGCGCATGTTGCGCGTCACGCCACCCACTGCCTAGGTTCAGCGGCACACCCACAAAGGCAACATCAACACTGCTGGCCACCAGGTCTTCAAGACGAACGGCCACCGGCGCATTTGCAAATGTGGGGATGCCATCTGTTTCGCCCAGATACCGTTTGACGCTGAAAATACCGGGTTCACGTGCAAATTCGTCCAGAATAGCTGGCCGCAACGTTTTGCTAGAGTTGTAACGCCCTGCTTTGGTGTTCATGGGGATTTCGGCGTAATCACCAGCCGGCTCTAATGGCTCGGCTATGTCCCGCTCAATAGGCGCGGCCGGCTTATAAGGCCGTTTTTCAAGCGTTTCCATCATCGCTGTGACAGCCGCGCGCACCGTTTCTGGCTCCTGCCCACTTAGACGATCAATCAGCTTTTCTTTTGTTAGGCCAAACAGCGAAAGATTAGCAGGCACGTCAATGAAATCTTGCTGGTACTTGGTCAAGCCTGGCAACGCATCCTGGGCGGCTGCAGAAACTGATAACGCGAGACTGCTCGCTATGATGATAGCAAACTTAAGCGCCGTATCGAAGGCTGCGGCAGGGAAAGAGGATATTGCCCTCATTTCTTGTCTCCCTGCTTGTCTTCCGTTGTTTGTCTATCGCTCTTACGGTTCTTTTCCTCGTAAAAATCATTGCGGCTATGGTCCGAAGACAGGTCACTGATAAAATGCGGGTCCTCGATGCCCTGCTTGCGCATCGCCATGCCGGTGAGACAGGCAAAAACAAGGCTATTAGCATTCAGCGTTGACCGATAGGTAGGGTCAATTTCGGGAGCGAGCTCTACAAGATCAAAACCGATTACGTTGGATTCAGCGCATAGTCGCCGCACAATCGTAATCGCTTCTCGCATGTCCAAACCACCGGAAACAGGCGTTCCGGTCCCAGGTTCAAAGGCAGGATCGAGGACGTCCACATCAAAGGAAATATAGAGATACTCGGTGTTTTCACTTGCTTCCATGAGCACCCTGTCGAGCACGGCATCCCATCCGCGGCGCTCAACCTCGGCCATGGTGTGATAGCGCATACCAATGAGCCTTTGCCATTCATAATACTGCTTGGAATAGTGCGCGCGCAGGCCCACTTGAATATAATCTTCAGGCCGCACATGGGCTTCCCGCATCAGCCGATAAATCGGCTGTCCATGGCTCATCAAGTGAGGCCGGCCGCGGCCCGTATCTAAATGCGCATCAAAGTGGATAACGCCAACTTTGCCTTTGCCGTAAACATCCGCCATTGCCGCGACATTGGGATATTCCAGTGAATGGTCCCCGCCGATGATAAAGGGTACAGCGCCCGTCTTTGCAATCTCGCCCACCACGCGGCGCACTTCCTTCATGCTGCGCTCCGTGCTCATTTGGTCGATGGCAATATCGCCGTAGTCCACGATGTTTAGCGCTTCGCCGGGGTTGATCATCGTGGCAACATCCGTGCCGCCCAGGCCGCGGCCCATCACCCGCATTGCAAGCGGGCCATGGCGGGCATCTCGCCAGCCAGACCCCATATCCAACGGCGCTCCAACGATGGCGACCTCAACCTCGCCAGCAATCAAATCTTCCGGTGTTTTTGCAAGGGGCGCACCCGCAAATGTGGGGATACCGCCGCCGCGGCCTCCCATGTAGCGTGACAACGCGATTGGCCCAGCCTCGCGCGCTGGGTCCAGCTCGGCAGGTCTCAGCGAGCGCCAAGTATTAAAATTCGCCGCCTGCGTATCAAGCGCGATAGAAGCCTTATCGCGCCCTTCCTTATAGGTCATCTGATCATCGACCGACATAATCGCTTTGATGTAAGCAATGATCTGTTCATCGCTTTGCGCTGCCAGGATTTTCTTGAACATCTTGTCTGGTCGGACAATCGCATTTGTTTTGCCGCTTTTCAGATAGCTGATTGTGTCTTCCGGCAAAAACGTTATGCGGGCAGCCACGTCCTCGGGTAGCTCAAGTGGCGGTCGCTCCATCATCCCCGGCGTGGCGGCATCGATATGCACTGGCACTTCCCCATCTTTGCTTGGAGTGTACTCCAGGTCTTTCAGAGGGTTTGGTTTGTCCTTTTTCTCCTCATCAGCCTTTTGCGTATCGTCTTTGAGAAGGAACCTTGGCAGCTTCAATTCAGCGTCCTCACCATCGGCCTTATCCTGGCTCGGCGCTGGTTCTGTCTGCTGCGCTTGAGCGAGAGATGCAGCCGCGCAAGAAAGCGAAAAAAACAGAGCCGCTAGCGACTTAACATACATCATGGTTACACATCCCCGAACTTGACCACTTCTTTAGTGTACTGCTAGCGACGCCGCGCCCATAAGGCGTTTGACGCAGTTGGGGCCATAACACGCGCTTTTCTAACGCTCACCGGCGTTCCATAAGTCGCTGCACTTATTAATTACCCGCGGCCGACTGCTTTAAAACACGCTATCGAGAGCAAACCGAACATAGCGGCCTATGCGGCGCTCTCGCGCTTCTAAAAAGGGATTGATCGAGCGTATTCGGTTTGGGTCAAAAATCGTTCGGTCCCGCGTTTCTCGGCGATCGAACATGTTGATAACGCGCAGCTGAAGGGTCATGCCCTTGATCGCCTGCGTTTCAATAAAGGCCTGCCCACTCAACGTACGGCGCTCGGAAATGGCTTGATTGATTTCAAACGCTCTGGTCTCGCCATTGAAAGACATCTCCGCGCCATAGGAGACCTTCCATTTGGTGATATCGTGGCGATAGCTAAGGCTGTATGTGAGGGGACGTTCGTCGCGCAGGCGGCGATTTTCTCCTGTAATAGGGTCTTCAACACGTGTGCGTTGCGCGGTGATGTTTCCTTCGAGCAAAATGTCTGGCAGATTCCATTGGCCCAGCCGGAGCGAGAATTCAGCCGTCACGCCAAAACGGTTCGCTGACCCAATATTGCCGATCGTATCGATTGTTTCATCGAGGGCCGCGGAGATGGGGACAGGCTCAATGGGGTCCTGGACTAGATTGTGATAAAGCGTAACAGCTGATCGGCCGCTGCGACGCGGTAACTGCCATTCCCATGTCACATTACTGCGCCATTCGCGTTCCGGCCTCAGCGCGCCTGTAGACCCGCGCTGGTCAGCATCCGCTAAAGAGACGTTGGCTGCGAAATCAAGAAAATCGAGCTGCCCAATGATGCGCTCTATGCTGAGTTCCAAACGATGTTTGGGACGGATTTGGTATGCGAGTTCCACACTCGGCTTGGGGAATTTTAGAACCCGGCTATTGTCCTGACTGCCAGAGACTTGCAGATTGGAGATCTCTCCGGCGAGCGCTGTCGTCAGTACGAATTTTTTACCGATCGACCATTGATCTATTAAAGATAGATCGCCGCGATATTCCTGTACAATGGTATTGGAAACTAAGCTCTCGTCGCTGCGAAAATCATCGATCAGAGGTCCAGGCTGGATTTGCTGAGAAAACAGCTGGGCAACGAGTTTGTTGTAGGCGCCCTCCAGCTGGAATGTGAACTGATGTGCAGAAGATGCCTGCCAGACCGCTCGCCCGCGCAGGATGCTCTCTTGTGTGTCATTATCCAGGCCGAGAAGAGACACCGGGTCCGTGCGGGCCAAATCGCGGAAACTACGCGTATCTTCTGACGTCGCGATCGATTGCAATGCAGTGAATTTCAACTGCAGATCTTGTCCAACCGCGCGCTCATATTCCACCGTGCCTTCAAAGCTTACGTCATCATCCGCGATGTCGAGCAGCGTGTCCTGCGCGGCCAGATCGTTCAGAACGCGTACATCGGTGGTGCGTTCAAAGGTATCACGGTCCCCTATTGTTCCTTGAGCAGATATGCGCAGCACGTCTCGCGGCGCAAATTTATACGCTAAAGCTGCATTGACTTGGTAATCGCGAAAGACTGATAGACGGGTTTCGTCTCGGAAAATCGATGATACGCTGCCCACGGGTCCAAGAGTTTCTTGTCCGCGACTGGGCGTCTTGTCGCCATTGCTGGCAAACGCCAAGTCCACAGTCAGCTTATTCTTGGTCCAAGTGCCACTGACGTTGGCGTCGCCATAGAAATCGCCGGTCATCACAGAGATTTCCATATTGCCGCCATAGGTGCCGCTGATCGTGCCGTCGCTGACGTCGATCACCACGTTGATCACTTGGCTTGAACCGCCCGCATCAAAACTAGCCGTTGCCGCCGCATAAATCTCGACGCGTTCAATAGCGCCCGCAGACAGGCGATCGAGTTGATCCAGCGCCGTATTGCTTTTGCCACCGCTACGCTCCCCATTGATCAGCACATTGCCGCCAGACCCTAGGCCGCGAATATCATCGGGATCGACGATTTCCAGCCCTGGCAAACGCTCTAGCGCGTCGCGCGCGGTTACGGGGGCATAGGCTTCAAAGTCTTTGGGATAGAGAATGTTGATGGGCGGCGCGGCATTGGCGGCGCCGCGCGCTGAGGTTTGCGATTGCTGCTCGCTTTGCACTTGGGCTTCGACATGGCCGGAAATCACGCAAAGCCCAACTAGGACTGGAATCGCAGTGCTTTGCCTCATGTCTCCCCCTGCCCTTCTGCTGCATCTCAATCCACGTGTACGCAGCCGCCTAATCTTATGATTTAATTTATTTTGTTAGACATGGACCAGGTGTGCAATGTCCTCAGCGGAGTGTTCTGCCGTCAGCCCCGACGCAATAACTCGGCCCCTGTCCATGGCCAAATAGCGATCAGCGAAACGCCACACAAAGTCCAGATACTGCTCAACGATAATGACCGTCAGCCCCATCTCTTTACGCACAGCGCTGAGGGCGCCTTCAATCTGTAGTACAATATTAGGCTGGATGCCTTCGGTCGGCTCATCAAGCAAGAGAACCTTCGGGTTGCCTGCCAAGGCGCGGCCAATGGCCAGTTGTTGTTGCTCCCCGCCAGATAGCACGCCGCCTTTCCGGGCCCGCACGTCCCAAAGCTTGGGAAACAAATCAAAAATGAATTGAGGCACAACCGTGCTTGCGTCATCCGCAGCCCGCGCAGATAATCCAGCTTCCAAATTTTCCAAAACCGATAAATGAGGAAAGATATGCCGCCCTTGCGGAACAAACCCCAAACCAGTTTTGGCACGGTGGTGCGCGGGAAAATTCGTAATATCGATACCATCGAGCACAATCCGGCCATCGCTGAGCGGATGGACGCCCATGATCGTGTTGATCAGTGTGGACTTGCCAACGCCGTTGCGCCCAATAACGGCAATCGCCTCACCAATCGGCATATCAGCGCTAATATCCCAAAGAACTTGGCTATCTCCATAGGCGCTTGATACCGCCTCTAATTGCAATATGGTCTTGGTCATCCGCTGTGACCCAGATACACCGAAGCCACATCAGCATTTGAACGAACGTCAGCAACAGACCCCTCGGCCAAAAATTTGCCCTGATGCATCACAGTGACCTTACTGGCCAGCTGCTCAACAAAGGTCATGTCATGATCGATCACCAAAACCGTACGGCTATTGCCGAGCCCATGGATCAAGTCCGCCGTCTTTTCAGTTTCGCGCGGGCCCATACCAGCCGTGGGTTCATCGAGCAGTATCAGCTGCGCGCCCGTCGCTAAGACCATGCCGATTTCGAGCCACTGCTTTTCGCCGTGCGACAACAGGCCGGCCGCGGCGCTGCTCCTATCAGCCAAGCGCACTTGCTCGAGGATTGCGCGCACCCGCTCTTCCTCCTGCGCTCGCTCAGCCCGGCTGAAAGTGCGCCACCAGCGCTTATCCCCCTGCGCGGCAAGGGCTAGATTGTCCCACACAGTGAGCGATTGCAGCACGCCAGGTGTTTGGAATTTGCGGCAAATGCCAAGCGTCACAATGTCTTGCTCTGGCATGCGAATAACATCTTTATCATCAAAATAGATATGCCCAGACACGGGCCGGACACGCCCGATGATTGCATCACATAACGTCGATTTGCCTGCGCCGTTTGGGCCTATAACAACACGGGTTTCACCCTGCTCCACTGTTAAAGAGAAATCGTCTAACGCTTTGAAAACGCCGTAAGCTACGGTGATCCCCGCCACCCTTAAGAGCGGCTGGGTCATGGCGCAGCGGGCGTCTTACGCAGGTTTTGCGTGACAAGGCCTGCAAGCCCGCTGGGCAGCAAAGTCACCGTTAAGATAAACAGCGCGCCTATGAAATAGAGCCACAAGGTGGGAAAAGCGCTGGAAATCCAGTCACGCGCAAAATTGAGAAAGATAGCGCCTGCGATGGCGCCGATTAAGCTGTAGCGGCCACCGACCGCCACCCAAATGACCATTTCAATAGAGGGTACAACCCCGACCATGGCAGGCGATATATTGCCAGCATGTACGGTAAATAACGCGCCGGATAGGCCAGCCAACATCCCAGCGATTGCAAATGCTGCGACTTTCAGCGGTGTCGGGTTAAAGCCTAAAAACCGTACCCTGTTTTCTCCATCTCGGCTGGCTCGTAGGAGTAGGCCAAAGCGGGAATTGAGAAGCATCGTCAGGCCAAAATACGTTAAGACCAAGAGTGCAAGCGTGACCAAATAGAGTTGCACATCGCGCCCCGAGGCGTTGATGTCCATGCCAAACAAAGTGGAAAAATTCGTAAGGCCATTAAAGCCGCCAGTGGCCCCTTGGCGGCTCACGAGCAAGGTTGCAAAGGCCAGGGCGAGTGCCTGCGTGATGAGCGCAAAATACGTCCCGCCCACCCGGCGGCTAAATACGAGAAACGCGAAGAGACCGGCAAATACAGCGGGGACGACGAATACGGCAATTACGGCGACTAGTCCGCTTTCCAGCGGCGCCCACCACCAAGGCAAGCTTTCACGCCCGCTCCACATCATGAAATCAGGCACGCTGCCCTGCGGCAAGGCCGCGAGCTTCATGTGCATGGCGATCGCATAGGCGCCAAGGCCGAAAAACACACCCTGGCCAAGGCTTAAAATACCGCAATATCCCCAGATGAGGACGATCCCCATGGCCAGCAAGGCAAAAGACATAAAGCGGGCCAGGAGATTTAGGTCATAGGCGCTGAGCGCGAGCGGCGCGGCGGCGGCAAGACAGGTCAACAGCGCTGCAAAGATGGTGGAGCTTGTTTTTAGACCCGCGCTCATCTGCTTAAAAATCGAGTGTGCGGGACTGGGGGGCGACTACCCCTTGCGGCCGCACCTGTAAGAACAAAATCACAAACACGAGGATCAGCATTTGCGCTGCGCTTACATCTACAAAAATTTGCGACAAGGCGGAAATGAGCCCGAGGATAAGTGCGGACACCGTGGTGCCGAAAATACTGCCAAGGCCTCCCATCACGACGACCAAAAAAGCCGGAACAATATAACTTTGCCCCACGCTTGGCGTGACAGGCCCAAGCAACGCCAAGATCACACCCGCAAGCCCCGCGATGCCGGAGCCAAGGCAAAAAACAATGAGATCAATGCGCTTTACAGGGATGCCTGAGGCTGCAGCCATCATCCGGTCTTGATTGGTCGCGCGGGTTAACAGGCCCAAACGAGTCTTGGCGATCACCAAAGCCAGAGCCGCTAAAACTGCGGCTGTGACCAGCAAGATAAACAGGCGAGCAGACGGTATGGTAACGCCTGAAAGAAAGCCGCTTGTTATTTGAATGGATTGGTTAAGCCAGTCCGGCGCGCGCACTTCAACGCCGATTGGGCCAAATACATCGCGGGCAAGCTGCTGGAGGATTAAGCTGACGCCCCAAGTTGCTAGCAGGGTATCAAGCGGGCGGTCTGTTAAGCGCCGAACGAGGGTGGACTGGATCAAGGCCCCAACAAAGGCTGCGCCCAGAAACGCAAATACCATGGCAGCGAAAATGCTAATGGGTGATGGCACTATCTGCAGTGTTAAAAAAGCCAGATAGCCACCAAGCATCAACATCTCGCCATGGGCCATGTTGATCACGCGCATCAACCCGAAGCTAAGGGAGAGCCCTAACGCCGCCAACAGATAGAGGGATGCTACCGACAGGCCATTGAACAGCTGATTGACAAATAGCGCGAAATCCACGGGGTTGGTGCCTTCTTGCTACGCCGCGCCTTTTAAGGGGCGCAGCTGCGCCCAGGAAACGTCAGGGCGTCATACGGCTGCGGCGTAATATCACCGCCGGAATCGGCTATGATGTCGAACTGACCCTCACCGTTAAGCTTGCCGATATAGGCTGTTTGAACCAAGCTTTGATTGGACGCGAAGGAGACTTTGCCCATGGGCGTATCAATGCTGCCCAAAGCCACAGCCGCGGCGCGGACAGCCTCAGGATCAAAGTTGCCAGCAGCTTCTGCAGCAGCTTTCCACGCATAGACATTGAGGTAGCCATGCACCATCGGGTCCGTAATCGCAGCGTCCTCGCCAAATTTTTTCTGATAGGCTGCAATAAAGGCGGCGTTCTGCGGGGTATCAAGGCTTTGGAAATAGTTCCAAGCCGCATAGCTGCCCGCAACCAAATCAGCCCCCATTGCGCGGGCTTCCTGTTCCCCAATGGAGAAAGACATAACAGGCATATCGTCAAAGGACGCGCCAGTGGCTTTCAGCTGTTTAAAGAAGGCGACATTGCTATCGCCATTGAGCGTATTGAAGATAATATCTGGGCCTGCCGACTGAATTTTTGAAAGCACGCCAGAGAAATCCGTGCCTCCAAGCGGCACATATGCCTCGCCTACGGTCTCAAGGCCTTTGTCCTCAATGTGCTTTTTCAAAATCAAGTTTGCGGTCCGCGGGAACACATAGTCAGACCCAATGAGAAAATAGGTCTTGTAATCTTCCTGCGCTGCCCAGTTGAGCGCTGGCAAGATCTGTTGGTTAGGCTGGGCGCCAGAATACATGATGTTTGAAGAGCATTCGTTGCCTTCAAATTGGACCGGATACCAAAGCAGATTGCCGGTCCTTTCAAACACAGGCAGCATGGCCTTGCGGCTCGCAGACGTCCAACCGCCAAAGACCGTGACCACGCCGCTATCGCCAATGAGCTTGCTTGCTTTCTGCGCGAAGATGGACGGTTCGGACGCGCCATCCTCCACAAACGCCACTATCTCTTTAGCAAGCACACCGCCAGAGGCATTGATTTCCTCAATTGCTAGCATTTCGGCATTCTTCACTGTGATTTCGCTGATCGCCATGGTGCCCGTAAGAGACTGGAGAACACCAACAGCGACACTGTCCTCCCCGACTTCGGGTGTGCCTTGGGTTGCCTCCTCAGAGCAAGCGACCAGCGCGCTCGTTGTTGCGAGGAGTAAAATGAAAAAACGTCGCATCATAAATAAACGGGCCCCTGGGAAATTTGTAAAACGACACTAACCGCTGGCCGTCCTGCTTAGAAACACCGCTCTGGTTGCGATATGCGTTATTCAACGTAGGACTTTTGCCAAAAGCATTGCTAGGCTCACACACTAAAGGCGAAAGGTGCACCGACCGGCTGTGTTTTCTTTGCGTTTCCCATTGGCAGGACAAAGAGCGTGCTTCGCGACCCACTCGTTCAGTTTTTTATTGCTGCAGCTGCAATTTTCGGGCTCTACAGCCTCGTTTCAGGCAGCCAAGAAAAAACCGTCCTCCTGAGTGCGCAGACACGACAAGCGCTGATAGAGAATTTCGAAGCGCTCACCGGTGAAACCGCCACACCCGCTCAAAAAGAACGTTTGATCCGAGACTATGTGCTCGACGAATTGCTGCTGCGCGAGGCGATTGATCGCGGTATGCATCTCACGGACTCGCAGACGCGTAAGCATCTGTCCAATGCGCTGCGCAGACTTTACGCAGGCGAAATAACAGCGCCAAGCGAAGCTGACCTTGTTAACTTCTATGCCGATCAGATTGAAGACTATCGCAGCGAACCGGCGATCACCTTTCGCCAAGTGTTCCTTGAAGCCAAACCATCAGAGCCCGTGGACATTTTAGAAACCTTGCGCGGGGGCGGCAGTGTTGCCGGGCAGCCCTATTGGATGGGCGATGATTTTGAGGCCTATGGGGAAAGCATGATCCGAGGGGTATTCGGTCAGCCCTTTTTAACAGCGCTTAAGTCTGCCGAATTCAGCGCATGGCATGGCCCAATTGAGACAAGCCGCGGCTATCACTATGTGCTAAAAACCAACACTGATGACGGAAGGTTGGTGCCCTTTGCCCAAGTGCGCGATCAGGTAGAGCAAGACTATTGGACATCAAAAACCCAGGCACGGTTTGATGTCGCCATCGAAGCCCTGAAAGAGAAATTTGATGTGGTCATTCACGACGAATAACCGCTGCATCGCGCTTGAAGTGATGCTTCTTATTTTACTAGCGTGGGGGCTTCTACTTACGCCAGCAAAAGCAGATGTTTTTGCATCAGCACAATTCAATCTGATGCCTGATGAGGAAGAGCCGGGCGAATACCTATTTACCGCGCAGGTCCCTCAAAGCGCCGTGACCACCCGCCCCCCAACTTGGCCGAAAGGCTGCATGCAAAAATCCATGGACCAGCGGCCTTTGGGCAAGACTTTATTGTACGCCTATGTACTTGCCTGCCCAGATGGACTGGCGGGAACTGCAAGCATTCTGGCGCCTTGGCGGGTTGATGGCGCCAAACTCTCTGCCTTTATGGAAGGCAGGCGGATCGAACGCAGTTTCCCAGGCTCTGTGACTGGTATTGTGCTCCCTATCGGCGAGATTGCAGCCAATCCAAAGGGCCTCATTGAGGCAGCGACCCATTACACCTGGCAGGGAATTGTCCATATCTGGATTGGCTGGGACCATTTAGCCTTTGTTTTATGCCTGTGCCTGCTTAGCCACGGACGGCAATTGCTGTTTTTAGTCACTGCGTTCACGCTCGGGCATTCTATCTCGCTTGCGCTATCGTTTTTTGATGTGTTGACCATCGCGATTGCACCAGTGGAAGCGGTGATAGCCTTGTCAATCGCACTCATGGCGCGCGAGGCCCTGCTCTATTTAAGGGACAAAGCGAAAACAGCGCGCACCCTACAATTCACCGTCATAGTGACCCTATTCGGGCTCATCCACGGCCTGGGGTTTGCCAGCGCTCTAGAGGGCCTTGGCGTGATTGCGCAGGAACGCGTCCCAGCGCTTATTTTCTTTAACGTCGGCGTTGAGGTTGGTCAGCTTCTTTTTGTGGCGGCGGTTCTAGTGCTCTTGAAGGCGTTGGCGGCCATCCAGCAGGATATGTGGGCTAAAATCATCAGCGCTTGGTGTGCAGGGATAATCGGCTGCTATTGGACAATAGAACGTATTCTAGGCTTTGAAGGCCTCGCCTTATGACCAGCACAATGAGGCCGGGCGCACGCGCTGCATACGATGCCCTCGCTAAGGGAAACTATGAGCGCTGCGCCCAGCTGGCTGCACAACTTGGAGGGAATACACCGGAGGAGCAAAGCGAGACATACTACATCATGGCCCAGGCCCTGGAAGGGGTTGGCAAACATAAAGAAGCTGCGCTTTGCGCTAAGAAAGCCGCCAATCTTCATGGAGATGGGACCGTCTTAACATATCTGGCCCGGCTGCTGGTTCAGCTCCATGATCATCAAGGCGCACGCCTAGCCGCTACGCACGCGCTGAAAACACCGACCCTGGGCGCGGCCCAGTTCGACACGCTGGGCAACGTCTTCGCCCGCCTGGCCGATCACGAAACAGCCATCACCGCATTTGAAAAAGCCGCCACGCTTGCGCCGCAAGACACAGAAATCCGCTTCAATCTGGCAACGAGCTGCGGCTTTTTTGGCCGCGAACAGGACGCGGAAAAGCACTTCCAGCGCATAATCGATCAGACCCCTTATCACGCCAAGGCTTGGCTCAGCTTTGTGCGGCTAAAAAGGCAAAAGGAGCACATTCCGGCCCTTCAGGCGGCGCTAGATCAGGCTGAACAGCCGGTAGATAAAGTGCGCCTGGGCTATGCCGCTGCGAAGGTCGCGGAGGACACGCAGGCCTATGATGCGGTCGTTGAGCACTTGAGGGCCGCCAACGCTACCCATAGCGCGCATCACGATACAAAGATCACGCTCGATCTTGAGAATGTTGCGGCCCTTCAGGCTGCTTTTTCAAATAAGCATTACTTTCGAGCTCCACCTGAACAGGCAAAGGCCGACGAGGGCCCCAAACCGATTTTTGTTACTGGCTTGCCGCGAACGGGCACAACGTTAACGGACAGAATTCTAGCGGCCCACCCACACGTTGTTTCCGCTGGAGAACTGCAAGCGATGCCGCTTTGCGTGAAAGAACACGCGGGCACGTCATCGCGCGCGATTTTAGATCCAGCGACGATAGAAGCCTTGTCAAATACCGCGCCGCACGCGCTTGGTGTCCACTACATGGCCCGGGCCCAGCAATTTCTCAGCGCCGAGACTTTTTATTTCATCGACAAACTTCCGCTCAATTTTCTTTATATTGGGTTCATCGCGCGCGCGTTGCCAAATGCGGCGATCATCTGCCTGCGGCGCAGCCCCATGGACAGTATTTGGAGCAACTACAAGCACCTCTTCGCAATCGATACACCGTATTATCGCTACTCCTACGCAATAGAGACTTGTGCGCGATATTACGTCGCCTTCGACGCGCTGATGGCATTTTGGAAACAGCTCTATCCAGGCCGTATCTTTGAATTGACCTATGAGCAGCTCGTCCCAAAACAGGAAGACGAAACCCGAAAGCTGTTGGCCCACTGCGGTTTAGACTGGGACGACACGTGCCTGGACTTTCATCGCCAAGCCGCAGCCGTGGCTACGCCAAGCAGCGCCCAAGTCCGTCAGCCAATAAACGCAAGCTCCATTGGCAGATGGCGTAATTACGAGGGGCATTTGACGGAAGCAAAGAAAATCTTGGAAGCGGCTGATATTGAAGCTGTGTAAAAACCTTCAAAAAAGTTAGCGTTCTTGCTGCACGAAAAGCCTGCCCAGAAGCTCAAAAAAAGAGAATTCAAACCTGAACAGGCGTCGGAGCCTTGCACCGACGCCAACATGGCGGTTTTATGCTCTGTACACTTGCCAGCGTCCATTCGTTGGAGGTCGGCCCAGCCCGCTAAGGCTAAGCCGACCTTTTACTGCCACAAGCTAGAAGCGGAATGACGCTTCGATCCCAATGTTACGCGGACGGATAAGGGACTGCGCATACCGGCGAAGATACACATCGTCATTGATCAAACCTTGCCGCGTCAAATCATTGCTGACTGAATTGACGGCGTATTTATCAAACAGGTTGGTTGCGTACAGCCGCACGTCCCAATTCTCCGTTTCATAGGTGATGGACGCCTGGTGCAGCATATAGCCCGGCAGAACTTCACCGCCGGCGAGCGCGCCGGGACGGGTCAGGATGTTGCCAGTATAGGACGTGGTCCAGTTCGCAATGACGGATGCATCGTTGCTGAGCGGATAGGCGTAGGTCGTGCCTAAAAGGAAAGAGTTTTTCGTCGACCCAGGCAAGCGGGCGCCATCCAACGCGGTGACGTCAGTTGAGTTGTTACCCCCAGGGAAACCAGGTTGGCGAATGCTCAACAGATCTGGCACATCCTGCGTAAGCTTGGCATCGGTATAGGCATAGTTACCGTTGATTGACCAATTCTCTGTCGCCAGGAAATTGAATTGTATTTCAAAGCCTTTCGAGACTGCGGTACCACCGTTTTCTGTGATGCCAACAATCCCGTTTTGCGTAGCACCGGCAAGCTGGATGCCATCCCAGCCGATGTGATAGACGGCCAAACTACCATTCAACCGACCATCCAGGAAGGAGCCTTTGATGCCAATTTCTTTGTTTTTAGTCTCATCCGGCCCAAAACCTAACTCGTCAGGAAGCGCGCAAATCTGTTGCAAGCCCATATCCACCAGTTCCTGAACGTTATCAGGGCACGGGGCAACGCGGTTTGCGCCGCCGATGCGGTAGCCTGTGGAATAGGTGAAGTAAACAAGGATATCGCTCGTCACCTCATAGGAGATGTTCGCTTTATAAACGACGCCGCTTTCAGATGCTGAGCCTGGCGTGCCGCCACCGAAAAGTTCCGCCAATTCTGTTCCCTCGGGCGGAACGATGGGGAACGATTCAATGATTGGAAAGTCCTGGAAAAGAGGCAGGCGCTGCCCACCTAAGGAGTTCGCCTCGTAATCATAATAGCGGACACCGCCTGTAATCGTTAGCCCCTCAGTAATCTCGTAGGCTACCTCACCAAAGAACGCGAGTTCCTCTGTTTCTTGGTCAATAAATTGAACAAACTCCGCGTCATCAGCGCGGTCAATCCCGGCGAACTCAGGAAATCCGGGAAGAGTTTCTAGGCCTTGAAAATCTTCTTCAAACTTATTGTAGAAACCACCAATCACCCAGCTAATCGGTCCATCATGCTGCGAGACAAGACGAACCTCTTGGTTAAATTGCTTATACTCGCGAAAACCATTTGTAGGTCCAGCAAAAGCTGGGAAAGACTCGTAATCATAGTCCAGGTCCAACAAAAGGTCAGTAATATCTGATGTGGTGCGAATGCGCTGCTTGGTTATCGCTGTCGCTGTGACGAGCTGGGCAAAATCACCAATATCAATCTCTGCTTCAAGGGCGAAGAGGTTGGTACGCCGTGAAGCGGGTTCAGCCAGACGCCAAGGGCCTTCATAAGGGCCTGCCGCGCCGAGTGGATCAGGCGATGTCGCCTGGCGACCGTTGGTTTTGGTGTTCTGATAGACATGCGTGAAATAGAACGTTGCCCAGTCTGTCGGGAAGAAGCCCAAGCTGTTGCGCAGCATGATGGTCTCGTCATCGTTCACGTCTTTTAAAGGCGCGAAATTTGCTGCGCGTTGCTCAGGCGTGCCAAGCGGGTTTTCTAACGTCCCAGGTTGCGGCAGTGAAACGCCGACCTCCTGCAAAGCAAATGGATAGTCGATAAATCCAGGATCGTTATAGTATGCGATAGTTGACCGCAGCGCCAATTTATCCTCGATAATTGGAAGATTCACCGCGCCGTCAACATTGAAGCCAACGCTGCCACCATGGGCAACGTCATAAAGACGCCCATGGCCGTAGCCTTCCACCACATCCGCATTTGGCCTTACGGGGATATACCGAATGGCGCCAGCTAGAGTGCCTTGCCCATATAATGTTCCTTGCGGCCCAAGCAAAACCTCCACGCGCTCCATATCGACCAGGCGGAAATCTACGAACAGCGGGATTTCGCCTAAGTAGGTCGCAAGGGACGTATTTCGGTTATCCCCAAATGTGCTTGTATCATCTGCAGACAGCCCACGTAGAACCACTTGGCCGGCACTACGCGGGCCAGTTTGAAGCGTCGTAAGCCCAGGTGTGTAAGCACCGAGATTCTGGATATCCAGAATATTAAGGCTTTGCAAATCGTTACCACTAATGGCTGTAATATTAATGGGAATGTCCTGAACAGACGCGGCACGCCGCGTAGCTGTCACGAGAATTTCTTCCGTAAAAAAACTGGATTCTGCTTGTTCCTGAGCCATGGCGCCAGAGCCGCTCACCGCCGATAGTGCCGTCCCTGATACTAGTAACGTTTTAAATGTAGATTTTAGATACTTGTGCTTCATGCTGAATTTCACCCCTATAGAAAGCCACGTTAAGATTTTGCACGGTTAATCCATGCGATCTGGCCTTAGGCAAAGGTTACGCAGCCATAGTGCAGTGCAACATGGGGCATTTGACGTAGCGCTCGTGAGCGCAGGTTAGAGACAATAAAATCAAGGGGTTAGATGATAATTCAGCAGAATTCTGCCATTGATCTTCAAGCGGATTCCCGAAGAACCGCGGCCATGTAGCCCGTATTAGGAACCGTTAAGGTGTGGTCCCTGCCCCGGCCAGATAACCGCTAGGCGGCGCCGTACTACCTTGCTTTAACCGGGCCTCGGCCGCGGCGGTTTCCAAGCGGATTTTCTGAGTGGTTGGGGTTTCCGCAACTATTTTTCCGCTTCTGGACAAAAAGAGCGCGCGGCTGCCCCTATCGACGCTGAAAGCGGCTGAAATATCCGCTGCCGCCATCAAAACCACAAGTGGTGCGATAACGTCGTCGGCTAGCAGCGCCGTCGCGGCGTTTTCCGGTGCAAGGATAGCAGCGTCCAAGCCCTCTCGCCTGGCCAAAACAACCCCGTAGTGGAGTTGTTTAAGGCTAACTGCATCAACGCTGCCACAGACCAAAAGCAGTTGCCCCTTCAACTTCTGCCCGCCAACAGGGACAAGCGCACCACTTGCCGTCCAACCAGACAAAGCTTGGACTTGCTGACCAAGCAAAGCGCTGCACGGCTTAGAGCCGCCTCTAGCCCCTGAAACGCCTTGCTTTAGCGCTCTTATTTGACGCTGCTGTTCGAAGATAACCGCAGCGAATACGGCGATGACTAAAGACAGAACAAATAAGGACAAAGCCATCGGCCAGGCGTCTCCGACAGTAAACGAAACAGCTTGGTGGAACCTGATCTTAAAAATGAGCGCAAAGATAATACGATAAGCTGTTTGACGTAAAAAGCGTGTGCGAACACTATAGCGCCATGGCCTACGTCAAATACCCCATACGGGACCCGGGTAGGAACACTAGCATCAAGAACTTGCAGCCAAGCAGTGGCAAATCGAGAGTTGACCCAGAAAAGCTAGAAAAGGTTGATCCAGATTGAAGCGCTCTTCCTTCATCTTTTTTGAAAAACGGCAATATGCTGGATGGGTTGCGAGCCAAACACTCGAAGACTATGCGCTGCGCTTTACGGCGACCAAAGCAAGACAATGGAGTGCATGGCAGGTCGCCAATACGGCGGTTGGTGCCTGCGCTTTTCTCGCCTGCGAAGCTTTGGGAGCCGCGATTACGCTCTCCTTTGGTTTTAGCAACGCGCTTGCAGCAACGGCGGCTGCAGTGCTTGTCATGTTCGCAATCGGCCTCCCAATCGCTTATCATGCAGCAAAGGCTGGGGTGGATATTGACCTGTTATCGCGCAGCGCGGGCTTTGGCTATCTGGGCTCCACAATCACATCGTTAATCTACGCAACGTTCACCTTCCTGCTTTTTGCGCTGGAAGCGAGCATCATGGCCATCGCACTGGAAGCGGTTTTCAGCTTACCGCTCACCGCCGGGTATCTCATCTCGTCTTTGGTCGTTATTCCCATCGTCATTTACGGCATGCGCTCGATTACGCTTTTTCAAGCAATAACCCAGCCTCTTTGGGTTGTTCTCCAACTTCTGCCTATCGCTTATTTGGCCATCTACGGCTCTGACACGCTTGCAAATTGGAGTGCTTTTGTTGGTCTTGGGCAAAATACGGACCCTAGCCTCATTGCCTTTGGTCTGGCTTTTTCAACGTTGTTGTCCCTGCTTCCCCAAATAGGAGAACAAGCAGATTACTTACGTTTCCTCCCGCCACAGAAGGATATTGGCGCAAAGCGCTGGTGGACGGCCTTGCTGATGGGTGGTCCTGGGTGGACAATCATCGCTGGGTTGAAGATCGCGCTAGGGTCTGTGCTTGCTGTTCATGTTCTGGGCGCTGGCGGGGGGCCAGACAATGCGAGCGATCCCACAGCAATGTTCCAAACCATTTTTGCCGACATTGCGGGGGATGGGAAAGCAGCCCTGATTGTTACTGGCCTGTTCGTCATCGTTTGCCAGCTCAAAATCAACGTGACCAACGCGTATGCAGGCTCCATCGCGTGGTCGAATGTATTTGCGCGTCTGACATACGCCCATCCCGGCCGCGTCGTTTGGATCGTCTTAAACGTTAGCCTAGCGCTCATGTTGATGCTGATGGGGGTGCTGGAAATCGTCTCTTCCATCCTCGTTTTCTATGCGCTTGTCGCAGGAGGCTGGATTGGCGCTCTGTCTGGGGATTTAATGATCTGCAAGCCGTTCAACTTGTCACCGACCAACGTGGATTTCAAACGCGCGCATCTCTATGACATCAATCCCGTCGGATGCGGCTCCATGGCGATTGGCATTCTATTGGCTCTAGCATGCTACTTCGGTCTTTTGGGCGCGACTTTTCAAGCGTTTAGCCCCGCCATTGCCCTCGTCACATCATTCGCATGCGCACCTTTAATCGCGGTATTGACACAAGGGCGCTATTATATCGCGCGCGAACAGTCCCTGCCCTCCGCGCAAAATGAATATGAATGTGTCATTTGCTCCAACACTTTCGAACACGACGATATGGCGCATTGCCCCCACTACGCTGGGCCAATTTGCTCCCTATGCTGTACGCTTGAAATGCGGTGTAAAGACGCCTGCAAAGACGCTAGCAGCGCCAGCCAGCAGGCGAATTTGTGGATCGGAAGCGTTCTACCCAAGCAGATTTTTGCCATAATAAAGAGCCAAGGCGGCAAAGTTGTTGGGCTTATGGCAGGCATGGCTATGATCAACGGCGCGGCACTGTGGCTGATCTACCTAACCTACCTCGATTTAACCGCGCAAACCAGCGCAAGCACACAAGCAACGGTGAGTTCACTATTATGGGCCGTGTTCGGGGTATTTACAGCGCTTTCCTTCATCGCTGCAATTGGACTGGTGTTAGCCAATCGATCGCGCAACTATGCAGAGCGAGAAGCGAGCTATCATGTCGATACTCTTATTCGCGAAATTGCAGCCCATGACCGCACGGAGCAACAACTTGCCAGCGCCCAAGCCGCTGCAGAAGCTGCCAATGAAGCCAAAAGCCAATACTTGATGAGTGTCAGCCACGAAATAAGGGCGCCCCTAAACTCCATTTATGGCTATGCTCAGCTTCTGCAGCGTAACAGCGCGGTTGATCCAGCAGAAGCTGCTAAAGCCATCGGCCGTAGTTCTCAGCACCTCAGTGATTTGGTGGACGGGCTGCTTGACATTTCAAGCGTTGAAAACTCCGTTATGAGGCTGAACCCAACCTCAATCCGCTTCCGCGAATTTTTAAGCGGTATCGCCCTCATGTTTCAGCCCGAAGCCAGCGCAAAGGGCCTGGACTTTAGATTTGAACCTTCCGCAAACCTGCCGGACGTTGTCAAAACAGATGTGAAGCGGCTAAGGCAGATCTTGATCAATCTGCTGTCCAATGCCGTGAAATTTACCGACAGCGGAACGGTCACGTTTAAGGTGCACTATCGATCTCAAATTGTCACTTTTGAAGTGATTGATACTGGAATAGGCATTCCGCCCGAGAGCCAATCGCGGATTCTCGAACCGTTTGAACGCGGTTCTATCGACGCCATAAGCGCTCGGCAAGGGTTTGGACTGGGCTTAAGTATCGCGAACACGTTGGTCAAGATCATGGGCGGAGATTTACAAGTGTCCAGCGCTCTTGGGGAAGGCACACGCTTTTGCGTGCGCCTTATGTTATCCCAGCCGCGCGAACCCAACCTATCGGAGGCGTCACCGCAGCTCGTAACTGGCTATGTTGGCCCTCGGCGGCGCGTTCTCATCATTGATGATGACCCAGTCCAGTGCAGTCTCGTCACCGCTCTTTTGGAACCGCTCGGCTTTGACATCACAGTCGCTGGAACGGGCACGAATGGCTTAAGCGCCGTCCAAGCCGACGATTTTGATGCGTGCTTGCTCGATATTACCCTCCCCGATATGACTGGCTGGGAGGTCGCAAGGCGCCTGCGCAAAGACCTTGAGCAAACCATGCCCATCATAATCGTCTCAGCGGATGCTCACCAACACAAACAAGGCGGCGATGGGCACGCAGACCACGATCATTTTTTGGTCAAGCCACTCGACATGGATATGTTGATCGATACTCTAGGTTCGATGCTTGACTTGAGCTGGCTCTCCCTAGCAGACAGCGCGCCGATAACAGACCCGCCGACGATTACCGAGCCTATTACAGCAGCGCAAAGAGACCTGCTTAGGCGCATGAAAGCGCAAGCGCAGATTGGTCGAGCTAAGGCCGTGCAGGGAACATTGACCAAGTTGCGCAGCAGCGGTGGCGCCGGGCCCCTTCTAGCCGATAAACTTTCAGAGCCATTGGATTATTTCGATTTTATAGCGCTCATCGCATTGATCGACGGTGTGTTAGACAAACCTGAAGAGCTTGTCCATGACAGCTAAAATGCCCCCATCGCCGGATAATGTCCCGCAAGAAAAAGACGTCGTTTTAATCGTTGATGATACCGTCGAATCTGTCCGCTTTTTGATAGATACGATCGAGAGTACGGGCATGACTGCGCTAGTGGCGACATCGGCGGAGAAAGCCTTCACGTTGCTGGAACGTGTCGTGCCCAATGTCATCTTGATGGATGCCGTGATGCCTGTGATGGATGGATTTGAAGCCACGCGGCAAATTAAAGCCAATAGCGACTGGGCACATATTCCGATCATTTTCATGACCGGTTTGAGCGAGCCGCAGCATGTCGTCGCCGCGCTAGATGCTGGCGGTGTGGATTATGTACGCAAACCTCTGGTGGTGGAAGAGCTCCTGGCCCGTCTCAGCGTCCACCTAGCCAACGCCCGCGCGCTCTACCACGGAAAAACCGCACTGGATGTCAGCAGGCGCCGATTGATCATCATAAATCCGTCAGGGCATCTTGCGTGGACCACCCCTCAAGCCGAGGACTTGCTAGAAAGCCTTCAGGAAGGGTGGGGTTTTACTGAGAATGGACCAGCGCCTGAATGTTTAATTGGCCCGCTACAGCGCTTGTTGTCTGGGGACTATGAAGAAGGCGGCGCGCTTAAAGTCGTCTTGGGTTCACAGGTTATTACGCTCACACGCGTCGGGACTACCGGCAACAATCAAACGTTTGTACGCCTGGAAGAAGTGAGTGAAGAACTAGATGTTGAACGCCTGCGCACCCGCCACAACCTCACCCAACGAGAAGCTGAAGTCTTATTATGGATCAGCTACGGCAAAACCAACCGCGGCATCAGCGATATTTTGAACATCAGCCCGCGGACCGTAAATAAGCATCTTGAACAAGTGTTTGAAAAATTAGGCGTTGAAACACGCGCTGCAGCAGCGGCGGCGGCTGTTCGGACAACGCTTGAATAATGTGGGCTCAAAATCGTGTGACGCTCTGCTTACCACAGCATATCATTTCTGCGACCGAAAAACCCAACACAACCTTGACCCTTAGGGCAGGGTTTTTTGTATTGCCGTAAGATAAGCAATTCATTTGTTTGCTGATGTGGCACCCGCTGCTCGCCTACATGGACGAGGATGCTAGGCGCCTGCATAATATCGAGCTAAAGTGGCCACTCGAGATAAACGTGCTGAAAGATGAACGAGCATGCAAAGCACCATCGACGCGGTACCAGAAAATACACCAGACGCAGTATTTCTGCTGAAGAAACAAGTATCGTCGACGAGCGCTTGAGTACTGCAACCCATTGACTTGCTTAATAAATATCCAAAGTCGCGCGGAAGGTCAAGTAAATAGCAGCGGCCATCTTCCAGGGCACTCAGGGCACAAAACGAGTGATTTTTCGCCCACGGGTGCGCTTTTACCCTCCGAAATACTGTGCAACTTTTCGGTTTGAATGGTCCTTAAAGAGGGTGTCTGAGCAAGGTGATTTTCATCACGCAAGCCAGTTCTCAACCTCCAATCCCTTCACGCGCCGAAACTCACTTTCATTGGCAGTCACGACGACTGTTTCCAGAGCCATGCAGTGAGCGGCAATCAGGGTGTCATTTGCGCCAATCGGTGTCCCGTCGCTTTCAAGCTGATTTCGCACTTCTGCATAGGTTTCATCAGCGCTGGGTCCAAGTGGTTCGATAACAATTGCGCTCAAAACTGCGCTGACTTGATCGGACAGCTTTTTTGACCCTTTCTTGCGCGCGCCAAACCGCAATTCAGCGGCGACCACAATGCTCGTGAAAACGTTGGCCTCGCCTATGATAGAAATCTTGGAAGCGATTTTGCCTTGAGGGTTGCGGATAAGGTCAGAAAGGATGTTGGTGTCGAGCAGATACCGCGTCACAGCTCAACCGGCTCAGGCAGCGGATCGTCAATGACCGGAAAATCTTCCTCCAATGGCTCAAGCATCTTCAAAACGTCGAGCAACGAACGAGGAGCAACCGGCTCAATCACAAGCCGACCGTCTTCCTGGCGAATGACGACATCATTCCCAGGCAATTCAAACTCACGCGGTATCCGAACCGCCTGGCTTCGTCCGTTCTTGAATAGCTTTGCGTGACGCTCTTTGCTCATACCCGATCTCCTCAGCATATGTCATAGCATATGCTGTACAGCGGCGCACGATGTTTAAGATTGTAGCGGTACTGCGCCACCACTGGGTTCGCCATTAACTTGCGTGTAGAAGCCAGTCCCATCGAGATTCCTGGCCACAGAGCTATTCTGCAAGTTCCGCTTCCACGCCTGTGAAGTGCTCAAGTGCCTCCTGCAGGTGTTCAACGATGCTAGCCGCAAGGATATCTGGCGCGGGCAAGCTATCCACGTCCTCAAGGCTATCATCCTTGAGCCAAAATATGTCGAGATTCGTTTTGTCCCGCGCGATCAAGTCTTCGTAGGAAAAGGCATGGAAGCGCTCGCTTTCCTGCCGGGACGCTCGCCCACGCGGGTTGTAAGACCGGATAAAGTCCTCCAGATCGTGATCCGCCATGCGGTTTTTCTTTAATGTGAACCGCATGTTGGTACGCAGATCGTAAATCCAGAGAGCTTTTGTCTGGGCCTCAGTCGCAGCGGCCTTCTTGGTGAAGAAGAGCACATTTGCCTTCACACCTTGCTTGTAGAAAATACCCGTTGGCAGCCGCAGTAAGGTGTGAAAATTAAACTGTTCGAGCAGGCGTTTGCGGATGCCTTCGCCTGCTTGCCCCGCCTCGAACAGCACATTGTCCGGCAGCACGACCGCCGCTTCGCCATTCACGGCGAGAATAGACATGATATGCTGGAGAAAGTTCAGCTGTTTGTTGCCCGTAGTGTATTTGAAATCCTCGCGCTCATAGACTTCTTTTTCAGTCGTAACCCTGCCATCATCGGCAATGATTTTTGTGCTCGATTTTTTACCGAAGGGCGGGTTGGTCAGAATGACATGATAAGGGCCGTCCGCTTGCCCCAGCGCATCCCTCTGGCTTATGGGGCTATCCCCGTTCCCAAGCCCATGAAGATACAGGTTCATCGCACCAAGGCGGACTGTTTCGGCCACAATGTCATGGCCGGAAAACGTCTTTTCCCTCAGAAAGCGGGCCTGGTCTTTGTCACCCGTGGCTTGAGCCTTCATGTAGTCATAGGCCGATAGCAGGAACCCGCCCGTGCCGCAGGCTGGATCATGCACGCTCTGGCCGATTTTAGGGGCAACACATTTGGTAATGGCTTCAATCAGCGGGCGCGGCGTAAAATATTGGCCCGCGCCTGATTTCACTTCAGAGGCATTGCGCTCCAAAAGGCCTTCATAAACCTCGCCCTTTGTGTCGACATTCAGGCCCATCCAAGTCTCAGCTCCAATGAGCGAAACCAGCTTGGTCAGCCGCGCTGGGCTGGAGATTTTGTTTTGCGCCCCGCGAAACAGGGTGCCCATGAGCCCGCCCGCTTTACCCAGAGCATCAAGCGTTGCCCGGTAGTGCTCTGCCAGCGCCTCGCCGTCCTTACTGGCCAGGTCCGCCCAGCGACAGCCCGCCAAAACGTCCGAAGGTTCGCCAAGCAAATGCGCCCGCTCATCATCCATCTTCAGGAACAGCAAATACGTAATCTGCTCCACATAGTCGCCGTAAGAGACACCTTCATCGCGCAGCAAATGCGCATAGTTCCAAACTTTGGCGATCAGGTCTTCGTGGGTCACCTTTCAAAAACCAAAAGATCAAGCCAATTTGGCATCGTGAGCATTCATTTCATCTTGGATAGAATCGACAAGCTCATCTAGCTCGCTCTCCTGAAAAATGGTTGGTTTTGTAGGAGCATTCTTCAGCGCTTCTATGGCTTGGTTAAACGTTTGCGCCAAGGATACGTCCGACGGCTCCCCAACAATAAAGTAAGGCTTAAAGTCCGCTTCTGCTTCATTTAAATGGTAAAGATGCCCCGACCAGCGCGCCACCTTGTCATTGATATTTTCAGGTGAAGCCAAATCAAACGAAAGCGGCTGATAGCAATGCAAGGCACCATTTTTCCAGCTATGCTCAAACGTGACTTCAGCAACGGCGGATCGCAATTTGGCTGGCTGCAAACGATCCTCAATGCTGCGCGCAGCAAGTTTTTCGCGTACCGGCTTCCATACATCGCTATCGGTTTTCTTCTTTAGGTCCTCAGCCTCATGCCAAGTGATAAAGCGCCGAACAAGCCGATCCATCTCTGCATGAATATCATCGCCGAATACAGTCCCCGTCGCGCCCCACTGAAAACTGCTATCATCTTGAACCAGAGATTTGCGCGCAATCGCTTCAGCAGAATTTAGCGGCGCTAGAAGAGCGTCGTCATCGCTCGTTTGCTGTTTCTTCAATCCACGCTCAATAGCACCAATAGATGCCTTGAAAGCGGAGGAATCCAAATCAGGAAATATCTTTCTCAAACGCCCATATTTACTGCTAATTTTGTGCGCAATCACGCCGGTAACAGGATGATGCAACAACACACCCACGTTCACCAGCTCGCCAGTGATGACGTCGTGGCAGTATTGCAAAACAGTGTATTCGAACGCGGTCTGTCTACTCACGCTAGCACCCTTGCAATTTCCGCAAAGCACTTATCTAGGTTTGTCAGTATATCGTCTAGCCTCTTAAAAACTTTTTGCGTATGGGCGGTTTGTAGAGGCCACGCCGATGGACACTTTTGTAAAGCAGCATTTCGGTCAAAATGAGCCAAAGCCTGCCAGACAGATTTTATGTCTGAGAATAGCAGGTTTCTGGCCCGCTTAAGGGCCTTATAAAGGCAGTGCTATTGGTCGCCTCCTATCATCCATTCCAGACCTCCAGTTGTCCAGGGAGGTGCAGGTGCAATGATCAGCGATGTAAAAGCGAAAGACAACTCGTGATCGATCGCTCTTAATTGGCCACCCTTGACCAATAAATTTGGATTGCTGGCGCGTCGGTCTGCATTGTCGAACAGAGCGTCAAAGCAAAAGGTGAAAAGCGCCTGGGCTTTTCGGTCTTTGGTCACCGTGTCGCCAGGCGACCATGCCTTCCATTGCTTGCCAGCGTTTTTGCTGGCAAAGCCAGGCCAGCATTTGGCGTCAACGTTTGCCAGGTCCTGCTGCTGTGCTTTCAGCATGGCAAACAATTCAGGGTCACACACAACCGAAAATGGCTAACATAGCGGCACGCCCACTTGCTGGGCCAGCGCGGCGCCAAGATATTCATTGAAAACGGATTGAGCAGTCAGCCCGAAACGATTTGGCAGCTTCAAATAGGCTTCGTGCCTCTCACCATCTCCAGTCTCTAACTCCACGATCAAAGGTTTGGTGCGCCCGCTCGTGGCAAGCCGATCAAAACGCACCAAGTCCGCTGATCTCATTATGCCTGCGCCTTGATACGCCGAAGCATCTGCGCGGCGGGTTCATCGGCTGGGTCCTGGGGCACGAGCTGGCCGGTAAAGGCCGATTTCAGGATGGATTGCTTGAGCGCCTTGGCGGCCTTGATCTGCGCCGTGAGTGTGGCTTCCAGCGCATCCGCCTTGGCCAGCGCCGCCTCCACTCGGGAGACGATTTCCCCCTGTTCGGCCAGCGGTGGGAGGGGGATGGGAAGGCGCGCAAATCTGTCGGCCCCCAAATGCGCAATATTAGTAGTAATTTTTGCTATCTTTTGGAATTGCCGAAAGTGCATGAAGTATTTGAAGAGCAGCAGAAAAAAGCTGTTACCCAGCGGAGCCCATGGTCGAAATCTTACCAAAGTGTTGGTAAAACACGCCCCGTCTACCTCACCCCTATAGATTGCTGGTCTTCCGACTAATTCTGCGGATTGACCCTCGTTTAGTAAGATATCTCCGTATTCTAGTTTGTACCTTTCAAATTCCTCCGGTGTGAAATTCATTTGATAAATGTCAGCAGTGTCAATTCTATCTTCGAAGACGTTGGCAACCCGAAGATAAGGTCGCATGTCAGGACCGTCGTGGTTCTTCGGGCTTCTTTGACGTCCCAATTGTACCAAGCCTACCTGTTCCACCGTCGCCCAAACCCAGCCGTTAGGCAAGTCTGGCAGGTCATCGGTTTTGGGCGGGGCGGGTGGTTTGTAGCGGGCGCGGAATTTGGCGACGGCGGCGGGGGTTGCGGGTTCGGGTTTGCCTTTGGCTTTTAGCTTGGCCAGTTCGGCGGCTTCCCAGGCGGCCTCGCGCTCGACGAGGATGCGCTCAAGCAAGGCTGCGCCATCGTCCCCCTCTCCGGGCTCTGGCGCGTTCTCCGCCCGCCAGTCTTGCGTCAGCGCGCCGGTGACGGCGGCCTTGAGCAGAGCCTTGCGGTAGCGCCCCACATCTGCCAGCGCCGCCTCTAGCGCGGCAAGCCCCGCATCCACCTTGGCAAACAGCGCATCAATACGCGCCACAATCCGCCGCTGCTCCGCCAGCGGTGGGAGGGGAAACATAATAGAAGCAACTTTTGCCCCGCTTAGCTCCGAAAAGGTCGTTCCACTCGCTAAGCTCTCTGCATAGGACTTTGAAGCCAATAGGTAATATCTCAGGTATTCAGCTTGGAAAACTTGGCTCGGTGGAAAGCTTTTGAACCCTTGGTTGGTACAGATTTCGTTTGATGCAATTGCGCAATACCCGATCGGCGCTCTGGACGAGAATAAGACGGTTCCTGTCGGCATTAGCTTGGCGGATGAATTGGCGAAACCTTTATCTGATAAGTTCCTTGCACCCTTTGAAATAAAGGTTTCAGTGTAACCGGTGAGATCAGCAGGAGTTATCCACGGTATTCCTTTAGGCGTATAATTATCAGGCTGCTTTGCATTTTTTGGCGTTCCACCACCAACCACGTTTGTAAGCTCACCTAACGCAACCCATTCCCAATTTGCAGGTACTGGCCAACGCCCACACTTTTTATCGTCGCTTGGTTGATCGCTCTCCCCCGCCTTGCCCGGTCCGTCCAAACGCGCTTCGCCCTGACTGTCCCCATCTCCCCCCATCCCGCGCATCACGCCACCAGCGCTGTGGTGAGCTCATCGAGCATGTCGGGCAGGCGCTCACCGAACAGCGCGCTGGCGCGGACGATGCCGCCTTGGTCTGAGAAGTCCGGCGCGTCTTGCAGGTCGCGCGCGGCGATTTCGGCATTGGCGGCGATATAGTCGCGGATGAGGCTGAGCCAGGCCAGCTGGTCCGCAGTGTAGGCACGGCCCTGCTGTTTCTCGCGCCCGATCCACAGATTAAAGCGCTGCTCGACCTGGGCCGAAATAGACTGCAGGCTGTCCACCTGGCCGATGGCAAAGCGCACCAGGGCGATCAGCTCGGTGAGCAGGCCTTCGGCGGGCGCTCCGCGCACCTGGGCGGCCTTGAGGCGGCGATAGGCCTGCCACACATCGGCGGTGGTGAGGTGGTGCGGCGGGTCTTTCAAGGTCTCGGCCAGCTGTTTGATCTGCGCATAGGTGACGCGCTGTTGGCCCAGAGGTTGATTATAGAGGATTTGCAAGGCGGTGATCTCGTCGCGATTGTCTTTGAGGAACGTCTCAAACGACGTGATGCGCTCCTGCGCCTGGTTGAGATCATAAGCCGCGAGCGTCACCTTGTCTGTATTGATCTCATCAATGACCATATCCGCGCGCTGCTTGATCTTGACCAGCAGATTGCGCATGGCCGGGTCATCAAAAGGCGCGCAGGCGGCATCTTTCAGCTGCTCTTCCGCCGCTTTGATGTCCGCAACGCCTGCATGGGGGCCAGCCGCCGCCTGCGCTTTCTCCAGGATGATATCGTGATCGGTCGCATCCAGAAGCGTGTTGGCGAGCGCGGACAGGTCAAGGCCGTGTGTTGCCTCCAAAATGCGCGCTTCATCTTCCGGCTCGATCCGCCGTGCCAGAGAGGCCAGCCGCCCGGCGAGAGATGTGAGCGCATCATCCGCGCGCTGGCCCTGCGCGATCTGCTCCACCAGTTTTTCAAAGCTCACACCGCGCTTTTGTTCGAGCGGTTTGGAGATGTTCTTCTTGCTGTCGGTCACGCCGACGGCATCAATCAGCACAAAGCGGGTCTTTGTTTTGGCATCGGGGGTGACGGCCTGCAGGGCGCTGTCATCAATGGTGCGCACGCCGCGGCCTTTCATCTGCTCGAAATAGCCTTCGGACTTCACATCTCGCATGAAGAGGACGACTTCCACGGGTTTGATGTCCGTGCCTGTTGCGATCATGTCCACGGTGACTGCGATGCGCGGCATAGGGTCATTGCGGAAAGCTTTGATGAGCGTCTCTGGCTTTTGCTCTGTCCGGTAGGTGATCTTTTTGGCGAAGTCATTGCCTTTGCCAAACACCTCGCGCACAGCCATGACGATTTCTTCAGCGTGATTGTCATCCTTGGCAAAGATCAGCGTTTTGGGCACCCATTCGCCTGTGCGTCCGGGGAACAGCTGGGTGAAGAGCGCGTCCTTATAGGCCTCTAGAACTGTGCGGATTTGGTTCTTGGCTGTGACGGAGCGGTCAAGCTGCCGGGCTTCATAGTCAAGGTCCTGGTCCAGCGCTTCATAGCGGCTTTTGCGGGTGCGCTTGTCCCGCTTTTCGACGTGATAGCCTTGCTCAATTAGGCCGCCCTGCTCGCCGATTTCTGTTTTGATGCGGAACACTTCATAGCCCACATTCACACCATCGGCGACGGAGCGCTCATAGGGGTATTCCGCCGCCAGGTTTTGATTGAAAAAGCCTAGCGTGTGGATGGTGGGCGTTGCAGTGAGGCCAATGATGAAGGCATCAAAATAGTTCAGCACCTGCCGCCACAGGCCATAGATGGAGCGGTGGCATTCATCGGTGATGATGAAATCAAAGGTCTCGATGGGGATGGCTGGATTATAGTCGATTGGCGCAATCTCGCCGCCCTCGCTCCCCCATACCTCAAAAGCTGATCGGTCTTCTGCCTCATCCTCAAACGCTTCACCGCGCAGCATGGAGTAGAGCCGCTGGATGGTCGTGATGACCACCTTAGCGTCAGGGTCGATCTGTGCGGATTTCAGCTGCTGGGTGATGTAGATGTCGGTGAATTTGTTCCCTGCACCGGGGGGATCGAAATTCTGAAACTCCTTCAGCGTTTGATTGCCCAAATTCGCACGGTCCACCAGGAAGAGAATGCGTTTGGCTTTGGCGTGTTTGAGCAAACGCCAAGAAAAGGAACAGGCTGTAAAGGTCTTTCCCGCGCCTGTCGCCATTTGGATAAGCGCACGAGGCCGAGCATCGCTTAATGACTTTTCAAGGCCAGTGATTGCGTCCACCTGGCACGCCCGCAGTCCTTTTTGCGCTAATGTCGGCATCTGTGCGAGCCGGGAGCGCAGGCTGATAGTGTCTTTGAGCCAGCCTAATAGTGTTTCGGGGCGATGAAAGGCAAACAGCTGTCGCGAGCGTGGGCTTGGGTCCCGCATATCGCGGAACAAAGTCTGATCGCCAGTGCTTTCATAATCGAACAGCAGTTGATCATCCCACTTCGCGAGATGCTCAGGCAGCGCCCCCATATATTTTTCGGACTGCTCGGCAACGCCGGACAAGGGCACGCCAGATTTCTTGGCTTCAATGACGCCCGCCGCTTTCCCCTCAACAAACAGAAGATAGTCAGCCTCGTCGCGGCCAAGCTGGAAATGCCTCACAGCCACACCGAGTGCTGCATTGCGCTTGTAGGCGTCTTTGTCCTGCAGCACCCAGCCAGCCGCCTTCAGCAGCTGATCAATTTTCTCCCGGGCGCGGTCTTCAGGTGTCATCGTCAGTCTTAGCTCGGTTCTTTAAGACGGATATCACCCGGTCTTTGAAGTCTGGCCCAGCGCGCTGAAAGCCCATCATGCGCGAAATAGCTTGCACCATCTCCTCCAGCTCCACCTCACCACTTTGTTCGGTTATTTTTGCGGCAGCTGACGTAATCTCACTTGGTGGCAGCATGTCCGCTTTGACGACAGTCCCAATCTCTTTTGACCGGTCGCGAACCTTTGGATGGTCAAATTGCTCCTGGGTTGCCCAAAAACCGTGGAGGCTTACGAGGTTACTGTCTGGGTTTCGCTTGGCAGCAAGCAGACCCTTCTTAGCCGCCTCCATGATGCGCGCGCCAGCGCGTCCTTTGCCGAAAAGGGCCGCCAACCGCCGACCCGCCTCTTCTTCGTGTATGGGGCCTTCGATTTCGACCATGTGGTGCAAGATGCCCGCAAGTTGCGCTAAGGGCACTTCATGCGGTTCAAAAGAAGAACTGACTTTAAAATGTGCCCTTTCATACGGAGCGTCTGCCTTGATTGCTTCAGGGGCCTCGAAGACATACGCCTCCCGTTCAATCTCATTGTCATCTTCTGTGGAATCGTTGGCCAGATTAACGCCTGAAAGCGCACCCTTTACGGCTATACCAGTTGCCACTCGCTGCCGCGCCGCCTCCAGCGCTTTTCGAAGTTTCTCGATCTGCGTCGCGCGGTCATAAAACCAATCTGTGCTCCAGATACGATGGAAACTCCACCCCAAGCCCTCGAGCACGCCTTGGCGCAACCGATCTCTTTCGCGAGCCCACAATGCGCTGTGATAGGTCGCACCATCACATTCCACAGCAAGTACGTATTGGCCGGGCTTCTCAGGGTGTCTCACGCCAATGTCGATCTTAAAGCCTGCGCTGCCGACCTGCAGGTCTACGAGATAGCCCATAGCCTCGATCTCTTGCGCCACGTCGGCTTCGAAAGGGCTATCCGCATCTGCGCCGGTAGGGGTGTGTTCCTCAATGAAGCCGCTTTTGGCAAATTCCAGGAACCGTTTTAGAACCCTAGGGCCGGTTTTTTGAGTTTTATTGAGGTCGATATCGCCAGGATCAAAGGACGCGAATACATCGCAGCGAATACGCGCGCGACTAAACAACACATTAAGTCGCCGCTCGCCACCATCCCTATTTATCGGACCAAAATTCATAGACCTTAATCTGCCGTTTGGTTCACTCGGCCCATAGCAGACGCTTATAAAGATGACGTCTCGTTCGTCCCCTTGGATGTTCTCGATGTTCTTGACGAAGACGTACTCCTGCGCATCATCCCGCAAAAAACGATCCAGAACCTGATCACTGCGCCTCTCAAATTCCAGCAACTCAGTTACCATGCTTTTTTGGGCTTGGGAAAATGTGGCAATACCTAAGGAAAGATCTGGTGAGGCAGTGGCATGCGTCTTTACTGCTGCAACCAATGCCTGAGCTTCAATCTTGTTGGTACGCGGCCTGATACCTTTACCGCCACTTCCAGAATAGACGCCGGCTACTTTTCGGAAGCGGAGCCCATAATCAGCATCTTTCTCCAATGGGGATGGCGCTAAAACCAATCCATCGCCGTAGAATTCAGCATTTGAAACTCTTATAAGGGACGGATCACGGGAGCGATAATGCCACTCGAGCATCCTTTCAGGAATTCCGCGCGCAACACACAGGCTCAAAATACTTTCAAAATCCGTTGAAGCCACTCGGTTAGTCGCATCTTCGTCTTGTTCGTCGTCTTCATCTTCGTCAGATGAAACTCGGTCAAAAAAACTTGTCGGCGGCAATTGCTTTTGATCGCCAACAACAACCAATTGCTTGCTTCTTGCAAGCGCCCCTAACGCATCTTCCGGTCGCACTTGACTGGCCTCATCAATAACCAGAAGGTCAAATTCAAGCCCGCCAGGCCCAAGATACTGTGCGACTGATATGGGGCTCATCAGGAATACAGGTTTAATCCTCTGTATGACGCTGCCAGCTTCTTTCAACAGCCTTCTGATGGGTTTGTGCCGACGCTTTTTACCGAGCTCATCAGTAACAACACCCATCTCACCGACACTTCCACGGGGAACTTGCCCCAAATGTTGGGACAGCACTTTGCGCTGTGTTGCTTCAATTTTTGAACTTTCCTCTGTTTGAAATGCTGCAACCAGGTCATCACGTGAGATATCGCGAAGCGTGTCCAAGTCTGTCCTTAGGGTGCGGGCCAAGTTCCAACGGCTCTCAGCAAGCAAATAGCGCAATTGATCTGCGGCATTGGGGCTTTGCAAGTCGCCTTTATCGATGAGTGCCAGAAGGGGGCCTAAATGCGCTGCTGCCAATTTATCTCGCAGGCGTTTGCACTTTGCATAGCTTTCGTAAGAATCAGTTTGAGTCTCATATCGCTCCAATATGCTAACAAGATGGTCGAGACTGCAGCTCTCCAAATCCGATCCACCAGTTGTCTCTGGAATATCGGCTTCTAGCTGCTCAAAAACCGCTCTAACTTTGTTCTTTGCTTCATGGAGTTCTTTTTCGAGCGCGTCGGCTGTAACGGTCAGATCAACCTGGCCAGACGCGACGGACAATAATGCTTTCGGAGAAGGTGCAACCGCAGCCTCCCAAATTGTTTTTACTGCTATCCCGGCTTCAGCTATGGCGGCAAAGTCAGTTTTATCGCCGCGCCATTGGGGGCCTAGATACTCTTTCAGATAAGGGCGCTCCTCATCCATTGCCTTGCGGCATTTCTGAACCGAAAGGAGCTTATCAATAAGAGAAATTCTGTCTTCAGGATGCTTTGGCAGGTCGAGTTTAAGATAGCCCCCCAACCGAGAGGACGATTTTCGGTAGCGGCCAGACAAACGCGACCACCACGAATTCAAACCAATGGCAATGTCTTCGCGAAGGGTCCTTACCTCTGCATCGAAAGCGGCATCAAGAAAGACCGGTGTGGCCAATTGCGCTTGTTTGGCCCACGTCGCAGAGCACTCCAAAGCATCAAAAGCGCGATCTTCCATTCGGCCTCTAAGCCACGGCTCCAGGTTGTCGGCGTCAAAGTCGATTAGCTTACTGGCTAACCGTGCCGCTTTGATAATTTGGCGTGATGCTAGAAAAGTGTGATCGGTTTCAACTTCGAGCATGCTTGAGAGCTGGGTTTTGAGATTGCCCACTTTTTTCGAGCACGTAGAAGCGTCTTTACATTTTAAAGCAAGCCGCTGGAGGTCCATTGGCTGCAAGGATAGATTATGGACGCCATAGAAGACCCGGCCTTGAAAACGACCATCGCTAATAATGGACTGGAGGTATTGGCTAAGTGTGGCTTGCAGGTCATTAGCTTTGTCCGCTGAAAGCTTCTCCAAATGCGGTATTTCAACGCTAGGAGGAGCAACGCCTTTTCCCTGTAGTACAACAAGATCAGAAAGCGCCTGAAAAGGTGAAAAGCCTAAGTTCGGTAGCGGTTCATTCAACGCATTTGCATAGGCATTAAGTTCATCCCGCAAAAGTCTCAGATTTTCTGAATTGTCACTTAATTCCGGTACGGCCCCACCAGCTTTTAAGGTGCGGCCAAGGGCCTCTAAAACCAATTTTTTATTCGCTTTACGAGAATGTAATTCTAGACAGAGATGGCCAAGGGCACATTTTTCCATTCTTTCATGCACCACATTGAGCGCTGCCATCTTCTCCGCAATAAACAAGACTTTTTTTCCGTCATGAACTGCTGCTGCCAATATATTTGTAATCGTTTGAGATTTGCCCGTACCCGGGGGACCCTGAACGACTAAATTCGCACCGCGCCTGGCAACTTCTATGACTTTTGTTTGTGATGCATCTGCATCGACGACCTGGATGATTTCAGCTGGCTCAAGGACTTTATCCAAATCTTCGACATCGTCGAACGAGTGGCTGCAAGCTTCAAACCCATCTGTCAGCAGCCCTCCAATCAATGGATTATTTGTGAGCTCGCCATCCGGCCAGTTTTCGGGGTCGAGGTCTCTATACATCAGCAGTTTAGCGAAGGAGAAAAGTCCTAACTGTATGCTATTTTTTTCAATGATCCATCGTGTTTCGTCAGCGGTTGCTTCGCTAACCTGTTGAAAATAAGTGTCTGGCTCAAAGTCTTCGGTAGTCGCCGGAAAGTCAGGCAGTTCAATGCCATAATCGTCTTTAAGCCGCCTTTTCAGAGGCATATTGACTGTTAGTTCGTCATCACGGGCGCGAAGGCTGAAACGGCCCGTTTTCTGGTCTCTTTTTATGTCAACGGGTAAAAGAAGAAGGGGGGCGTAACGCGCCTTGTCAGACGTTTTATCTTCAAACCATTTCAAAAAACCCAGAGCGAGAAATAAAACGTTTATGCCCTGCTCTTCTTCCACGTGCTTTGCGTCGCCAAAAAGTGACAGCAGTTTTTTTTGTAACCTGTCGTCCGTAAGGCGCACTTCTAGAAACTGGTCGTTTTTTCTCGCTTCATCTGCATCCTCTGAAGCCTCAAATGCGACCAAAGTTGGCGTATCGTTAGTCTCAGGATCGTCTTCTTCCTTCAACAGCGGAAGAAATCGCATCGGCTTGGATTGACGCCACAGGATATTGAAAACCTCAGTCGAACCTTCATTGACGATCCGGATGGCTTTCTGACGCTTGTTCTCAAGGTTTACATTAATGAGGCGGTTGCGCGTTCCGGTGTCCAAAAGCCGGAGACGCGCATCCTTAAGATAACGGAGCAGAGAGCCTCGGAGTTTATCTGAGTGAAAATTCTGAGGGGTCGTCTTTGTCATATGCGCAAATAGCAATCTAAAGTTGATCCACGTTGCTGGATTTAATCAGCTCCGTCTAAAAATTGCCACACATAAGCTCAGAGAAGAAATAAAGTGAGGGACCTCTTAAATGCAAAGTATTGAAGGGGACAGAGCGTCATTTCGAAAATGAAACTGTCTCCACCGCAGCCATAATCCACCCTCCAACCTTCTCCGCCGCTGCAGATAAGGCATCATCATTCAGGTGCGCATAGCGTTCGGTTGTCTCGATGTCTTTGTGCCCGAGCAATTTCTGAATTTGGTGGAGGCTTTTGCCATGCGTGAGTCCGAAACTTGCAAAGCTGTGGCGCAAGTCATGCAGACGTACTTTGTCCGGCAGGCTTGCTTCGCGCTTTAAGTATGTCCACCGTGTGCGAACATGGCCGCGAAGCGTCTTCAACTTTGGCAGGGGAAACACGGCATTTGGGTTATGGCAAGGGTCCGGTCTTGCCGGGTCATCTCCAAGCAAGAGCGATTTTTGAAGCGCCAGATATTGAACAGCTCCTGCACCAATGGGCAGCGTTTTTGCGCCTGTCTTGCTATCGCGAAGCGCCAAATGATTGGCGCGCACGTCTCGCCATTCCAAGTCCAGCACCTCGCCCAGTCGGCACCCTGTCAGGGTCAAAAACCGAATGACCCGTGCGGCCATGTAATTCTGCTCGTTTTGCTCCAGAACATGCCCGAGCCGTTGGTATTGTTCCTCACTCAGGTACGTGCCCACGGCTGCCCTTTTATTCTTGCGGACGCCCAGGCATGGATTGTGATGGGTCTTGTCTAGAATCTGCCATTCATAGGCGCTGTTAAACATCGCCCGCAGGTATTAAAAGCACGATTGGCCCCGCCTGGCGCATGCTTCGAATAGCGCGCCATCCAGGCGTTGATCGCAGGCGCATCGATCTCATCCAGCCGCATATGCCCGAAGGCTGGCAGCAGCTGAGTGCGGCAATAAATGTCGTGCGCTTGGTATCCCTGTAGTTTGTATCCGCTAGCGCGGCGCAATTCGTACTGCTGGTGGAATTCGCGAAACGTCGGCACTTTTTTGCGCGTCGCTTCTGGCGCTTTCTGTCCATCGGCCAGGACTGCAGCAGCCAGTTGTCGGGCCGTTTTCAACGGTACGTCTGGATAGCGGCCAAGTGTGCGTTTGAGCTGCTTTCCGTCCTTGCGTGTTCGGATAATCCAGCTGCGCCCGCCACATGGTTGTACGCGCAGTTGAAGCCCCCGAAATCTGCTATCCTTGAGCGCATACTCCTTTGCGCTTGGGATAGCCGTCGCACAGATAGCATCGGTTAGGTTTTGGGAGGTGGTGTTCATGTCAGTTGCCCTCCCTTTGATTGCCCCAATCGATATCCGACCAGTCCCACGTGCGGGCTTGCTCGCAGGTCTCTGATTGGCTGTTCTCTGAAGCCTTGAGCGAAAAGCGGAGTGGACTTGGCGGCGATCCCAAAGCTACTTTCTTTCGTGTCTTTAGGCGACGTTTTTGCTGTGTTTCTTCCGGTTCTCGAAGGCCACACAAAGTGGTTCTGGTTCGCGCACTTTCATCTTTTTTGGCCCGTTGTGATCGTTGTGAGCTGCGCCGATTAGCCTTTGTTTTCTTACCTGCGTTTGCGCCTTTGTTCAGCAGCTTTTGGATGCCCAATGAAATGTCATCTGCCGACTGCGTTTCGGCGTCACTGATGAGGTGGGAATATGCCATCGTTGAGCAGATATCGCGTTGGCCCAGCAAGCCCTTGATGGCCTTATGATCAAGGCCATGCTGTGCAGCGATGGAGGCGAAAGTATGCCGCAAATCATGGACACGAAAACCCTTCAGCCCGGCGCTCTTTTGAATGCGTTGGAAGAAGGCCCAAGGAGACGTCATGGTTTTTGTTCCGCACTTGCTCGGAAAGATAAAATCTGACCGCCGATCTGCGTTTCGTCGTTCCAAAATTTCTACCGCCCAACTGTTCAGCCAGATTGTTTTTGGTCCTGTTTTTGAGTCTTCCAGAATGATCCGGTTGCCATGAATTTGGTCCCATCTGGCGTGCGTAATTTCTGTACTGCGTGCCCCAGTTAGGAGCAGCAGTCGCAGGGCATCGCACTTGTCTGGATGGGTGGTTTGCCGCCGATCGAGATACCGCCAAAGCTTCCCGATTTGTCGCTCGGATAAATAGTTCCCTTTTCGGGTTAGATCCTTTTTTTGAAGGCGAGCGCAAGGGTTCGTTCCGACAGGCCTGACGCCATGGGCTTCGGCATGGTCCATGACGGATTTTACGAGGCTCAGACTGACTGGCGCAGATGCTGCCTCTTGCTTCAATTTTTCGAACCAATCGATGATCTCAGCGCGCGAGATGGCCTTTGCTTTTTTCTCTCCAAAGGTCGGCAAAACATATTTGTCCGCGCGCCGCCGCATGCCGCGCCAGGTCGTGACTTTCCATCTTGTTTTGCCATCCGTTTCCATGAAGCTTTCGAGCAGATCGCCAAAGCTCACAGATGGTTTATAGAGCCGTTCTGCAGCGTCTGAGGAAGCGGGGTTTGGCGTTTCCAGCATCGACTGCGCAATGCGCCGGGCATCTGCCGCAGGCACCTCATTAACAGTCCCGATATTGACTTTCCGCAGCTTACCGTTTTGCTTTAAGTAGACAATCCAGTTTTTGGAACCTGTATGCCGCAATCGAAGTACAAAACTACCAAGAGTAGCGTCTCTGACGATCATTTCGCCAGCAACAGGTAAAAGGAGTTTATTTACATAGGCGTCATTCAAATTTACTGGAGTGGTTTTAGCCATGAGTTTTCCTTTGAGGCCCACAATTGGACGCTCTCTGAAGGTGTATGGCCCCGGAGTTATGAAGCAGCTAAGTCGAGCTGCAGCATAGGAATTCCCCAGGGCACACTGGGATTTCTTCAGAATGGAAAAACTGAGTCAGATTTCGCTGCATGGTCTGGGCAAAAATCGATGTTTAAAAGTGCATTAAAGCACTAAAACAGCAACCTTTTTTAGGCCCCCAGACATCACAGCATTCGGAATGTATTGTGCACTGAGCGTGCAGTATTCGTGATAAACCCGACGCAGCAGACCCCTATGAACGCGAAGCGCAAACCTTCCCCGTTTTAACGCAGGAGCAAATAAAGTGCATTGCAGCCTTCGGTCATGAAAGCGCCCTTCGCAAAGGCACGATCCTTTTCCGGCGCGGAGAAAGAACTGTTGATTTCTTCGTGGTGCTCGACGGGTGCATTGAGATATTCGATGAGGCACGTAGCGAGGATGCGGTGTTTACTGTCCACGCGCAAAGCCAATTTACCGGAGAGCTTGACCTCTTTAGCAACCGCAAAATCCTAGTCTCGGGGCGTATGGGCGAAACTGGCAGGGTGCTGCGGCTGAACCGCATCGCCTTTCGCAAGTTACTGTCAGCCGAGCCAGACATTGCCGAAATCATCATGCGCGCCTTCATACTGCGCCGCGTGGGTCTCATTTTATATACCCAAGGGGGCGTGCGCATTATTGGCGACCCGCGCAGCCGCGACACGCTCACGCTCGCCCGCTTTTTAAAGCGTAATGGCTACCCCAATGAAGTGCTCGACTATCGCACGAGTGACGAAGCAAGAGCGCTGTCAGGCCCTGCTGAAACTATAGAAGAGAATATTCCAATTGTGGCGATCGGTAAGGATCAGTTCTTATCCAAGCCTGATCGCCGAGAACTGGCCCACGCCTTAGGCATTGACGAAGACATTGAGAGCGGCGTCCCCTATGACGTGATCGTCGTCGGCGCTGGGCCAGCGGGTCTCGCGGCGGGTGTTTATGCCGCTTCGGAAGGCTTGCAGACCTTGATTTTGGAAGCCGAAGCACCCGGCGGCCAAGCCGGGACCAGCTCAAAAATTGAGAATTACCTCGGCTTCCCAACCGGTATTTCCGGCCAAGCTCTTGCTGGCCGCGCGCAAATTCAAGCGCAGAAATTTGGCGCAACGCTGGCCGTTCCGCGCCGCGCCCAGTCTTTAGACTGCAGCCAAAAACCATTCGCGCTCACGCTAGATTGCGGCCAAATCATTCACAGCCACGCCGTTATTGTTGCCAGCGGCGCAAGCTATCGCACCCTGACGCTCGAGAACATGTCTGATTATGAAGGCGCAGGCATTCACTATGCGGCGACCGCGCTAGAAGCTGATTTGTGCGTGAATGAAGACGTCATCGTGGTTGGCGGCGGCAATTCTGCTGGCCAAGCGGCCATCTACTTATCGCGGTTTGCAAAAAACGTGCACATTCTCATCCGCGGCGACACACTCGCAGCCAGCATGTCAGATTATTTGATCAGCCGGATTGATGCTGGGGCGAATATCCACCTTCAGCGCAACAGTGAGATTACCCAGCTGGCAGGCGAAAGACGCCTGCAAACGGTCACGTTTGCCAATAAGAACACGAAAGCAGAAACCCAGTTAGACTGCGGCAATGTATTTTTAATGATTGGCGCCGTGCCCAATACGACATGGCTGGAAGGCTGCACGCAAATGGATGAGGCCGGGTTTCTAAAAACAGGGATCGATATTCCTGGCGGCGCTTGGACCGACGCGCGCCAACCCTTTACCTTAGAAACCAGCCAACCCGGCGTCTTCGCGGTGGGCGATGTTCGCGCCAATTCCGTCAAACGGGTCGAGTCCGGCGTCGGTGAGGGCTCGGTCTGCGTTCAATATGTGCACCGCGCAATCGCAGATAGCAAAGCGGCGATGAAAGGCTAGCGCCCCTGCCAAACTGGTTTGCGCTTTTCAACAAAGGCGCGCGGCCCTTCTTTTGCATCTTCCGAGCTGAACACCAATTTGGCCGCTCTGCCAGACAGCGACCGAAGCGCGGCCTCGTCATGATCGAGCGCGGCGCGCGCAACGGCCAGGCTTTCGCGCACTGCCAGCGGCGCATTTGCAGCAATCGTAGCGGCCAGCTCTTTTGCCTTTTCTAAGACGCTTTGCGCGGGCTCTAGATAATTGATCAGCCCCAATTGATAAGCCCGCTCCGCTGGCAATGGATCGCCCGTCGCGACCAGCTCTAGCGCAATATGGCGCGGCAAGGCCCTGCCAAGGCGGTACACCCCGCCTGCAGCTGCAAGCAAACCTCGCTTTGGTTCCGGCAGCCCAAATCCAGAGGATTGCGACGCCACAATCATATCGCAGGCGAGCGCAAACTCACACCCGCCAGCAAGCGCGCTGCCCGTCACGGCGGCAATCCAAGGCGTTCCGCGCTGCGCATACGTAAACCCGCCAAAGCCGCCCTCTTTGGTTGACAGCGTGCGCGCACGCCCTTTGGCGATTTCCGACAAATCGGCCCCTGCGCAAAATACGTTGTCATTGGAAGACGTCAGGATGGCCGCGCGGATATCATCGCGGCTATCAACTTCTCGCACGATCCAATCCATGGCAAGCGTCACGGCTTCATTCACGGCATTGTATTTTTCAGGCCGATTTAGCGTGACAACGGCAACATTATCGCCGCCCACCTCAAACAAAACCTCTTCACCAACGCTGCTTGGAGCCTGTGACATGCGCTTTCATCCTTACCGGCATTAAGAAGCAAGACGAAAGCATAAGTTCGCCACTGGGGACACTGCCCAATGATGCAGTCAAAAAAAGTCCTCAAAGAAAAGAAATGGTAGGCCCGGAGGGCACATAAAACCAAATAGGAAACAACGCCGTAAGCTGGCGAAGGGCAAAAAAGCAACGACCGTCGATACTGGCGTTCCCAATTCAATGGCGAACCACAACATCGGTTTTGATTACCGGGCTGCGAATGCACACCACCGCAAGAAGTCAAGCGTCCAACCATCACGGCGCAAAGGCGAAGTACGCTAATGTCACCGAGCAACAACATAGTAGTGCCGCTTCGCAAAGACGGGCGCGCAGTAACTGGCACCGGGGATGATCGATACGGCGGCGGTCGCACATCGCCTGATGCCGCGTTTTCTCAAGACGCCGCCGCGACGTTCTTCAGCGACCGCTACGAAGACGCAGTCAAATACGTCGCTGATGAGGAGCGTTTCATTATCTATGATGGGGCGTCTTGGCAGCGCGATGAGACCAACAAAATTGATGACCTGATCAGAGCATCCAATCGCGCGTACGTGTTATCGATCAAAGCCGCCAATCGAAACAATAGCTACGCGAACTTAAAGGCCACGAAGAACCTTGTCGCTAGTGACCCTCGACATGTCGTTTTGTCATCAGACTTGGACAAAGACCCCGCGCTACTTAACTGCCCAGACGGCAGCTACAATTTAGAAAGTGGCGACCATAAACCTCACGACCCGGCCGATCTTTGCACCCGCATTACAGCCGTCGCTCCCTCTTTTACAGACCCGACAGACTTCCAGAACCACGTGAACGAATGGAGCAATTTTCGCCCTGAGTTGGCGGACTATCTGGCGCGCGCCGGCGGATACCTTTTGCGCGGGGACAATCCCGAGGAAGTGTTTTTTGTCATTTATGGAAACGGACAAAACGGCAAGTCAAAATTCAAAGATTTACTTGTCCATGTTGCGGGAAATTACGCAACTCAAGCACCATCTGGCCTTTTCCTGAGCAGCCAACCCATCAACGAAGACAATGCCTTGGCAAATTTAATCGGACCGCGATTAGCCTATGCCGAGGAGAACAAACCCAATTCGCCGCTGAGGGAGGACGTCATCAAGAGAACCACGGGGTCTCAGCACGCCAAGGTTCGCGCTATTTACCGTGACTACAAAGAACAACGCATCGGGTTCACGCCGCTCCTGTTGATTAATGACCTACCGCCACTCTCTGGTACCGGAAAAGCTTTGCGGCGGCGACTTCACCTCATCCCGTTTGAGTGGGACTGCCCGGATGATCGCAAAGACCCTCACCTGCTGCAAAAGCTAATACAGAACGAGGCCAGCGAAATTCTAGGGTGGCTAATAACTGGCGCCGTCTCCTATGCGCAAGTTGGGCTAAACAAACCAGAATGTATGATCCAAATCGAAAATGAGTACTTCAATGAGGAAGACACGATCGGCGCTTGGGTAAATGATTGCGTTGAGACGGGTCCACCCACACTCAAGCTTAAGAGTGCCACCGCCTATCACAGTTATTCTCGGTGGTGCGATGAAAACGGCGCTACGCCAGTCACAAACGTGTTGTTGACCCGCGAACTCGTCAATCGAGGCTTCAAGAAAGGCCGAAACCGCGAAGGTGCCTTTTTTGAGGCCCACCGCCTGAAAACACCGGGCTTTGAATGATGTGACGGGTGTGACGGGTGTGACGGGTTTTCAAAGAACCAAAAAATACTGTCGCGGATGGGCAGGCGTGTATGCGTGAAAGGTTTCATCAAACCCGTCACACCCGTCACACCCGTCACACCCGTCACAAAAAGAAGGAAAATAGATGCCTAACATAGCAAAATTCGACTTTTCGGAACTCAGCCTCTTGGAGCGAGATATGACGGCCTTTGAGAAACAGGCTTTCCCAAAAGCTGCCTCTCGCAGCATCAATGAAGCTTTGAAGAAAGTAGAAACGCATACTGTCCGCGCCTTAGCCAGCTCTACCGGCGCACGCCAAAAAACAATAAGAGCAACACTCAAGCGCGGAAAGGCAAGTCAGGCTAGGCTTATAGCGTCGCTTTCCTCACGCGCAGAGCGACCCCTTTCACTTATGGAGTTTGGAGCGCGACAGACCAAGAAGGGCGTATCATCAAAAGCCTGGGGGAAGCGCAAGCTTTACCGCCACGCTTTTATCGCATCCATGCCAAACGGGAAGGTCGGTGTCTTTACTCGCAAACGCACGCAGCGCCTTCCAATCAAGACACTCTACGGACCGTCAATACCCAGGGAGATGGCAGACAATGAAATTAAGGACATGATGAATAGCGTGTTTCAGCAGAGACTGCGCGACCGCTTCCCGCATAATCTAGACAGGGCAGTCAGGCAGTATTTGAAGAGGATCGGCTAATTCTACTGGGAAAAACAGAGCGCTGACCATGTGCCTCGCGGGTCCTTCTTGGCCTCATCATTTGCGGGTACGCAGCTCCCGGAATTGCGTTAGTTTCTGAGACCAAAAAAATATATATAAATCAATTATTTAGAAAACATATGGCCATCGCAGATCAAGACACACTCATGGACTTGCCAGAGATTGTGCCCGCAGTCATGAGCAAAGCTGCGTTTGCCAAACATATGGGACACACTCCTGCAAGCGTCACGCAGTGGATGGGCAACGGTATGCCGGTGCGTGATGATGGGCGCATCAACGTCCAGGCTGCGGCTGACTGGATTGCTGGCCATGTCAGGCCCAAGGCCGCCACCAGCGATAAATCAGAGCTCAATGCCATACGCGCCAAGCTGGAAGCGGAGAAGCTGCGCAAGGTGCGCTTGGAAGCAGATCAGCTGGAAGGCAAGCTGGTGGAGCGTGCTGCTGTTGCCCGCGCCATTGCTGCCAGGGCGCGCATGGAGCGGGACCGGCACATTACCTGGGTCCAGCGCATTGCGCCTACCATGGCTGCAGAGCTTGGCGTTTCAGCTGGTGACGTTTTCAAACTGCTGGACAAAGAATTACGTGCACACCTGCAGGACGTTGCCGACACGGCGCTACCAGACAATCTGGACGCTGCCCATGGGTAAACCTGAAACCACACGGCAATGGGTTGATGCGATCTGGCGCGATGCCGCGCGGCCTGAACAGCAAATGGCTGTGTCGCAATGGGCAGACCAGTTACGCATTTTGCCGCCTATGTCGGCCGAGCCCGGACCCTGGCGCACAGAGCGTGTCCCTTATCTGCGCGATATCATGGATGCCCTATCCGTTGGCAGCGACTCTGAGCGCGTGGTGTTCATGAAAGGCGCACAGCTAGGTGCCAGTGAGGCCGGGTATAATTTCATCTGCTATTGCATCGACCAGGCGCCTGGGAACATTCTTCTTGTTGAGCCCACCACAGAGTCGATCCGGCGCAACTCTACCGCGCGCATCGACCCGCTGATTGAATTCACGCCCGTGCTGGCTGACAAGGTGATCCCGGCGAAAAGTAGAGATAGCGGCAACAGCAAGACCATCAAGCGGTTCGGCAGCGGCGCGCTTTATATGGCCGGTGCGAATAGCCCCGTGGGCTTGCGCAGCTTGCCCATTCGCTTTTTGCTGATGGATGAGGTGGACGGCTTCCCCGCTGATGCCGGTGAAGAAGGTGACCCCGTTGCACTTGCCATTCAGCGCACCGCGACCTTCCCGGGCCGCCGCAAAATCTTCATGGCCAGCACGCCCACCATCAAAGGCTTATCGCGCATCGAGGCGGCCTTTCTGGAAGGCGATCAGCGGCGATTTTATGTGCCCTGCCCCCAATGCAATGCCTCTCAACTGATCACTTGGAAATCGATCGTTTGGGATGAAGGTGATCCATCAAGCGCCCACATGGTCTGCCAACATGGCTGCCCCATAGAGGAAACGGCAAAACCAGCGATGCTTGGCGCTGGGCGTTGGAAGACCCACGCGAAAGGCGACGGACGCACCGCCTCTTTTCACCTGTCGACACTTTATAGCCCCTTTGAAAGCTGGTCTGATATCGCCAGAGAATTCATCGCCGCGCATAAAGCACCCGAGCGACTAAAATCATGGGTAAACCTAAAGTTAGGCGAGACGTTCAGTATGGAAGGTAGCCAGCCGCCGGATGTGGCCCGGCTACTTGATCGTCGGGAGCCCGACTATGACATGTTGCCTGAGGGCGCAGTTCTGCTCACGATGGGGGTTGATACCCAGGATGATCGCCTCGAATACGAGGTTGTAGCATGGGGCCGAGATTTCGAAAGCTGGAGCATTGATTACCGCATTATCAGCGGCGACCCCGCCGGTCCGGATGTTTGGGAGGCCCTTTGGCATGATATCCGTCAAGGCTTCAAACATAGTCGCGATGTACCCGATCAACATATTCAGGCTGTTTGTATCGATAGCGGCGGCCATTTTGCACAGCAGGTCTATCGGTTTTGTAGTGATAAGCACCACAGAAACATATGGGCCATCAAAGGCCGCGGCGGCGACGGCCTCCCGATCTTTCCGCGAAAGGCCAGTTACAAGAACTTAGGGAAAGTTCCTCTCTACATCGTAGGCTCCGACGCTGCAAAGGAGACGGTGTACGCTCGCCTTCGCAGAGACGAGCCTGGGCCAGGATATTGCCACTTCCCACTAGCTCGAAATCAAGAATACTTTGGACAATTGACAGCAGAAAGACGCGTCATCAAGCACAGACGTGGCTACCCGCGCAATGAATGGGAAAAGAAAAGTTCTGATCGAAATGAAGCACTTGATGTCAGAGCATACGCAACCGCCGCTATAGAAGGATTAGTCTTGAAGGGACTACGTATCAACAACCTCGCAGACACCCTAGACGACAAACCTCTCAAGGAGACTTGACTTCTAGGAGATTTGGAGCATTCTAAGACGGCCTGAGCGCGGGCTGCAACCCGCGCCAGGCCTAACCACATCTGCTTTAGGAGAGCAAACATGGCTGACAGCCTTTCTAACGGTGCCGCCGCCGATTCTAAACATCAAACTAACATTCACACCTTCCCCGTTCAGCAAGAAGTCAATGATACAACTTCTGATTTGTATCATTACGTTAGGCTTATTGAGGATATCTGGGACAACCTTTACCCTGCGCTTGAACGCAAACCGGAGTTGTCCGAAGACGTGCATAAAATGCACTTTTTGCTAAGGAAAAGCCGAGATTTAGTCGTCGCTGCTGTCAATCATTCTGCTTGCTGTGATGCGGCAGAAATCGACAAATTGATCAGGACCTCTAAGCAGGATTAAAAACCTCTTTAAGATGTTTTTAGTTGACGCGCCTAATTCTCTAGAATAAACCTCTCTAAGATGTTTATTCTAGAGAAGGAGCAGTCCGTTGTCGACTTTCTCAATTACCTACCCATGGCTTTGTGCGGTTTGCTCGCTTGACAGCAAGCTTTTCACCCAAGAGCTGGCGCGTCATAAACTTCTATATGACGTTACATCAAAAAGAGGCTCACCACGGTTGTTGAACTGGGACCAAGCCATGCGCCTTCAGGTTTACTTGTATTTGCGCCGAGCTGGTCTTGAGCCTGCGCTTGCAGCTGAGGCCGCTGTATTTGTTAAAGATTACAGCAATCATTATGGCTCACGCGATGTCCCAATGTGTAACCCGCACACTCAATTGCAAACCTATTTGGATACTTTCACGAAACGAATTCTCTTAGTCAAAATTGGCAATACCTCGGTAAGCATCGAGCGCCCTTATATCGCTGATGTCCAGTCTTATGATGTGATTACCAGCATGCAAATGTTTAGCCATTCGGCCGCCTTTGCAGTTCCCCTGCATGGCTGCGCGGAACAATGCGCTGAAATATATTTTCAGGAGCACAACCAACATTGGAACGAGGCCTAAACTCATCATGGATATCATCCGCCGAGATATTCTTGAAGCTGGCGCGAGGGGGGCGCTAAGACAGCGCCGCCCAAAAGCGATGTCCGATAAAGAAATTATTCGGCGCATTACCACACTCGGATACACGCAAGACCTTTTGATCGAGGAATGGCGGCGTCGTGGACGCCTGAAATTCGACCATGAGGGCCGGCCAATCATTCCAGACTACCGCCCATCCGATATGTTCTTTTTCGATCACGGCTATGATGTCCTCCCGGGAGAAGGTCAATGAGCCGCCTCGAAACATTTATTGATATAATGGCAAAGCGTATGGGTTTCGAACGGCTTTCCGCGATCAAATCTGCATCATCATCGGCACGCTGGTCTGGCAATCCGGGCCTAAGCCACATGAACATTGCAGCGGGCCAAAACCCTAAAGCTGGCAACCGTGCCGCACAGCAAGCTGTAAACTCACCAATCGCCGCATCGATGCGGCGCGGCTTTACAGCGGCCACAGTCGGGACTGGTTTTAAAGCGGAGCCTCTTCACGCATCCGAACGAATGCGAGCTCGCGTTGGCTTGCTGTGGGCAGAAACTGCAAAAGAGCTGGAGATTTCTGGCCTGGATTTCAACACGCTCCTCTCAACCACTGCCGGCAGCATTTTTATGCGCGGGGAAGCCATCTGGCGACGCGTGATTGTGGATGATACCGGCCGTTATGCTCGACTGAAAATACAAGTGATCCCATCATCGCAAATGCCAATCTCAGAAACACGCCAGCTCCAGGGTAGCGCATTTATCCTTCACGGCATTGAATTTGATGCGATAGGTAGGCCTGTGGCGTATCATATCCTGCCGCGAGCACCCCAACACCTGCTACCTCCGCTAGCGCAAAAGCCAATTCGACTTAACGCCCGAGAAATTGCATTTGCTGCACATAGACTTGAGCCCGGACAAACCCGCGGCCTTTCCATTTTGGGGCCGGCGCTACCTACCATTAACGAGCTCGAAGCTCTTAATGAAAACGCCCTTGCAAAACACCGCCTTGGCTCTGCCCTAACAGTGTTTATCAGAGATGCCGACGGCAGTTCCATCAATGAACAAATCTTTGAGAAAGATGCTCAGACTGGTGAGTACGTTGTGCATCCCGGACAGGCAAATGTTTTGCGGCCTGGCCAAGACGTCGAAATTCCAAACGGGCCCAATACAGGCGATTATCAGCAGGTCGCAAAAACACTTTTGCGTCAGGCATCGAGCGCCGTTGGTTTGAGCCCCTATCAAGTCGATGGGGACCTGTCCGACGCCAACTACTCGTCCCTGCGCGCAGGCCGCCTCGAGCACTTGAGATTTGTCGAACAATTTCAGCAAAGTGTTCTAATCAATCAACTCTGCAACACTGTCTGGGCATGGTTCATTGACGTTGAAATTTTAAATGGACGCCTTCCTGCAGGCCAAAGAGACGAGCTTTTGAAAGTACGATGGATACCTCCACGCGCCGAGAGCATCGACCCGCAAAAAGACGCTAACGCAGACGAAGTCTTGTTGCGCAACCGACTACGCTCGCGATCAGAGCTTATATCCGAGCGCGGCGGAAGCATCGAACAAGTGGACCAAGATTTTGGCGCAGATCGCTACTTCGCCACAACACAGCCAAGGGCAAGGGAGGCCTCAGATGACAGTGAAGATTGAGGCACCCCTGACACCGCGTTCACTGAACGAACAGGCTGGAACCGTCGATTGTGTCTTTGCGAGCGGCCAAGTATTTCCCCACGCCTTCGCTGATATTGGCAACTGCCTCGCGCAATTAGCCACAGATACCAAAGCAATCAAAACAGACAGATTTCATGGTGCACCAGTGCTGAAAGACCATGATACGAGCAGCGTGAACGGTATTGTTGGCACTGTCCTGTCATCGCGGTCTGAAGGTGGCAAAGCTATCGCGACTATTAAAATTCATGACGAAGAAACCCTAGCCAAGGTCAAGGCTGGACAATTCCGAAATGTAAGCATTGGCCTGCGCCTAATTAACTTTTCCGATAGCCAGCAAAACGATGGAACCACCGTACGTCGGCTGACTGAATATGAGCCGTACGAATTATCCCTAGTTGTTACGCCAGCTGACCCTGGCGCCGTAATCCTCTCATCACATGGAGCAAATCAAATGAAGACCCAAGCAACCCAAAAACAGCCGCAGCTACAGACGGCGGCAGCCACAGAACAAGAATTGCACAACATCGCAATGGCAGCCGCTCTACCCAACCAGTCAGAATGGGTACAGACACAGCTGACAGCAAACGCTACCTGCGAATTTGCTTTAACGGCGGCTCAAAACGCAATGCGCGCGGCACCACCCAAACCAATCATCCAGACCGCCTCACAAGTGGCGCCTGCACTATCGACTGTAGGAGTTGATCACGAAGACCCTGAAGAAAAGCGGAAGCGCATGGCGGCTGGAGTATATTTTGGCATCCATCGTGACCAAAAGCCGGATGACGCGGCGCGAGAGTATATCGGCCTTACCTTACAGGGATACGGGCGGGAGATGGCCGCCGCGCGAGGCAATAATCCGAACACAATGAGCCCGAATGATCTCTATCAATTAAGTATGACAACGTCAGATTTACCATTCCTGCTGCAGGAAACAGGAAACCGCACTGCGCGAGCAGGATATGAGAGTGTGGAAGACGGGATTCTGTCTGTCTCACGCGAGCTCGCCCCGTCACCTGACTATAAGCCATATAAGCGGCTTTCATGGGCGTCTGGTGAATTCTATCACCCCAAGACTGAAGCTGGTGAGTATCGATCATCGGTCATTCGAGAGGCCAAAACCTCTCTCCAAGTAAAAGAGTACGGTGATATCGGGCTTTTCACTCGGCAAATGTTCTGGAATGACGACTTAGGTGTCTTGGATGATTATGCTCGGCGCAAAGGCGTAGAATCTCGCACGAGGATGAACCAGATCGCAGCAGACACGATCACCGCAAACACTGGAGCCGGCCCAGTGGTTGAGGACGGCAAGACGATGTTTCATTCAGATCATAACAATCTAGACGAAACACCTGGAACAATTGATTTTGAAGCGATTGACCGCGCCCGCAAGACGATGCGTCGTACAAAAGACTTGGCTGAACAACTCATCGCAGCACGGCCGTCCCTAGTTGTGGTGCCGCCGGAACTAGAGAGCATAGCGGAGCAAAAATTAGCCGCTATCCGCCCCGCGACGACAGATGACGTTAACCCGTTCAGCAGTCTTCGACTGATTGTCGACCCGTTCCTCACAGACCCCAACGCTTGGTACGTTGTGGCGGAGAATATTACAGGACTTGAACATGCCTTTTTAGCAGGATCGGAAGGCCCTCAAATTGAGACCGCGGAAGATTTCGAGACTGGTGGCATAAAAATTCGCGCACATTTGGATTTTGGCATTGGTGTTTCTGATTTTCGTGGCTGGTACCGGAATCCTGGAGCGTAATTATGGAAACGATTGAAGACCTATTACGCGCCCGCCGGGGCCTCGAAGAAGCAATCGCAACAGGTGCAACCAAGGTCCGCGTGAACGGGCACGAAGTACACTATGCAACCCACGACGAAATGCAGGCGCGCTTGACCTGGCTAAACCAGAGAATCGGTGACCGCAAAACGATTGGCCCAATAGCGCCAATTTCAACTAGCGGATATTGAGATAGGGGGCCTTTCTGAGCGATAGCGCGCGGCTGTCGCAAACCCTGGCAGGGTGCCCCCTGGAAAAATGTCGACCCTGCCAGGCCCGCGCTTTTTCTGCACCCCGTACGAAAGTGGATTTTACGGGGTAGATTGACGGTAGGCGCAGACTTACGTTGAGAAAGTCTCAATTGAGGATGATCACATGAATGCAGGCAAGCCAAAGCGAAGCAACTTCAAACAGTCAGATGTGACGCGCGTTTTGAAGGGGGCGGAAAAAGCTGGTTTGAAGCCGGAAAGCGCCCAAATTGAACAGGATGGTTCTATTCGCGTGTTCTTTGCCGGAAGCACTCAAAAGTCTCGAAACCCCTGGGATGAGGCGTTCCAACAGTGAAGAGGCGCGCCTTACCCAAATATGTTTCCGCCTATCGCGATCGGCATGGAAAAGTCCGCTACAGGTACCGCCGAAAGGGACAGAAGGACCATCATTTCAAGTCTAAGGCGGGGACCACAGAATGGGTTGCTGAGTACCAAGCGTGCATTGATGGAACGCTAGCCCATACTATTGTGCCAGGAGAAGACAGAATTGACCCTGCCTCACTTGAAGCGGCAATTATTCGATATTACCAATCTCAACAATTCAAAGCGCTAAGAGAGATTACGAAAAAGACATACCGCACCAATATCGAATGGCTCCGTGCAAGGTTTGGCCCACTTCCCATCGCTGAAATGCGCCCAAAGCACGTCAAGAAAATCATGAGTGAACGAGCGGACACGCCTACCCAGGCTAACAAGACGCTGAAGATGATGAAGCTGATTGTGAGTACGGCAATAGACGATGAAATGATAACGCATGACCCCACTGCGGGCGTGAAACCATTCAAAATCGCTGGAGACGGTTACCACAGCTGGACTGAGCAAGAGATTTTACAGTTTGAAACAAGGTTCAAAACCGGCACGAAAGAGCGCTTGGCAATGGCCCTACTGCTCTTCACAGCCCAGCGTCGCTCAGATGTGGTGCGCATGGGCTGGCAGCATATTTCCTTAGATGGCATCAGGGTAACTCAACAAAAAACTGGCGCCGAATTGATACTGCCTATCCACCCGGCACTTGCAGAAATCCTGGCACAAACGTCAAAAACAAACCTGACAATCTTGATTACTGAATACGGTCGCCCTTACACCTCGAACGGGTTTGGGAACTGGTTTGCCAAAGCTTGCAAGCGCGCCGGCATACCGCAGTGCAGCTCCCACGGCTTGAGAAAAGCGGCCGCCCGCCGCCTTGCCGAAGCTGGGGCAACAGCGCATGAAATCATGGCCGTCACCGGTCATCAATCCGTGGCGGAGGTGACCCGATATACAAAAGCAGCGGAACAAGCCGCGATGGCAAGGCGCGCAATGACGCTTGTTTCTGATCAAAAAAGTAATGGAAAAATGGCGAACCCAGTCAAAAAGGTTCGCCAAAAAAACGCCCAAGACATTGAAAATTAAGGGGAATATTATGAAAGATGGTAGGCCCGGAGGGACTCGAACCCCCAACCAAGCCGTTATGAGCGGCCTGCTCTAACCAATTGAGCTACGGGCCCGCATGCGAGGTGCTTGCAAGCTGAGCGTGGTTTTAGCAAGGCTTGTTGTGGGTATAAAGCCCCAATTCATACAGGCGCTCAATCGCTGCTGACGCCGGAGCGCTGGGGCGTACTCTGCGTCGATGTCATCTTTCTTTATCTGCTTTGCGCGGACGCCCAGGCTTGCCTGGGCTGACGGTCTTGCCCAAACGTTTTTCAAGCGCGCCTATAAACGCGTCGCTCCCCAGCGGACGGCCAGTGCGCAGATGCATCTCTAGGCGCTTGGCCATAGCCTCATCCATACCCCCATCCAACAAAGCAGACCAATCTCCTATACGCTCTGAAAGGGGAGCAAGCGTGGTGACACCATCGCTCACCCCCTCCAGATGCGCACGCGCGGAGGACCAGGGCCAATCGCGCGCCCGCGCCACCATTCCGGCTGCCGCCGGGTTCAGCGCCACATAGCGCGCGCAGGCGATGAGATGATCTTCATCCATGGGAAAACTATGAAACCGCTCTTGCCACAAATGCCCGCGCCAGCCCTCGCGAAAATTGATATGCCGCGTATAGCGCCGATGTGTTTCGCCCAGCGTGCCCCGCAGGCCGTCACTTTCCCTTGGGGTCAAAATGAGATGAACGTGATTGGGCATGAGACAATAAGCCCAGATCTGCGTCTCCGCTTTACAAGCCCATTCCCGCAGCAAATCAAGATAGACCCGATAATCATCATCGCAGAAAAACACCGGCTCACGCCGATTACCCCGCTGCGTGACATGATGCGGATGACCAGGAACAACAAGACGAGGAAGGCGCGGCATGCTCTACGCCTATCACTCTTTGCGTCATAAATCTATATACTGTCCCCCGATTTGGAGTCCCCCGATTTGGATAGTCCCCCGATTTTGCCCGATTTTCGTGCTTGCTGCGTCCCAATATTCACATAGGATTCAAGAATGTCTAATTCAGTCTGACCTAAAGCAAGCGGCATTTTAAATCTCCTCGATTGCAAGACAACTGTAGAATTGCCGGCCTTGGACAATTATTTTGTCGATATTGGCCAGCTGTTTTCGATTAAAAAACATTTTTAGTCGGACTTTTCCGACCATCTCAAAGACCCTGCAGGTCGGATTGGGAACGGATCTGGGCCGTTTACATTCCAAGATAGAAGTAATCTGGCCATCATCATTGGTTTTTATACCAACATCGTGCATATACGGATTTGTTGTTGGAGTCCGCGTACCCCACGGCGCCGGATACCTGACTAAAATATAGCCTTGGAGGTCTTCGCCCAGAACATCGAAATCAGACAATGTTAAATTGTCACGAATATTGGTGTACCGAGTCTTGAATAAGCCATCCAAAGATGGCCTAGCAAAAGAGTCAACTGTCAAGCCTAAATGCGTGTAGTTTTTTACATTCCGTGTATATTCTTTTTCTATTGAGGCAGGTCTACCTGTCTCAATGTCTATGTCGTATGCGCCGCTAGTACAATATGGCGCATCGCAACCACCAGAGATATGGCGGGGTATATATCTGCGGTCATATTGAATTCGAACGTTCTTATAAACGTCTCTTTCGGAATAGACCTGCTTGATTTCTGCATAGGGCCTTCCAGTTTGGTATTTCTGGCAGGCTGGATCCTCATTGAACCACCTTTCTCGATAAATATCTGGTGCGCACTCAAACGCGAATAGCAGCGGCGCGGCACAAGCGATTAACAGGCTCCGCCACCTATTTGACTGGCGCAAAGGCTGAACTGGTTCTGTCCGGAAGCAATTCATTTTAGGCTCGGTATCCTTGCTGAGACGAACAAAGAATGAGCAGTGTTCTGGCGTACAAACCATCAGGCCTTGTTGAAACTGTATTAGTCATTTTTCATTCTCTCTTGTTTCCTGCTCGCCACTTTGCTCATTCTGCAGAAGCTGTTTCAGTCTGTCCTTTGCTTCTTGGTGCCCCTCGCTTATCTCGCCAGAAGATCTTGGAACTCTTTGGCCCTTTGTCCCGCCGACCACAGATATCCCACTATCGATGCCATATTTTCGGCGGGCTGCTCGGCTGTACCAATACCGCGCTTCGCCAAGGTCGACCTCTGTGCCTAGACCCTCCTCGTAGGCGATCCCCAGACGGAATTGGGCCTCTTCAACACCATTTTTCGCCAGGCATCGATAATAGTCGAACAGTGCTGCCTCCTCCTCGTCAGCGCCACGCTCAACAGGGTAGCCAGCTTGTCCGTCTGGAAGCGCGTTAGAGCACTGCGGTCCAAATGGCGCGTAGGTGCAGCTTGTTGCACATAAGCCGACTACTATGACTAAAGCGGCTGATCTAACCATCGCTGCCCAGCTCCACCAGCTGTCGCTGTCCAGTGTCTGGATCGGTTTTATGGAACTTCACACGCCTATTTTTCAAAGCGGTGGAAAACAGTTCGGTCAGACACGCTTTGGCAAGATGACCCTCTTCAGTGTCTTTGGGGATTACCAAATCTATCAACCAAAGACGGTCCCCCGACTTCCATTCGTCAGGCCTTAAACGAACAGCCGCGCCGTTTTCCGCGTCTGCAATAAGGCGTTTCTCCGTGTCCTCGCTGAGATAGGCCCACATGGCATAGCCGATGGGCTGTCCTTTGCCGCGAAAAACACGGTACTGCTCTAGCGTGACCGGCGGCAGCAGCATCCATTCCATATCGCCGAATGTGAAGTGCTTATGGGTTGGGCTTTGACTCAGCAGCCATGTCAACTCGCCTAGCATATGGCTGACGGTTGGTCTGGCTATATTAGGAGCGGATTCAGTTTGAGTGTCGGCCATTTGTACCTCTTGATTCAACCTATCTCTCCCCCATGGTCTTGCCAGCCTTCAATTCCGCTAAAAAATTCGCGACCGACGGGCTCTAAGATGACAGCCTGAACTCCGTCCCCCTTTAAAAGGAGAAATCCAGGGACCCGGAATCCAGGGACCGGAATCCAGGGACCGGAATCCAGGGACCGGAATCCAGGGACCGGAATCCAGGGACGGAATCCAGGGACGGAATCCAGGGACAGTATATAGTTTTCCGCAAAATCCAGCAAAATCCAAAAATCCAGGGACAGAAAAATCCACGGACAGTATATAGTTTTCGACAAATCTGGGGATTAAATCGTCCCCTGGGATTAACGCTCAACGCCTTGATTTTTAGTGTCTTTCCCAAAATTTATGGTATTCTCTTTTGCAAGAAAGTGCGGTTTAGGGCTGTAAAAACTTGTAATTTATGGCTCCCTTTCAGCATTAGATTTGGGCTGAAAGGGAGCGTGTTAAGCGGCCACGCGACTTTCACGATGATGGCTCGGAAGACCATTTCCGCCATCTGATAGCTAGAGCGCTCAGACATTCATGCTGATCGCCCAGCAGCCTGAAAAAAACTGCTGGGCAGATAATAGCGAAGCGACGAAGGCGCTGCCGCTGACCTTAAGCGAGCTCAAGGGCCCCTTCTAGGCCCTCAAGCATTGAGGCGACGGGGTTTGCAGCGCCTGCCTCGCCTTCTTCTTGCTGGTCCAGCATATGATTTTGGAGGCGCAGGGCGCGCTGGTACATGTTCAGCGATTGGTGCGACAAGATCACAACAGCGCGGGGCAAGCGGCGCAGGTCTCTGGGGTCAGAGGCGTTGCACAGGTCCAGGTCTTCCAGTTGCCGCTCGGGCTTGGAGACTTCTGCGAGCGTTATTTCACCAGCCGCATAGGCTTTGCGCACCATCGTCCAGCTGATGACATGCATCAAGCGCGTGGAAATGCGCAGGCTTTCAGCGGTATATAAGACCCGGTCAATGGGGCCGAGCTCGGCGCGGTCCATTTTAGAATGCGCGGCAAAATAAGACCGGCTTTCATCAGCCAAGGCAAGCGCTTGGCTATGCAGTTTATCGGCAATGGCCGGTTTGATAAACGCCCGCTCATCGGTTGCGAACGACATGATACTACCCTCTTACACTACTGTTTCACCGGGGAACTCTCCGGTATCAATAGAGACAATATTTCATAAAAATTGAACAAAATCAACACTTTAGTTCGTTTCGCTAAAGTCTTGAAATGTTCAAATTGATACCCATATCCGACATGTACGCAGCGCCTAGAAAGGGCTGCGGACATCAACGGCCCGGCCATGTTGGCGGGCCAAACATGAAAAACGCATATCGCTTCATAGGAGGATATAACCATGCGTAGTTTTGACCTTTCCCCCCTGCTCCGCTCCAGTGTGGGCTTTGAAAATCTCAACCGTTTAGTCGATGTCGCGTCCCGGCCGGACTATTCTGAGAGCGCCTACCCCCCGTATAATATTGAAAAGACGGGCGAGGATGAATACCGCGTGACGATGGCCGTTGCTGGCTTTAGCCGCGAGGACATCGACATTTCGGTGAAGGACACCGTGCTGACTATCAAAGCCAATGCCGGCGAAGAGGATGGCGAGCGGACCTTCCTGCACCGCGGTATCGCCAAGCGCGCCTTTGAGCGACGCTTCCATCTCGCCGACACTGTACGCGTTCAAGGCGCCAGCTTTGAAAACGGGCTCCTCAATGTGGAACTCGTGCGAGAAGTGCCTGAGCACAAAAAAGAGCGCCGGATTGAAATTGACGACGCCAAAGCGCAGCCAGTGCTCGAACAAGCGGCCTAATCAGCCCATTCATCGCCCAGGCCTCGCCTGAGCGTGCGGCCGCCCGTGTGCCCCCGCGGGCGGCTTACTCATTTTAAGACTTAAACAGGGCTTCAGCTGCACTTCGGTGGCTGGTTTTGCGAGCCATGTCGGCCTTGGTGCGCTCAATTTCGGCCGTGAGGGTCTTGATGCGTTCTTCAAGCTGCTCGATCGACAAGGGATCTAAGTCTTCTTTCACAGCGGCCTCTAGCGCATCCCCCGTCTTGCGCGGTAGCTCTTCGTCAAACATCGCCTGCATCCTCCCCAAATTCCTCAAATAAAGACACGCGCCACCTAGGCAGATGGCGCCAGCGCAGCTATGAAGGCCATGGTGTCATTCGGCAGGGGGATTGGCAATGTCAGGAGTGCATATGCAGGCCATTCTATTTGATGGCAG
>JBCCAR010000037.1:0-30523 GCA_039814715.1 Pseudomonadota bacterium
ATTGGCAGCCGACATTGCCGCCTGGACCAAAGAGCGAAACAATAAACAGTGCATCGCAAACTGGCAGTTCACAAACAACGACGCACGGATAAAACTCACTAAACTATACCCATCAATCTGAGTGATTCACAGGACTAGTCTGTTTAGACGATAAACTGCTCTAACAAGATGCGCTCGGCCAATGTGTGCTCGGCGTCGAAAAGTAGCGTGCGGCTAATTTTACGGTCTTGCTCAATGGTCACTTTTTCCACATCGCGAATTTCTGTTTGATCTGCAACCGCGCTCACTGGCCGTTTATGCCCTTCTAAGATGCTGAGCGTGATGGAAGCGGTTTGCGGCAAAAGCGCGCCGCGCCACCGGCGCGGGCGAAAGGCGCTGATTGGCGTGAGCGCCAGCAAATCGGAGCTAAGCGGCAGGATTGGCCCGTGCGCGGAAAGATTATAAGCGCTAGAGCCCGCCGGTGTTGCCACTAAGACGCCATCACAGACCAGCTCATCCAGCCGCGGTTTACCATCAATGCTAATGCGCAGTTTTGCTGCTTGGCGGGTTTCGCGCAGCAGAGACACTTCATTAAATGCATGGGAGACCGCTGCCCCGCCTTCAACACGCTGCGCGGTCATGCGCAAGGGATAGAGCGTTTGCGGAATAGCCGCGATCAGGCGTTCATGCAGGTTTTCAACAATGAACTCATTCATCAAAAACCCGACGGTGCCTCTGTTCATCCCAAAGATGGGTGTCTGGTGGGGAATACGTGAATGCAGCGTTTCAAGCATGAAGCCATCACCGCCTAAAGCGATGACCACGTCCGCCTCTTCTAGAGGGACGCAGTCATACTGATCCAGCAGATGCGCTTTCGCCTCCCGGGCGATCGCGGCGCTGCTTGAAATAAAGGCGAGGCGATCGAAGGGCAAAACCTTAGCCCCCAGTCATGCTCATATGGCGCGTCACAGCGGGCTGCGCCCCGCGCCTTTCAATCACGAAATCATGCCCTTTCGGTTTGGCGATCATCGCCTTGTCAAAGGCCGCATGGAGCAAGTCATCCCCGTCTGATTGGCGCAATGGGCCTAGTAAATCCACCTGATCTTCCTGCCCTAAGCACATGAAAAGCGTACCTGTACATGTCACGCGTACGCGGTTGCAGGACTCGCAAAAATTATGGGTCAGCGGCGTAATAAAGCCAAGACGTTGGCCAGTTTCTTCAACGTTTACATAGCGTGCGGGGCCGCCCGTTTTGTATTCCGAGGGCGTCAACGTCCATCTCTGGCTTAAATCCTGACGGACATGTGAAAGCGGCAGATACTGGTCTGTGCGATCTTCGTCGATCTCGCCAAGCGGCATCGTTTCAATGAGTGTCATGTCATATCCGCGCGCGCCGCACCATTGCAGCATGTCGTCAATCGCATCCTCATTGAAGTTCTTCAGAGCGACCATGTTGATCTTGATTTTTAGTCCCGCCGCGTCAGCGGCATCAACGCTGCGAAGAACCTGCTCAAGCCGGCCCCAGCGTGTGATCTGCTGAAACTTTTTAGGGTCTAGCGTATCAATGGAAATGTTGACGCGGCTTACGCCCAAAGCGGCAAGGGCTTTAGCATGTTTTTCAAGCTGGCTGCCATTCGTGGTAAGCGTGAGGTCCTCCAACGCGCCGCTATCAAGGTGGCGCGCCAAGCGTTCAAATAGCCACATGATGTTTCTGCGCACCAGCGGTTCTCCGCCTGTCAGGCGCAGCCGTTTAACCCCGCGCGCCACAAAAGCGCTGGCCATGCGGTCTAGCTCTTCGAGCGTGAGAAGCTCCTGCTTGGGCAGAAACGTCATGTGTTCTGACATGCAATAGGTGCAGCGGAAATCACATCGATCTGTGACGGAAATCCGCACATAATCGATATGCCGTCCAAAAGAATCGATCAGCGGGGCGCGATCACTCGTAGTATGGAGAAGGTCCTGGGCCATGACCCCGATATAGGGGCAGCGCGAGCAGAAGGAAAGAATGATCCGGCCCACCGAGTTTATTGTGCCGCAAGGGGCGTTAGTCTGTGTCGCTAGTCTCGGTGCTGCCAAATGCGTTTTGCGTCATCTTCAAGATGTCTTCTGCAGCGTCCATTAAGCGTGCATTGGCGGAGTAGGCATTGGCTGCGATACGCATCTGAATGGTCTCTTCAGCAAGCGATGGCAGGTAGCTGCCTTGGCTGGTCACAGCTGCGCTACCGACCGCGCGTTTGGCATTCGGGCTCGCTGCCGGTGCGCGCTTATTGTCGCCTTCGCTATCTGGTTTTGCGTTCTGTTTCGGCGTAAAAGCTTGCTGGGCTGACTCAAAGCTCAGGCCCGCCTTCGCTTGCGGCGGCGCTGTTAGTCTCGCAGCGGCTTGCGCAAGCTGCGCCTCAGCCTGAATCAGGCCTTTGGCTGCTGTGTTGATCGGCCCACTCATTGCAGGCTCTCCTCATTCGAGGCGCCTCGTACGCAATGCATTGACCACCGATTCTGGTGGCACAGTGCCATTTTAACTTCTCCACGCTACACACTCAAAACGCAAACTCTTTCAGGTGCTTCTTACGGCAACCCTACCTCTTAAAATAATTGTCATTTATTACTTAAAGCTTAAGCGATACAAGCAAAGCGGTGTTCGAAGCAGTCTTAAGTTCAACCTATCGTTAATGTCTATTCAAGCAATCAATCCTAACCGCGATGGCGCGGACACAGCGGACTGGAGCCGTCACGTCGTGCAGGCTCAGCCGTGTGATGCCGGTGCTTTGAACGTTTCGCTTTACTCCATTGCCGCGGGGAGGGCGCACCGCGCGCTGTTAATTGAGATTCTCAACGACCCTCTCCCGGTTTTCGTGTTACTTGAGGGATGGTCACAGGACTTGGCCATGGCGCTCGAGGGGGCTGGCGCGTTGCATGTGTTCTCTGAGGCGCAGACTGATCAAGTTCAGCCGCTGATTGAGCAACACTTGTCTGGTCAGCGCCATGTTGTTACCGCAGGCCAGCCGATTGTTCAGCGCACGCCAGACCAGCGCTTGCTACGCTGGTGCTATGATCCCCAAATTGATCAAGTCTTAGTGTCTCCAGCGCTGAAGGCCCTTATGCCAGCGCATGATATCGCTGCAGTGAGGGGCCTTGACGCCTTTGCGTTTGCGATTGCTGGTTTGGCCGCTGGCGATGTGTTTGCAGCCTGCGATCAGGCCGCACGCACTGGCGGCTCGGTCACACTTCTCCATCCCGCAATCCAGCGCCCTGGGACGGAAGGTCTTGGCCCCTATCTCAGCCATACAGTGCGCGCGCTGCCCTGCGAGACAGAGAGCAAGCTCATTTTTGGTATCGTCAGCAATGATGTTCGGTACCAAGATATTTTGGCTTTGGAGAACCGGCCTGGTGTGCTCTCAGAAATGGCCTTTCGCAAGACGTTATCGGATTTTTTGAGCCAAGCGCCCAAGAAGGCAGGGTTCTCGGCTGCGGTTTGCATTGTCTCGCTTGATCGTTTCGAGCAAATGAACATCTTGTTAGGCCGCCAAGTTGCAGATGGCCTCTTGGACCAAGTCGCTGCCCGGCTTCGCGAACGCACTCTGTCTTTCATGTCGCGCCGTGATGCGGCTGACGAACGCGATATTGCCATATGCCGGATCGGCGGAGCGCAGTTTGCTGTGGCCATGGAAGGCGCATTACACATTAGCGAGACGCGCACCTTAGCGGATTACATGCTTGCCTGTTTCAGCGAGCCATTTTTGATGGATGAACAGCGCCTACGCCTTGATGGCCGCATCGGTATCGCTGCTGCCAAGGCGACCGAACGCAGCCCTGATAAAATCATGTCTCGCGCCGCTCTTGCGCTATCGACAGCCCTCAAAGATCCGCCCGGTAGTTTTCGTGTCTTTGATGCGCAAGATGCTGCCGCCGCGCAGGAAAAAGTAATGCTTGGCGGCGAGCTGCGCGATGCGCTCGACCAGGACCGCCTCTTTATTCAATACATGCCGATCATTCGTCTCGAAGATCGAACAGTCGCTGGTTTTGAAGCGCTTGTGCGCTGGGATCATCCAGAAATGGGCTTGCTGACGCCGGCTTTGTTTATTCCCATGGCGGAAGAAAGCGGCGCTATCACGGATGTAGGGGATTGGGTGCTCTCGCGCGCTTTAAATGATTTCGCTGAACTTTGCGCACATCTGCCGCCCGACCTTTATTTAGCGATCAACATTTCTTCCGAGCAGTTGAGGCGTTCGAATTTTGAAAACACGGTCCTTCAGCAGCTCGCCACATCTGGCTTGAGCGAAAACCGGCTGATATTAGAGCTGACAGAGAGCATCGTGATTGAGGACTTTGCTCGCTCTAAGAACGTTATGGCATCGCTGCGCGCGCGCGGCATACGTTGGTCTATCGATGATTTTGGCACCGGTTTTTCGGCTCTGTCTTATTTGGGCGAATTGCCCTTTGATGAGCTCAAAATCGATAAGCGCTTTGTACGCGCGCTCTCGCAAAACCGGGATGAAACTGTGCCGGAAACCCTCATAAATGCGATCTTGGCCATTGCCCGCTCGCGCCAGGCCCGCATTGTGGCCGAAGGCATTGAGACGCCTCAGCAGGCCCGGCAGCTCACCGTGTTAGGGTGCGACCTTGGGCAGGGGTATCACTTTGCTGCGCCTATGCTGCCAGAGGAGCTTTTGGCCTTCGTTTCGCGCTTTGAAGAAGGCGCATCAAGCTAAGACCTGGCCATCATCTGCCACGATGGTTGAGCCGGTGACAAACCCCGATGCGGGCGATAAGAGATATAACAGCAGTTCATTCAGGTCCGTATCGTGTCCAACCCGGCGGCGGGGGAAGCGTTTGATGAACTTCTCTCCGGTCTCTGTTTTGAAAAAGTCAGAGTTGATCTCAGTTTCGATAAAGCCAGGGCAGATGGCATTGACGTTAATTTGATACCGCGCCCATTCCCGCGCGAAACACTTTGTCATGTGCGCGGTCGCGGCCTTGGACATGCAATAGACAGAATTTAAGACCAGTGTTTTGAAAGCTGCGATAGAGGCAATATTGACAACGCGCCCGCCGTTGCCGCGCGCAATGAAGCGCTTGCCTATTTCGGTCGTCATGAAAAAGGCCGCTTTCACATTCGTATCCATGACGAAGTCATACTCGTCTTCGGTCGTATCTTCGATTGGCGCGGTGGTCTGCACGCCCGAATTGTTGACAAGGCCCCACAGCGCTCCGTCTGAGATGTCCCACGCCTTTGCGATTGCCTCTGAAGAGGCGCTGCGATCATTCACATCAAAACTCAAGGCGGCGACCTGGCCAGGTTGACCTGCCATGTCTGCTGCTAAGACCTCAAGGCGCGGCGTGCGGCGGCCTGTCGCAATGACATTTGCCCCCTGTTCGCAAAGGGCCTGCGTAAAGGATTTGCCAAGGCCGCTGGTTGCGCCAGTCACCATGATCCATTTGCCGCCCAAATCAAAATCTACAGCCATACCGTTTCCACCAGTGTTTTTTCTTTGCTCGTCAACGATCTACACGGACCGGGTCATTTGAACAATCCTGCGCTTGTGTTAGGCTTAAAACTTCAGGTTTGGGAGAGAGACATGCATGTAGACGTCATCATCGATGTCGTATGCCCTTGGTGCTATATCGGCAAGCGACGTATGGATGCAGCGATGGCTGCGTCACAAACTAGTTTTGACGTCCAGTATCGGCCCTTTTTGCTTGCGCCTGATATGCCCATGGAAGGCAAAGATCGCAAAGTCCATTTTGCTGAAAAATTCGGCGCCGATTTTGATATGTCGAAGATGACGCAAACGTTGCTTGCTGAAGCTGGTGATATCGATTTTCAATTTGGAAAAATTGAGCGCGTTCCAAACACCATTGACGCACACCGCCTTATTGGCTGGGCCTATGGTCAAGGCATCCAGGCGGATGTCGCTGAGGCCGTGTTTGAAGCCTATTTCACCCTTGGCGAAGATATTGGCCAAGCAAGCGTCTTAACGGACATCGCTGAACGATGCGGCATGGATCGAACGATTGTGTCTAACCTGCTCAGTACGGATAAGGACCGCGATGTTATTCGCGCCGGGGCTATGCAGGCTGCGGGCATGGGCGTGCAGGGGGTGCCATTTTATATTTTTGCAAGTGCTGTCGCGCTGAGCGGAGCGCAGCCAGCGGACATGTTATTGCAGGCAGCGCAAAAAGCGCAGGACGGAAAGGCCGCCTAACCGACTTTCCGACTACCCTCTGGCCAATATGCTTTGCGCAGCTCCTTTTTAAGGATTTTCCCTGAAGGATTGCGCGGTAAATCCTTAACGAAGTCGATCGATTTAGGCACTTTATAGCCAGCGATCTTTGTGCGCGTGAAGGCGATGATGTCGTCTGCCGTTGCATCGCCTTTTTTGACGATGATGGCTTTCACAGCTTCGCCCCAGCGTTCATCTGGCACCCCAATAACGGCCGTATCTGCAACTGCTGGATGGTCCATAAGCGCAGCTTCAACTTCCGCTGGATAGATATTTTCCGCGCCAGAGACGATCATGTCTTTCACCCGGTCGAACAAATAAACATAGCCGCCTTCGTCGACATACCCAGCGTCTCCAGACCGGTACCAGTCACCAAAAAAAGCAGCCTCGGTATCCGCTTGCCGGTTCCAATAGCCTTTCATGATGGAATCTGTACGGATCAAGATCTCGCCGACCTTGCCAATTTCCACATCTTGGCCATGGTCATCTGCGACTCGTATTTCAACATTTGGAAACGGCTTGCCGCAGCTGGCCATGCGCGGCGTGCCAGCTACATCATGATCTTCTGGGGGGAGGTATGTGATAGAGCCGGACACCTCGGTCATTCCGTAATATTGAATGAAGCTGCAGCCGAAGGTCTCCATGGCGCGTTTGAGCGTTACTGGCGGGATGGGCGAGGCCCCATAAAACACTTCTTGCATGGACGATAGGTCCACAGAAGGCGTGTCTGGATGGTCCAAAATCGTGAGGAGAACCGCTGGCACGGCAAACATCTTCGTAATGCCCTGGCGATCAATTGTGTGGATGATTTGAGCGATGTCTGGCTTATCGAGGATCACGCATGTCCCGCCATTGCAGAGCGTTTGAAAGCCCCAAACCGTGCCGCCAACGTGAAAGCATGGCATGGCCATAAGCGAGATGTCTGTTTCGTCCCAATCAGACCAGTCTTGGTTGACCAACTTGCCTTTTGAAATGGCCGCTAGCAAAGATTGGTGGGTTAAGAGCGCGCCTTTTGGAAATCCCGTCGTGCCGGAGGTGTACATTTGAACCAAAACGTCATCAGGCCCGGCTTCATGGCGGGCGCTTGATCCGTCAGCCCCATCACGCCAAGTCTCATAGGTATCGTAGCCAGGCGTGTTCCCGTCCATGAGGTAAATCTGCCGCAGCGCTGGGCATTCGTCTTTCACTTCCTCGGCAAGGCTCAAGAAATCAGGATCAACAAACAGGAGCTCTGCTTCACAGTCCTGGAGGATGTATGCGACTTCCGGCGGCGCGAGACGCCAGTTCACTGGGATGAGAATGCGCCCACTCATCGCGGCCCCAAAGAACAACTCAAGATAATGATCACTGTTGAGACCGAGATAGGCAAAACGCTTTTGGTGAGCGATACCGCTGCGCTCCAATCCTTCAGCAACCTGCGCCACGCGCTGGCCCAGCTGGCCGTATGTCAGCTGCCTGCCGTGAAACACAGTTGCAACTTTATCTTGCTGGGCAGCAACTTGCGCGCTGAAGGCATCAAACGTCGTATTTGCCTGCAAAATTGGATGCTGTGAATGATCGATCATGCGGCGTTGCTCATAAGGTTGCGACGAAGCTCTCATAGTCGGCTTTCAAAGCAATGAGTGCTGCCCCTCAAAAGCGACAGGGACAAGCGCCACCTTAGCACTTATGACAATTTTATAACTCGTAGCGCTTTGGCAGGTTTAAGGGATGGAGATTTGGGGGACGGAATGGATACGCGATCATCGCCATTGATTGGCCGAGATCAATTTGATGCTTTGAAGCGGGAACACGCAGCGTCGGGAGGCTGGCAGCGCCGCAAAAGTAAGATAACGCAACTACAGCTGCTCGAAGCAACGGTTGAGTGCATTGTCAATAAAGGCTTTGCCCAAGTGCGAACACGCGACATCGCCGAAGCAGCAGGCTTGTCGCGCGGCGCGATCATGCATCACTTTGCAAATAAGGGTCAGTTGTTTGAAAAGGCGTTGGTTTATGTGCACCGCAGACGCTTGGAAGACTATCGCCGCTCTATTGAAGCGCTTGATGGGAACGACAATAGGGCAGAGCGCGGTCTCGAAATTTATTTAGAGCAGCTCAAATCGCATTACTTCGTAGCAGCACAGGAATTGCTCATGGCGGCGCGCAGCGATGATGCTTTGGCGAAAATACTGAGCCCGCAGCGCAAAAAGTTTCATACGGAGTGGGATGCGCTCACGCTGGATTTATTCCCTGAGTGGTCTGACACAGGCCCAGTATTCAGGCTTGTAATGCAGGTGACGCAATTCATGATGGAGGGGATGGTCATCAACGGGTGGTTTGATGAACCTCCAATTGAGGAAGAGCAGCTGCTGGACTATTTGAAAGCCCGCGTGAGCGCCATACACAGCGCCGCGCATGATCCCGGCGCCGATGAAGCGGTTAAAACCTATCTCGAAAGCTAAGTCGTCTTAAAGTATCCCTGTCAAAATGTATTGGAGCCACGGTCCTTTGGGTAAAGTAACTTGCACGCCAAATCACACGGTTAGCGCTGAAGAACACATGACGTTCAGTGCAGAGGATAGATGAATGCAACTCAGCCGCGAGCAGCTTTTAAAGGCCTATAAACGGATGCGCACAATCCGTGATTTTGAAGAAAGTGTGAGCGAAGAATTCGCTGGCGGGAACATTCCCGGCTTTTTGCACTTATACGCTGGCCAGGAGGCCTGCGCCGTTGGCATGTGCGAGACTTTAACAGAAAAGGACGTCATCGGCTCGACCCACCGCGGCCATGGCCACTGCATTGCAAAGGGCTGCGATGTGGAGGGTATGATGCATGAGATTTTTGGCCGCAAGTCTGGCTTATGCGGCGGCAAAGGCGGCTCCATGCATATCGCAGATTTAGACGTGGGTATGCTTGGCGCGAATGGCATCGTGGGCGGCAACCCGCCGCTGGCGGTTGGCGCAGCGCTCGCCGCTAAAACGAAAAAAGATGGTTCAGTTGCCGTCTCATTCTCCGGCGATGGCTCGTCCAACCAAGGCACCACTTTTGAAGCAATGAACCTTGCAGTTGTGCTTCAGTTGCCGGTGATCTTCGTCATTGAAAACAATGGGTTTGGCGAAGGCACAGCGGCAAGCTACGCGATTGGTACGAACGATCCTGCTGGCCGTGCAGCAGGCTTTGGCATGCCAGCATCGACCATTGATGGGACTGATTTCTTCAAAGTCCATGAAGCCAGCCGCGAGGCTGTGGAGCGCGCGCGCTCAGGCGGCGGTCCAACTGCGATCATCATGGAGGCGGTCCGTTTTTATGGCCATTTTGAAGGTGACCCGCAGCTCTACCGCGGCGACGGCGAGCTCGATGACCTGCGCGAGAACCGTGATTGCCTAAAAATCTTTCGGCAGCGAGTCACCGAAGCGAAACTGCTGGAGCATAGTGATCTTGATGCCATCGACGAAGAGGTGGCGGACCAGGTGGCGCAGTATGTTGTCTCCGCCAAAGACGCCGCTTTCCCCACAGAGGCTGATTTGGAAACCGACGTCTACGTGAAATACCTCTAAGAAAAAGAGCGCGCTTAAATGCCCAAACAAACCGTTCGTGAAGCGATCAACCAAGCGCTGCGCCAGGAAATGGCGCGCGATGAGAATGTCATAGTGATTGGCGAGGATGTGTCTGGCGGCGCGGGCAGCGACGGTCAGCGCGATGCTTATGGCGGCGTTTATGGCGTAACCAAGGGGCTCATTGGCACTTATGGCGAAGAGCGGGTGATTGACACGCCCATTACAGAATCTGCGATCATGGGCGCCGCTGCCGGTGCTGCCCTGCGAGGCCTTCGTCCGGTGGCTGAACTGATGTTCGTCGATTTTCTTGGCGTGTGTTTTGACCAAATCTACAACCAAGCGGCCAAGTTCCGCTATATGTTTGGCGGCAAAGCCACGACCCCTATGGTCATCCGCTCCATGATTGGGGCAGGGGTCTCTGCTGCAGCGCAGCACAGCCAGACCCTCTATCCCATGTTCACGATGGTGCCGGGCCTTAAAGTGGTACTGCCGTCCAACGCTTATGATGCGAAAGGCTTGCTCATCCAAGCTATCCGCGACGATGATCCAGTGATCTTCCTAGAGCACAAACTGGTTTACGATACGTCGATGGATGTGCCCGATGAGGCCTATACAATTCCTTTCGGAGAAGCTGCCATTCCGCGCGAAGGCGATGATGTCACCATTGTCGCCTTCTCTCACATGGTCAATCACGCGATCACCGTTGCTGACAAGCTCAAGGCAGACGGTATCTCTGTAGAGGTCGTCGATCCGCGTACAACATCGCCGCTCGATGAGGATTCTATTCTGGAAAGTGTTGAAAACACTGGTCGCTTGGTTGTGGTTGATGAAAGCCCGCCGCGCTGCAATATGGCGACGGACATTGCAGCCCTGGTTGTGAGCCAAGCTTTTGATAGTTTGGAGGCGCCCATTGAGCTGGTGACCTGCGCGCATACGCCTGTGCCGTTCTCGCCAGCGTTAGAGCAGCTATACCTGCCAACGCCGGAAAAAATCGAAGCCGCGGTTCGTAAGACCTTGAAAGGCTAACCATGGCAATCACATCCATCCTCATGCCCAAATGGGGCCTTGCCATGGAAGAAGGCACCGTCGTTGAATGGCTTAAGTCAGAAGGCGATGTGGTTGCTGAGGGCGATGAGCTTGTCGAAATCGAGACATCAAAAATCACCAATGTGATGGAAGCGCAAATGCCAGGCCCGCTGCGCAAGCTTGTCGCGCCCGTTGGGGAAACATTGCCGGTCGGCGCTTTAATAGCAATTCTCGCTGAAGAAGGTGACAGCGATGCTGATGTCGAGGCTTTTATTGACGACTTTAATGCAAACTTCGTGGTCCAAGCCGCTAGCGGGGACGAGGCGTCCGGCCCAGAAACAGCTCACGTCGATGGATACGACCTGACATACCAGACTGTTCCTGGCGGCGACGGCGCTCCGGTTATCATGCTCCATGGCTTCGGCGGTGATCGCAATAATTGGCTATTTAATCAGGATGCATTGGCCGCAGATAGGGATGTCATCCTTTTAGACCTGCCGGGCCATGGAAGCTCAACAAAAGCGATATCTGACGCAGGCCTTTCGGCCCTTGCCGCCTTGGTGCTGAACTTTGCCAAAGCCATTGAGGTGAACGCTTTTCACCTGATGGGCCATTCCATGGGCGGCGCGATCGCACTTGAAGCCGCACGCCAGAACTCGGATACAGTGCTGTCCGTTCTTGGCGTCTGTCCTGCCGGATTAGAAGCCCAGGTCAACAGCGCTTTTATTGATACCTTTATTGAGGCAGAGCGCCGCAAGGGCATGAAAGAAGCCGCCCTCCTGTTGTTTGCAGATAAGGACTTGGTGACCCGCGATTTGGTCAATGATCTTTTGAAATTTAAGCGCTTAGACGGCGTGGACGCGGCACTTCAAGCTTTGCGAAGCGGTGTTATTGCCGATTGTAACGCAGCGCCGATTCCACTGGGCGACATTAAAGCGCCCATCTGCGTCATCATCGGCGAACAAGACGAGATCATTGCGCCGCCAGTCAATCTTCCGCCGACTATAGAGGCAGTTCGGCTGCCTGTGGGCCATATGGCGCATATGGAGGGTGCCGCCGCTGTCAACAAGGCAGCGACAGAGTTCTTCGCGAAGGCTTAAATTAGCCTCTCTTTGCTGCGCGCAGCGATGACTGAGAGCTGTGCTTGCTTGAAATAGTCCCTGCTTGGCTTCTTCAGGCTCCCGTCCGCGTCAAGGAGGCCATTTTTGCGTTGCGGCGCCATCGTCTCATAATAATCGGCAACCATGTCGAGGCGCTGGCGTGCAAGAAAATTACTCATGCCAGGCCGGCGGCGCTTACGCCGTAGTGCATGGATGTCAATTTCTGCATTGGCGACCATGCTTTCGCCTGTGTTGGCCTCAGCGACGACGGTGCCTGACATGTCAACAACAGCGGAATTGCCTGCAGCTGCCATTTCAGGAAATCCTGAATCATAAATCCCAGCGGTATTGGACGACACCACATAGGCCATGTTTTCCATCGCCCGGGCGCGCCTGGCCAGCTGCTTGGGCGTTTCGGTGGGGCTGCCGACCTCGCTGGAGGAATGGCAAATCACCTCCGCGCCGCCAATCGCCATCGCGCGGGTGATTTCAGGATAGAGAATTTCCTCTGATGCGACGCAGGCCAGGCGGCCAATCTCGGTCTCCACAACCGGGAATACATCTTTGATGTCATAGACTTCCAAATACCGGTCCCAAATGTCATGGGGTGTTGGCGCGAACATGGAGTTGAGCCGCCGGTAACGAAGGATCACATTGCCGCTTGGGGCGATGATAAAGCTGGTTTGAAAGTACAGGTCTGGAAAATGCGGATCGGCTTCATAGGCGTTGCCAGATAAAAAAATGTCCAGCTCCTGCGCGAGTTTGCCAAGCGCCTCATATTCAGGGCCATCCATCTCAAGCGCGGCTTTATCGCGCCAAGCGGGGATTGTCTCGCCAAGCGGGTAGCTAGTGAGAAAATACTCAGGCAGCACAATCAATCGCATGTCCGGGCCGACAAAGAGCTTTGATTGCAGCAGCTTGCCTTTCAGGCCCGCAATTACCTTTTGCATATGCGCCGCGCTTTCTTCTCGCGAGGACATGGCGTTCACAGCATGGCAAGGCGCTTGATAGGCCATTGCGTAATAGCTGTCTTCTTTGAGAGATGTCATTGGCGGGCGGTATCCTGTGGTTTAAGCGCTAAAGAATGTAGCTCAATAAGAAGCGGGGAAGATCATGTCTTTAAGAAAAGTCATTCTGGCATCAAAACCTGAAGGTGTGCCGCAGATCGACCATTTTTCGCTCGTCCCAGATACCTTGCCTGAATTGCATGGCGATATGGTGCATGTTGAGGTGCTGTTTTTGTCGCTTGATCCTTATATGCGCGGGAAGATTTCAGGCCGCCATATGACGGCGCCCATTCATCCCGGCGATGATATGGATGGAGAGTGTGTGGCGCGCGTTTTGGAAAGTCAGCATACGGACTTTGCGCCCGGCGACGTCGTTATTGGAATGCTTGGCTGGCGCGAAGAGGCCGTTGTGCTTGGAGCGTCGCTTAAGAAAATTGAGACGCATAACCTCTCACCCTCGTTTGCGTTGGGCGTATTGGGTATGCCTGGGTTGACCGCTTATGCTGGCGCTTTGCGCTTGGCGGACCTACGCCGCGGTATGACGGCGGTTGTCTCCTCTGCTGCGGGCCCTGTTGGTTCTAGCGTCGCGCAGCTGGCCCGCATGAAAGGGTGCCGCGTGGTTGGCATTGCAGGGACGGATGGCAAATGCGCTTGGCTCAAAGACGCGGCACAGCTTGATCACACCATCAACTACAAGACTGAAGACTTGCGCGATGGCCTCGACAGGACCTGCCCAGACGGCATTGATTATTATTTCGACAATGTGGGCGGCGATATGCTGCAGGCTGTGATGGAGCGCCTTGCGCTCGGCGCCCAGGTCGTTTTATGCGGCCTGATGAGCCAGTATAACGACGCCGGTACGCCGCCGGGTCCCAATCCGGCCTTCATCATCAAATCCAGAGCCACCGTGCGCGGGCTGGTCGTCTACGACCACCAGGAATTCGCTCAGGAAGCTGCTGCTGAGATCGCAAGTCTTATCGCAGCAGACCGCTTTGCGGTTAAAGAAGATGTCACAACGGGCCTCGATAAGGCGCCAGAGGCCTTCGTGCGCCTTATGAGCGGCGAGACATTTGGTAAAACTCTTGTGAAAATACGCTAAACCCATTGGCTCTTTGGGCCGTTTGCCACTACACCTAGGGGTATGTGGGGACAATCAGATACACCGCAGAGCATCTTAAAAACTGTCTTTGGCTATGACGCTTTTCGCGGGCATCAGGCAGCGGTTATTGACGCCGTGGTGCGCGGGGAGCATGCCGCCATCATCATGCCCACCGGCGCTGGCAAGTCGCTGTGTTACCAAATTCCAGCAGTGTTGCGGCAGGGCACGGCTGTCGTTGTCTCCCCGCTGATTGCGCTGATGGATGATCAAGTTGCTGCTGCGCACGCCGTTGGCATTAAAGCTGCGGCGCTAAACTCATCTATGCCGCATCAAGCGCAGATCGAAGCGGAAGAAGCCCTACGCTCTGGGGATTTAGACCTCCTCTTCGTAGCGCCTGAGCGCGCCAATTTGCCGGGCTTTCATCGGTTGCTGCTTGCAAGTGAAGTCGCCTTGTTCGCCATTGATGAAGCGCACTGTGTAAGTGAATGGGGGCATGATTTCCGGCCTGATTATCGCCAGCTTGGCCAGCTCTGCGATGCCTTTCCCGGCGTGCCGCGCATTGCGCTTACTGCGACAGCAGATGAACGCACAAGGCTCGATATTCTTGAACAGCTTGCGATCCCTGCAAGCCAGCTGTTCGTCTCAGGCTTTGACCGCGATAATATCTTTTACGATGTGGCGCTTAAAAACAGCCCGTCCGACCAGCTCAAGGCTTTTTTGAAGACACAAGCTGAGGGCTGCGCTGGCATTGTCTATTGCCAGACCCGCAACAAAACCGAGGAAATTGCCGCCGCCTTAGAGCGCGCAGGCTACCACGCAATTGCTTACCACGCGGGCCTAGAAGGTGAAGAGCGAAGCCGCCGCCAAGCCCGTTTCCTGCGCGAAGATGGCCTCATCATGGTCGCCACAGTCGCCTTTGGCATGGGCATCAATAAGCCCGACGTGCGCTTCGTTGTTCACATGGGCTTGCCCAAATCCATTGAAGCCTACTACCAAGAAACCGGCCGCGCGGGGCGCGACGGCCTTCCTGCCCACGCGCTCATGCTGTGGGGGGCGCAAGATATCGTCCAGGCGCGCTGGTTCATCCAGCAGTCTGGCGCGCCTGACGCGCAAAAAGCTGTGGAGTTGGCCCGCTTGCAAACCCTGGTCGATTACTGCGAAACCCTCGAATGCCGCCGCATACCGCTGCTCACGTATTTCGGCGATGACTACCAGGGCCCCTGCAACACCTGCGACACTTGCCTCGCCCCGCCCGAGCAGGAGGATGTGACAGACGCCATGCGCAAATTGCTTTCCGCCGTCTACCGCACGGAGCAACGCTTTGGCCTGCACTATGTGGTGGCCGTGCTGCGCGGCGAAGGCGATGAGAAAATTAGCCGGTTTGGCCATGACACGCTGGGTGTATTCGGCCTTGGAAAAGACGTTCCAAAAGCTGAGTGGCTTGACCTGGGAAAACTCGCCCAAACCAAAGGCTACCTCGAAGAAGGCGAACACCGCGCCCAGCGCCTCACCAATGCCGCGCGCCCAGTGCTTAAGGGCGAAGAACAGGTCTTCCAGCGCAAAGAACGCGTACGCAAGGGGGCTGCCAAGGCGAAGAAAAAACGCAGCGCCGCCATCGACCTGCCGCCCGAAGCGCGGCAGGTGTTCGACCGCTTGCGCGCCTGGCGGTCACAGCAGGCGAAAGCCCAAGCCGTACCCGCGTATGTCATATTTCCTGATGCAACACTCAAGGCAATCGCGCTGCACTGCCCGCTCAACGAGGCTGAATTACTTCAGATCAGTGGGGTCGGTCAGAAAAAAGTGGAGCGATTTGGGCATGAGGTGTTGGCTTTGATTCATTAAAAGAACTGGATCATATCGCCATATAAAAGCGCTGGAATACTTCGGCGCGTCTGATCTCATTCCAGCAGCGTCCGTTTTATCTAGACGTCAAACTGGTTTTTTTGCACACTCTTGGAAAGTAGTACACAAGAGGGAGTGCGAACAATTACTGAACGTAATTACGAACGGATGACAAAGGCGGAAGTGATTGCCGCCCAACGGGCCTGGGCAAAATATGTAACGGATCAAGATGTTGAAAATCTATTGGGCCTTTACGATTTTGGCGGTGCAGATGAACCACTGTTGTTCAAGCCAACCTTGGCGGATGTTATCCGTCTAGATCGCGCAGGCGCACGGTCATACTTCGTTGGCGGCGACCCAGAGTTTCCAAATGACGATGGGTTTCTTAAACGCGGGTGGAAGAGTGTTGAATTTCAAAGCGCTGCCGGCCCCGTTTTAAAAGCTGGGGGCTTGGGATATAAAGACATGGGACACTATACCTTTGTCGACGGCGGTGGTAATGCGACGCGGGCAGATTATACTTTCGCGTATCATAAGCTGAATGGAGCGGTGTTAATCTCGCTCCACCATTCATCGCTCACCTGGCTTCCACCAGTCGAGCCCTCAAAAGCGAAAAAGGCGTGACGGGCTTTTAAAGCCCCAAAGCGCCTGGATTGATCCGATTGTCCGGATCAAGCTCCGTCTTCAGCGCTTTAAGCAATCCTTTCATCTCCGGCTTGATGGTCTTGCCATAACGATAGGTTTTGCCGATTTGGAAGTGGCCTGAGCCGACTTCTTCGAAGAGGTCCAGCATCTCTTGGCGCATCTCTTCCACTACCGCGCGGGCGTCCAGATCCTCGGGGAAGCGGGTGATTTGTTTCAGGATGGCGTCTTCCACATAGTGGTCGTGGATTTCGGTGATCTGGTCGTGCCAGTAAAACACCGGCTCGATGAGGAAGATGGTGGTCGACATGGTGAGCAATAGATAGCCGGTGTCGATGTTGTATTGCGCCATTTTGTCGGCGTAGCGTGCCTTCAGCGCATCCAGTTTTTGAAGGGTTTCCAGCGCTTTGGAATGCGGGACGAGGCAGTGGATGGGCACCCAGCGCTCTCCTTCCGGGCCGATCATGGAGTTGACGGGTCCGAAGGGCAGGCCTGCCGTGGCTTTGGGGACAGTGTTGGCGATTTGGATCGCGCCCGCAGATTTGGCGATGTCCTCTATGGCTTTTACATCAGCATCGACAGCTGCTTCGCTGCGGCCCTCTGAGATCGTATGAATGGTCCATGTGGGTTTGTTTAGATCGCTCTTGCCCGCGATGGCCATTTTTGCACCTTCTTTGATACCTTTTAAGAGTGAGCCTTGGCCAGTGACAACGCCTTTGAGGTATTTCGCGTCTTGCAGGAGGCCTGAGCGTTTCATCTGTTGGACTTGCAGGAAGGGATCAAAGGCAAAGACTTCCGTCGCTAGGCTGGCGCGGCCAACGCCCGAGAGAACCTTTGTGACAACAGCCTCATCGTCCGCCGTGAAGCTGCAATAGCCTTTATGCGGATTGGCTTTTTGCAGGCGCAGCGTGATTTCTGCCTTAAAGCCAAGCGCGCCGGAATCGGACGTGAAGATGCCGGTTAAATCTGGCCCATAATTGCGCATGAAGGGCGTCACGCCCTCATGGCCGGCGCTGCCCGTTTCAAGCACAGACCCATCCGCGAGGACCACCGTGAGGCTGAGTACGCTTTCAACGCCGGAGCCGGCGATGCCGCAGCCCCAAAACGCGCAGTTTTGGCTCATGCCGCCGCCGATCGTTGCTGTCGCACCCGATAAGGTGCCCCAGAACGGGGTGCGCAATCCTTTGGGCGACAGGGCTTCGTGCAGGGATTTCCACGTACAGCCCGCTTCTACGCGGACATACATATCTTCTTCGTTGATCTCTAAAATGCGGTCCATCGTGGTCATATCGACCATCACGGAGGAGCCTTCTGCTGGGACATACCCTTTGGTGTAGCTCATGCCCCCGCCGCGCGGCACGATGGCAAAGCCTGCCTGCGTCGCGGCTTTAACGGCGTGCGCCAACACCTTGGTATCACGTGGTTTGATAACGGCCAGCGCAGGCTCGGCTTTGGTGTAAACGTCTTGCGCATAGAGGGTGCAAGCCGCTTGATCTGTTAAGACGTTATCATCGCCTACGGACGTTTTCAGGCGAGCAATCAGGTCCTCATCTGCAATGCGGTTGGTCAGCGGCTGGGCAGTCATCAACGTCTCCGATCAATCTATGAGCGCTAGGGACAAGTCCGGCCATAAAGCGACAATGACCAATCCAACCGCCAATATAGCGATGAAGGGCAGGGCAGCTTTAGCAATTGTCAAAAAGTCCTCCCGGAAGGCGCCCATTGCGACAATAAGGTTGAGGCCCAGCGGGGGCGTTAAATAGCCGATTTCTAGGTTGACGATCATGAGGATGCCGAAATGGACGGGGTCGATCCCATAGCTGGTCGCGAGCGGTGTGAGCAGCGGCGCCATGACTAGGATGGCAGAACCAATGTCCATCACGCAGCCTATGATCAGCAGCAGCACCATAGACACCAGCAAAAACCCGGCCTTGCTATCGACCATGGCGGACAACATCTCCACCATCTGCTGCGGGATTTGTTCAAAAGCTAAAAAGGTGTTGATGCTCAGCGCCATCATAAGCACGGGGAGGAGGGCGCCAAGTGTTTTGGCGGTCTCAAAGGTGACTTGTTCGAGTTGTTTCAGCGTCATCTCTCGATGAATGAGACTCTCTACTAAGACTGCGTAGAAGACGGCGACTGCAGCGGATTCTGTTGGCGTAAAAAAGCCTGTGTAGATGCCGCCCAAGATGATCAGAGGCATGGCAGCGGCAAAGACGCTCTTCTTCGCCGCTTGCCAAAAGGCAGGCCAATCCACTGAGGTACGCTCGGCCGACCAATTGCGAACGACTGCGTAAATCGCCATGAGCGTCATGAGGAGAATGGCAGGCAAGACACCTGCAATAAACAAATCTGCGATCGATGTTTCTGTAATGACGCCGTACAGAATAAGCGGGATAGACGGGGGCACGATGATACCAAGCGTCCCGCCTGCACAAATGAGGCCGAGGGCGAAGGAGCGGCCGTAGCCCGCTTGCGTCAGCGCGGGATACATAATGGCGCCCACGGCAATGAGCGTAACGGTAGAGGAGCCGGAGATCGCTGAGAAGACCGCACAGCTGATGACAGTAGCAATCGCTAGCCCGCCGGGGATTGGCCCGGTGCCAATGCGCACCACGTCAATCAGTCGCCGCGCGATTGAGCCTTTGGCCATGATGTTGCCTGCTAATATGAACAGCGGGATGGAGAGCAGGACTTCTTTGTCTGCCGCGGCCCAGGCGTCTAAGACCACATAGGCCAGTTTGCCATCGCCGTAGAGCACGTAAAGCGCGCCTGCAGCGACCGCCAAAAGCACCACAATGCGCTGGCGCAAAACCAGCAGGACTAAAAGACCGAAGGAGAGAGCAACTGCGCTCACGCCGCCTCATCCATTTTGCTTGGCGGGCTCGGTTTTATGGCTGGGTAAAGCGCAAACAGGCCGTGGCGCACCGCGGCGATGAAAAACACGAGCGGGAAAACGGATTGCATGGGCCAGATCGGTATCTTGAGCGAGCGCGAGACTTCTCCGAGGGCTTTTGTTTCGGTAACGACGCTGCCAGCGACCCAGGCAAAGATGAGGCAAAACAGCGTCATCAATCCTTCTTGAACACGCTGCAGGGGTATCTCCCAAGACTTTGGAAAAAGCGCGTCGGCAAAGCGCGGGCGTAAATGTTCCGCTGATTGGCTGGCAAGACCAAAGCTGATCATAGACATTATGATAAAGGCGTAAACGGCAAGCCGCGGCGCGCCGGAAATGCCAAGGCCGGTGATTTCCCGGGAGACCACATCAGCCATTACGATCAAGGCCATAAAGGCAAAGAGGAAAACCGCGAGGGTGCGTTCCAGGCGCGTGAGAACGTTCAGGAAAGTTTGTGCGGCGCTCAACGGCTTTGCCTTTGTGCGTTAAAGGCGGCGCGGCCCTTGACCATCGCGTTATAGACGTCTTGTGCACGTCCGCCGACGCGGTTGATGATCGCTTTGTGGTTATCCTTTGTCGCTTCTTTCCAGGCGGCGCGTTCAGCCGGTGTTGGCATGTGCGCGATGACGCCATAACTTTCCAGATTGCTTTCCACTTTCGCTGCCATGGTGCGAATATTCAGCCGCGCTTGGGGAGAGGGAACCAGGCTGCCGGTGATGATCTGGCGGCGCTTTTCCGGCAAGGCATTGTACCATTCTAGATTTGCGACCACGACGCCGGTATCATAACTGTGCTGGGTAAAGGTCATGTGCGGTGCTTCGCCAACCAAACCGGTGACTTCGTAGAGCACCACATTGGTCTCGCCCCCAAAAATCAGTCCGGTTTGCAGAGCTGGGATCACGTCAGCAAACTCCATCTGCAGGTATTCAGCGCCCAGCGACATCATCAGGAGTTCGGCTGCCTCAGATGATTGAACACGCATCCGCCGCCCTTTAACGTCAGTTGGCGATGTCATTGGCTTAAGGCCGTAGAGATTGAGCCACCCAACCTCGACCCATTGCAGCAGGTAAAGGCCCTTTGCAGCAAACAGCTCGCGAAATACGGGCATTAGATATTCATCCATGACGAAGTCGAGCTGCTGCGTGCTGTCAAAGAAGAACGGGGAGAGCAAGACATCCACCTCCGGCACAATCGAACTCGTGCCGCCGAGGGTGACTCCAGCGATTTGCATGCGGTTGCGCCGGGTGAAGGTGAGGGTAGCCGGCTCGCCGCCTGCTTCTCCGTTGATCAGAAGCTTGACTTTGATCGAGCCATCTGGCGCGGCGGCTTTGATATTGGCATTGAATGACTGCCAGTCATTCCACCATGGAGAGCCAGGCGAGGCGAAGGCGCCGGCAGTTATGATCGTTGGCGCATTGGGGTCGCGCGGCGCCTCGCCCATGGCAAGGCAGGCAGGTAACGCCATAAAATAAAATAGAAAAATCCGCAGAAAGGTCATGCGGTATCGAGCAGCATAGCTGTGAGGGCATCTGGCGCTGTTACCATGGCATCGTGGCCTGTATCGAGGCTCAGAATTGGCCAGCCATTGGCAATTGCCTTTTGCAATCCAACTTTTTTGCCTTCGCTAAAGGGGCGACCATTACAATCAATATAAGTGACTTTGGTTTTCTCAAGGCCTCCATTCTTGAGCGTTAACGGAGTCGTTAGGCACTTCCAGGGCATGGAGGTGAGGCGGCGGGACACCCAATCATAGACCCAGCCATCTTCGGGTAAGACCGCGAAGGCCTCCGTCGGCCAGCTGGGCAGCATAAAGCCATCAATCAAACTTGCTTTCACTTTTGCGATCATGTCTGGCGGTGCTTCTGACGACTGGGATTTTCCCTCATCCAGGATTGTTGCATCGAGCATAATAATGTGTCGCAACACCTTGTTCGCTTGGTCCGCAACGCCCGCGGCGACCGCGCCTGCATAGCTGTGCGCGACGAGAATGACATCCTCCAGTTCCTCATATTTCAGAACTTGAAGAACATCTTCAATGTGTGTGTTCATATCGGTATCGGGGCGCGCAAGGTGATAGCGCTCGCCGAGACCTGTAAGCGTGGGCACAGCGACCCTATGGCCCGCAGCGCGCAGTTGCTCGGCCACCAAACGCCAGCACCAGCCGCCATGCCACGCGCCGTGGACGAGAACGAATGTTTTTGGCTCTGTGGGGCCTGGCATTGCGATGTCTTCTCCCATGGCGAAACTCTGAGAGCCCAAAAGCCCTGAAGCGCTTGCGGCAAGTGCCGCGATGGTTTGGCGGCGTGTCGGCATAAAGCTCTCCAGGCGTCTGGTCAGAAAAAATGCGGGGCTGGTTTCCCAGCCCCGCATTGATGTTTAGCGAATTGCGCTCAATTTTAGAAGCGGTAGCGCGCCCGCAGTGTCCAGCTGCCTGGCGGGTTGTAGTACTGCGTCGCGACGAGAGCGGAAATAATGTAGTTTTCTCCAAAGCAGTTCTGACATTCGAGATACAGACCGTAATCTCCGTCTACATGTTCAACACCAACATTGCCGTTGAAGCGCCAGAATCCATCCTGCGCACCAGGCAGTTCGCCGTTGGTCGCAGTTTGATAGCTGGAGGTATAAATACCGAAAGCGCTCGCGGTGATCTGGAGATTGTCACTGATCGGATAATTTCCGTTTGCACCCAGGCTCATCGTCACGCGTGGTGCCCTTACCGGTTCCGCAACCTCGCCATCCGGTCCAATGATAGCCTGTTGGCAGCCCGTGGAGGAGTCGAAGAGTTGATCGACGCCTTGGTCCTGCAGGTTCGCGCGGCACTGCGCCTGCTGTGCAACCAGGGTAGAATCAAGGTTGCGATAGTCAGAGTCTTGAAACCCGATTGTCAAGAAGGTCGTTATGTACTCATTCACGACCGCAGTGGCTTCCGCCTCAATCCCCATCACACGCAGGTCAGCAAAGTTACCTGTGATGAAAACAGTTTCGCCTGCAGCATTGGTAAAGGCCGAGGGCGTTTGCAGGTCGCTCACGTCGCTATAAAAGCCTGTAACGTTCAGGCGCAAACGATCATCGAAGAACTGTGTTTTTGCACCGATCTCGTAGGACCAAACAACTTCTGGGTCGATATTCACCAGGTTTTGTGGTTGCGCGTCACGTGCGTTCCAGGCACCCGACTTGAAACCGCGTGTCGCGGAAGCAAAGAGCAATACATCGTCGTTTACTTCATATTGAACAGCGAAGCGCGGTGTCAAAATAGATGTGTTGAGTTTAGTTGGTATTCCGGCCGCTGTGATGTCATTTGTCGAGCATAGTCGAGACACGGTTGATGGGATCATCATACCGTTATCGTCTAAAATAAATGCTCCTTCTTCATCCATGTCAAATTGACCTGGGATAACCGTGGAACAATTCGATGGGCCTGTACCAAGGTCTTCAATGCTCAAGGTTTTGGTTTCATCGGTATAGCGAATCCCTGTTGTAAAGGTTAGCTTCTCGGTCAGGTTCCAATCTAGCTGCACGTACCCTGCACCTGCGGTCGTGTCGTTGCCTAGAACCCGATCATAACTGGTTCCCAAGAAGAACTGGGCAATGCCGGTAGTGTTGCGCTCATCTAGGAAATAGACACCTGCGACATAATCGATGAAACCATCGAACAAATCCCCTGTTGCCTTGATTTCCTGACTGAACTGTTTGTGCGTACTGTCATTAGCGATGGAAAAGGACGATGGTCCAGGATTGCCGAAAACCTGAGCTGGAGTAACTCCATTGAATATGGGAACGGTATAGAGATCGCCGTCCAAGAAGTTCAGCACAAAGTCTTGATCGAGATCGACCCAGCCTGTGATGATTTCGACGTTTACTTTATCGAAGCTGACTTCCAAGTTTGAGGCCAGTAGAAGGTTCTTGACAACGTTGCCACCGCCTTGGCCTGCCAACAATTCTCCAAGCGAGTTGCCAACATCCCCATTCATGCTCAAAAAGCCGCCGGCAATACGGTTAAGGCCAGTTGTTGCGCCTGAGGCGTTAAAGCGCGCAACGGTATTTGCGTTCCTGGCGCTTGGTTCCACATTGTCTCCATCGATGGGGGAGTTAGCGAGATTCGCAACGTCGGAATTCACATAGGTGGCTGATACATTCCAGTTTAGGTATTCGTTCGGGGTCCATTTTACGGCACCACGCAAACCATAGGATCGCTCATCGTTGACCCTTTCATCCAACTCGAAGTTGTAAGCATAGCCCGCGTCGTCGATGAAGTAGCCAGATACTTTGGTGCTCAGTTGCTCATTAATCGGGATATCAACAGATGCACGCGCTGTGATCCGCTCAAAGCGGCCATAACTGACCTCGGCGAACCCGCCAAATTCTTCATCAGGCTCTCTCAGCAGAACGTTGATGGCGCCGCCAGTCGTGTTGCGGCCAAACAACGTGCCTTGAGGACCGCGCAGCACTTCAATCCGGTCAAGGTCAAAGAAAGAGAAGTTGTTGGCGTTCTGCCGACTGATGTAAATATCGTCTATATAAGTGCCGACAGGCGGGTCAAACGTGGCAATCGATTCTGTGTTACCCAAACCACGCAAATAATATGCATTGGCTGACCCGAGACCAGTATTATTTCCGCCAAAAAGGTTCGGGATGTAATCAATGAGGTCAAGCGCGCTGTCGATGTTACGCACTTCTAAATCATTGACGCCGAAAGCCGACACCGCCAGCGGGGTATCTTGAAGGCTTTCAGAGCGGCGCTGGGCTGTAATGAAGATTTCTTCAAGGCCTATGCCGTCTTGCGCCATAGCTTGCGGCGCAGCCGCGAGAACAGCGCTGGCGGCGCCAGCGAGTAAGATGGATTTGCGCCATGTGGCGGCTGAGTTTGAGGTCGTGGTCATCCCAATGTTTCTCCCTGAATGACATTAGCCGCATAACAAATTGTGCTCGCAGCCTTGCCAATGGTCTTAAATCAAATATTTGTCCGGACAAGTTCGCGATGCCGCAAAAGGCACATAAAACATGGAACCGTTGCGCAAACGCCATAGTCTGGGGTCCTAGCAGCGCATTTTTGACAGGGAAAACCCATACACATGACGTTCGATCCATATGCTTACATGCTGTTTTTCCACATATTGCTCTTCGTGGTGTGGCTGGGCGTCGACTTGGGTGTTTTCACGCTTGGGCAGTATTTCCGTAAACGCGAGCTTCCAATGGAGACGCGGCTTACGGTCCTGCGGATCCTGGTGATTTGTGACATGCTTCCACGGTCTGCTTGGGCGCTGATGGTGCCAACGACGTTGAGCCTGCTGTATATGGGCAAATGGTGGATGATAGGGGGCGAGACGGTCCCGCTCTGGATGGTGTGGGCGTCTTGGGCCGTCGGCGGCTTTTGGCTGTGGCTTGTTTGGACTGCCTTTTTGCATGACCAGACGCCGAAGGCAGCCGGCCTGCGCAAAGTTGAGTTTTATCTGAAAGTCGCCCTGACTGGCTTTTATCTCTGGCTAGGCGCGCAGTCGCTGCTCACAGGGAAACCGCTGGACCCCACCTGGCTCGCAAGCAAGGCTCTGATTTTCGGCATTATCTTCGCCTTTGCGATCATGATTGATGTGGCCTTTAAGCCGCTTGGTCCAGCGCTTGGGGAGCTGATAGAGCAGGGGTCTACCACCGAGCGCGAGGACCGGGTGCTGCGCATCATGAACAATACGCGTGTCTGGGTGGTGTCGCTTTACTTCTTGCTGCTCATTACCGGATTTTTAGGAACGACGAAGCCGTTCTAGCCGGTCTTTGCTTCTGCTTCGATAGTACGCATTAGGCGCCGCATAAATTCTGCGCGCCATGCAGATAGATCAGCTTCTTCTGCCTCGCTTAACGCATGGGTTTCAAACGCTTTTGCATCAAGCTGCCCAGCCTGCACTAAGTAGCTCTCAAGGGCCGCTTGGCGCGAGCGGCTGACCCACAGCTCAGCGGACAGTTCGAGTACCATGGATAGCAAGTGGTCGCTTGCTGGATCTTCAAAGAACTTCGGCCTTTTCCCGCGAATGTGGCGCGGCAAGGGCTTTTGTGTCTGGTCCGTCATATCAGCCGGCCTTGCGCGCGCCATAGCAGAACCACTTCACGCCATCGGCCAGCCTGCCGGTGTTTGCGTCGCTCGTCTGCTCTGCCGTTAGGCTATCGATCACCGCCTCGCGGCCATACCAGCCAATGCTTGGTACAACGGTCTGGAAGAAGCTGCCAGGGTCAAATCCAGCTCCAGTGCATAGGCTCGCCGGATCTTGATCGCGGTAGCCTTTGTAAAATGGTTCGTAATTATAATAGCTGTCCCAATCCAAGTAGAAGCCGTCATAGGCGTCGGTTTGGTTGTTTGGCGGCAGCTCATAATGAACCATAAGTCCGCCTGGTTTTAGCAATCTATGGGCCTCTTTGAAGACCGCTTGAATGTCCTTCTTCGGCAATTCATGCAGGAACATGGACGTGAAGATGAGGTCAAAACTGTTCTCATCTAAGCCCGTTTGCGTGGCATTGCGCTGCTTATAATGGACCTTGACGCCTTGCGCTTGGCTACGGGCGTGCGCATAGCGCAGGCATGGCGCCGACACATCAATACCGATCACTTGCGCTTTTGGATAAAGTTTCGCCCATGGCTGCGTATTATGCCCAATTGTGCACCCCATTTCCAAAATACGCTCTGGCTCAAAGCCAGCAAATTTTTTGCCAGCCCATAGCGCGATGCTCTCGCCAATATCGTCGAGGTTTTGCCCCATCAGGCCAAAAGAGAAAACGCCAAGTCCATTGTCGTATAAGGCGCCTGCACGCAAGTCTTTATCTCCGCTTTCTTGATGGTAAGACCCTGGCATCAAGTGCACATCGATGGCGTCAACATTGCTGGGAATTGGCAGCTCCGGGTCAAGCTCCAGTGTGCCCCCAACGTCTGCCTGACTGAGCTCTGCAGCGATATCGCTGAGCTTTTCCGCATCTCGCTCAAGCGTAGGACGTACGGCGTCCCACACCATTTCCTGCGCATTCACCCGCAGCCCAGAATAAAACTTGAAATAAAGGTCTGGCTTGATCGCCGCGTGAACGTCTTCGCTCGACGTGATCTCCACCTTATCAGCGATTGAGCTTTCAAAGTGCATTTTCATGGAGCCGGCCATATCATTGAGCACATGGGCGCGCAGGGCGGAGACAAAGTCCTGGCGAGCCCATTCATCCCGGCTTGGCTTTAGTTTAAGCGCATGGTTCACCAGCTTGCTCATTGCGTCATGTCCTTCATATTATTCATGGTTTTTAAGGGCGCCGCAGGTGTGGAGAACGGTCACACCAGCAGTCAGCGCTGTATCTTTCAGGCGTTACGTATACAATTAAGGCCCGCGCTGGCAAAGCTTACGTTGCGCGCAAAGTGTGCGCATCGCGGGCGCACAGGCGTTTCGATACGCGCACGCGGTCAAACCTATCAAAAACAACACCGCTGTCATGCGTCTTTCATAGTGGAGCGTTATAGCCTGTCCCACTATTCATTTGCGTTGGGGATTTTGTCAGTGGAAAACATTCAAACAGGGCTGGGCAGTCAGTCTGCCGGAACCAAGACGTTACTTCTTAGTTTTGCGGCAAATCTCCTCGCAGCTCTGATTGTGTTGCCGTTCTTTCTTTAGCGCAAAGCGACACGGCAATAGGTTTGCACCTGCGATAGCCCTTTAAACACAGCACATGCCACTTACCTCTGGTGAGAACCAAAGTCTGAGGCACAGTGATAAACTCCCTCCCGCCCCAAATAGCAGCGCTAGAGCGTCTAGCTACTGCTCTTGATTCTCAGTTTACTCTTCCAATCGTTGGTTGGCGCCTCGGCTGGGATGGTATCATCGGCTTGATCCCTGGCATTGGCGATTTTGCTGGCGCGGGTTTGGGTGCCTATCTTCTGTTGACGGCCTTGCGGCTTGGCGCGCGTAAACGCATCCTCATGAAAATGCTCTTCAACCTCCTATTCGATGCTCTAATCGGGTTGATTCCGCTCATTGGTGATTTTGCAGACTTTGTAAACAAGGCGCATGCGAAGAATGCGCGCATGATCATAGCGGAATATCATGCTGGACAGTTGTCGCGGCTGCATCCACCCGGCAGCGGTTATGGCGCGGCATGAGCGGCGCTTTATCGCCGCTTTGGGCGAGGTCTTTATGTCTGTTGGCTGCCGTCACTGGCGTGATCGTATCGCTCAGCTGGCTCGGCGAACCTGACGCCTGGCTTGGGGCCGGGCTGGCTATATGGCTTAGCTATGCCTCTTACATTGATATCCGCTCGTATCTTTTGCTCGACGTTTTAACATTGCCCTTGGTGATCTTTGGGCTCGCGTTGGCCTTTTTGGGGCAGGGTCCAGCCCTCTTAGATGCAACACTTGGCGCTGCGCTAGGTTACGGCGCGCTATGGGCGCTTGCCATTTTTTATCGCAAAGTGCGTGGCCGCGAGGGGCTCGGTCTAGGGGATGCGAAACTCTTATGCGCAGCGGGCGCCTGGTGCGGCGCGCTTGCTCTACCCTTTGTTTTGCTCATCAGCTCACTGAGCGCGCTTGCAGTGGTCGGCGTTGCCGCTTTAGGCGGCCGGCAGCTTCAAGCTGAGTTTAAAATACCCTTTGGACCTTTTCTCAGTTTTGGTTTTTTCATAACCTGGACGCTGCAGGCGCTGAAAGTTCTCTCTGGGCTCTAAGGGTCTAGCGTAATGACGTTACCGTCACGCAGGATTGTATAAATGTAGCGCCCACGTGGGTTCCAACTATAAGCGAAGTCCTCTAAATCTTCACCGCGAGAAAAACCGTTTCCGTTGACGGATTTGATGATGTCACCGCGTTTTAAGTTCGCGCCGCGGAGCAACGACAGAACTCTTTCGTCTTTGAGCAGGTAGCCACGCGTGAGAGCGCCCGATTGCCGCTCGAGTGATGAGCGTAGCAACAATATCCGCTCCCGATAAATGGGATCGTCGGTCGATGTTAGGCGCTTGAAATCAGATTGCGTTGAAACAAGTCCTTCAGCGGCCAGCGTTGCGAGCGGCGCTGCTTCTAAACTAAGCCATCGTTTCAGTCCATTGTCCTCAATCTGCACGCTGTTGCTGCGGACGTCGACGAGAACCAGTCCAGGCGAAATCAATCGCCCCTGTGAAACCAGTTTTTGATGCCGATCTGGCAACAAAAAAACAGCCGAGGATGTGCCGTTCGGCCTATGAAAGATGCCACTTAGGGCCAGCTCTTGCCTGTCTGACTGGGCATAGGACGGCGCCCAAGACAAAAGCGTAAGCGCCAAAATTGCCATGAAAAGCCCGGCCCAGCTACATTTGGGAAGCCGGTTTGGAGCGGCAACCCGTTGCCAAGATTTAGCCTGAGTCATGCCGATATTGCAATGCGCCTTTCAATCTTGATTCTGCTCTTTGAGCGATGTTTCGTCTGATTAACTGTGGGAATTAATGCAGAAGATCTAGAGCGTCATAAATAATTCATCAAAAGCCAGAGCCCAAGGCGCCCTTGGTTTTTTCGGCCGCAAAACGGCGGGGAAACCCGGCGAAAGCAATTCAATCTCAAGCGCAATAAAAGTGTCACGCACCCTACCTATTACCCGTTTCGACGGTGCTGCGGAAGCGAAACGAACAGCACAAATCGATAATTCAAAAGGGGTCTAGCATGAAACTTCTCCGTTCAATCTTATTGGCAGGTACTGCCGTTGGCTTGGCAGCTTGCGGCGCAGATGACGTGGCGTCACCAGGTGAGGGTACATTGGTCGTTGTTCAACCGACACCGACACCCACACCGACACCCACCCCCACGCCGACCCCCACACCGACACCGTCGATTGGGAACCCGGCCCCCGCATCCGATTGTCCGGCTTTTACTGCAGCGCTCAACTTCGTCAATGTTGACGGTGATGCCAGCCAGCAACTTCGTATTTGCCAGATTTCTGGTACTCTGACCGGTAACACGATCGTTGAAGACATTCCTGGCGTCGTGTACTCCTTAAGCGGCACGGTCCGTGTTGGTGTTGATGTTGGTGCAGACGGAAACGCCGCAGGTGGAAATGCGTCCACTTTGACGATTGCGCCTGGCGTTGTGATCTTCGGTTCTTCTGGCGCTGATGCGCTGGTCGTGAACCGTGGGTCACAAATCTTTGCTGAAGGGACGCCGGCTAGCCCGGTTATTTTCACAAGTCGCGCCAACATCGAAGGGACCTCCGGCGTGAACAGCATCGGGCAATGGGGCGGCCTCGTCATTCTCGGCCGTGCGCCGCAGGCGGTTTGTTTAGCTGGTGGTGCAACGCCAGGGTCTGTTGATTGTGAGAATGAAATCGAAGGCGTTGCAGGCGCGCTTTATGGCGGTGACGTGGTTGCCGACAACAGCGGTCGGCTTGAGTACGTTCAGGTCCGCTACCCTGGCTTCGAGGTGACTGAGGGTAACGAACTTAACGGTATCTCGCTTGGCGGGGTTGGTAGCGGGACAACGTTCCGTAACGTGCAAGTTCACAACAGTTCGGATGACGGCATTGAATGGTTCGGTGGCCGGGTAAACTCTTCCTTTGTTGTTTTGACTGGTATTGACGATGACTCTCTCGATGTCGACGAAGGGTATAAGGGCGCTGCTCAGTTCGTACTCGTACAGCAGCGCGAAGGCGGCGGCGATCGCATCATTGAAGGCGATTCAAACGGGACTGAAGATTTGGTTCCGCGGACAGATTTTGTTCTTTCCAACGTCACGTTTATTGGTGGTGATCCAACTGACTTAGATGATGCAATTTTGTATCGTGGTTCCATGGACGCCATCCTCGCAAATGCGGTCGTGACGAGCCCGTCCCAATGCCTAGATATCGACGGCGATTTCACGCTGCGTGCATCAGACCCGATTGGCGATCCCGATAATGACCTGGATGAAGACGGTCCAATTGTTCTTTCCTCTGTATTCTTCGATTGTGCACTCGGTCCCGTTGAAACCGGTGAGACAGCTGGGGATGATAATGTTGGAGCGCTCGCTGCGGACATTCAGGCTGTGATCGATGCTGATGCAAACAACGTCGCAGACGGCACGTCTTCCTTGGTTGATGGGATTTTCCCAGATTCCAAATGACAGAACTGAGCGGGCAACGAGAACGTCGCCGCCGCGTTTGGCAAAGAAACCTGCGGCCGCTACGGTAACTGCGGACAGCATGCAAAGCAAAATGGCGAGTGCC
>JBCCAR010000025.1:0-47912 GCA_039814715.1 Pseudomonadota bacterium
CGTCTGCTCACCCATGCCGTCATAGCGCCCGGCCATGATGGCTGGCTTGATGAAATAGACCGGGTCCATGAAGAACTCAAACCTGATGGCTGGAAGGGCTATAGCGTGGGCGAACCTTTTAGTCCGTCAGACCGGCGCTACCGCCTAGATGATGAGGCGCTGATGTATCCGGCATATGAAAAGCTGGTGAAGGCAGGCGTTAAAAACCTGTGCATTCACAAAGGCATTCTGCCTGCAAATGCAGATGAGATCATGCCAGGCGCGCAAGCGTTTGCGAAAGTGGACGATGTCGGTAAAGCAGCTAAAGATTGGCCTAATCTCAATTTCATTATTTATCATGCAGGCTATCGTACAGTCCCCCAGCCGACGGGACCTGAATTACAGCGCTTTGAAGAGACTGGCCGCATTGATTGGGTGAGCGATCTTGCTGCCATTCCAAAGGCGTACGGGGTGTCAAACGTCTACGCCGATATTGGCGCGTCCTTCGCCTTTACGGTCCTAACGCATCCGCGTCTCGCTGCTGGTATGCTTGGCACCTTAATTCAGGGCCTTGGGGCGGATAAAGTATTTTGGGGCACGGATTCCGTTTGGTACGGGTCACCCCAATGGCAGATTGAAGCCCTGCGCCGCTTAAAAATGCCAGAAGACCTACAGCAACGCTTTGGCTTTGCAGATCTGGGGCCGGGGGATGGCCGACTAAAAGAGGGCATATTAGGCCTGAATGCAGCACCGTTCTACAACATCGATCCCGCCGATTACAAAACTGACGCTGTCAAAGATGACATGCTGAGCCAAATCAACGCGCACTACTTGAAAAGCGGCGGCGGTCCCGATCATAAACCCTTCGGCTATGGAGCAATATAATGCTTGACCAAAAAGTCATCTTTGTCAGTGGCGCAGCCAGCGGTATTGGGCGCGCGGCTGTTACCTTGTTTCGCGCTTATGGCGCCTTGATCATTGCAACAGACATCGATGCTGCGGGCTTGGAAAGCCTTCGCAGTGATAGCGTCTTTACGCAGGTGACTGATATCGCCGATAGCATGCAAGTGGAGACAGCGCTGTCCAGTGGTCTAGATCGTTTTGGCCGCCTGAATGGTGCTTTTAACAACGCTGGCACCGAAGGTATGGGCGGTAAAATGATGCCCATGACTGACTATCCAACGCAGGAGTTTGAACGCGTAAGCCGCATCAATGTGGGCGGCCTGTGGCATTGCCTGAAAGCGCAGTTGGCGCATCTGTCAGCGGGCTCTGCAATCGTGAATACGTGTTCCGTAATGGGGTGGCGCGGCGCGCCGGGTTTGTCCGCCTATGTGGCTTCAAAACATGCAGTTGCTGGTTTAACCCGCACAGCTGCACTGGAAGTGGCGGGCCAGAAAATCCGCGTCAATGCCGTGCTGCCGGGCCCCATTGAAACGCCTATGCTGACAGACCGGGGCTTTAAAACAAACCCGGAGTTTCGCGACTTTGCAGAACAATCCAACCCAATGCGGCGTCTGGGGACAGCAGAGGAAGTGGCGGAAGCAGCAGCTTGGCTGTTGAGCGATAAGTCAAGCTATGTCACCGGACACCTTCTTGCAGTCGATGGCGGACTGGGCGCCGCATAAAGCACAGCTAGTTCCATAAAAAAACGCAGCGCCCTGGGCAAACAGGGGCTGCGCTTAGGAAAGCGGCATTGATCAGGGGAGAGTGAGGCCGCTTAACCCTTAAAAGTTCACGTTGATCGAGACAGAAAATTCCCGCGGCAGCCCTATCTGGGAGTATGCGACGCCCTGTGCTGCAAGTGCATCCTGGCCGAAGGTGAAGTATTCTTTATCGAGCAGGTTTTCTGCAGCAAACGCGATCGTGTAGCGCTCGCCGGGATCGCTATAGGCGATGCGTGCGTCTACAATCGCGTAGCCACCCTGGCTTTCGAGCGGCAGGTTGAAGGGCGAGAAAAACACTTCAGATTGGTAGCGAACATCCACACGCGGGGTCACCGGTCCCCATTTCGTTTCGATATCGTAGCTCAAACCGCCAGCCACAGTCCATTTGGGGCTAAAGGGTAAGCGATTGCCTTCCATAATACCGGCAAACGGATCGACGTCAGTGAATTCGCTTTCGGTAAAACCAATGGCCAGTGTGGCGAGCAAGCTCTGGATCGGCGCAGCAGTGAGCTCCAGTTCGAACCCGTATAGCTCTGCATCACCAGCATTGGCGACGCGGAACTGTACGTCTGGGTCCGAAATTGTCTGCTGGATACCCTTGTATTTGGAATAAAACACGGTTGCATTGACGCGCAACCGGTCCTCCAGCAAGTCAGATTTCATGCCCAGCTCAAACGCGTCATTCGTATCAGGCGCATAGGTGGGCACCCGCGTGTTAGGCGCGATGAGCCGTCCGTTAAAGCCGCCAGAGCGGAAGCCCTTGGAATAGCTCGCAAAGAACAGTAAGTCCTCATTGGGTTTGTATTCGAGCCCTACTTTCGGCGTGAATTTCGAGAAATCCAAGCTGTCTGCGAGGCCGGTTACGAATGGTACGATAATGGTCCCGTCTTCCAAAGCAAATGCCTGGGTGGTTAGGATGTCCTTATCTTCCCACGTTTGGCGGCCGCCAGCGGTGAAGGAGAGTTGGTCAGTGATCTTGAAGTTGGCCTGCCCAAACAAGGCGTAGCTGGTGGTGTCCTGGTCGTTGTCTTGAAACCACGCGACGCACGGGCCAGAGCGTGGTTGTACGCCCATGAATACGTCTGCGGTAACGGGCGCAAAGCACAAATTCTGCACTTGCCTGGCGCTTTCTTCAAAATAATAAGCGCCAACGAGCCATTCCAGCCGGTCTTCAAACGCTGCGCCGATGAACTGAAATTCTTGGCTGAACTGGCTTTGATCAATGTCAGAGACTTGATCATAAAGCCGAAACAGGGTGCCGTCGTTATCTGAATGCGTCACGCCTTCTAGGGCGCGGTAGGCGGTGATCGACTTGACCGTCATAAAGTCAAGGTCGTAACTGACCGTACCAGACAGCCCCCAAATGTCTAAATCGTTTTCCGGCGGCGTTGATTGAAATGTGGTGTAGAAATCATCCGACGTATCAGCGCCAAAATCGGCTGGAAAGAATGGCAGCGGCACAAAAGCTCGGTTGATCACAGGGTTAGCGCTGCCGCGGTCGCGTAGATAGTCAGCCTGCAGCGTTACATCCAATTTCTCATTGGGGGCGAATAAAACGGCGACTTTTCCGCCCAAGCGGTCAACATTAGCAAAGCGTGCCTGGTCAGATTGGCGGACCGATTGACCATCTTGCTGCCTATACAAGCCTGTCGCGCGCACTGCGACAGTATCGCCAACGGGGACATTAATGGCCGCGTCCAAATCCACCCTGTCCCGGCTGCCATAGACAAAGCGGCCGTTGCCAGAAACCTCATCCAATTGCGGGCCTTTGGAGACGACGCTGATTGCCCCGCCCAGTGTATTGCGGCCAAACAGAGTGCCCTGCGGCCCGCGCAGAACTTCCACGCGCTCAAGGTCGCCTGTATCAAGCAGCGCGCCGACGGTCCGGCCTAAATACACACCGTCATAATAAACGCCCACACCGGGATCGTTCGTGACAATAAAATCAAACTGGCCAACGCCGCGTACGAAAAAGTTGGCATCGGAAGACCCTTGCGGCCCGTTGGTTGCCGTGAGGTTCGGTACGAAGGCAGCCAAATCCCCGATAGTATCAATACTGCGCTTTAAAAGCGTGTCGCCGGAGACGGCTGTGATGGCGATGGGCGCTTCTTGTATGCTCTCCGGTCTTTTTTGAGCGGTAATGATAATCTCTTCTAAGCCGACAATCTCAGACGATTGCGCAATTGCCGCCGACGCGGTGGTCAACATCAGGGCAGTGGTTAGCGCCAATACACCCCCAAGGTTGTTTACATTTCTAGAGCGCATCCGATTTTCTCCCCTTTCAGCGCCGCATATTGGCGCTTTGTTCTCTCATCGCAGCATTTCAACAAGTGGGGCCGAAGCTGTAATAACTTCCGCTCATATCGCCATGAATTGGCGGCATCTGCGCTGCGCCTGCCATCAAATCACCTGCATGGATACGGCGTGCGACAACAGGATGTGCCCGGCGATGAGATCAATAAAGACCCTGCTTGAAGATCAAATTCTGCGCGTATGGGGCCGCGGCGACACACATCTCGTTGATCAAAATTATGCGCCAAATGTGAACGATCACATGCCCTTACCCGGACAGACTTTTAGCTTGGAAGCGCTGAAAAAAGTGGTTGAAGATTTCCGTATCGCCTTTCCAGATTTGACCATGCATTTGGATGGAACGCTGTCGGCTGGCCCCATGGGTATGGATTTCTGGACGCTAAACGGCACCCATTCTGGCCCCCTTTTTGGGCTTGAGCCAACCGGTAAACGCGTTCGCTTCAGCGGCATGGATATGGTCAAAGTATCGAGCGGCAAGGTAACAGACCTTTGGCATGTTGAAGAACTCGGGCCGATGTTTACGCAAGTCGGCGCACCCATGCCGCCATTCAAGCCAGCGTTTGATGCCCCAATTGCGCCAGTACAAACGTATCTTGCCAATGCGCAAGACGCGCGCAATCACGCCCTGCGCGATCTTGCAGAGCGTCATATCGTCGGGATTTGGGCGCAGTGCGATCCTGCCTTAGCGCGGGACATGTATACGCCAGACGTCAAAGACATGCAGCCTGCGCCAAACCAAAGGCCAGGTGTGGAAGGCATCATCGATGTTCTACTATGGTTACGCAAAGCGGTCCCAGACCTTGAAATGCACATTCAAACCTACCTTATCGATCCCCCTTATGCGGCGGACCGATGGATTATGACTGGCACTCATACTGGCGCTCCGCTTTTTGGGATTGAGCCAGCAGGCAAAACCTTCTGGATGAATGGCATGGACGTGATCCACGTCACGCAAGAAGACCGCATTGATGCGGTGTGGCATGTGGAAGAAATGTGGCAATTGGCCGGACAGCTAAAGCGTTAGAGTATCTTGGCTGCCGTCACAGTTGCCAACCGAGCTCAATGCGTAAACCGATCGCGAGCGCATTTTTTATACCGGGGTCGGCCGACGGGTTGAGAATATACTGAACATTGGGCTGTGCGCGCAGCCAATCTGTCAGGCGCGCGGAGTAGGTGAGTTCTATATTCCATTCAGCGCGTTCAACGCGGCGTGCGTTTTGGAAGTCAGTTGAGGTGAATGCGGCTGCGAATGCGATGCCCAGGATGTCTTTTGAGCGTGCCTTAATGGGGCCCGTGAGCGTTAAGCCCGCCCCCATGAAGTGGTTGAATGGATTAAACCGGCGGTCACCTTGGCCATAGCGAAAAAAACCCGCAAGGCTGCGCTCGCTGTAGGCAGCGCTTCGCCAAAGCTGATGTTCGCCGCGAATATACCATCCCTTATTTCCATCACCCGCCCGGCCATCAAAGTCTTCAAATTCAGCAGTGTAGCGCCAATGGCCAAAGAGGAGTTTGCCATCCAGCAGCGGCGCTTCAAGTTCGGCGACCATGAGCGCGCCATCGCCGCCGCCCAGCAAAATGGCGGTATCGTCCAAGTCATCAGGATTGCCGGGCACGCCGTCGAATATTGCAATGCGCGCTGCCCAGCCACTGTCATGAATATATTGGACGCGGGCGCCCAGGCTTGTAATGGGGAAAATAGAAGGTCCGTTTCGCCCTGAAAAGCCTAAAACAGTGCCGACGCCGTGCGCAGATTGAATGAAAACATCTGCACTCTCGAGCACGTCAAATTCTGAATTGAGGTCATAAAGCCCAAACTTGAAAGAAGCGCCGCCGCCAAAGTCTTGCTCGATCCATGCTTCGTAAAGCCGGGCGGCTTCGACAGGTGCTTCAATATTTGAAGCGGTTTGATAGTCGCCAGCAGCATTTGTGAGGACATTACCGTTATTATAGAGGCCGTAGAGCCATAGCGAAGCTCCATTCCATCCAGCGGCGTCTTCCAAATCCACGGCCAAGGTTAAATCGACATTGTCGAGGTAGCGTGCATCATCGCTAATCCCGCCGTCGACCACGCTCCAAACCTCTGCGGTGTAAACCGCATCTAGCCTCCACGGTTTGTCCTGCGCGAGAGCGGCGACGGGGGATGCGAGCAGGGTTGCTGGGATAAGCCGCGCAAAGAAAGCGAACGAAGACGTCATGAAAGCTTTGATATCGTGATAAAGCTGTTCCTCGCCACACTTAATATCGCAGACCGTATGCGCTCGCTGCGCGTTTTCGATAAGCAACTGGTGCACCATAGGCGCGAAAAGTGCGGGCGCGGCGGACCCTATTAAACTCTGCCAGGCCAGAGTGTGTGCCGCCAAGTGCTAGCCGGTTCCGGCCCAAAACCATCTATAAGAAAGTACTTTACAGCAAGGTTGCCGCTATCACGGATAAGCCAAGAGCTGTAAGCGAAGTCAACACAATGGGCCCAAAACTCTGCCATCCATGGGCCAACAAGCCGGCCAGATTGGATTTTATTGCTGCGGCAATCACCGCCATTAAAAGACAGCCTTTGGACGCGGCGCTGCCAATTTCGATGATGGGCGGCGGGATTTCTAAAGCTGTATTGAGCGCGACGACACACACGAACCCGGCAATAAACCAAGGGACCGCTTGTTTCAGCGTCGGCCGTGCGAGCGCGCCTGATTGGCTATCGCCGCCCCATAGGTTCAAACCGACTGCCGTTAAAATCAGCACTGGTGCCAGCAGCGCGACGCGCGACAGCTTGACCACCGTTGCCGTTTCTCCAGCGGCAGCAGAAAACGAAAAACCGCCGCCAATCGCTTGGGCAACATCGTGGATTGAGGCCCCTAACACAAAGCCAGCCTGCTGATCCGTCAAACCCATCGAGCTGGCGATGATGGGATAAAACGTCATGGCAAAGGCGCTCGATAGCGTGACGCCAAGCACGACAAGGGTGAATTGCGCTTGCTCAACCCGGTGTTTGCCAATCAAGCCCCACATGGCCAGTGCAGCTGAAATGCCGCAAATGGCGGTTGCGCCGCCAGTGAGAAGACCGAGATAGACGCTTTGCTTGAACAGTTTGGCACTCAGCAGCCCGGCGGCGATAACGCAGGCCATGATACAGATGATTGCCAAAAAAGGTGCAATCCCAAGCCCTATGATGCCGCCAATTGTGACGCGAAGGCCAATGAGAACGATGCCGCAGCGCAGCAGGGTTTGGGAGGCGAAATCGAGACCTGTCGATAGCTTTGGTTGGCTATGTACAAAGTTGAGCGCCAGCCCAATGAAAAGCCCCATTAAGATAACAGGAAAGCCATAATGCTCGCTCAGCCAAAGCGCTGCCAGTGCGGCAATCCCCACCAGCACAAGCCCCGGCAGCACAGACGCGGCGTTTTTATGCTGGGCCTGTTCTGACAGCTGCAGTTCGCCATAAAGATCTGCGGCGTATAAGTTGGCGCTGTCTTTGCGAGGGCTTGGTTTATTGATCATTTTGCGAGCGCATGGATAAGAGCATCGTTGATCCTTTTAAGGCTGCTGCGCTTTCCAGCGCTCGCAAATCTGCGAGCCGGTTGCCATCCATAGGTCAGCGCGCTGCGCAAGTGCACTTAGTACGTCCCGCAGGAACTTGATGCGGAAGGGCTGGCCGATGATGTAGGGCGTCAGCGCCACGTGCAAGATGCGTCCGCCATGGGTTTGGGCTTCGCGTGATAGCCAATCGGCCGCGCCTATGATCTGCTGGGTCCAAATCTCTTCATCTTGGCCTAGCGCCGTAAGGCATTTGCGGTCTTCCAGCTCATCGGTGTAGGGCATCGCGATGGGGCCATCGTTCATGGCAAATGGCATGTCGTCGTTGCCCCAATCGGCGGTCCATTCGAGCCCCGCCGCCTTTAGCAGGCTCAGTGTGTTATCGCTTTGGCCGCGCCCGGGTGACATCCACCCTTTCGGGCGCATGCCATAACGTTCCCAGGCTTCCATGCAGCTATCTATTTGGCGTTTTTCTTGCGCATCATCCATGCCGCCATAGTGGATGGCATTCATATCTTCGCCCAAGGCGGCGATTTCCCACCCGGCGTCTGTAATGTGCTCCACCAAGGCCGGCGCGCGCTGCACAAGCGCGCTGCTGACAAAGGACGTGACAGCGATACCGGCTTTAGAAAGGGCGTCGATCATGCGGTAAACGGCCACGCGGTTCCCATAGTCGCGGGCAGTAAAAGTCCGGTAGTCGGGATGAGGCGTCACCATATGGCCTGGCGCGCGGAAGGGCCCATCATTGGGCGTGAGCGGAAAGAACTCCAACGATACCGTCACCCACAGCGCAACAGATTTACCGTCCGGCCAAGTGACTTTCGGCTGCTCAAACAGGTTGGCGGCTGGATACAAGTCATGATCCATGCCTTTGCGGCGCATGGAATAGTCGAGATAGGAGCGGTCAAGCGTCATAGCTACCTCCAAACTGTGCAATATGGGCCTTTGCTTCATCATAATGGTGCGCCAAATAATGCTCGGCTATGTCGCCTGCGCGGGTGATCCATACGTCATCGCGGTGCGCGTCGGCGTAGCGCAAGATATCTTCAAAGGGCCCGACACGGTGGGCGCGGCCAACCAAATAGGCGTGTATGGGAATGCACATTACAGTGCCTGAGGTGCCGCCTTCTTCTAGCAAGGTATCAAATTGCCGCTTGAGCACGTCTGTATATTGCTGCGGGCTTTGGCCAAACACGTTGTAAGCATAGTGATCATTGACCTCGAGCGAATAGGGCATGGAGATCAACTTACTGCCAGCCACATTGAGCGGCTGAGGCTGATCATCTTGGAAGAGGTCGCAGGAATAGGTGAAGCCCAGCTCCGCCAGTAGATCGATGGTGTTGGTGGTGTGGGTCAGCGCTGGGGCGAGGTAGCCTTTAATGTCTTGGCCGGTGGCTGCTTTAACGGTGTCGATGGCATGCTGCAGGGTCTTACGCTCCTGGTCTTTGTCCATGCCGTAGATGTAGCGCGTGTTGTAAGCGCCGTGGGAAAAGAACTCCCAGCCGATTTTGTTTACGTCTTCGATCATACTCGGAAAGTGATCGCACATAGCGACAGATAGACTTACAGTGCCAGGGATATTGAACTTCTCCATCATCTCAATCAGGCGCCAGTTACCAACGCGGTTTCCATGGTCACGGTACGCATAGCCCACCACATCCGGGTTCGGGCGCGGCCAAGGTTTGCGCGATGGGTTCATGGGCGGACGGAGCTCATAAAACTCAATATTCGGCGCCACCCAAAAGGCCAGCTTTTTCCCATCTGGCCAGGTTATTTTAGGGCGGTCACGATAGGGCCAGTGGCCATAATGCTTCGGGTCTTTCATGCTGCTCTCAAGCGCCTCTTTTATATGCGCGCAATTGGGGGGTGGTGCCGACCCTGTGTGCGCCTTGTCTTCGCGGTCTAGCGAAAGCCAATAGGCGCTGTCATCCCCAAAACGGTGCGCTTTGTCACCCTATAATTTCAATGCAGTTGGCCCGATTGCTTATGGCTTTGAGCCTTGCTGCGCGGTTTCAGCGCTCCAATAAGATGCGCAGGGGATTTTGCTGGTATCGCAGCGGTCTTTGTATTTCGCGCCGATCTCTTGCACTTCTTTCATCAATCCCTCCGCCAGTGTGATGGGCTCTAGCCCAAGCCCAAGAAAGCGATTGTTTTCCACATGCAGGCTATTCTCGCTTGCTTCATTGCGCGGATTTGGCAAGTGCTGCACCTCAGCCCCGCTCATTTGCGCGATCATTGCGGCCAGATCGCGCACCGTGTGGGTTTCCGTCATCTGGTTTAAAATGTTGACCCGTTCGCCCTTTTGCGGCGGATTTTCAATGGCGAGCTCGATGCAGCGGACGGTGTCTTGAATATGAATGAAAGCGCGTGTCTGCCCTCCCGTTCCGTGCACAGTCAGCGGATAACCAATAGCCGCTTGCATTAAAAACCGGTTGAGCACCGTCCCATAGTCGCCGTCATAATCGAAGCGGTTGATTAGTCTCTCGTCCAGCTGGGTTTCCTGGGTTTGCGTGCCCCAAACGATGCCTTGGTGGAGGTCGGTAATGCGGACTTTGTCGTTCTTATTATAAAAAGCAAAAAAGAGCTGATCTTGGGTCTTGGTCAGATGATAAATCGAACCGGGATTGACGGGATACAAAATCTCTTGATCGACCAAGCCCTCCGGCGTTTCCACTTTCACATCAAGATAGCCTTCGGGAATTTTCATGCCTGCTGTGCCGTAGCCATAGACGCCCATAGTGCCCAGATGGACGAGGTGCGCGGCACACTGTGTTTCGACCATCGCTGCAAGCACGTCATTCGTAGCGTTGAGGTTATTGGAAACCGTATAGCGCTTCGTAAAGGAGGATTTCATGGAGTAGGGCGCGGCCCGCTGCTCGGCAAAATGGATGATGACATCCGGTTCCATATCGATGAGCAGGTTGGCCAGCCGGTTATAGTGTTCGCCCACACGAAACCGCTTAAAGTTGATCGTGCGTCCGGTGATCTCCTTCCAGGCTGTTAGGCGCTCGCCTAGTGGGCGGATAGGCGTGAGGGAAGAGACTTCAAGCTCGAGATCAATTTTGCGCCGCGAGAGATCATCAACAATCGTCACATCGTGTCCGCGCTGCGACAAATGAAGGGCCGTGGGCCATCCGCAAAAGCCATCTCCGCCGAGCACTAGTGTTTTCAAGTGAGCCTCCCACGCTGCCAAGGATGGGATGCTATCACGGCTGTCTCACTTTGATAGTGTTTCCTGCCCCTTTATCGCATTTATCACCGGCCGGGCATAACACGTTAAAAAACCTGCTGCGAACGGCAGGTAAATTGTGGCGTATGATTCCTTGCGCATGAACAAAATCGACAAAAAACACAGCGCCAAGGCCGAGGCTTTAAACAGGAGGTCTGCATAGTCAGGATCGTGATGGACCCGCTGCGTGAGGGACGCGAAAAACACTCTGATGGACGCAATATAAAGAAACACACACGCAGTGATCCCAGCGAGGCCGAATTCTGCTCCGAGGCGGAGGAACAGGTTTTCGCCATTGCGGTCAAATAGGCTCGTAACGTAGCGCAGATTTTCTGTTGCGGCGATATTCAGGCCGTACACACTGCTAAACAGGTCCCGCAGCGCAAATTGAAAATTGCCAGGTCCAACGCCGAAGCCGAACGAAAGCTTGAACGCGTGGAGGACTGCTTCAAAACTGATCGCAATGGCCCCAACTGTCGACCCAATTTGGGTTAGCAAAACGAGGTTGGTTTTGTTGAAAATCGACCAACCGTTTAGGACCGCGCTAATCCAGGTCATGCGGTCGCTAATAGCAGGCGCTTTTGCTGTAAAAAACGCCAAGATGCTGGCAATACCAGCGCCGCCTAGCAGATACAAAGGACCGCGGCGGGCAGCAGATAGTGTGAGAACGACGAAGGCAGCACCAATGGCCAAAGACGATCGGCTTAACACCATGGCCAGGACGCAAGCAGCGAGCCATCCGTAGCGTCGCGCGCGCGCAAAGACAATGAGGAGGCCGGACAGCAGAAAGGCTGCTTCTGACGGTTCATAGGCGAAGCCAGATGCTCGGAACTGGCCCGCGCCGGTGGGGCTATAATAAAAAGGAATGACATCCACCAAACGCGAGAGCACATCTGGCACTAAGTAGAAGAGCGCGGTCTCCACAAAAATACTGAAAATCAATAACTTGGCAGCGATTGTGAAGCCTTGAATAAAGCTGGTAAGAAAGCCAGCCTGCAGCAAGTTAAAGATGATAACTGTTTGAAAAAAGGCTAGAAAAACAGTGAGTATCCCAATGATATTAAACGAGAAAAATACGGCCGACATAATTGATACGCTGGCGATATAGAAGGCAGCTAGCAGCAACAGTTTTGGGATCAAGAAGTGTTTTGCCGAGATGATAGGCACTGCAAGCAAGAGGGCGCATAGCCAAATCAAGCGGATATCTGTGCCGCCAAGCTGCCCCAAGGTGACGCCCGAAAAGAGTGTGGAAACCGCGACAATGACCGTTATGAAAGCGCTCATTGTGTGTCCACGCTAGGGCAGCCTGCCAACGTCGCGCTTAAAAAAGGCCCAGTCTTCATCCAGTGTGCGAACTGCGGCCGCCGGTGTGCCTGAAAAGAGTGTGTAAGGGCTCAGGTCTTCTTCCCGCAAAGGGCCAAATACGGAGCCTGCTGCGACGATAGATTTATCCGGCACGCGCGTGCCCATGAGAATGACAGACCGGCTACCAATGAAAGAATAGGCGCCGATGTGAACCGGCTTTGTAGTTTGCACGCCGCGCTCAAAGTCAGGGCTATGGGTGAGGATTTGTGTTGCCCAACCTGCCACTAAAGAGAACGCCCCGAGGCGGATTGTATCGCTGCAATCAAGGATGTGATTGCAGGTGATGGCTGCATTGTCTTCTAAAATCAGGGAAGAGACCCGGCCTGGTGAATGGGGATATTGGCCGGAGTGGCGGCCGTAAACCCGGTTTGATCGGCCGATGGTTGCAAACCTGGCCAAGTGGACCCTCTCAAGGCGATTGATGACTGTGAGATGGCCAATTTTAGCACCTTCATCCAGACGAAGCGTTTTGGCGAGGATCAAAGCGCACCCCATATGCGATGCCGGGTGAAGCGTAAATCCCGGCAAAAGGTTCAAAAAGGCACGGCGGACAACCCAGGGGAATGGCCAAAGCAAAACCTGATACATGCCCGTCAAGACTAGACGAAATGCTTGCAAAAGTGTCGTCCCCGCGTCTGCCCAGAGGCCTAGAATAGGCTCAGATATTTTGGCAAGAACGCCTCTTTGCCATGCCGCCCGTACTCGAACGTTGGCATTGGGTGTGCCTTCAGTTCAAGGACTTTCGCCGCAATCGCTTCTTTGGTGGGGGAGGAGACGACATGCGATGCGCAGTCTCGGTTAAATTCCGCCAGGTTGGGGAGCAATACGCGTCCGCCGACCGACATTGCTTCTAGCGCCGCTCTGGAGATGGCCTCTTGGTCGCTTAAGATCAGCGTAAAGAGAGCCTTTTTCATCAAGGCCAGCACCTTCTCATGAGGAACCGGGCCAAGATAGAGGGCTTCTCCGCGTGTTTCGGCGGCGGTGTCTGCTGCCGTCCGGTCGCGCTCGCGGCCGATCGTAACCAGCACCAACTCTTCAAGGCCACAATGCTGGCGCAGTAATGGAATGGCGTCTCGCATGGCCGGCGTATGTTTAGATGTCTTCAGGCCGTTCGGATTGAGTAAATAAGGACGCTCGGTCAGCGCCCATTTATCAAGCCACTGCGATTGCAGTGCCGCGCCCGGCAACTGCGGCGCCTCAAATGGCATATCAATGGTCACAACAGGCGGCAGGTCGGCTGCCCGCCAGCGCAAAGTGTCAGCCACTTTTTGCGAGGATGTCACCACGGCGTTAAATGCCGGTAAGTGCTTCAACGTGCGATCCGGCATTTGTAAATCACGGACATCCACAGCTACATCAAGGCTTGGCCCAAAGACGCGCCGCAGGCGCTTAACTTGAAACGCCACCGTGTTCCAATGATACAAAAATGCGCTGTGCAGGAGGATTTTCACATCTTCCTTTTGTGTGCATTTCACATACCTGCCCACGACCGCTGGGAGGCGAAAATTGAGCAGATTTGCCTGCGCATATGCCAAATAGGAGCGCCAATCTTGCTCGCTGCGCCCAGCGCGGTAAGGCAATAGCCTTTCTATGAAGATCCTGCCGCTTATGCCGGAAACACTGCGCTCTTCCCTGAGCGGGCAGCCAGGGTATTGTTCGGTGATGATGAGCACATCGCCCCCGGTGTTTGAGAGTGCCCTGGCAATGATATCACTATAAATTGCGCCGCCGCCCGGTGCTGGCAGAAACACCGGCGTGATGATGACCCATAAGGCGTTACTGTCGCTGCCAACATGGTCAGATCGGGATGGGAGCACCTTGCTTACTTCGCGGTTTGGAAAGCGGCGCGAGAGCGTTTGAGCTGCGCGAAAAGCTGCAGCCTTAACGCGGCGCAAGTGATGATCATTGTGGCGTAAGAGGCCAGCGTAAAGGCAAAAAAGAAAACCAGCCACAGTGTTCGAGAGGCCTCTGCGCTGGGCGCCATAAGGGTTGCAGGGACGAGCAACAAAGCCGGCCCGCTGAACGGGGCTATGACGTCTTTAACAAGCCAGCGACCCCCTTCGCCGCGCAGAATTTTGCGATACATGAAGCCTGCCAAGATCGCGAGAAGTAACCCATGTGATAGTGCCATAGCCGCAGCGGCGCCAACGCCTCCATAGTGAGGCGTAAGAAGGATGATGCCCGGGATTAAAAGCGCCGTACTGACGCCAAAGGCTATGAGCGCAAGGCGTGTCCAGCCATGGGCGAGCTGCGCGTCATAAGGGATGCGCGCGATCGAAAAGAGGCCCTGTCCAATCACTAGGAACACTAAGATTGGTGCCGCAGCTTGCGCAAGGCCCGATTGGCCAGACCACAGATACAAAAGCTCATACGGAAAGGCGACTGCCGCGCAGATAACCGGCGCGATCACAGCGGCCAGCAGCTGCGCGGATGCATGGTAAAGGCGGCGAAGCTGGCCAGGATCTCGCCGTTCAACACTTGCCACAAAATGGGGATAGATGGCCTGAGACAAGGGCAGGCTAACCATGAAAATGGCGCTGGCTGCTGTGCTTGCAAACACATAGTGGCCGAACTGCGCGAGACCAATGCTGCCCGATAAAATCAGCTTATCAACCTGGCTTAAGGCCACGATCAGCACCATGATGATCGCCATTGCGCCGGTAAAGCGTTTCACCTTAGAGAGTGCGTGAAGCGACCAGCGCGCGCGCCGCTGCCCCCGGCCAATTGAGTGCCACGTTTTCCAACTATAAATGCCGAGACTGACTGCTGAGACAAACGCCTGCCAGATGAAGAAGGCCGCCAGGCTCGTCTCGATCATCGCCAGCACCAAAACCGCGCCGCCGGAGCGCAGTGTTGCAAGTATGGCTGTCGCTCCATTGACCCAAATCTGCTCGCCGAGGCCAACCAACGCGCTCCGATAGGTTGCTTCTTGAAACCGAAGCGCCACCACGATGGCGATTAGGATGAAGGCGTATGATATGTCACTGGCTGTCAGTGCTTCCAGTTGTAACCAACGCCCCGCTAAAGGCCCTGATGACATCATAACGCCAGCCATTAGAGCGAGGCATACGCCGCCGCAAAACAACTCCGCCGAGCGCAGCAAATCACGCGCCTGATCGGTGTCCAGGGTGCCGCTGGCCGCGCGCGCCATCTCCCGCGTCAACATGGGGCGTACCCCAATATCAAAGAGGCTACTGGCATTGTGCAGGAGAATGTATACGCCTATGACGCCGTAAGCCTCCGGCCCGAGAAGCTTTATGTAGGCGGGGACAAAGGCCACCGACATGAGGGAGGCCCATGCCAATCCGAGGTAGTTGGCTGCAATAATTTTTGAAAGGCGCATGGCGTGCCCAAGTGGTAAAGGCCTTATGAAGCGCTAGCCTATTGATAGGCTGGGCGATCATGCAAGGGAGAATGAACTTTGTGGACGCTCAGAGGCACACTGCGTAGCAGAACAAGGCTTAGACTTGTTTGAAAAACTAAAGAAATTAGCCGCCTTGTTGCCATACTCGCTGCTGCGCTCAGCTCTGGTGCAGCACCGTGTCGCGGCAACGACAGAGCATTTTGAAGCAATCCGATTTGTCTCACCTGCCTCAGTGATTGATGTGGGCGCCAACAAAGGTCAGTTTTCTCTCGCTGTCAAAGCACTCTTTCCCAGCTGTGTCATTCACGCATTTGAGCCGTTGGACGGCGCCGCAGAACTCTACAAAGCCCTCTTTGGGCCTGATCCATCTGTCACGCTTCATCGCCTTGCGCTTGGTGCCAACGCTGGAAATGCGACGCTGCACGTGGCCAGCCGAGAAGATTCCTCCTCCCTGTTAGCCATTACCGGTAATCAAACACGCGCATATGGCATTAAGGCAAAGACAGAGGCCCAGGTCCAGATTAAGCGCCTTGACGCTGCCCTTAACATAGCGGCATTGCCGCGTCCGCGTTTTTTGAAGATTGATGTACAGGGCACGGAACTTGAGGTTCTAAAAGGGGTAGGCGCCCTGAACGAGATCGACTTTATCTACGTCGAACTATCCTTTGTAGCGCTCTACCGCGATCAAGCCTTGTTTGAAGACGTTCATGCGTTTTTAAACGATAAAGGGTTTTCGCTACGGGGGGTCTTCAACGTTTCTAATACGAAGGCCTTCGGTCCCACACAAATCGACGCACTGTATTGCATGGAAAAGTAAGAATTGGCCTGATACACCCTGCGAAACGACGTGTGTCTATGGCTACCATCTTCAAAAATCTAAGAGGCGTTCATGACTGACAAGACTGCGCTCATCACAGGCGTTACCGGCCAAGACGGGGCCTATCTATCGCAGTTATTGCTCGACAAAGGCTATAGCGTTCATGGGCTAAAGCGGCGGTCATCTAGCTTTAACACCGGGCGTATCGAAGACCTGTATCAAGACCCGCATGAAGATGATCAACGGTTCATCTTACACTATGGTGATATGACAGATTCAACCAATTTGATCCGTGTCGTGCAGGAAACGCAGCCCGATGAAATCTATAACTTGGCCGCACAAAGCCACGTGAAAGTCAGTTTCGAAACACCAGAATATACAGCCAATGCCGATGCGGTCGGGGCTCTGCGCTTGCTTGAAGCCATTCGTATCTTGGGGCTAGAAGATAAGACACGCTTTTATCAAGCGTCTACTTCCGAACTATATGGCCTCGTTCAGGAAGTGCCGCAGTCGGAGACGACGCCTTTTTATCCGCGCTCGCCTTATGCTGCGGCGAAACTTTATGCCTATTGGATTGTCGTCAATTATCGCGAAGCCTACGGCTTGCATGCGTCAAACGGCATTCTCTTCAACCATGAAAGCCCGCTGCGCGGGGAGACATTTGTCACGCGCAAAATAACGCGCGCTGTCGCCGCCATTAAACTAGGGAAACAAGAAAAGCTCTATCTGGGCAACATTGATGCGAAACGCGATTGGGGCCATGCCCGCGAATATGTGCGCGGTATGTGGCTGATGACGCAGCAAGAGGAAGCTGATGATTATGTTCTGGCGACCGGTATTACGACGGCTGTGCGCACCTTTGTGGAATGGGCGTTTGAAGAGGTGGGGATACATCTTGAATGGTCAGGGTCAGGCGTCGACGAGAAAGGCACGTGTTCGCAGACCGGCAAGGTGCTCGTTGAAATAGACCCACGTTATTTTCGTCCCACAGAAGTGGATTTATTGCTTGGGGACCCCACGAAAGCGAAGGAAAAGCTGGGCTGGGTGCATGAGACCAGTCCGAAAGATCTGGCAAGTGAAATGGTGCGCGAAGACCTGAAGGTCATGAAAACCGAGCAAGTCATTAAGGACGCTTAGAGCCGCCATGTATGATTTAACAGGCAAGCGCGTTTGGGTCGCCGGTCATCGCGGGATGGTTGGCAGCGCGCTTGTGCGCCGGCTGGGCCATGAAGGCGTTAAAGAGATTATCACCGCGTCCCGGGCAGAGCTGGACCTTATGCGCCAAGCGGACGTGGAAACCTGGATGTCCAAGGAGCGGCCAGATGCTGTTATCGTGGCGGCTGCAAAAGTTGGCGGCATTCTCGCAAATGATCGATATCCAGCCGATTTTCTTTACGACAATCTCATGATCGAGGCGAACATCATTAAAGCGGCGGCAGACCATGGCGCGCAAAAGCTGCTCTTTTTAGGATCGTCCTGCATCTATCCGAAACTGGCTGATCAGCCGATCAAAGAAGATAGCTTACTCACTGGGCCATTAGAGCCGACCAATGAATGGTATGCTATTTCCAAGATTGCCGGCATTAAGCTGTGCCAAGCCTTTCGAAAGCAGCATGGGCTCGATTTTATTTCTGCAATGCCAACCAATCTCTATGGGCCAGGCGACAATTATCATCCCGATAACAGCCATGTCATTCCAGCGTTACTGCGCAAAGCGCATGACGCCAAAACCAGCGGGGCGTCTGATATGGTTGTCTGGGGAACCGGCAGTCCCATGCGCGAATTTATGCATGCCGATGACCTCGCTGACGCCCTTGTTTTTTTGCTGAAAAACTATTCAGCGGCGCCCCATGTCAACGTCGGGGTCGGATACGATGTCACAATCAGAGAGCTTGCCCAAAGCGTGTGCGAGGTCGTGGGTTTTAGGGGAGAGCTGGTTTTCGATACCAGCAAACCAGATGGAACACCGCGCAAACTCATGGACTCCTCCACGTTGCTAGAGATGGGCTGGAAACCGACCATAACCTTGCGCGATGGGCTGGCAGATGCCTATTCCTGGTTTTTGAAAAATCACGATGAGCTCAGGTCGATCTAAAATCCCGCGTCCGTTGCTGCGTTTATGGCAAGGGATAGGATTTGCGGGCAGATCACTTCGCGATCAGCGTGCTTGAGGGCATAGGCTCTGCCAGCAGCTCCCAGCGATTGTCTCAGTGCGTCATCGGCTTGCAGCCTCAATAACGCCTCTGCCAATGCCTTCGGTTCGCCTGGCGGCACAACGAGGCCAGCGCCAGATTGGGCCGTAATCCGCTCTAAGGTAGAGCCCGGATGGGCCGTTGCCACAAAGGGGCGTCCGGCGCTCATGATGGAAAAGATTTTGCTTGGTACGGCGAAGTCAGCGCCCCTCGATGCCTGCGGTACGAGATGGACATGGGCCTGCGCAAAGGCATGGTTGATATCGTCTCTGGCGGCAAATGGCATAAGCGATACAGTATGCAATGCATCTTCGGCAATCTGGGCTTCTAGCGCCTCAATGACCCCGCCTGCACCGCGCAGGAAGAACCGGATGTCGCTGCGCGCCTCTTGCAGTGCCTTTGCAGCGCTGAGCACTTGATCTAAATCTTGTTTTTGGCCAAAAGCGCCGCTGTAAAGAACCGTAAAAGCCCCGCTCGCCTCTGGTTGCGGCGTGATCTCGGCGGTATCCACTTGCGGCGGTAAGACGGCGATTGGCCTTTGGACGCCCAGAGTGCGAAGCGTTTGCGCCATTGTGTCGGAAAGCGTGATGATCGCATCTGTGCGGTTTAGCGCGGCGCGTTCAAGCCAGCGCAAAAGGGTCATTGCGTGGCCACCTTTTAAGACGGCTTGGCCCAAGCCAGATTGTATATCGTGCACGATGGCGACATGGCGGCCGGTTTTCTGCTTAAATAAACCGGCCAAGAAAACCACGAAGATAGAGGGGCACACCGAGATCACGTGGTTTGCCGCTGCCGGTCTGTGACACATGCGGTAAATCAAAGCCCGCAAGGCAAAGCTGCCCTCCGTGAGCAGCCGCCCCCAAACCCCGCCTTTGGGCGATATATAGGAACCTAGTCGGCGGACGCATACGCCTTGATCGGTTTCGTGATCCTTTGCGCCATCGCCGTAGCCGCTAAAGACCTGGCGCTGTGGGTAGCTGGGCCGCGCGGTTAAAACGTTTGTTTTGACCCCGTGCGCGGCGGCAAAGCGAGCAAGGTCCGTGATGGGCGGCGCGCTGCCGACCAACTCTGGATGGAAATAGTGTGAAAACAATAAGATATCGGCGCCATCTTGCACAGCGCGCGCAGCCTTAAAACGCGTTTTTCTGGAACATGACAGCCAAAATGGTGCGCAGGATGATCTCAAAATCGACCCAGAGCGTCCAGCGGCTCATATATTCGAAATCGCTTTCGACGCGGTCGATCAGGTCTTGTTCGGTGTGCGTATTTCCGCGGTGACCGCGGATTTGCGCGAGGCCCGTTAGGCCAGGGCGCATACGGTAGCGGCTAGAGTACCGCGCGACCACATCCTCATAAGGCCTATCGCCAGCTTTTGCGCCATAAGCATGAGGCCTTGGGCCAACGAAGGACATCTCCCCTCTTAAAATATTGATCAGTTGGGGCAACTCATCCATGGATGTCCGGCGCAAAACCTGTCCGATGCGGGTGACACGGCTGTCGTTGCGACGTGTCAACATGTCTCCCTTGTCGTCGCATTGGTGGGTATGCATGGTGCGGAACTTGAGCATTGTAAAAGACTGGTTGTTAAAGCCCTTGCGCTTTTGGCTGAACAGGGCAGGTCCTGGTGTGTCGAGCTTGACCGCCATAGCGGCCGCGAGCAGAAGCGGGGCTAAAAGGATGAGCGCAAAAAAGGCACCACAGCGGTCAAATGCAGTCTTAGCCAGCAGGCCTATGCCGCGAACGGGGCGGCGATAAAACGCGAGGGTCTGCAAGCGCCCTAGCGGTGCGACTTCGCAGTGATCGACGTTGAGCTCGATTGCTGGCGGCGCGAGAAAAATGTCTACATTCACTTCCTCCAGAATGCGTTTAACCTCTAAGATTCGGCTACCGGCCGTGTGGGGTATGTTCATGACAACGCCGTCTATTTGGCGTGCGAGCAAGAACTGGGTGAGCTCAGCTGGGCTAGAAAAATGGATTGGGCTCATCTGGCACCGCGCAAGCCTTGTTCTTCTGAGATCCATCACCGCATCGACAACGAGGTGGTTTGACGACGCCGCGAGCCTATCCATAACGCTTTTTGTGCTCTCGTTGCTTCCATACAGAGCAATGCGGTAGAGGCCGTTTCCAGATTGTATGGCCTTGTTTAAAAGGCGGGCGCGTATATGCGCAAAACCCACAATTAAAAAAGCGCCGCCGATATAAGACATTATGGCCCAAGCGCGTGAGAACTCAAATCCGTTTTTCAGCAAGAACGCAATGATGAGCATTAACGCAAATGTTATGCTGTAATCGCGTAACCGCTCCACAGCCATTGTACTAGTCTGCTCATAGGGTCTTGGGCGGATCCTGCCAAATCGGAAAAAAGCGTAAAGACCGGTACCAATCACCATGGCACCCCAAACGCTTTTTTCCCCAAAGGCAGCTTCCGCCCCCAAATAAAAAATAGCGCACAGAACGCAAAAGCCCGATAGCAAGGTGATCTCAGCAATTTCCAACCACAAGAAAAGCATCTCGGCCGAAATTTTTTGCGTATTGGCCGTTCTTCCGGCTGTTGGCGGTTCAGAAAGAGGGTGCTGGCCTTCAGCTAAGGCTAGGGTGCCGGGTTCTAGAAACGTTAGCGCCGCCTTGCTCCCTTTCACGTCTCTAATGTCTAACTTTTCAGGGTTTTCACCCAGCACTTGACGCATGTTTTGCCCGCCTAACCCATGCAAGGAACGGCATATCGCCTTTCCATGCACTATGACTGTTCACCAAGATCAACCGGTTGCCAATCAATTTTTTAGAACAGTTCAAAATTTGAAGCGAGTAAATACAACGCAGCGCTTCCATAGCCCGTTATATAATGCTTTGAGTTGTGTTTTGCTTTCATCAAGCTGGTCTTCAATTGCCGAACTCCCAGCCAAATGGATGGTGCGTTTCCAAACTGGCGGCCATAGAGTCCAGTGATTCGATGCAGTGCAGCAGCCGTGGCATAGGTCCCACTATTCTGTTGTATTCGCAGAAGTGTCACGCAATAGTACAACCGTTGATGGCGGGGCGTTTTTGATGCGTTGGTTGGAAAATGGGGTGCTGCTTTTGAAGCAGCATGCGGCGTTAATGGGTCTGCCTTCACCTCAGTGGGCAGGCAATGTATCGCTATAATCCCAACAACATGCCTCTGCTGCAGCCGGGCTCCAACGCCGCGCTGAACGGCAATGCGGTCGACGTACGCGTTGTGTTTTTGGCGCTGCGCCGCCGTCTTGCGCTCCTAGGTTTAGGCGCGATCGCAGGCCTTTTCCTGGGATGGCTGGCAGCGCTTATGGTGCCGAAGCAGTATTACGCGTCCGCGCAGTTGTTGGTGAACCCGCCGGCCCAGGCACTTGTGGACGTGGAGGCGCTTGAGCAGGCGGTTCCCAGCCAGTCTTTCGTTGATAGTCAGGTGGAATTGTTGCGCTCAAGGCCGAATGCGCAGGCCGCGGCACAAGCTGCGCAATTGGCGTTGCACCCTATCATCACCCAGCGCCTGGAAGCTGCAGCCCAGTCAGGTCTTTTTTCCTTTGCGTATTGGAAGCGGCGCGTCGGCTTTGAAAGTGCGTCGGATGACCAAAGGGTGGATGCAGCCCTTCAGCGAGAGCAAATCGCGCTCGCCATGGTGCTAGAGCAGCAAACAATTGAGCGGGTCCGTTTAACCGACATCATTTCTGTGGGGTTTGCGTCTACTGATCGCGAGGTGAGCGCGCAAATAGCAAACGCGATTGCGGCGAGTTACTTAGAGCGAAACCGCCAACAACGATTAGAAACCATTGATGAAGCGTCTTCTTGGCTTGACGGTCAGATCGCGCAAATGCGCGACGATGTTGTAGCAGATGAGAATGCCGTTGAACGCTACCGCGCGGAAAAAGGCTTGGTCAATGTTTCAAGCGGCTCGCTAACGGATGCGCGGCGGGCAGAAATCAATCGGCAACTGGTTATCGCGCGAACAGACCTGGCGGAAGCTGAAGCGCGCTTGCAGCGCGTTGAGACGCTGGTGCGAGAAGGCGGCGATGTGGAGACGATCGCTGCCATTTTGACCTCCGACACGATCTCTAGTCTGCGCCAAGAGCAGGCGAAGATGACACGGCGCAGAGCCGAGCTGCTTGCCCGGTATGGAGAGCGCCATCCGTCCGTTGTGAATGTGTCTGCTGAGCTTTCGGACATCAATGCGCAAATTCAATCTGAGGCCAAACGGATTGTTACCAACTTGAGCAACGAAGTCGCTGTTGCATCATCTCGGCTACGGTCTCTGCGCGATGAGCAATCAACTTTAGACACGATGGCCGAAGACGATGAGGCGGCTCGTATTGGCCTTCGCGAGCTCGAGCGGCGCGCCAATGCCTCGCGCCAGCTTTATGAGACACTGCTAGAGGGATATCAGACCAGTTTCGTTGCTGGGAATGCGGAAGCTTTGTCGCCTGTCGCACTCTTAGTCTCTTCTGCCACCGCGCCTTTAGACAGCGCGTTTCCGAACCAAAAACTGTTTGTTGCAGCAGGCGCTATGCTGGGTCTGACGATTGCGGCAGCTTATGCGCTGGTTGTTCATTTTCTTGATACTAAAATCCATTCTCTTGGCGCGCTGCAGGAGCGCACCGGCCTGCAGCCGCTGGTCTCTTTGCCTAGGCTTAAGCCGGAAGATGTGGAGCATGGACAGCTTGCATATACACTGGCTGAAAAGCCTATTGGTACCTTTTCAGAAAGTCTGAAACGGCTGCGCAGCATGCTCGATATTGTGCGGCTTGATAACCCGCCAAAACGCATCCAAATCACGTCCGCTTTGCCGCATGAAGGCAAAACCACAACTGCGATCGCGCTGGCTTCTAGTTATGCGTTCGCCGGTCAGAAAACGGTGCTGGTGGATTTCGATTTGCGGCGACCAACGGTCTATAGCCGTTTGGGTATGAACCGCCCCCGGGTGGATTTGCTCGCTGTATTGGCGAAAGACAGCACTCTTGATGAGGCGATCATCAAAGATGAAAACGGCGTGGACTATCTGCTCAATGCCCGCGTTCCTCTGGACTCTGCAGATTTGATTGGTACGGACGCGGTGCTGAGCCTGCTGGACGCGTTATCGCGGCGCTACGATAAGGTCATTTTGGACAGCGCGCCTGTCTTGCCAATCGTGGATTCAGCGCTCTTGGCGCAGCAATCAGACGTCGTTATAATGTGCGTCATGTGGGATCAAACACCGGCCCCCGCTGCCGCGCAGGCATTCAAAACCTTGGACGATTATGGCGCTTATGTCGCTGGGGGCATCTTAACGAATATTGACCCAGATAGTCGCCAGAGTGCCATCGGTTACGGAGATGGCTATGATGATCTGCGCTATTATAAGCACTATGAGAGCTATCATTCTCATGGCGGATAAAAATGCGAACGTAGGCCAGCATCGAACCATTTTTCGGTTACTGGTCATCGCTATTCTTGCTTGTTTTCACGCAATCAGTTGTAGCAATGTGCCCACCGCGCCAAGCCTTTCCCAGGCTCAGTCCGCGCCATATTCTGCGCCATCATTGCTCGTAAGAGACGGTCTTGGCGCCTATCAATTGGGGGCAGGTGATCAGCTGCGCCTCATCGTGTTTGACGAGCCGGAACTGTCTGGCACGTTCGCAGTGGATGATAGTGGCAAGGTGTCGTTGCCTTTGATCGGTCTCATAGCGGCCCATGGGCTGCGCGTTGCAGACTTAGAGCAACGTATTGTTGCTGCGTATAAAGATGGATATGTCCGCAACCCGCGTGTGAGTTTAGAGGTTGTGCGCTACCGGCCTTTCTACATTTCCGGAGAAGTCGAAGACGATGGGGAATATCCGTATGTCGTGAACTTGACCGTGCCGCAGGCAATTGCCACCGCGGGGGGATATTCGCGCCGCGCGCACCGCAAAAAAGTCTTCATTACGCGGTCTGGCTCCATGCAGCGCTATGAGTATCCGGCCAATCAATCAACGCTGGTCTTTCCAGGGGACGTGATAGAAGTGCCCGAGCGGCTGTTTTAGCGGGCTATGACTGGGTGCAGGGTCTTTGGCGCGGCTATTTATTGTATCGCTCTATTTTCACAAGGCCAAGCGATCGCGCAAATTGAGCCTGAAGGGCTTAGCTGGGCCGACATTGAAAGGCCTGAATTTGATCCTCTGGGTATTCGGGTGGGAAGTTTTGATATTTTCGCCTCAGTGACGTCTCGGCTGGACTATGATTCAAACGTGTTTGCCAGCGCAAGCGATCAACAGGTCGACGATGCTTTGATGTCCATTCGTCCGCAAATCGATTTAAAATCCAATTGGTCGGTGCACAAGTTAGACCTCGCAGCCTTCGCAGACAGCACGTTTTATACCTCTCTTGGAACTGAAGATCACACTGACTACGGCCTTTCAGTCAGCAGCCGGATTGATGTGTCGCGTCAGACCCGTGTCTTCGCGGCGTTCGGCTATCGACGCTATTTTGAAGATCGCGCCGCTATCGATACGCGCCGCAACACGCAAAACCCGATCGAACTTCAGCAGCTACAAGCCAGTGCCAGCTTAGCCCATCGCTTCAATAAGGCTGAACTGGTAGTGAGCGCGGATATCGCGGGCTTTGATGCGCGAGATGGCCGCCTGAGAGAGACCCAGGCGGTTGTGGGTCAGGACTTCAGAGACTTCACCAGCGTGGGCGGCAAAGCCGCTTTGTCCTATGAGGTGTCGCCTGGCTATGCTGCCTTTGTCTCCGCGCAGGTCCGTGATGGTGACTTTGATCTACGCCCTGGCGATTTAGGTTTTGGCGGCGGCGGCGTATTTGACCGGAACTTCTCGACCCGCACGATTGATGCGGGCTTCACGGCTGAGGTCACGCAAGTCATCTATGCGACGCTTGCTCTTGGGCGTTTGACGATAGACCTTGATGATCCTCGGCTAGACGATATCAGCGCTGTATCAGCGCGCGCCGACGTGCTTTGGAACTTTAGTCCAATATCTAGCTTTATCCTAAAAGCCGACCGGGCTGCATCGCCTACCAATGATCCCATAGTCCCGGTCCGTCTGGACACCAGCATTACCGTAGGCATTGACCATGAGCTACTTTACAATCTCACTTTTAAAATGAGAGGCCGTTACGCCCGGTTTGATTTTGATGGTATCAGCCGAACCGATGAAGAAGTGGGCGGCAGTGTTGCTGTGCGATACCTGATTTCAAATCGCCTGCAAGCCCGGGCCACGTATCGCTATGCGCAGCGGAAGTCGGATGCGGTAGGCTTTAATTTCGGGCAGCACAGGATGGGAATTTCCCTTGAGTTTTCCCTTTAGTTAGGCGCAGCGCTGATGACTTGCTCCAGCCCGTTTGCAAAATCGTCTTTCTTCATTGGCTTGAAAAAGACGTGGTCGAAACCCGCCTCGTCTAGCTGCTTCACAACATCGGTGGACGCTAAAGCCGTATACGCACAAATCGGGGCGGAGACGCTGTTGCGCACGCTTTTGATCAAATCCAACCCAGACCCGTCCGGTAATTCAATGTCAAAGAACAAGAGGTCAAAAGCGCCCGCTGCGATGTCTGGCACAAATTGCTGTGCCTCTTGAATAGACTTCGCCCATGTTGGCGCGCCGAGCCCGTAAGCAGCAAGATAGGCTTCAAGTAATCCAGCGCTTAGACTGCTATCTTCCAGCAGGAAAATAGCTGGATTTCTATTTTGCCACGCGGAGCCACTTTTGCCTATAAGAGCGCTTTTCTTTGCTGTGTCATGATGGGCACGCGGCTGGGAGTGGGTGGCCTTGGTTGGCAGTGACGTGCGTGAAGAAAAGGTCGAGCTTTGCGATGCGAAGGCGTGGGTCGTCATGTTTTAATCAGCCCTGTTACCTCTTGGAATATTCCAAGGCACAACTAGAGATAGAACGAAGCGCGTTACTGCCAAGGGCGGGCCGCCGTTTTATTGGAATAAGACAAATTTTGAAGGGGCCATTAAGCGTCTCAGAAACCTTGGGAAACGCGTGGTCCCATTAGGCTGAGCCGTTGCGGCGCTCGTTCAAGGCATCAATCAAAAATCCGCCCTGGGTTGAGGATGCCCGCTGGATCAACAGCGCGTTTCAACGTTCGCATGAGCGCGATTTCCGCCTCGCTGCGGCAATATGATAGGAAATCCTTTTTTATGACGCCCACGCCGTGTTCGCCGGTAATGGAGCCGCCGCGGGCGCCAACCAGCTGCAAGACATCATCCTCGATGGAATGCAGCTCTGTTTCAGCTGCGCAGCCAACGGCGAGATGCACATTGTTGTCGCCAAGATGTCCGAACGCGTAGAACTTCGTATGCGGGTATGTGTGTGCGACCAAAGCCCGTGCGTCATCCACAAAATCTCCAAGGGCTTTTATAGGCAGCGACACATCAAAGGCCGTCACGCTTTTGATTTCGAGCATTAAGTCTCCAATAGCGTCTCGGATAGCCCAGATATCCTGATTGTCTTGGAGTGATTGCGCCACAATGACATCGGCGACGAGATCATCCTCCGCGGCCGTGCCCAACATCTCTTCCACATGGGCCGTCAGAGTGGCCCGGTCATCGCCTTCAAATTCGATGATGGCGTAAAACGGATAGATTTCCTGGAAGGTTGCACGGCCTGCTTGGGGCGTTTGCGTTACAGCGCAGAAATAGTCTTCCCACATCACTTCAAAGGCGGACATAGCGCCCTTCGAGGTGCGGCGTAGGTGGGTCAAGAGACCAGATAGGGCGTCAAAGCTATTTGCTGCACACAGCGCCACGACCGTGTCACTGGCCTTGGGATGCAGCTTGAGGACCAACTGCGTAATGACGCCAAGCACACCTTCACTGCCAATGAACATGTGTTTGAGATCAAAGCCTGCATTGTTTTTCACCATCGCATTCATGCCTCCAACGCACTCACCGGTGGGTAAGACCGCTTCAAGGCCCAGCACCAAATCACGCATGGCGCCATATTTAACAACGCGGTTGCCCCCGGCATTGGTTGCCGCATTCCCGCCGACCATACAGCTGCCGCGGGCGCCAAGATCGAGAGGGAAGAGCATGCCAGCATCGCTGGCTGCGGTTTGGACCTGTTCGAGTGTCACGCCTGCTTCGACCGTCATTGTCATAGCGACCGGATCGATCTCCAGAATGCGGTTCATGCGTTCCAGGCTCAGCGCTATGTCGCCCTGCTTTGGTACCGCGCCGCCAGCCAGACCGGTGCGCCCGCCTTGAACGGTGATTGGCGCGTTTTGGTCTGTCGCGTATTGCAGCAGCGTCGAGACTTCGCCTGCTGCACGCGGCTTAACCACAGCAATGGGGGCCTGCGCCGGCTGCGCGCTCCAATCACTTGCATAGCTGCTCAGCACATCATCGTTTGCGAAAACACTGTCTTCTCCAAGCAAACTCTTGAGTGCATTTACGTGGTCCGCGCGGGTCATGCGGCAGGGTTTCCTGTGGCTGCGAATTCATCGCGGTATTGGCGCAGCGTCGTTTGAACCGCGCGCAATATTGGGGAAGTATCGCTCTTGCGGTAGATGTAATTTACCGGGCACTCCATGCTCAGGTCTTCTAGCGCAATGAAGCGAACCCCAGGCCAAGCAAATTGGCTTACCGTGCCGGGGACGATGGTAGCACCTTCGCCAACCGCCGTGAGCGTCAATGCTGAGCGGACATCTTCTGTGACATTCGCGATGACTGGGTCGACGCCTTCGCGCTTGAGAATAGAGAGAATTTCGTCGGCGAAATTGGGCCGGCCAAAGCGCGGGAACAAGATGATCGGCATGGCGGAGAATAGGGCCAGTTTGCTCTTAGGGTTTGGGTCTTTGTCATAGCTCTCCGGCACTGCGACGGAGAGCCCTTCTGTCAAGATTTGTTCGACCGCTATTCCTGGTTCAGGCGAATAATAACGGCCAAAACCGATATGGATTTGGCCCACCTTTAAAGCGGCGATTTGCTCGCTTTTGGTTAGCCTTTGCAGCGACACTTTTACATTGGGCATGGCGCGGCGAAAATGCTGCAGCACCTGCGGAATGACCGCGTAAATTGGCGAGCCAAAATACCCCACCTCCAGCGTTCCAAGCTCTCCGCGCTGCGCGGCTTGACTACGCTCAATCGTCCGCGCAATCTGCGCCATCGCTTGGCGCGCGCCTTCTAAGAAGGCTTGACCGGCCGGTGTTGCTTCTGCGCCTTTGGGCGTGCGTTTCAGCAGGATGACTTCGAGCTCTTCTTCTAGTTTGCGAATTTGCCGTGTAATCGGCGGCTGTGAAATATTAAGGCGTTCCGCTGCCGCGCCAAAATTTCCTTCTTCCGCAACTGCGATGAAATACTTAAGCTGTCGCAGTTCCATATCAGGCCCCAATCCTGTTCTCTTATACTCAAGCGGTATGGGAGATGGAATGTCAAGGGTGGGCCGCGCACCGTCTTTGATACCTAAGTGGTATGAAATTGGGCTCTGCGCGGTATTTTACATATGGCGCAACACAGGCAACCTTAGGAGCGAACACCGCAGGCTAAGACCTGAAGCTAATAAAGCCGCGCAGAAGGGAAAAACACGTGACGACATCCGCTGATTACGAAACAGATGTTCTGGTTGTAGGCACCGGGCCAGCTGGTGGCGGCGCTGCAGCACTGCTGGCGACATATGGCGTGAACGTCATGGTGATCAATCGCTTCGCTTGGACTGCGCGGACCCCGCGGGCGCATATTACCAACCAGCGCACCATGGAAGTGATCCGGGACTTAGGCCTGGAAGAAGAAGCAAATTCTCTGGCTGCGCCGCAAGAGCAGATGGGTGAAAATACCTATTGTGCCTCTCTGGCGGGAAAAGAGTTTGGACGCATTCAAACATGGGGCACGCACCCGCGCCGTAAAGCGGATTATGACTTGGCTAGTCCGACCAAAATGTGTGACTTGCCGCAGAACCTTCTTGAGCCGGTTCTCGCCCGCGCTGCCGCACATCGCGGGGCGAAAGTGCGTTTCGATACTGAATATATTTCACACAGCCAAGATGAAGATGGCGTCAGCGTTGTGCTGCGTGATGTTCTTACAGATCATGAATACACGGTGCGTTGTCAGTATCTTTTGGGCGCCGATGGCGCGAACTCAAAGATCGTCGGTGATGCCGACCTGCCGCTCGAAGGTGTGATGGCGAAATCTGGGTCCATTAATATCGTGTTTGAGGCGGACTTGACCAAATATGTCGCGCATCGTCCAAGCGTTTTATACTGGGTTATCCAGCCTGGCAGCCAAGTCGGCGGCCTCGGCATTGGCGTGGTGCGCATGGTGCGTCCGTGGAAGAAATGGCTCGCCATTTGGGGATATGATGTCGAGCAGGGCCCGCCCGATATGACCGATGAGAAAGCCACTGAGATTGTCCACAACCTGATTGGCGATAGCGATATTCCGGTAAAAATTGATGCGACGTCCACTTGGACCGTCAACGAGACCTATGCCACCCAGCTCTCGCGCGGGCGGGTGTTTGCGCTTGGGGATGCAATTCATCGCCATCCGCCTACCAATGGCTTGGGCTCGAACACCTCTATTCAGGATGCCTTCAATCTGGCTTGGAAGCTTGCCTATGTGATCAAGGGCAAGGCGGGCCCTGAGCTGTTAGAGACGTACAGCACGGAGCGGGCACCAGTTGCAGAACAGATCGTCAAACGCGCGAATAAATCACTTGGCGATTTCCCGCCGATCTTGCAAGCGCTTGGTCTTTTTGATGCCAAAACACCAGACGATATGCTCAAAAATATCGATGCTTTGGCGTCTGAAAGCGGCGAAGCCGCTGCGCGCCGCCAGGCCCTTCACGATGCAATTGCTGGCTCGGACTATGTTTACAATGCCCACGGCGTTGAGCTCAACCAGCGCTATGATAGCGCTGCTGTCGTGCCCGATGGCAGCCCCGAAGAGGTCTTCGCGCGCGATAAAGAGCTGTATCACCAAGCCACAAGCCGACCAGGAGCCAATGTGCCCCATGCGTGGTTATCCACGCCAGGTGGCCGGGTTTCTACCATAGATTTATGCGGTAAAGGCAAGTTCACGATTTTGACCGGTGTGAATGGCGGCAAGTGGGCTGAACTCGCTGAAAAAGCCGGCGCCGCATGCAACATTGATATTGACGTTCACCAAATTGGCTTGGGGCAACATCACGAAGACCCATACGGTGATTTCGCAGCGAAAATGGAAACGCAGGAAGATGGCGCTTTGCTTGTGCGGCCCGACTTGATTGTCGCCTGGCGCGCCCAAGCGATTGAAGCAACATCGCAAACAGATCTCATACAGGCATTGGAGAAAATCTTAGCATGCGGAGATAAGGCCGCCATGTCACAAAAAACAGCAGCGTAATCGCCGCTCGCCGCTAATCGCGGCAAGACTAAAGACCATCATTTCTATTTGGGGAGGTTGATTGATGAAATCGACAACAGCGAAACTGTGCCTGCTGCTTACTGTAGCGCCATTAGCCTTAACGACTGCAACGCCGGCACTGTCTCAGGACGCATCTGCGGGAAGAGTAGAAGAGATTATAGTATCTGCAACACGCCGTGCGGAAGGGATACAAAGTGTCCCTGTGGCAGTTTCGACCGTGACAGCAGAGACGATGCGGGCCACTGGCGCCATCGACTTGCAGGAAATCTCTACCTATATTCCAAACTTTGAATTCTCCGATGCCAGCATTTTGCCAAACCTTTACATCAGAGGTATCGGCTCGGGCACCACGCACTCAATAGAACAGTCTGTAGGTCGCTTCATTGATGATGTCTATATCGGGCGCGCGGTGATCAATCTCCACCCCTTGATGGATATTGCCAGCGTGGAAGTGCTGCGCGGTCCGCAAGGCACGCTGTTTGGTAAGAATACACTCGCTGGCGCTCTGATTATCAACACGGGTGAACCTTCTGACACCCTGGAAGCTGGCGTCTTTGTTGACGGCAGCGCCTATAGCACGGTTGGCAATAATATCGGGGCAGAAGCGTTTGTGGCGGGGCCGTTGACGGACACGCTTTCAGCGCGTGTAGCCTTGCTCTACCGAGACCGTGACGGCTATATTCGCAACGATGCACCTGGCCCTGACGGTGGGACGCGCGAAGACTTTGGCTCCCGGCTTAAACTACGCTGGCAAGCGGGCGATTTTACCACCGTCGATTTTAAAGCAGAATATTACACTTATACTGAAGAAGGGCAGACACCGTCTGAAGTTGTGGGCGCAGGTCCGCCAATTCAAGCCTTTCAAGCTTTTAACCCGTCTTTCACCTTCGAGCGTGATTGGGTCAGCCACTATGACTGCGAAGCCGAAATCGAAGGCACCACATTCTGCCCTGAGCGCGATCAAGACACGTTCAACCTCACTTTAGATGTCGCCCATGAGTTTGACGGCCTTGGCGAGCTGCGGTCCATTACCGCCTTTCAGCGTTATGATTATCTCCACCGATTTATTGCTGTTGATGGCGGCGTGGCAGGCGGCGCCTTCCGGGCGACGCGTGATGAGGAATATGAAGGTTTGACGCAAGAATTTCGCTTCACCTCTGAGGAATATGAAAAGTTCGATTATATCGTTGGTCTCTACGGCGAGATTAGTAGTGTCGAACGGTTGCAGCGCGATGATACCAACGTGCCCGCCTTCCTTGGCGGCGGCCCGCCAGCCAACACGTTGAGTGAAGACTGGCTGCAAGACACCACCACCGTCGCGATCTTTGGACAAGCGCGTTACCGCTTTAATGATCAATGGTCTGCGATTGTCGGCGGGCGTTTTTCTTGGGAAGAGAAGGACTTCACATTCCTGACCGATGAGGTTGGCTATAATGAAGACCCGCGGATTAATCAGATCGCAACGACAGATACATCGCGCACTGAAAACCGCTTCACCCCATCTGTTACCTTACGCTACGAGCCTAGTAGCGACCTGATGCTCTTTGCCACTTTTGCCCAAGGGCACAAAACAGGTGGGTTTTCTGACCGCCCGCAAGAAGACCCAACATTCCAGCCAGAGGTGAACAATTCCTTTGAACTGGGTATGAAAGGGACTTTCTTTGATGGGCTGATGCAGCTCAATGCAACGGCCTTCCATATGCGCATCAATGATCTGCAGGTCGCCCGGGCGCTGCCTGGACCAACGGTGACTTTTGAAGTGGCTAACGCAGCAAAGGCGATCAGCCAGGGCATTGAACTGGAAAGCACATTCTTTATCAGCGACCAATGGACGGCTGGCGCGAACCTCGCTTATACCGATGCCACATACGACGATTTCCCTGGGGCCCTGGAAACTTGTCCAGCGGTGGGCGGGCGTATTGAAGGTGGGCTTTGTAACTTAGCAGGAGTACCCCTCATTTTCGCGCCTGAATGGAAAGCAGGTGCTTTTCTTCAGTTCAATTCCGGGCCTCTCATCAAGGATTGGGAATTATCCAGCCGCCTAGATTTCAACTATTCCAGTAAATACTATACAGAGTTGTCGTATTTTGAGAATCTGGCGCAAGAAGAATTTGTTCTTGTGAACCTTAACGCCACAGTTACATCGCCTGATGGCCGCGTTGCCTTCACGATCTTCGGCAAAAACCTGACTGAGCAACATGTCTTGGCTTGGGGGCTTGAAGCTGGACCAAGTCAATTCGTGACGCCAAATGCCCCACGTGAAATCGGAGCTCGGTTCACATTCAGGTATTAGGCGTCGAAAAGAGCCAAGGGTGCTGTCGGCACATCATACGCAAATGATTGAAAGGCAATACAGTACGTGCATATCGCCAGACAATGCTTGTTCAGTGTTGCCTTCAATGGTTTTGTGAAGTGATGACGATGCATGGTGCTGCCTTGCTGCGTTACAGGGGCATCATACGGGGGATAGCCTATGAACAAACACGAGGATATGAGCTTCGACAAAGCGGTTATTGGGGGTACTAGCACGATGCCCATTGATCCATTTGATGAAGCAATTTTCTGGTCTCGGCCTGGTTTGTCTCGGCACAATCGCCATATCGCTGCGACAATGGCGGCAATCATGCAGCGCATGGAAGCGCCCATCGAAAGGGCGGTGTCGCGTGCCGTTGATGAGGGCTTCCCTGCGAAAGCTTTGACTGAAATTTGTGTTCATTCAATGCTTTATGCTGGGACAGTCACATCTGAGATGTCTCTTCATATTGCAAAAGTCGTTCTTGATAGCCGCGGTATAGCCATTCAAGTGGACCCACTGCCAAGCGTGGTGACGGACGAGCATCGCCGCAAGGGCGCCGAGATTAAGGCTGCGTTACATGGTGAGCGACGTGAAGTTGGCCACGCCAACCCTCATGCGCGCTTCGCGCCGGCCCTATATCAAATTGCGACCGATATCGGTTACGGACATATCTGGGCGCGCGGTGGCCTGTCCCTGCAAGAACGACTGATTTGCGCCATCGCCGCCTTTACCGTGCAGGAGGATGCCGAAGCGTCATTTTGTAAATTTGCGCAAGCAGGGCAAGAGCACGGCCTTTCGGTCGTAGAGATACAAGAGGTGGTAATTCAGACCACGCCCTATGTTGGTTTCCCACGTGCGCTTAAGGCTTTGATCTTGATGGAAGACCTATTTTAAAGGGTGAAACGTGCTCTAAACCAGCATAGCTGCGGTTTTGTTCGCAACATCCTCTTCGCTGACACCAGGCGCGAGTTCCACAATCGAGATGCCGTGTCCCTTGGTATCGAAAACACCCAGGTCCGTGATGATCCGGTCTACCACGCCTTTGCCTGTCAGCGGCAGGGTGCAGTGTTCTAGGACCTTGGGGTCGCCGGCTTTGTTTGTATGGTCCATCACGACGACCACGCGTTTAACGCCTGCCACCAGATCCATGGCGCCGCCCATACCCTTGACCATTTTGCCAGGGATCATCCAATTGGCTAGATCGCCGTTTTGGGCCACTTCCATCGCGCCTAAAATAGCAATGTCGATATGGCCGCCGCGGATCATGCCGAAGCTATCTGCAGAAGAAAAATAGCTGGTTTCAGGCAGCTCCGTGACCGTCTGTTTGCCAGCATTGATGAGGTCTGCATCTTCATCGCCCTTAAGCGGGAAGGGGCCCATGGCCAGCATGCCATTTTCAGACTGCAGAATGACTTTCTTGCCTTGCGGGATGTGATTGGCCACCAATGTGGGAATGCCAATGCCTAAGTTCACATAGTAGCCGTCTTCCAGTTCAAGGGCTGCCCGCGCAGCCATATCATCGCGTGTCCAGCCCATGACGTCAGGCCTCCCGATTGGTGGTAAATTCAATGCGCTTTGGCACAGCGGCTTTGACGATGCGCTGGACGAAAATGCCAGGTGTATGAATGTGGTCTGGGTCAAGCGTTCCCGCTGGCACAATCTTTTCCGCTTCTACAATGGTGACATCCGCCGCCGTGGCCATCATTGGGTTGAAGTTGCGCGCTGTTTTCCGAAACACGAGGTTGCCCTCGGTGTCCGCAATTTGGGCGCGCACGAGCGCTAAATCGCCAAAGATGCCTTCTTCGAGAATGTAGGTCTCGCCGCGAAAGTCGCGGTGGTCTTTGCCGTCTGCAATCACCGTACCGACGCCGGTTTTAGTATAGAATCCAGGGATACCAGCGCCGCCCGCGCGAATGCGCTCTGCCATGGTGCCTTGGGGTGCAAACTCGAGCGCGACGTCGCCATCCAAATAGGCTTTTTCAAAGGTTTTGTTGTTGCCCACATATGAAGAGATCATCTTTGTGACTTGCCGGCTGTCGATGAGGTTGGCGAGGCCGATACCATCAACACCTGCGTTGTTAGAGACGACCGTTAAGCCAGTCACGCCGGTCTCTCCCAACGCATCAATCAGCCCCTCTGGCATGCCGCAAAGGCCAAAGCCGCCGGCCAAAACCAGCATGTTGTCGCGGGCGACGTCGCTAAGCGCGTCCGCTGCTGTTTCGTATACCTTGTCGGCCATATGCTTTGTGTCCTGGCTAAAACTGAGCGGCGCTGACTTCGCCGCGTGCGGGAATGTCATTATCGATTGATTTTTTTGCCCATGCAAGCACCTCGGCTAGGTCCGAGCGACCAAACGGCATGTTTTGAATAGACGCGAAAAACAGCTCTCCATTTCCGCGTACCAAGAATAGACCTGGCTCAAAAAAGGTCTCCGGTTCACCGGCTTTGCGGGCGTTGGAAATGAAAAGGCTCCAGTCTTTGGCGACGCTAAAGGGCAAATCATAGCCTATCGGCAGGTTCGGTAGGCCCCAGGTGTCTCGTGCCTGCGCTGCCTTCTCTTCTGGGTCTGACGAGACTGCAACAGCCTGAATGCCCGCTGCTGTAAAGTCTTCCAGCATGGCTTCCAATTGCTGCAGCTGTTTTTTGCAAATGCCGCAATGCAGGCCGCGATAGACCACAATCATGGTGAAGTGCCGAGGCGCGCACGTCGATAGGTCAAACGGGCCGTCCAGGGTTTGGAAGGTCAGGGCTGGGGCCGGGGTCCGCGGTAAAAGCTCTGGCATGGATATCTTCCTTTTTGCAGCGATGATTTATCTTTTTTGTCCAAGTTCAGCCATGAACGCGGCCGTCGAATAGGAAGAAACGCTATAGGGCACCATATAGGTCAAGACCATTTTCCAGATGGGTGGAAGCATTCCCGCAGCGATGACATCGCCTTGATTGATGAACACAAGGATGGTGCCAACAATCACAGAGACTTTCGCTGCGCGCTTCATTGTAACGGGCGCCAATAGGGCCGCGACAAAGGTGATTTTCGCCGGTGTTTCGCTAATGGTCTCCGGCATGACGTCTTTCTCAGGCACGCTCTACGAGCTAGGGCGGATGCCCTGCCAGGCATCGCGAATAAGGGCTTGGATCGGCTGTTCTTCCAGTGGACGTGGATTGTAGTAAGGGTTCTTAAAGGCAATCTGCGTTGCTCGGTCGATACCCTCTTCGGGCATGCCCAGCGCCTTTAAAGCAGTGGGCGCACCGCCTGTTTTGGCGATATCAAACAGCGCGCCAACTGGGTCCGATGTGCCCATGGCAGCTTTAAGTTTTCCAATCGTTTCAGGCACTGCTGGTGCATTATAGGCCAGCGCATGCGGCAAGACGATTGTATGGGTTTCAGCGTGCGGTAGGTCAAAAGAGCCGCCAAGCACGTGGCATAGCTTGTGGTGCAGGGCAACGCCGCCAGACCCCAAACAGACCGCGCATAGCCAGGCCCCATAGAGCGCGTCATAGCGCGCGGACTTATCTGCTGGGTCTTGGGTAATGGCTGGCAGCGCTTTGGTGAGCGCGCGGATGCCCTCCTGCGCCATGACGGTGAGGACGGGATTGGCGTTCTCAGCGTACATCGCTTCAACCGCGTGGGCCGCAGCATTCATGCCCGAAGTGATGCTCATCACTGGCGGAAGGCTCATGGTGAAATCCACGTCGTAGATCACGGTCTCGGGCAACACTTTGAGTGTCTTTTGGGTCGTTTTTTCCCCATCGTGAGTTTGCCCGATGATAGACGTCATCTCAGAGCCAGCGTAGGTGGTGGGCACCACCAGCTGCGGGCAATCCGTGCGCAGGGCAATGGCTTTGCCCAGGCCGATTGTAGAGCCGCCGCCGATCGCAACGACGCCATCGGCGCCGCTTGCGTGATAGGTCTCCAAGGCTTCATCCGTCACCGCTACCGGCGTGTGCATAGTTGCATTCGAAAACAGACCGGCGCTGGCAGAGCCCAGCTGCTCAGTCAGCGCCTTGCCTTGGCTCGCTTGAGGCGGGGTCGTGAGCACCAGCGCTTTGCGTATACCAAGCGCGCTGACTTCCTCGCTCAGTGACGCGATGGTCCCAAAGCCAAACAAGACCCGTGCTGGCAGGCCGGTATAGGTGAAAGATTGCATAAAGACTGTGCGCTACAAAAGCGCTTCATCCATGCGCTTAAGCGCATCTTCCGCAACAGCGCGCGCTTCTGGGTCATCGCTATCTAGGTCGGCGATAAAGCCATGGCCTGCATTGGGGTACATGGTGAGGTCCATGGCTGGGCAGTCTGGCGCGATGGCTGAGAGCTTATCCATCACTTCCGTTGTGACTGGTTCATCCAGGCGGCCCATGAGCATGGTGAAATTACGAGTCACTGTCGGGAGATAATCAAACGGCACGGGGATACCGTCATCATTCGGGAGCCCCTGCGGAAAGCCATAGAGACCAACCAGGTCGGGGGCCGCGTTGCGGCGGGCCAACTCAAAAATGTAAAGCCCGCCAAGACAAAAGCCTACAATACCCGTGACCTTCTCCTTAGCCGAATAGGCTTCGAGCTGATCCATCAGCGTTTTGTCTTTCAGCTTCATCCGGCGTGCAAATGCATGCTCGCGTGTTGCTTCGGGCAAATCACCCAAGGGAGAGAAAGGATCAAGCAGCGTCGCGCGGGCGCCTTTTTGCGCATAATAGAGCGCGAGGCCCTGATAGAGCGGGTTCGCGCCGTAGATATCGGGGAAGATGGCGATGTGCTTGTCTGCATTTTTATCGCCGTATTGGTAGCCATGGATGTCCCCATCATAGACCTCGCCCAGATAAGCCTCTGGAAAGGCGGATACCGCCGCACCGTGACACATACTTGATTCTCCCTATCGCTCTTTGTCAGGCTGCCGGTGTTAGCACAAATTCGATATCCATAACGCGTTTTCCATCCTCAATAACTTCTGGGATGACAAAGTCATTGGTATGTTGCCCCTGGCAGCAGTCATCGCCCACATAATCGCCGCCTTCGAAATAGGCCTGCGTGGTGAATTCGCGAAAGCCGGGCTTGCGAATTTTATAATGCACATGCGCCGGGCGCCAGGTGTGGCGGCCCATTGCATCAAGCAGGGCGCCGGTTGGCCCTTTGTTGGGAATTTCATAGGGGACAGGCAAAGTGCTTTCCGCTTTGTATTCGCCTTGACTGCCAGAAATGAGTTTGCCTCGATAATAGTCTAGCGGCAGGTCGGAGTTAAAGCCTGAATACTTGCCGTCTGGTGTGGAGGTCCAGATGTAGATCTCAGCACCTTCAACCGGATTGCCGTCAGGGTCCTTCACATGGCCCTTCATCAACATTGGGTCGCCGCCCAGGCTGTCATCGGTTTTGATTTTACCGTCTGTAACAACGGGAACGTCCGTTTTGAAGTACGGTCCTTCCAGATCGGATGGCGACCCCTTGGCAGTTTTGTTCTCATTTTCAACAATGGTGGTGTTAAAAAAGGCGTCAATCAGAAGACCAAGTTCTCCAGCCTGCGCTGTTTTCATGATGTGGCCCATGCCCATACGAAACTCTTCAAACGTCACATCATTCTTGCGCAGTGCATCGCGCACACCTTCCACGATATCAGTAACAACAGCATCCAACCGGTTATTTGGCATAAGTCTCTCCATAACGTTCTCAGGGCTCAGATGTACCCAAAACTGCCCGACAATAATCAAGGTGGCGTCATATCATCCAATACCTTTTAACGCTGCCAGAAATACCGAAGTTGTATCATGTAAATGCAGAAAAGAGGTGTGCGGCTGGCGTTTATCAAGGCCCCTTGGCAAGCGGGAAAGGCGTACTACCCTTAAAGATCGTATAGACACTATTTCGAATGTCGCGAGGCCCCTGAATGACAAACGATGTCCCTAAGCGTCTGCAAGAGCCAGACTTAACCGCTCAAACCTTAAACCGGTTTGATAAACCCAGCGATCTGCGCCTGACCGAAATCATGCAGGCGCTTGTGAAACATAGCCATGCTTTTGTCCGGGACGTGGGGCTCACGCACCGCGAATGGCAGGACGGCATTGCCTTTCTGCGCTCAGTGGCTGATTTTAGCGACGACAAGCGCAATGAAGTGATTTTGCTCTCTGATCACTTGGGCATCTCAGCCATGGTCGATCTGGTGAGCGATCGCGAAAAAACCACAGAAACCTCTGCGACCGGACTTGGACCGTTTTATATTCCTGATCAGCCGGTGCTAGAGAACGATAGCTCGATTTTGACAAGCGACGTGCCAGGCATCCCGATGTGGTTTGAAGGCCGTGTTGAGCATGCCGATGGCGCCCCTTTTGAAGGATGCATTGTTGAAGTGTGGCAAGCTCATGAAGATGGGCTTTACGATCTCCAAGCGGGTGAAGCGATTAATATGCGCGGGACCTTTAAAACAGACGCGCAGGGGCGCTTTGGCTTCACCGCTGTCTATCCCAAAGGCTATCCCTTGCCGCCCGATGGTCCCGTTAAACCTGTCATGGACAAAGTGAAGTCTGCTTTCATGCGGCCAGCGCATATCCACACGTTGGTAAGGCCACCTGAACGCCCGCCGCTGGTGACGCACGTCTTTCTGCCCAGCGATCCATATTTGGACAATGATCCTGTGATGGGGGTACGCGCTGATTTAATGGCACAGGTCGTTGATGTCTCTAAGGGCGCTGAGCGCGTTCCAAAGACCGTTGCGCAGGCCGAGCTGATCAAGAAGGTGCGCTACACCTTCGTTGTGTAAGGCGACAGCGCCTGGCGCAACACCTGAGCAAGTATAGAATCCCCGCCGTTCAGCATAATGCTGCGGCGCGGTGAGAAATCCTTCATTTTGACTCGCCGAACGCCAGGGTATTGATAGCAATCTGGTGCAACTGTAACGCCTAGGCCCCTGGCGACATACACCATAGCCTTGTCGCAATTGGTGGTACGCAATCCGATTGGCGGGCGTACATTGCGACTGGTAAAATGCAGACTGGTTGCTTGCAGAACCTCGCATCGCCTGCGCGCAATCATCGTATCCTGGGCCAACTCAGTGGCGTCAACCAGGGATTCCCCCGCCATTGGATGGGCTTCTGGTAGGGCAAGGCTGTAGCCTTCTTCGAAAAGAGCCGTGCCGCTAGGATCGCTGGCAGTGCTCACTTCAACGCTCATATCAACGCGGCGCTGCGCCAGGCGATTGCCCAAATCTTGCGCTGTGCCTTCGCTTACTTCCAAGCGGCGATCTGGCCTAGCGGCGGCCACCGCCGCGCACAGCGACGCCACCATGGCAGCAGGTAACGTATGGCTGAGCCCGAGGCGAAGCGGCCGTTTTGAATTTCCTGGCTGCAGTCCTTCAAGGTCGCGCAAGGCGTAATTGTATTCTCGGATCATGGCCTGGGCACGTACTAAAAATTTTGATCCTGCCGGGGTGATTTGAATGCGCCGCGCGCTGCGATCGAAGAGTAAAACGCCCAAATGATCTTCAAGCTTTTTGATGCCAGCGGATAAGGTTGGCTGGGTCACGTTGGAGCGCTCGGCGGCTTTCGTAAAACCACCTTCTTCAACGACGGCGAGGAAATAGCGCAGGAGATAGGCATCAATCATAGATACTGTCTATATAATGCTGGGTGAAACTTCAATTTGATCTATACACCAAAGAAAGCTTAGAAGAATTCCATGAAAACAATTGGGTCTTCCTCCGCTGTTAATGTAGACGCCAAAGCTTTTATGGCGCCGCTCGTTAAAGACCTGCGCGCGCAGGCTTTAAACGTTCATCAAGGTGGCTCCAAGCGCTCGCGCGAGCGCCATCTTGGCCGCGGTAAGCTGCTGCCGCGCGACCGGGTCGAACGCTTGTTAGACCCTGGAACACCCTTCTTAGAAATCGGGCAACTGGCCGCGCACGGCATGTATGGCGGTGAGGTTCCAAGCGCGGGCTTGATTGCGGGTATTGGCCAGGTGGAAGGCCGCAAGGCCATGATCTTGTGCAATGACGCGACGGTCAAAGGCGGGACGTATTACCCGATGACCGTCAAAAAGCATCTGCGCGCGCAAAAGATTGCTTTAGAAAATCGGTTGCCTTGCATTTATTTGGTGGACTCCGGCGGCGCCAACTTGCCCAACCAGGATGAAGTCTTCCCGGATGAGGATGACTTTGGCCGGATTTTCTTTAACCAAGCGCAGATGTCGTCCAAAGGCATTCCGCAAATCGCAGCCGTGCTGGGGAGTTGCACTGCAGGCGGGGCGTATATGCCCGCCATGTCTGATCAATCCATTATTGTCCGCAATCAAGGGACGATCTTTTTAGGCGGTCCGCCACTGGTAAAAGCCGCGACCGGCGAGGTGGTGTCGTCTGAAGACTTGGGCGGCGGGGATGTCCACGCAAAACTGTCTGGTGTGGTCGATCATCTGGTCGACAATGATGTCGAAGCGCTGATGCAGGTGCGCGCTATCATGCAGACTTTACCAAAGGAGCGATATGTTACTCCCGCTGGCGATCAGGACGAAGGTGGGGCGCCGCTGTTTCCCGCTGAGGACCTGTACGGCATCATCCCCGGCGATACCCGGCAACCTTTTGATGTGCATGAGATCATCGCGCGCCTCGTTGATCGCTCTGTGTTTGACGCTTTCAAACCAGATTATGGTCAAACCCTGGTAACGGGTTTTGGCCAGCTTTGGGGGCATAGGGTCGGCATCCTTGCCAATAACGGCGTGTTATTTTCTGAAAGCGCTTTGAAGGGCGCGCACTTTATTGAGCTGTGCTGCCAGCGTAAAATCCCGCTGATTTTTTTGCAGAATATCACTGGCTTTATGGTGGGGAAAAAATACGAGAATGAAGGCATCGCAAAGAATGGCGCCAAGCTAGTGACCGCCGTCGCTTGCGCGCAGGTGCCCAAGCTCACCGTTATTATAGGCGGGTCTTATGGCGCCGGGAACTACGGCATGTGCGGCCGCGCCTATGGCCCGCGTTTCTTATGGACCTGGCCTAACAGCCGCATCTCCGTGATGGGCGGGGAGCAGGCGGCGAGTGTCCTGGCCACCGTTAAACGCGACAACATTGAAGCCAAGGGCGATACCTGGAGCGCGGAGGACGAAGACGCGTTCAAAGCACCCATCCGCGATCAATATGAAGAGCAAGGCCACCCCTATTATGCCTCCGCGCGGCTATGGGATGATGGTGTGATCGATCCCGCCCAAACCCGCGACGTGTTGGGATTATCATTGCTCACCGCGCTCAATGCGCCAATCCGCCGGACGCATTTCGGCGTGTTTAGGATGTAGTGCGATGTCAGTTCTCCTAGCCGATCAAAGCGGGCCAATCTTAACCTTTACCTTGAACCGCCCAGAGGTACACAACGCCTTTAATGCCGAATTGATTGCGTCATTAAAGGACGCCTTTACCGCGCCCATGGATGGTATTCGCGCGGTTGTCTTGAAAGGGTCGGGCAAGTCTTTTTGCGCTGGCGCCGATCTCAGCTGGATGCGCGAGGCGGCAGGGTATAGCCACCGGGAAAATGTAGCAGACGCGGGCGGCCTCTCTGACATGCTGAATGCTGTTTATGCATGCCCAGTCCCCGTGATTGCCGATGTGCATGGCGCAGCTTATGGCGGCGGTGTTGGGCTAGTGGCCTGCGCTGATATTGCCGTTGCCGCAGCAAATGCCAAATTCATGCTCAGCGAAGTGCGGCTCGGCCTTACCCCAGCGACCATCTCTCCCTTCGTCTTGCAGGCCATGGGCCAGCGTGCGGCATCCCGCTATTTCGTCACTGCAGAAGGGTTTAGCGCCGCCCAGGCCCATGCTTGCGGACTTGTTCATGCAATTGATGAAGATGCGCAGGACATGGCGGCTGCAATTGCCAACAACGGCCCCGAAGCTGTGCGTGCAGCCAAAGCTCTGGTTCGCGATTTTGCAGGGCAGGCAATCACAGATGACCTTCGGTCACAAACAGCCAATCGGATTGCCGATCGGCGCGCGAGCGATGAAGGCAAAGAGGGTATTGCGGCCTTTTTAGAGAAACGCGCGCCTTCGTGGAGAGCGCCGTGACGCAAACCGTCCTCATCGCCAACCGCGGCGAGATCGCGCGCCGCGTGATCCGAACAGCAAAACAAATGGGCTTTCAAACCGTCGCCGTCTATTCCGACGCGGACGCCAATATGCCCCATGTTCGCGATGCTGACATGGCCGTGCACATTGGGCCATCGCCTGCTGCTGAGAGCTATTTGCTGATTGAAAAAATCATCGATGCAGCTAAACAGACCGGCGCAACAATGATCCACCCAGGTTACGGCTTCCTGTCTGAAAACACAGACTTTGCCAAGGCCTGCGCTGATGCTGGCATGACGTTCGTCGGTGCCCCCGCCGCAGCCATCACTGCCATGGGCCTCAAAGATGCCGCCAAAGATTTAATGACCAAGGCCGGCGTTCCAGTGGTGCCTGGATATAATGGTGGGGATCAGGCGCCGGGCAGATTGAAAGCGGCCGCCAAGGATATTGGCTATCCGGTCATTATCAAAGCGGTCGCGGGCGGCGGCGGAAAGGGCATGCGCATTGTTCATGATGACGCATCGTTCTTTGAGTTACTCACAGCTTGCAAAGGCGAAGCTGAGCGGGCCTTTGGCAATGATCACGTCCTCATTGAGAAATACATCAACGCCCCCCGCCATGTGGAAGTGCAGGTGTTCTCAGATACGCACGGCAATCACGTCCACCTCTTTGACCGGGACTGCTCCATCCAGCGCCGCCACCAAAAAATCATCGAGGAAGCGCCGGCGCCCGGCATTCCCGATGCGGTGCGGGAGAAAATGTATGCGGCCGCCGTCCAAGCCGCCAAAGCCGTCGATTATGTCGGCGCAGGCACCATTGAATTCATCATGGATGCCAAAACCTTCGATTTCTACTTCATGGAGATGAACACCCGGCTGCAGGTGGAGCATCCTGTGACGGAGGAGATCACCGGCGTGGACCTGGTCGAGTGGCAGTTGCGCGTTGCCATGGGTGAGGCAATTCCGCTTAAGCAGGAAGACATCACACAAAGCGGCCACGCCGTTGAAGTGAGGCTATATGCGGAAGATGCGGAGAATGGCTTTCTGCCCTCGACCGGACGGCTGGAGCAACTCTATCTGCACGGCGCAGAGGGGATCCGGATAGAGAGCGGCGTTGAAAAAGGGCGCGAAATCTCACCCTTTTATGACCCGATGATTGCCAAGCTCATCGCCAGCGGGCCCTCGCGCGCGCGCGCAGCAAACGCCTTGATCGCCGCGCTTGACCGGTCCGGCGTTGAGGGCGTTAAAACCAATCGCGCGTTTTTGGCGCGCGTTTTAAGAACGCAGGCCTTTGGCCAGCAGGCACTGACAACAGCGTTTTTAGAGGACCATGCTGGTGAAATTGCTGCGCCAAGTGAGGCTCCCAAATCGGCCTACCACGCTGCTGCAATCGCGGCGTGCGCTTTTGATGGTAGCGGACCGCATGATTGGACTGATTGGGCCCTGCTCGGCGTTCTGCGATTGAATGGCCCGCAGATAAAGACTGTGATGCTTCAGCTGGCCTGCGGGCCTGCAAGCGCAGTTGCTGTTAAGCGGCATAACAAAGCGCGCTTTGAAATTGCTGGCGCGTTTTATAGTTTGGGATCGCGGGGCCCCCACCGCCTAGAAATCAACGGCCAAGTCTTTGGCTATGCACTCACGTCGACGTCTGCCGAAATCCGCAGCGAGGGACAGACCTATGCGTTTGCGCGCCCTGACGGTTTGCATGGAAAGGATACTGCCGCCAAAGGCAGCGGCATCATCACTTCGCCCATGCCAGGCAGCGTTTTGTCGATTGGAGTGCGCGAAGGTGATCACGTTGAGGCTGGTGACGGTGTTTTGGTTTTAGAGGCCATGAAGATGGAACACAAGATGATCGCGCCGCGTGCTGGTGCTGTGAAAGCGTTACGTGTCACGGCTGGCAGCCAAGTGAAAGATGGCGACGTACTGGTTGAGATTGGTGACGCGTGACAACAAGATCGTCATCGCGAGCGGAGCATGGCGGTCCACGCGTGCGAAGGCTGACATAGATTAGATTGCGTCGACGAAGCCTCGCAACGGCGCTTACAAGGATAGAAAACATGACGTTCCCAGCCTTGAAATTCAATCATGGTGAAGAGATGGACATGCTGCGCGACAGCGTTGCAGCCTTCGCCCGCGACAAGATTGCGCCGCGAGCGGCGAAGATTGATGCAGATAATAAATTTCCGCGCGATTTGTGGCCACTCATGGGCGAACTGGGGCTGCATGGCATTACCGTTCCGGAAGAAACGGGCGGCACGGGTATGGGGTACCTGGCACATTGTATTGCAGTCGAAGAAATCAGCCGTGCGTCAGCGTCCGTTGGCCTGAGTTACGGCGCGCATTCAAACTTGTGCATCAACCAGATCAATCGGTGGGGCACGCCTGTGCAAAAGAGCAAATATCTGCCAGGGCTCATGTCTGGGGACCATATCGGCTCGCTGGCGATGTCAGAGCCAGGGTCTGGGTCGGATGTCGTGTCTATGCGTTTGAAAGCCGACAAACGCAATGACCGCTATGTGCTCAATGGCAATAAGATGTGGATCACCAACGCGCCGGAAGCGGAAACGCTGGTTGTCTATGCCAAGACAGATATGTCGGCTGGGCCAAAAGGCATTACCGCGTTCATCATCGAAAAGGACATGGCTGGCTTTTCTGTGGCGCAGAAGCTGGACAAGCTCGGCATGCGCGGGTCCGACACGGCTGAGCTGGTATTTGAAGACTGCGAGGTGCCTTTTGAGAATGTGCTGGGAGACGAAGGCAGGGGCGTAAATGTGCTCATGTCTGGTCTCGACTATGAGCGTGTTGTGCTCGCGGCGGGTCCATTGGGCATCATGGGTGCATGCCTGGATGTTGTGCTGCCCTATGTGCATGAGCGAGAGCAATTCGGGCAGCCAATCGGCGAGTTTCAGCTGATGCAGGGTAAGCTTGCTGATATGTATTCCACTTATTCAGCCTGCAGGGCTTATGTGTATGCGGTGGCGCAGGCGTGTGACCGCGGCGAGACCACGCGCAAGGATGCCGCGGGATGCATTCTCTATGCTGCGGAAAAAGCAACGCTAATGGCGCTGGAGGCTATTCAATGCCTCGGCGGTAATGGCTATATCAATGAATACCCGGCAGGCCGCTTGCTGCGTGATGCGAAGCTGTATGAAATCGGTGCCGGGACCTCAGAAATCAGGCGGATGCTGATTGGGCGCGAGTTATTTGCTGAAACAGCGTAACATCTGCGCATGTCTGATTTGCGCCGCACTATTTTGATCACCACGCAGCTGAAAGGCTTTGCTGAAGAGCCCGTCGTTGCAACGATGCTTGGCATTAGGCTCGCTGAAGTTTCTATGATGTATGAGGTCCTCACGGGCGAGGGCTTCGCCGTGCAGCGACCCGCTGGCATAAAGCTTACGAAAACGGGCATTGCTGCGGCGAAATCGGCTTGGGCAGCGGAGCGCGATATTGCAGATAAAGAAGCGCTTGCTGCGCTTCATGCTGATTTCAAAAGGCTTGATAAAATCTATAAACCCATTTTGTCTGATTGGCGGATGGTGAAGACAGATCAGGGCCCTGCGCGAAATGACCATCATGACAGCGTTTATGACGAAGCCTTAATTGACGAAACTTTCGCGGCCTGCACCCCGCTGGCGCCGCTGCTGCGCGCGCTAACAGCGCTGGTTCCGCGTTGCCGCACGTATCGCAACCGTTTGGACAGCGCGCTCAATGCGCTCGAACAGGGTGATACACGCTTCATGTCTGACACAGATGTGGATAGTGTGCACATCATCTGGTCAGAACTGGCCGCGGATCTATCTGGCTTGCAAGAAGCGTAATTGTCGGCGCCGCGCTAACAGAGCTTCCAAAATAGGGCTGGTTTATGAGCAAATATGTTTACGTCAATGGGACGATTGTTGCCGAGGCGGACGCGAAAATCTCCGTCTATGATCGCGGGTTCCTCTTTGGCGATGGTGTTTACGAGGTTTCAACTGTGCTTGGTGGCAGGCTGGTCGATAACGCCGCACATTTAGCGCGCTTGGAGCGTTCCCTCAAGGAACTGCGCATCCCTGCGCCGCTCCCATTGAATGATATTCCCGCCCTTCAAACAAAGCTCATTGAAATGAACGCTCTTGATGAGGGCGTTCTCTACCTGCAGATTTCCCGCGGTGCTGCGGACCGTGATTTTGGCTTCCCGGCCAATGCAGCGCCAAGCCTGGTTATGTTCACGCAGCAAAAGACGTTGATCCATAACCCCGCTGCCACCAAAGGTCTTAAGGTCATATCCATCGCTGATCTGCGCTGGCGGCGGCGCGATATCAAAAGCGTTAATCTCCTAGCGCCGGTTTTGGCCAAACAAGCAGCAAAAGATGCCGGCGTTGATGATGCGTGGATGCATGAAGATGGCCTCGTCACGGAGGGGTCTTCCAACAACGCTTACATTCTTACCAAAGACGATGTGATCGTGACGCGCAATTTAGGCCATCACATCCTGTCGGGTATCACGCGAAGAGCTGTGCTCGCGCTTGCAAACGAGGAAGGCCTAACAATTGAAGAGCGCGGCTTTACTTTGGACGAAGCTTACGCCGCAAAAGAGGCCTTCATCACCAGCGCCTCGACGTTCGTTTTGCCAGTAGTTTCAATTGATGGCCATGGTATTGGAAGCGGGGCGCCAGGGCCAATAGCCGCAAAGATGCGCAAGCGCTACATCGCATTTGCTAGAGCACGTTTCACTTAATCAGAGCCATTTGATGACGCCCTGGAAGGCGCGGGGCAGGCGTAGGTTGCAGTGCGATGCGGTGCATCGGACAAGGCGTACAACGCACCCCGCGTCTTC